>CAVFZF010000054.1:0-2023 GCA_963627025.1 Bifidobacteriaceae bacterium | reverse complement strand
AGACTGAGGTATGATGGTTTTATACCGCACCCTCGTCTTAAAATCCAAGGGCTATCGCCCCACTGGATTGTTGCCAAGACAAGAGGATGTTCTGGATAGTCCGCACGCTTCATTGACTGGCAAAACGAAGTCAAACCCTGTCTAAAAATGGGGAGTAGTATAGAAATTGGTATACCAGAGATTAAATCAGTATGATGGAACTACGGCACTATATGGACAAATTTTCGTCTTTGCATACTGCAAAGGTGAAGGGACACAAGGCTCCTCATAAGGCGGTGTTGCTTATAGCAATCATTGACCTTATTGAGACAGATTTCATTTTAACTCCACACATCGAACTGACAGACGGGTTGAATGATAAGTTTAATGAGATATGGCATAGATACTTGGGAACGTCTTGTATCTTTACACCCGACATCTGCAAACCGTATTTTCATCTGCAACACGAAAGTTTTTGGCGATTGGTGGGAAATGATGAGGTTGTGCGAGGTATGGTTGCAGAACCAACACCTTGGGTGAATGCAAAGAAGGAACGGAAGGAATTGCCGAAAGGCAGCTATTCCGTAGAGGCGATGCGCCGTGCCTTTGCCTATGCCGAGATAGACGGAATGCTCTTTCAACTGTTGCAGAACGCAGATGCGAGGGCAATGCTCCGTGTGATACTCATCAATACGTATCTGGCTAATCAGCCGACCAAGACGATGCCGAATATCAATGCCATCATCGCAGCATTGCCGTTACTGGCTTTGGTGGCATAGGTTAAGGATTATGGCAAAACGAGATGTATCATATACCACCAATAAAGGTGGTAACTTACCACTCTAAATGGTGGTAATAGATGAAAGAAGAAGGACAATGGCATTAGAAGAGACATACATGAAAGCCCAAGGTAAGAGAACAGACCCTGCAGTCTTTGGAATACACTCTCAACCACATCTTTCTCGAAGACCACAAGGTCAGGCGATACGAGTTGCCGGAAGAGGAGATGACGATGGCGGCAGAGCCTGATCCAACTCAAACATAAAAGGCAACAGCCGGAAGTGATTAAAGATACAGAACAGCAAGTTGCATGAAAGACATACATGAAAATCTTGACGTGCGCAGCATCGTCACTGCCGATGCACCATACGCCGGCAACGTGATGCGTATACCGCAGGAGATACAGCAGAAGGCGCGGCAGTTGTGCTGGAAGTACAACATGACTGACCCGTCGGACGGTAAAGCACAGGCAGACATTCTCAAAGAGTTGCTGGGCAGTTGGAGCGAGAACGTGGCAATCATGCCGCACATCCATTTCGACTATGGCTGCAACACGCACTTTGCGGGCGGACATTTCACGTTCGTCAATTTCGACTGCGTGTTCCTCGACACTTCACCTATCTATATTGGTGAGGATGTATTTATCGGCCCGAAGTGTGTACTGGCTTGCGCCGGACATCCCGTCAACTCGGGGCAGCGGCGCACGGAGCCGCTCACGCAGAGCAAGCCCATCCACATCGGAAACAACGTATGGCTCGGAGCAAGTGTCACCGTCATTGGTGGCGTGACCATTGGCGAGGGTTCGGTCATTGCTGCCGGAGCAGTTGTGACGAAGGACATTCCAGCAGGAGTCGTTGTCGGCGGTGTGCCATGCAAGGTGATAAGACCGATAACGGAGGCTGACCGAATTAAGCCGGAAGATATAAAGTTCTAACTCGAACGACAATGAACAACAAGAGATATACGATTTTCTTACTGCACATGGCATCGTCTATGAGGTAACGGAGCATGGCGCATAAAGTTCAACTGATGTAAGTCTATTACCCCCATTCGGGATAAGCAGTTCGTATGCAAAATATTCTTCTTTGTGTCGATAAACACATACCTTTGTGTTAGAAACAAAACTATTTACTTAGTATGGCAAATATAAACAGGTTGAAAGTGGTGCTTGTGCAACCGCGAGGGCGACTGACGGAAATGAGCAAGGAGTACAAGAAACTGCTCGACCGCTGGGAGAAAAACAAAGCAACCATGGTGGACGCAT
>CAVFZF010000053.1:0-2198 GCA_963627025.1 Bifidobacteriaceae bacterium | reverse complement strand
GGTGCAGCTCGTTGACAACACCATCGGCTCTATGCCCGAGATATGCATGGGCGGCAACTGTGTTGCAATCACGTCTTGGCCTTTCCAACGCACGTTCACTTGCAAGAAATCAAATTCGGTGATTGCACAGTATGAGGTGGCCGCCACAAACTATGGAGAACTTAACTCCTTGATGACCGTTACAGGCGGTGGAGAGACCCACTCTGTTTACATCAAGTTCTCCAACCCCGACCTTACGGGTATATCTTCAATACAGACGGAGTGTCTATATGATGTTTTTGACATGTCCGGCCGTTTGCTTCTTGAAGGAGTTGACGGCAAAACGTTGTCGTCAAGCAGGAGGGGATATTATATTGTCCGTTCTCACAGAGACGGAAAACGTCATAAGGTGGTTATAAAGTAAATAATGTTTTATATATCATAGTAGTTAATTTAAAGTATTAAGATTATGTTGAAGAATGTACTTTTCAGTGCTGCTTTGCTGTCTGTTGTCAGTGTGGCGAGCGCACAGAAGTCTTTTACACCTGAACTGCGTGCAGCGCGTTTAAACAAAGGTGTGGAGAAAAGCATCTTGAAAACAGCAACGAACCGACCGTTGGAAAGAAAGGGTTGGATTAACGTTCAGGGTACGGTTACTCCCTCAAAGGTGTCTTCAATGGCATCTCCGTTGAAGGAGGCTTCAAACAACATTTGGTTTGACTATAGCGATGGTGCAGAAGGCTTAAGTATTGCCGGATATGGTCTCACCCAGTATGACGTGGCTATGCTTGTTCCGTCAAGGTTCGCAGGCGCAACGGTGGACTCTGTATCTATAATGTTCTTTGATGCCTCAAAGCTTAGCGATGTGTGCTATTGGTTCCAGACTCCAGACGAAGAAGGTCTTTCTTTCCCGACATCAGGAGCTACGGCAACGAAGTCATATGCGATAGAGACTTCAGAAATAAATAGTGCAGTCAAGGGGTCTGACGGATACTACACTGTATATGGTTCAGATTTCAAGTTGCCGGAGGTACTCACCGTTCCTGCAGGAGGATGCCTTGCAGGTTATTCTTTTACTACTGCATACAATGCTGGTAGCAAGAGTGATACAGGAAATTTCCCTCTTGTTACTTATTCTGGAAATGACATCAACTACGGTCTGTTGTTGCATGCGGACGGTAAATGGTACAACCAGTATGGTAGCGGTGACGGAAATATAACAATGGCTCTCCACCTTGATGTTTCCGCTTGCCCTTCAAATGATGTAACCGTCAATCATGTGCTTGAGTCAACATTCAAGGCTGGTACGGAAAACGAAATACCTGTCTCTGTCACCAACAACGCTTACAAGGCAGTGGAGAGCGTTTCGTATATTCTTACCATCGACGGAACTGCAGAGGCAGAGAAGACCCTTACCCTTGACGAAAACTATCAGATAGAAGGTGGTAGCAATGGTTACCTTTATGTACCTGCCACTATAGCTGAGGGCGAGCACTTCGTTTCAGTTGAAGTGACAAAGGTGAACGGTGTGGCCAATGACGCAACTGCCACCTCTGGTACTGGCTATGTGCTTGGTGTTAACAATCCCGCCGAGCGTGTGTCTGTCGTTGAGGAGGCAACAAGCACAGCTTGCGGCTATTGCCCCCGCGGAACTGTTGGTTTGCGCAAGGTGAAAGAAGCTCTTGGCGACAAGGTGATAACCCTTTCTGTTCACGGAGACTATTCTTCTAACTACAGCGACCCTATGGCTTGCGACGACTATGCTCTGTACTTGAGTAACTTCGTTTCAAGCTTCCCAACAGCAACTGTAGACCGTGTGGCAAGCGTGGATCCCTATATCGGACTTGGCATCGGCACCGACTGGTACGAGACAGACGCCAAGGGCAACCTTACCAAGTATAAGTTCGCTCTTGACAAGAGTGTTACCACAATCGCTGAGGCTTATCCCTCAGAAGCTTCTATCGCTTTGAGCGCAACATTGAACGACAAGACCATTACCGCCAACACAACCACGACATTCAATGTTGACCGTGAGACTGCACCTTACAGTCTCGTATTTGTGTTGACAGAGAATTGCATGACTGGTACTGACAATGGCAAGACCTTGTGGACACAGTACAACTACTACTCTCAGGCGTTCATCGATGCGTACTACAATTATTATGGTCAGGATGTGTCAACCTACTTCATCGACAGCGATATGGACGAGTACAAGAACG
>CAVFZF010000052.1:0-2281 GCA_963627025.1 Bifidobacteriaceae bacterium | reverse complement strand
GAACGTCACGGCGTTCACTGCAAAGCCATTGAGCGCGGCAATCTCCGTCCACACTTGTTCGTCGGCATTGATGTCGTCACACCAAAGTATGCGGTTGCCTTTCGTGCCCGCCACCACCGCTATCCAGTTCGTGTGGTCGTCTTTCTCCGGGTCATCGTTGTCGACCTTGTGTATGTGGAATTTCGTGTCCGCCAGAGCATAGCCGAAATTCGCCACCGTTGCCTTGACGGTCGGCTCGGGTATGATGTGCAGCGCACCGTCCTCGTTTATCACGTTGAGCATGGCGCAGAGGTCACCGTCCTTGCATTCGTGGTCTGACGGTGTCATCGAGAGTGTTCGCAGATTAATGTCCATATAGATTCCTGTTTATTAGTGTCGCCAGTCTGCCGTGCAGCGGATGCTCCGTGGTCTCTCCTGCGGATAACGCCACCACGTCGCTGCCGAAACGCGAACAGACAAAGTCGCATATCTCCCTGCTGTACGCACGGAAGTTCAGGCATCTGCGCTTGCCGCGGTTCGTGGGTCTGCACACTGCCTTGTACCTCCCCGGAGCGGAATGGGGGCGCACCGCGAGGTGGCACTCGTACTCGTCCGCGATGATGTCTATGCCGTCACCGCTCTTCAGTCCGAGGCTTTCCGCCACCCTCGCCGTGATGCTTATCCTGCCGTCCGCCTTGCGGAACGTCACGTCAGGCTTGCGCACCGATGCGCCCAACACGCTCTTCAACGGCATATGCGGTAGTATTTGATGTTCCCCCGTCTGCCGGGACGCACCGACAGTTTCACCTTGCCCAGCGGCAGACCGTAGTCATACGCCATGCGGTTCACCGTGGGGCACTCCGAGTGGAAACCCACGCAGCGGTGCTCCGCATTGTACTGCACATGGGGGAGAGGGGCGGTACAGTCCTCCTGTAGCCAACCGTTCTCCCTCGGGTTGCAGCAGAAGGCGTACTCGCCCCCTATGGAAAAGGCGTACACGGTGTCAAGCCTCCCACCGCACGCCTTCTCCATATGTCCGTACAGACGCTTGCTCAGCGTCACGCTGTCATCGCCGGTGTCAAGGATGACATACATCCCGTGCCAGCGTATCAGTCCGATGATGTGTTCCAGTATCTTCATGCCGCAAAGATAATGCCCCCTGTCCTTTCAGGGACGTTATTTTTTAATTTTCCACTCCAGCGCCTCCCTTGTGCGGAACGACACCACGGCGTGTATCCTGTAGGTGCGGTTGCCGTGCATCGTCTCCCTGTACGCCTCCACCTCCTCCTTCGTGCGGAATATCCGCGAGGAAATCTCGAAGATGTCCGTGGACGTGCGCCACAAGACCGCCGCATAGTACTTTCTGCCGAGCAAAAAGTCAAGAATGTTTTCAAGTACTTTCATAACCGTTCCTTTGTATCTACAATGTTTTCACCAGCAGACTCTGGTGTCTGCCAAATTCCACCTCCCGGTAGCCACGCCGCATATACCAGTCAAGTGTCCACCGCTTCGCCTCCCTGTCGTCCCAGTGCAGGGAGATTGTCTTGCAGCCCCTTTCCCTTGCCTCACGCTCTGCGGTCTCCATGAGTTTCCTTGCCACACCCTTCTTTCGGTGCTCCTTGTCCACCCACAGTGCCCACAGCAGGGCATCGGCATGGAACCTCTCCTTTTCCCTTGCCTCCTTCAGCAAGTCCACCTGCACCGAGGCGTTGTTCTCCGTGTCCACGACAATCACCCTGTCGCAGTCCTTCCAGTGTTGTTCCTGTATCATTCGCGTTGTTTCCATTGTCATTTTCCGTTTTTATGCTGTTCAGTTTAACCTTGCTCCACTTCCTCCTCCTTCACTCCAAATGGTTCTCCGTCGGCAAAGGTGTAACCGTCTTTCAGATACCCGGTAAGGGTTAGATTCTCGTTGCCGTCCTCACAGAACACGCCTTGTCCGCCAGTCATTCTCACAATCAGGCAACGCTGTCCCTTACACATCAACCAACCGAAAGGCTGATGTTTTTGCATCTCCTGCCAACATTCCTCTGCGTCCTTGAAAGGGCGATACTTAGGTTCTGGTTTTATGCGATAGCAACTTGGTTCCTTATACCAATGTATGTCCTGTGTCTCTACCCACTCAAAGGGTGCTACCTCACTGTTTGTGGGTACTCGGGTTAGCACTGTCTTGCCCTCTGCAAACGCTTGCAAGATAGGCAGAAATTCTTTGATTTCTTCTCTTGTCATAGTTTATTCCTCTCTATTTTTGTTTTTTATATTCTTTTCTTCTGCCACACTTGGAACATTCATAGTATGTGTG
>CAVFZF010000051.1:0-2571 GCA_963627025.1 Bifidobacteriaceae bacterium | reverse complement strand
TAGTTGTAAGGCAGACAGAGTGTACCCCATGTGGTGGCCATCGTGCGGCTGTAGGTGGCAGAATCTGCCGTGAACGGTTTCTCGGTACGGAAGTCGAGACCGTCCTTGACATTGAGTTCGTCGCAGGTGAAAGGATCGTCCTCCGAGCCGGAACCGTCGATGTCATACTCCGTATCGCCCAAGTAGTAGTGGTACAGGCCGAACACGCCCTTCACGTCTGTTGTCGTCACATCCGCGTTTCTCTTCTGTACGTATGCGGTAAACGGCTCCAGAGCCTCTGCGTCGGCACTGACGATGTTCCACAGACGGGTGCTGTCGTTCATGACAAGCATGGACATATCCCGGGCGTCCTTTGCCGTGATGACCTGCAGGTTGCCGAACAACGAGTAGTTCCGGTCGTTGACAGAGGTGTTGGCCAGAGGCGTTACGGGAACGGTGACTGCCTCGTCCACCACCAGGTTTGCCGTGTTCTTAGCCTTCACTACATAGGGGATGTTGGCCTTCAGGCAGTCTGTGACCTTGAAGTTCATCTGTCCGTCCTGGTATTTGCCGGTGTTGAGTTCGTATGCACGGAATCCTGCAGGTACCGTTGTCGTGGTGAACGGCAGGGTGAGTGTGCTGTACTTGCCCTTTCCGAACTCGCGGTCCAAGGTGACCTTCTTTGCCGTGAACGCCTTGGGGACGTCGTAGTCGCGGGCAGCGGTGAGCCTGTAGTCGTCGCACTGGAGTTTGCTTCCTGTGCCGTAGACGATGTTTGTCTGTCCCGTTGCGCCGTATGTCTTCGGCATATAGACCAGGGCGCCGGAGCATACGCCCAGTGTGTCGACCGCGCTCTTAAGCGAGTCGCACTCCGAGAGGTCTACCCAGTGCAGGCCGGTGTTCTCCCTGAAGGCGTCCTTCTCTATCGTGCCGAGCGTCGAGGGCAGCGATATGGTCTTCAGGTCTGCCAGCGTGCTCAGGTCATTCTTGCCCAGACTGGTGAGTTTGCTCTTGCCGAGCAGGCTGAGGTCTGACAGTTGCGGGAACTGCCCGAACCACCCTTCGATGCTGGTGATGCCCGGTATGTCGTCCTTGGTGGCTATCGCCTTGCAGCCGAAAGCGCGGAACTGGTTGATGTCGCTGAACACTGAGGTTATCTGGTTGCTGTGTCCCGTGTACTCGCTGTCCTTCGAATAGTCGTCGACAAGTTCCTTTCTCACATACATTCTCTCCACCCTGCGGTTGGCGCCCTGTATGGGGTCGGTGAACGCGTCGCCGTCAAGTGTAGGCTTGCGGCTGCACAGGAAGATTATGTCTGTGAGTTTCCTGTTGTCGCCGAGGGCGTCATCCTCTATATCCGTGGTGTTGTCGCCGATGACAAGACGCTCGAGGGAGGCCATGTCGTAGCAGGCTTCGTATTCGAGTTTCGTGGCTGTGCGCGGCAGTATTACCGTCTTCAGGTTGTCGCAGTTCCACAGCATGTCCTTCGGCACTACGTTGTCCTTCTCTATCTTGCGGTTGTCTCCCTTGAGCATGAACTCGTACTTGTCCGCCTTGAGTTCGGCGTCATAGAGGTCGAGATACTCCATGCCAGTGGTGTAGACATGCTTGTTCCAGTCTGGCTCACGGCCGCCGAGATAGCGTATCAGGGCAAGATCCTTGCCGCCGATCGGGCCGCTTACCTTCAGTCCCTTGATGTGACTGAGGTTGCCTCCGACGGCAATTACCATGTCATTTTTCATGGTAATCTTCGCCTGCAGGGAGTCTGCAAGGGTGTTGGGAACGGTGAGTGTCACGCTGGTAATGGCGGTACGTCCCGAGCGGTAGCCCTGGATGTGGTCCTTGTACTGTGCCCACTTGGCGCGGTAGAGGTCCTCGTCGCCCTCCGACACCATGACCACGAAGTCTGTGGGAAGGTCGTTGAGCGCGTCTTCAGCCAGTTCGGGGATGAAGTACCCCATGGAATATATCGTGCCGAGAGAGGAGCATCCCCTGAACGCATCCTTCGTGATCTTTGTCACTGCATAGGGCAGTGTCACCTCACGCAGCCCCTTCATGCCGGTCAGGGTGCTGTCGCCGAGTTCCATCACCGGCGTGTAGAACAGTTCATTGAACTTGGCTATGGAGTCGTTGCCGCATACCGCGCCCTTGATATCCGACATTTCCAACAGGTCCAAGGGCGAGAATATGTGCTTCTTCTTCAGTGCCTTGACGAGTTCCCTGTCCTCTATGTTGCTGATGACACTGTCACCTACGGCCGTGATGCCGGTCGTCGAGGTGTAGTCGTTCAGGGAGTTGTAGGGGACGACAATGGTGCTGAACTTCGTCTCTTCGGTGTTGCTCTGGTCATAAATGCCGGTCTGGCCGTAAAGACTGATGTTCTCTTTCACCGCAAATGACTTGTAGTCCATCTCCGGAACCCTGTCGGAGAGCATTACCAGCACCACCTTGCTGTTGGTCTCGCCCGCAACGTTGTTCTCTATCTCGGCCATGTTGTCACCGATGACAAGGCATTTCAGGTTCGTGCAGCCACGGAGGGCATGCTTCTTGATTATCGTCGCCGTCTTGGGAAGGATGAGGGTCTCGAGTTTG
>CAVFZF010000050.1:0-3044 GCA_963627025.1 Bifidobacteriaceae bacterium | reverse complement strand
CAGAGAGTACCCCATGTGGAGGTCATCGTGCGGCTGTAGGTGGCGATGTCGGTTGCAAACGGAGCCTCCGTGCTGAAGTCAAGTCCGTCCACAAGGTTTACTTTGCCGGCAAAGAGTGGGTCGTTGTCAGTTCCATCGCCATAGATGTCATAAGGAGTGCTTCCTACATAATAGTGGTACAGGCAATCCGTGAACCGACTGCGCACGTCTTTTGTAGCCGACTCTGTGCTTGTGGTCTGCGTATAGGCAGTGAACGGCAGTATGGAGTCGTTGGCTGTTGTGGCAATGTTCCACATATATGTGGTGTCGTTCATCGTCAGCAACTTCAAGTTCTTCGCTTCAGAAGCGGTGACAGGCTGCAGGTTTCCGGTCATGGCATAACCGTTGCCCTTCACCGTGTTGGTGCGGTAAGGCGTGGCCGGCACTGCGGTCTCACTCTCGAACATGAGTGTCTTCTTGTTTGCTCTCACCGCATAAGGCGATGTGGAGACGATGCCGTCAGTGGCGGGTTTGAAGAATATCACACCGTTTCCGACACTGTCTGTATCGAGAGTATAGAACTTGAATCCGCTTGGCACTTCCTTCGTCGTAAACGGCAGTGTCAGTGTGGTGCAACTCCTTGGCCGGAACTCCCTTCCGAAGGTTACCTTTGCGGCGGTGAACGCCTTGGGCACGTCATAGCCGAACTTGTCGGACAGGTAATAGTCCTCGCAGCGCAGTGAACCTGACTTGCCGGAAACCACGTTGGTCCGGGTGCTGCCGGCGAATGTCTCCGGCAGGTAGACAAGTGCGTCCTTGCATATTCCGAGGGTATCGAGACTGCTCTTCAGCGAGTCGCACTCCGAGAGGTCTACCCAGTGCAGGTCGTCATTCTCATTGAAGGCATCCTTCTCTATAGTCGTGAGTGTGACAGGGAGAGCCAACTGCTGCAGGTTCTTGAGATTACCCACAATGTTCTTGCCGATGCTTGTAATCCTGGTTCTGTCAAGATTGTCAAGTTTGGTGATACCCGGGAACTTGTCGAACCAACCGTCAAGTTTGGTAACGCTTGCCAGGTCGTCTTCCGTACCGATAGCCTTGCAGCCGTATGCACGGAACTGGTTGATGTCCTCAAAGCCGGTGGTAATCTGGTTGGTGTGGTCTCGGTACTCGGCATCGTTGGAACAAGCTTGTACCAGATGTGTCGGCACAAACATACGCTGCACCTTGCGGTCGTCATTGCCAATCACGTCGGTAAAGGCGTCGCCGTCGAGCGTAGTCTTGGTAGAGCTGAGGAATATGATGTCTTCCAGGTTGCGGCACTCGCCCAGGGCATCGTCGTCGATATAAGTGGTGTTGTCGCCAATTACCAGTTTCTTCAGCGAATACATGTCGTAGCATGCCTCGTAACATACCTTTGTGGCAGTGCGTGGCAAGATAACAGTTTCCAGATTATCACAGCACCACAACATATCCTTTGGTACTTCGTTGTCGTTCTCTATACGGCGGTTGGTCCAACGCAGAGAATAGTAATAGTTGTCAGACTTGATTTGTGCATCGTAGAGGTCGAGATACTTCAGACGTGTGGTGTACACATGCTCGTTCCAGTCTGGCTCGCGGCCGCCCATATAGCGTATCAGGGCGATATCTTTGCCACCGATAGGACCGTTAATCTTGAGTGCGGCGATGTCTGACAAGTCGCCACCAATTCTCACAACCTTGTTGCCGTCCATGGTAACCGTCGCCTTCAGAGAGTCCGCCAGCGTGTTGGGTTCTGTCAGCGTTATCTCGCGGATGTCCATGCGTGCCGAGCGGTAGCCCTGGATGTGGTCTTTGTATTGCGACCAAGCCTTGCGGTAGGCATCCTCCATTCCTTCCGGTACCCATATTACGAAGTCTTCGGGCAAGCGCAGGAACGCATCTTCTGCCAGTTCGGGTATGGTCATGCAGAAGGCATTGATTGTCTTGAGCGAATAACAAGCGTCGAATGCCTCTTTCGTAATCTTCTTCAGACCGTAGGGCAAGGTCACTTCCTTCAGGTTTGCCATGTCGGTAAGTGTCTTGTCGTCGAGTACTGTCACTCCCGAGTAGAACAGTTCATTGAACTTGCGTATGTCCCAATTGTTGTATACAAGACCCTTTATGCTCTTGGTGTTCATCAGATCCAGGACAGAGAAGATGTGGTTCTTCTTCATCACCTTGAAGAGTGCCTCGTCCTCGAAGTTGCGTACGATGCTGTCGCACGACAGGTTTATTGCCGCAACACTTGAATATTTGTCATACGAATTGTAGGGGACTATGGCTGCCGTAAATCGCGAGTCATCTTCCTTGAACTCCTTGATATTTCTGTCGTCAGCACCTACATTAGTGTCGTCATGGTAACCTGTAGCAGGATAGAAGGCATAGTAATCCGAATAAGAAGGCGGAGTATCGCCCAGCATTACAAGCGCTACCTTTTTGGGAGTGCTGAGCGAGATGTATTCCTGCAGGTAGTTCATGTTTTCACCCACCACAAGCGTCTTCAGGTTCTTGCAGTACTCTATGGCACCTACCTCCATTCGGGTGGCAGACTTCGGAAGGATAAGAGTCTCCAGACTTTCCAGACCCCAGAACATCATGTCTGATATCTCGTTGTCCTTGTTAACCTTGTTGTTCTGCCACAGGTCGTATCCGAACACGTCAATCAGACGAGCCTTGTTGTATGAATAACCGCCCGCACTCTTGATGTCTGCCTCATAGAGGTCGAGATACTTGAGTTGTCCTGCGGACGGGTCACAGTATTCCACGTCACGACCGCCCATATAGCGGATTACACCGATGTCACGGCCGTCGATAGGACCGATAATGCGCAGAGAGTCGTACTGGGCATAGTTGCCGTAGAGGTGGTTGTCAGAGAAAATGCTCTCTGTAGTTTCATATTTGAGACCCAGTTTCTCTGCCAATGTTCCGGCTTCGTCGAGTTTCACCACTACCAGACCGCGGTGCTGGCCGATGCCGTTGATGTGGTCTGCCACGGCTGACCACTTGGTCTTGTAGGTGTCAACCACCGAGTCGGGTACATATAT
>CAVFZF010000049.1:0-3243 GCA_963627025.1 Bifidobacteriaceae bacterium | reverse complement strand
GGCAGTAGGCACGGAAGCCTTGTGTCCTGACCTTCACCCCGGCGGCGTATTTCAGGCGGATGGCGGGTTTGCCGATGGGCTTGCCCTTGTCTTCCTGGCTCACGAAGATGAAAGTCTTCCTCTTGAAGCGGTCTATCAGGGCCTTGGTCAGCGTATATTCCCACCCGGCTTCGCAGGCGTACTGGTAACCAAGAGATAATATAAGGACTTTCGTGGACAGTAGCGTTTAAGGAAAAGATTACTGGCGAGAAGAAAAAAATTAGCAAATATTTGAAGGCATGTTTGAGCATCGCCCTTGCCGCTTTCCGAATTCGACGAGGAACAGCCCTGTCCCGCTCATTGTTTCTCGTATGCTGACTAATCTTCTCAATCACTAAACTCAATCACCAAGAATACTGTGGTTTTTCAGTATCAAAACCACAGTTATGCGCGATAATTTCACTAACTTTGCCACACAAAAAGGGAGCGGTCACCGACTGACAAATGCGGAAACGCCACCCCCGACAGCAATTTTTACCACAAGAATGATATATCCCGATAATTTTGAACACAAGATAGGTTTTTCCGAAATCAGGTCTATGCTGCGCGAAGCCTGTATGTCGACACTCGGAGAAGAGAAAGTCGACGATATGCAAATGATGGACGATGCGACCGAAATAGAGGAAAAACTGTGCAGAGTACGCGAACTCCGTATGTTGCTTGAGGAGCGCGAAGACTTCCCTTTGAGTTATTTTTTCGATATGAGGCAGTGCATCGGCAGGCTACGGCTGGAACATACTCATCTCGAAGAGGCTGAACTCTTTGATCTCGGACGCTCACTTGCCACAATAGACAGCATCAAGCGGATACTTGTACCCGAATCTTTTGCTTTGGGAGACGATGCGAAATATCCGTGTCTACAGATGCTTGCCGAAGAGGTAAGTACATTCCCAAAACTTGTTGAAGACATCAACCGCATTCTCGACAAAACAGGCAAACTGCGCGACAGTGCCTCTCCCAAACTGGCGGAAACGAGAAAAGAACTCAAGCAAGCGGAGAACAGTGTGTCCCACACATTATACAACATACTGCGACAGGCACAGCAAGACGGACTGGTTGACAAGGACGCAAGTCCCGCATTACGTGACGGCAGACTGGTAATACCTGTTTCTCCGGCACTGAAAAGAAAGATTCCAGGTATTGTACATGACGAGAGTGCAACTGGAAAGACTTCGTTTGTCGAACCGAGTCAGGTGGTTGAGGCGAACAACAAGATACGAGAACTGGAGGCAGCGGAGAAGAAAGAGGCCATTAGGATTCTGACCGAATTCGCCAAGACAATCCGTCCCGACATACGCTACATAGCCGCTTCCTACTCGCTTCTTGCCCACATCGATTTCCTGAGAGCCAAAATTCTGGTGGCAGACCGTATCGGGGCTATCGTGCCACAGGTGGTCGACGCTCCACAAATGGACTTTGTTGAGGCGAGACATCCCCTTTTGCAGATGTCATTGCAGCGACACGGCAAAAAGATAGTACCGCTTGACATATCCCTGAAACCAGAAGGGCGACTGCTGATAATATCAGGTCCCAACGCCGGAGGAAAATCCGTGTGCCTCAAAACCACAGGACTGCTACAGTATATGCTCCAATGCGGACTGCCCATTCCTGTGAAGGAAAATTCCTTATGCGGTGTTTTTCGTGACATAATGATTGATATCGGCGACGAACAAAGCATCGAAGACGACCTCTCCACCTACTCTTCTCACCTGCGGAACATGAAGGTCATGATGAAGACAGCGGCGGAACGGTCTCTCCTGCTCATAGATGAGTTCGGTTCAGGAACAGAGCCACAGATAGGAGGAGCGATTGCCGAGGCTGTACTAAAGCAGTTTTGGGAGAAAGGCACGCGTGCCGTCATCACCACACATTACCAGAACCTGAAACACTTCGCCGATGCTCATGAGGGTGCCGTCAACGGTGCCATGCTCTACGACAGACATGAGATGCGCGCCCTTTTCCAACTTCAGATAGGTCGCCCCGGCTCTTCTTTCGCCATAGAGATAGCCCGTAAAATCGGGCTTCCGGAAGATGTCATTGGCGATGCGGCACGCATTGTGGGTCAGGAATACATCCAGTCGGACAAATATCTGCAGGATATCGTGCGCGACAAACGCTACTGGGAGTCCAAGCGACAGACAATTCATCAGCGTGAAAAGGATATGCAGCGCACCATAGAACGCTACGAAACCAATATCACCGACATTGACCAGGAACGCAAGTCCATCCTGCGCAAGGCGAAAGAACAGGCCGAGGAACTGCTGCGTGAGAGCAATCGGCGCATAGAGAATGCCATTCGCGAGATACGCGAACAACAGGCAGAGAAAGAGGCTACACGCAAGATACGAGAGGAACTCAACGCTTTCCGCGAGGAGGTCAACAGCATTGACACCAAGGTTGAGGACGACAAGATTGCCAAGAAAATAGAACAGATAAAGTCACGCAAGGAACGTCACGAGAAGCGTAAGGCAGAGAAAGACCACAAAAATGCAGGTTCAGACAACCGTGCTGCTCTTTCCTCCACCATCAACAGCGACTCCCAGAAAAAGGAAAAATTCGCAGTCGGTGACAATGTGAGGATAAAAGGTTTGGCAACTGTGGGCAAGATAGAGAGCCTCAACGGAGACATGGCTACAGTAATATTCGGTGACATGAAAACCAAAATGAGGGCTTCACGGCTTGAGAAAGCCTCAGCGGTTGTCGACAAGGATAACACACCGACAACAAAACACGCCGAACTGAATACCATAAGCGTATCACACACCACGCGCAATACCATAGACGAGCGCCGCACACACTTCTCCCACGAAATCGACGTGCGAGGTATGAGAGGCGATGAAGCCCTCAATGCCGTGATGTATTTCATTGACGATGCCATCCTTGTAGGTGTTCAACAGGTACGGATCTTGCACGGCAAGGGCAACGGAATACTGCGTCAACTCATCCGCCAGTACCTTGCCACAGTGCCGAATATAACCTCTTTCCGCGATGAACATGTACAGTTCGGCGGCGCAGGTATCACTGTCGTGGAGTTTTAGTTCTCCTCACTGCGTCCGTCTGCACCGTATATAGCATACCGAAATATCGGCCTTACGGTACGGCAAGCCCAGTCTTCACATTAAACCTTAAATTAGCAGACTTTTAATTTTATTATTGCTGTCCGCTAAAACTCAAAAGAGCATAATTATCCGGCCCGAAGCCCTG
>CAVFZF010000048.1:0-4324 GCA_963627025.1 Bifidobacteriaceae bacterium | reverse complement strand
TATCGGTATTCATTGTGTTTGAACAGTTTGGAGTTGAATACACTATGTGTATTAAGGTGCAAAATTAACGCCTTTGCGCAAAATACGCAAGCGTCTTGCCCGAAACGTTCGGAATTTAACAAAAATGCAAGAACCAAGAGGTTGAAACGGGGGAAAACGTGAGTGCCGGTGCCGTAGCGGTGCTATTGCAGCGCAATGCCCGTACTTTCATGGCGCAAGGACTGTATTTTCGCCGTCCAAGAACTGTGCTTTGGCGGTGCGAGAACGGTGTTTTCGTGGCGGCACATCAGTTGAGGGACGCTTGTACATCATGTGATGTACGGTCATACTTCATGTGCGGTACGAACGTACTTCGGCTGATGTACCGCTGCAAAAGCGGCGGTTTAGAGTTGGGAAAACTGTGGTTAGGGGTTAGAAAACGGAGGTTTGAAATCAGAAGAAAGTAGTCATAGGTTTGAAGAAAGGCCGTAATATACGGAGACAGCGCAGTGGAATGCCTTCCGCTGCGCTGTCTCTTTGGTGTGGATTCGGTCAGTCTCCGTAACTGTAACCGTCGTCATCTTTCTTTGGAGAGTCGTCGGTGTCAGGGTTGGTGGGAGACCATATGTCAATGTTCTCTTCGTCATCACCTCCGGGGGGAAGCACTGCTGACCTGCAGACAAGCCCCATTGTGCCGACCATTATCACGTCTGACAGCGGTGCCGTGTACTGTTTCTTTCCCATTTCTGTCATATTCTTATAGTTTCTTTCCAAATTATTGTATCACTACTTTTATCGTGCGGTTGCCGTTCTTCACGATGTTCAGACCTCGCTGCAGACCGTCAAGGCGGCGTCCCTCAGCGTCATAGTATTCGGCATTGCCGTCCTCCATGTTGTTGAGTTCGTCGATTGCGGTGGTCTCATCATCGGTGGTGATGCTGAGGGTTGTAGCCTTGGCTCCCAGCGATGCGGAGATGTAACTGCGGTAAGCGTTCACCTTGGCCTTGCTGACGGCTGGGCTGCCCACAAGCCAGAACTTGTCATTGTTGATGATGTAGGTTCCACTCGGCACTACTACCTGTGAGAACGAGCCTGCCAAGTGAGCGTCTTCTGCGGCTTCCTTCACGACTTTCACATCATCGCTGGCACTGATGACCACTGTCTCCACACCGTCGCGGCGGCGAACCACGACAGGACGGCCGGCCTCGACAGTGCCCTTCAGTTTGGTGAGCGTGACGCTGTTGTCAGACTTGTCCTTCATCTCGTAGAACTCGCAGGTCTCGTTGCCATCCGCCTCATAGTTGTAAGGCAGACAGAGTGTACCCCATGTGGTGGTCATCTCACGGCTGTAGGTGGCGGAGTCGGCTGCGAAATCCCACTCACTACGGAAGTCAAGTCCGTCTGCCGGCTTGAACTCGGCACAGAACAGCGGGTCTTCCTCGGTGTTTGCACCGTCGAGCATATACTTCTCGTCGCCCAGATAATAGTAGCAGTTGCAGTCAGAGAACACACTCTTGACATCTTTGGTAGACGCAGTAGCGCTGTTAGCCATTGCATAAGCCGTGTAGGGCTGTTGCGCACTCTTGTTCCACAAGTGTGTGCCCAATTCCATAGCCATCATCTTGCCGCTGGCGTCCTCTGCACTTAGAGCCTGCAGATTGCCGAACAGGGAGTAGTCGGTAGCATTAATCACCTCAAGGCGCGATGGAGTTACCGGTATAGACACATCACCCTCTATCTCCATAACATCGGTCTTGGCACGTACCACATAAGGAGTGTTGGCCTTCATCGTTGTTGTAGGAGTGAAATGTATCTCTCCGCTCTTGGTATTGGTCTTGTCAACGGCGTAGCCCTTGAACTTGGCTGTCATGTCAGAGAGGTCTACATCAAACGGCAAGGTGATAGAACTGTAGGTGTAAGGCTTGAACTCCCTGCCGAAGGTGACCTTTGCAGCGGTGAATGCCTTGGGCACGTCGTAGCCGAACTTGTCGGACAGATAGTAGTTCTCGCAACGCAGTGAGCCTGCCTTGCCTGTAACCCGGTTGGTTGCAGTGCTGCTGAACGACTCGGGCATATAGACGAGAACGTCCTTGCCTATTCCGAGAGTATCGAGGCTGCTCTTCAGCGAATCGCAGTCAGAGAGGTCTATCCAGTGCAGGTCGGCATTCTCCTTGAAGGCATCCTTCTCTATAGTCGTGAGTGTGACAGGGAGAGCCAACTGCTGCAGGTTCTTGAGATTACCCACAATGTTCTTGCCGATGCTTGTAATCCTGGTTCTGTCAAGATTGTCAAGTTTGGTGATACCCGGGAAATTGTCGAACCATCCGTCAAGTTTTGTAACGCTCGCCAGGTCGTCTTCTGATCCGATAGCCTTGCATCCGTATGCACGGAACTGGTTGATGTCCTCAAAGCCGGTGGTAATGTTGTTGGCGTGGTCGCGGCACTCTTTATCGTTAGAGAATGCCTGTACCATGTTCTGCCGAACATACATCGTCTGTACCTTGCGGTCATCGTTGCCTGTTACGTCGGTGAAGGCGTCACTGTCAAACTCAGGCTTGCTTGAGCAGAGGAAGATTATCTGCTGCAGATTGCGGCACTCACCCAGAGCATCGTCATCGATATAGGTAGTGTTGTCACCTATTACCAGTGTCTTCAGCGAGTACATGTCGTAGCAAGCCTCGTAACACAGTTTGGTGGCTGTGCGCGGAAGAATCACCGTCTCAAGGTTGTCACATGCCCACAACATATCCATTGGCACTTCGTTGTCATTCTCTATCTTGCGGTTAATCCCGCGCAGAGTATAGTAGTAGTCATCTGCCTTGATCTGTGCATCATAGAGATCCAGATATCTGAGTGCGGTAGTGTACACATGATCGTTCCAATCAGGCTCACGACCGCCCAAATAGCGTATCAAGGCGATGTCTTTGCCACCGATAGGACCGTTGATCTTCAGTCCGCGGATGTCGGAGAGGTTGCCTCCGACGGCAATTACCATATTGTCCTTCATGGTAATCTTCGCCTGCAGAGAGTCTGCCAACGTGTTGGGCTCGGTCAGTGTTATCTCGCGTATGTCAACACGTGCCGAGCGGTAACCCTGGATGTGGTCTTTGTACTGATACCATGCCTTGCGGTAAGCATCTTCCGTACCCTCGGGAACCCATACTATAAAGTCTTCAGGTATGCGTATGAACGCATCTTCTTCCAGTTGCGGGATGAACAATCCGAAGGCATAGATGTTCTTGAGAGAATAGCATGCATCGAAGGCTTTCTTGGTAATCTTCCTCAGTGCTATAGGAAGTGTGACCTCCTTCAGATTATCCATATCGGTCAGTGTGCTGTCTCCGAGCTCGGTTACCGAAGAGTAGTACAGTTCATTGAACTTGCGTATATTCGAATTGTTGTATACCATTCCCTTGATGTTACGGGTAGTCATCAAGTCTACCACAGAGAAAATGTGTGCTTTCTTCAAAGCCTCCACAAGTCCTTCGTCCTCGAAGTTGGCAATCAAACTGTCACTCGCAAGCGTAAGAGCGGATGTTGAAGCATATTTGTCTATAGATTTGCCGGGGACAATGATAGCACTGAACCTTATTTCATCTTGATTGGTCTGGTTATAGATACCAGCCGCACCCAGCATATCGATAGTTTCCTTGAGGGCGAATGCTCTGTAATCAACGTCTGGAACCTTATCAGACAACATTACCAATGCCACCTTGTTGTTGGTCTCGCCCGCAACATCTCTCTCTATCTCGGCCATGTTGTCACCGATAACCAGATATTTCAGGTTGGTACAGCCACGCATGGCATGCTTCTTGATTATCGTCGCCGTCTTGGGAAGGATGAGGGTCTCGAGTTTGTCAAGGCCGAAGAACATGAACTCGTCAACGGAGTTGTCGTCCTCTATCTTGTTGTTGCGGTGGTCCTGCCAGAACTTTGTCTCGTAGGAACCGCGGTTGTAGGTGTACGCGCCCTCCGACTTCAGTTCCGCCTCATACAGGTCAAGGTACTTCAGATGACCGACTGTCGGGTCGCAGTCCTCCACGTCGCGGCCGCCCATATAGCGGATTACGCCGACGTCACGGCCGTCTATGGGACCGATAATGCGCAGCGAGTCGTACTGGGCGTAGTTTCCGTAGAGGTGGTTGTCAAGGAACAGGTTCTCCGTATATACGTAATTAAGGCCCAGTTTCTCCGCCAGCGTGCCGGGCTTGTCGAGTTTCACCACCTTGAGGGTGCCGCGCCCGCTGACGCCGTTGATGTGGTCTGCCACGGCAGCCCACTTGGTCCTGTAGGTGTCGACCACCGAGTCGGGTACATATATAATATATGTGGTGGAGTCCTTGAG
>CAVFZF010000047.1:0-4334 GCA_963627025.1 Bifidobacteriaceae bacterium | reverse complement strand
CATGTACCTTTGCAACACAATTTCGTCAAGCAGCCCGACAGCAGGTGTGGACAGAAAGAATAGCTTGTAGAAAGGGATGAACGGAGTGGGAGAAAAAGAAAGATTGCAGCCGGTAAGGAATACAAGCTGCAATCTCTACAAAAGTATTTCCTTTGGTTAAAGCAAAGGTTTAACGATTGGTATAACCAGAAGTTATACAAAAGGTTATCGCTTTTTGTTCAACAAATAGTCATTCACATCAATGTAATCCGCATAACGGAAAGATTCGTCTATCGTCTTCATCTCATAGATGGATTTTATCGAATCCACAGCGCATTGTCCAGCTGTGTCATTGTCAAGAAAACAATGGATGGTCCGGTAGGTGTCCAACAGGGAATAGCACTTCTTCAGGTTGCTTACCGAATTGAGGACTATGTTGTCACATGGTTCATCCAATGCCATTCTATAATCAGTACCTTGCTTGGCCATTGTCAGGTATGAAAGGAAGTCCATGAACCCCTCGAATATGCAACAAGCCTTCTGGAACACACCATGGGAATGGGGCAGTACACTAATATCCTTATGATAGATGCACCCCTTAAAATAAGCATTGCGGACTTCAAAGCCACCAGACTTGTTCTGAAAAGCAATGGCAAAATACCGTTTCTTGAAATAAGAATAATGCACCTCATGGCAGTACATTTGTCCTATTTCAATATCCACACCCCGAGAGCGGAGATAGGAGAGAAGGGCATGATGTTGCAAGGGCAGGATTTCTATATCCGTCATCGTCTGTTGGATTGACTTGTACAACTGCGTGTTCGGATTCACCCTCATGGAAGTTATGTCACACTTGTCTGTGAGTTTACCCAACGCCTCCGAAATACTGTTCAACCTGTATATCAACTGGCACAGGTCTATGATGTCACCGCCTTGTGCCGTCCCGAAATCATACCATTCGTTCTTGTAGTCATCTACCTTGAACGAAGGAGTTGACTCGTTACGGAACGGCGAGTAATACCAATGTGCCGCGCCTCTCACTTTGACGGCGGTGTAACCATGTGAGGAGAGCCAGTCTACGATTCTAATCTGTTTTGCTTCTGCTATTGTCATGATTGATATGTCATAAAATGGGTTTAGTGCGTATCTACCTTATATATACCCGAACCAAACTAAACCTGATTTTGGATAGTAAAACCGGGATTGTAAGAGTACTGCTTGTCATTTTTGATGATGGCATTCTGTTGAAGCAGGAACTTCGCAAGGTTTACCATCGTGTTGCGTCCCCGGGTGTAACCAATCTCCTGATACCCCTTGCGAAGACCATCGATAAGCTGTTGGTAGCCCAAGTTGTCCGTTTCTCCAAACGCAATTTGTAAAGCTTGGCGATGTTGCTCCTCGTTGAGAGAAGTAAGAGGAGCGGAACGTTCACGTTTGCTCAGTTTGAATTCATGGTTCTCCACGAGATACGGCAGGGCATCTGTTCCAATCTGAAAGGCGAAGGGAGCGAACTCCTTGTCACGGATGTGCATGGCCTTCACTTCACTGATATTCCCGTTCTCCACGCACTTCGAGATTTGCAGTACAGTCTCCGCCTTGTTGTTCAATTCCGTACCGATATGGCCACGGGTGTTGTCGTCACCTTTGTTGAGGTGTAGAACAGTATGGATATGCAACTCATAGTAGCTGGACCAACGCATCAACTCATTGATGATGTCGAGCGACTCGCTTGGACTGTTGATGTCACGGATAAGGTCACGGATGCCGTCTATCACAACCAATCCGTAATGGCGTTCCTCATGCAGAGCCCAGTTGATGATGTCACGTCGTTGGTCTGGACTGTACTCGCGAAGCACGAAAAAGTCGATCAACTCGCACTCCTTATTCGTCGGCATTCCCGCCAAATGAAGGATGCGTTCAAGAACCTTATGACAGTGACACTTGCTCTGTTCGGTATCAATATAGAGAACCCGGCATTTGTTGGGAGGCAATTTTGCCGTATAACGGAGTACCTCCTTTCCAGACAAGGCTGCAGCCACTATAGCAGAAACGTTGAATGTCTTCTTGCTTTTGGGCTTACCCGTAGATGCACTGAAATTCCCGATGGTGGCAATGGTGGTGCCATCCACTTTGACGATTTCAGGGGGAAACTCATACTTTTCTGTGACCGACAGTTTGAAATGCTTCAAAAGCGAGTCGTAGCGCACCTTGTCGATGCGCTTGTTGTTGAAAAGGTCGGCAATATCGTTCATTTCTCACCTCCTTTCTTCTTGGCGGCAGAAGACCGGATGTGGTCTTTCTCCATCTGGTAGGCAAGCAGGTCGGCTTGACGTTGCAACTCAAAGTTTGAGCGGTACGGTGTACGTCCGATCCATTCCTCCAAATCCTTTCTGCGGACGAATATCATCTTGCCGTTCGGTTTGTAGAACGTTATCTCATTGGCAGATGTGAGTTTGTAGACGGTGTGTTTGCTTACCTGAAGGTATTTGGCAACTTCGTCAAGCGTAAGATACTCCTTGATGATATAGACGCGCTCTTCAAGCATGCGCAAATGGTTGATCACTTCTGCCATTGTTCCGAAACGCTCCAAGAAGGAGCAAGTGTCAACCGCTTCTTGATGCAGGGTCTTATATTCGGGGCTTTCCACGAAGTCCTTTGCGGACTCGATTCGTTCAAGATAGGCCGTAAGTTCTCTCTTGTTCATATACTTTTCAAATTAGAATTGGACTTTACTGGAAATATGGGGTTGGACTTTGCCCAATCCACCAGTTCCTGTTTGCAGAAGTAGATGCATCCGCCATTCGGCTTGTAGAATGGGATTTTGTTCTCGGATGTCAGCTTGTAGAGGTAGCCTATCTTGAATCCAAGATACATGGCTGCTTCAGATGTGGTCAGGATTTCCTTGTTCATCCATACTGAACTTTCGACCGTCTCCAGGCGTGATGCCATTTCATCAATGCTCTTCAGTGCCTTCAGTTGCTCCTCTATGACGCTGATGCGACGTGGCAGGTCTTCGTCTGCTATAAGCGTCAATGATTCCTCAATTCTGTTCACCGTATCGGGTGACAGACAGATGAAGTTTTGTCTCTTCTTTTGTCTCATATTATGTGATGTTTTATGTTATACAATGATGGAGAGACAACGATGCCCTCCGTAGCAACCGGTTACGGAGGGCAAAATTACAGGGCGTTTTATAGATAAAAGCAACTGGTTGTCAAGCCTAAGCACTGGTCTCAACACCATTCTCAACAAACGCATATTCCTTTATTGGAAACGCTTGACTTTATGTTCCTCTATATACCTGTCCACGATGCTCATGATGCGCAATATCCTACAAGTGGCAGGTTTGCCGTTAATGCGGCACAAGGTGGAAGACATGACGCTCTTGGTGAGAAGCCGGCGGCCTGAAGAACTCATGATGAGCTTGTCACGGTCTATGACATGTTGCCAATTGGATTGGATCATGCCTTTGCTTGCGAGATAGTCGAAGAACTCTACCGTCTCCACGTTGCTTCGGGCTTGGAGTGGGGTAGCAAGTGTGCCGCCAGAATAAGAAGTGAAGTGTTCTGCTGTCAATTTCTCCACAAACAAATCAGCCTCATTGGCACAATGGACAATGAGGCTGACAATATCTGATGGAATATAGTGACGTGAAGAAATACCGCCAGAATTCTGTTCGGCGGTGTTGTCGGATGTAGAAGGCGATTGGCCTGTACCAATTTTAGGGACAGTCAAGTCGCCTTGATTGAATCGCTGCAGCATCTCTCTGACAGTTTCGTCGGAGAAGCGGTCGCAGAGAAAATAATGCTTCACGAATGCCTGATGCTTTCGCAACAATTCTGTAAGAATCTGCACATTCTTTGCGTGCTCATTCTTACTGTAAGCATCCAGGGCATCGTGATGGTTGATGGAACTCAGCAAATCGTCGCAATAACGACGATAGGTTTTCATCTGGACGACCACCTCGTCGAGGTACTGCTCGCGTGCTGTTGAAACAAGACGGAGAAGTCCGTCAATTCCTACATAGGGATGCACAATCTGTACATTCTCCAGCTCACTCACCTTCAAAAAGAGAGATGAGCAAAGGGTTTGTTCTACTCATTGTTTTTATTTTTTATAATTATACATGGTCATGCCGTCGATGTCTGCGGCACAACAGTTTGCTTCCGTGTTGTATGCTTTACAAATGGAGGTAAGGACAGCATCGTAGCTCTCCAATGCGCCTGTTCTTTCAAGCAAAGAGCTTCCCGTTGACAGACTTCCTTTGTGGGGATGCTTGCCATTGACAGTGAAGCAGGTGACGGTCTTGAGCCACAGGTTCTTGTTGTTGGTAGGGGCAAAAGCTAATTTGGCAA
>CAVFZF010000046.1:0-4438 GCA_963627025.1 Bifidobacteriaceae bacterium | reverse complement strand
ACAAGCCAGTCCGCAATCTTTCCCATAGCGGTTGAATCATTGTTTTTAGGCATACTGTTTGAATTTTGACATAAATAAAATGTTGAATGCTTGCATATATGTAAAAGAATGTCTATCTTTGCAACACTATAATCAGCCTTCCTTCCGTTTTGCGTTGGGGTTCCTATGCGAAAAAACACAGGTGGGCTGTTATTGTATTCGTACAAGTCTTTGTGTTTTCTCACCTTGTATGGTAAATCTTGTATTTCTGTAAACCATAGCATTGCTTGAACGGTAACCTCTGTATCTTCTTATAACCCTAATATAGGATGCGTGTCCGACTTTAAATTTAATTGTATTATCTTCCTTAAACACAGTAATCCAAGAGCCGCTTACAGTTTTATTACTATCTGTTATTCTTTCAAATTTCATGGTGCTACTGTTGAATTTGCGTCTGGCTCTACGTTTTACAAAATATTGGACTATATTATTTCCAGTATCTTTAAGAAGTTCTCCAACAGAACCATAACTATTCCCCAAGTTAAGTATTGGAGCATTGCATACAACACCGACATTAGTTAAATCAAAATACTTGTTTTTGATTGGATTTGCCTTTTTGGGTCTTTCAGTACCTGCTGCATAACTTAAGTTAAATGGTTTTTGTGTACAATCCACATTATATCTTACACTGTATTTATCCAGACAAATAATACCGCTTACATCCAAAGTTCCATATTCCTTATAAGCGCTTTCATATACAAACCTTTTGGAATAATAACACATATTAGGTTTATAGCGTAAAGGAATGGCTTTATGCAATACCATTTGATACGGTTTACTCCTTGGTTCTTCAATGCCATTGGTTTTATAAATCCTGTAAATCTTGACACCATCAATATCTTGTGTTCTATTGCTTACTCCTAAATAAAACTTGTGGTCAAGAGTATTAAAGTTCTTTATTCCCAAAACATAACTTTCACGTTCAGCCCGGACAATACTGTCATTATCCAATTTTTTATAGAACAGATACATATTATATGGAGACGTTTCTTTTTTGTCAAGGTCGCCTTCCAATACAAATTGGTATCTTCCAGTATTATTTATAGACAGTTCACAATAATCTATCACAGTACCATCTATCGTAACGCTCTTTGGAAGTTTAACCGTATCGATTAGTTGCCTGAGTCTAAGCGGATAACTGAGTCCTATAAAATGCCCGTGGGTAAACGTACAGTTAACACTCTGTATATAGCATATTGTGTCATACGGTATCGTGGGTGTGCCATCTATAGGCTTATATTGGTGGTCTATGTCATAAAGTTGGGTGTTCGCGGCATTTGCCGAGACCCCAAGTTTGAACATATCGTTCAGATGTTCAAAATATGCAAATTTGTTGTCTATCATAATTTAACTGTTGGTAGATTCATAAGTGGCAATTTTGGTTTCAAGGGCAGCGATTCTTTGTTCAAAATCTGCAATGACCGCCTGTACACTTTTATAAGCGGTTATGTCGGTACTCATTCCGTCATACCCGCCCACACCGAGGAAATAGATGTTGCCGTTGTTCGCGTCAGATGCGTTTGATGCGTTGAAATAAGTGTACTCCGAGTTCTTGCGTGCAGTATCGCTTGTTCCCACGCCACGACTGTGAAGAGCATTGGCATTGTCTACATTATATCGTCCCTCAGCATGGGAATATGAACCGCTCGTCTTCGTTCCATATCCTTCAGAATGAGAATATTGTTTTCCTGCTGTTGATTCCTTTCCCTCGGCATGAGCCGCAGTTCCAGATGCTACGGTGCCGTTTCCCTCGGCATGAGCCGCAGTTCCAGATGCTACGGTGTTATAGCCTTCAGCATGACTTGCGCCACCACTTGATTTGCAATTGGAGCCTTCTGCATGACAAGCATCATTAGTCGCTTGACAAAGAATGCCTTCAGCATGAGGATATTTACCGTATGCCTGACACTCATAACCATTAATCACACTGTATTGCCCGACAGTAGTCCCAGTCTTTCTATTACCGAATACTGCACCCGGTGCATCATCAGTACCGTCCTTAGTCCAAGCACTGACACCGGCAATATAACTCTTTATCTTGCTCCACAGGTAAGTGACACCCGTTGCGTCCAAATATTTAGCCATAATATCAAGTTTTCTTTAAGTTAATGGATAGTCCCGAGGGCACTCACCCCCGGGACACGATTACGTCAAGCAATGGCAGCGTCTATTTCATCATTGGAAAGAGCACCCTCTACAGGCAAAGCCGCATACATCGCAGCGGTCATCACACCGCTTGCAGTGGCACTTGCAGCAGGAAGAGTGAAATTACACAGTTTCTCACCCTCTTTGTGGGCAAGGCCGTAGAGGGCAATATTGACATCACTGGCTTCTGCCGTAACGACACCAGAACCGACTTGCGAATACACTATGGCGTTGACATAGTCGCTTGCAGTCATCACTCCTTTGTCGTCCACAGATACACCTTGGGAAGTGTCAGCGAGTTTGACCACACCAAGTGTCGTATCAGTAGCCATTGGCAGAGAAACCTCCGCAAGAGCGTTGGGTTCTTCATTGCTGTCATAAAGAGCAATGTCCAGTCTATTGTCTCTCGCATCAACCTCCGCAGAACCCAAAACAGAACCTTGCAGGTTATTGATAACCTCTTGCACACTGCTATAAGTGGTAGCATCAGTACTCATTCCGTCATAACCACCGACGCCAAGGAAATAGATGTTGCCGTTCTTTGCGTCAGTAGCGTCATTGGGATTATAGTAAGTATACTCGGAGTTTATCTTTTTGTACTCGTATGCTGAAGTGTCCCAATATCCTACACCTCTACTATGAAGGGCATTTTCATTTGCTACATTATATCTACCCTCTGCGTGAGAGTAATCAGCATCGGCAATGGTTTTAAGACCCTCAGCATGAGACCTGTCTCCGTTGGCTTTACCGCTTCCTTCTGCATGAGAATAGTCTCCGTTGGCATCACCGCTTCCTTCTGCATGGGAATAGTCTCCGTCGGCTGTGCTTCCTCTTCCTTCTGCAATGGAATATTTGCCTAACGCCTGGACACCATCACCACAGACAACGGCGTGGTCACCAAGAACATCAGAAGAAAGTTTTTTACTTCCATACACTATACCATTGCCGTCCTTAGTCCAAGCCAACTCCGTTTTCTTCGCATAGGGTGTCAAGTCCACCTCCGCCTTGTACTCGCCGAGTTTCTCCCACTTGGTTGCGTCATAGGGGTTGGTTTCGCTTATGGGAAGGTCACCGATATAGATATACTCCTCATACTTGTTGTTGTCACCCTCCACCGCAGTTGCCTTGAGATAAAGACATCTCTTTATCCCCTCAGTGGGCAGGTTGTCCACCACCTCCACGAAAGTGGTGTCAAGGTCGCTCTTCGACCAGAAATTGTCCTTGATTTTGCTCCAGAGATACTTCACTCCGTTTGCGTCCAAATACTTTGCCATAATATCAAGTTTTTCTTTAAGTTAATGGATAGTCCCGAGGGCACTCACCCCCGGGACACGATTACGTTAAGCAATGGCAGCGTCTATTTCAGCATTGGTAAGAGCACTGTCAGCAGTAGCAGTCGTACCAATAGTGATACCACCTGAAGTCAGACCTATAATAGACATATTATTACCCGCTGTTATAGCACAGGAATTGATTACAGAACCGCTCGTCCCCTTGTCTATGACCGTATTGAGATAAGCAGTACCAGAAAGAGAACCGCTGCCAGCAGCATCAGTCGCAGATGTACCCCATATTGTTACAGGAGCACTTGCCCACGTTCCGTCACCACGAAGATAATTGTGATATTGAGCCTTCTTGGGAGCAGGAACATAACCGGCCGTACCGTCAGAAGTAGTACCAGAACCGCCCACTGCACCCGTAAATGCCGTATCTTGTATAGTAATCACATGATTGGCAGATGACACTTTTACTGTACCGCTACCTTTAACTTGGATAGAAGATGTGACACCTTTACCGTTAGGCTGATTGATGAAAGTGGCATCGTTCGTAGTACTCTCTCTATCATTGTAGTCGGTGGCAGTATTGCCAATAGTGTTCTTGAAAGGAGCGGCACCGATAAGCGCATTTGTTGTCTTTACATCATAACCACCGTCAGTGGTGTCTGTTGCAACAGTCGTTGCACCATACAGTTTGACACCTCCCATAGTCGTATCAGTGGCAGCAGGAAGAGTATAGTTGTTGGCATTGTCTTCAATACTATCAAGTTTTTTCCGTTCGCTCGCTGCCATTAATCCAGGTTCAGTAGATGACGCATTTGGAATACCTACATCATTAATAGTATTACCGTTAACGTCCTTATAGTAAAGGATTCCTCCACTATAGGTAGTTTCATATTTCAGCGAGCCTACCGCCTCGCTCTTCTTCGCATAGGGTGTCAAGTCCACCTCCGCCTTGTACTCGCCGAGTTTCTCCC
>CAVFZF010000045.1:0-4709 GCA_963627025.1 Bifidobacteriaceae bacterium | reverse complement strand
AAGCGAAGCGACACCCTGGGTAATAGGCACAAATGGACGTGCGCTCTGTAAGAGCAAAAGCTTTAATACACATATTCTGAATGAATTATGCTTTTGCTCTTACAGAGCGTCATTCCACACTACATACATACCCAGGGTGCCGCTTCGCTTGCCCTGGGCTAGGAGCAGTCTGCCCCTTCGGGGCGCACATGTCCTGAATGAACCACTGATACTCAAAACTAAGAGCAGTTCAGTAGTTGCCATGGACTGTCTTACCAACCCGAAAAGCGGAAGAACCGAAAAAATCACCCATCTCGTCATTTTGTTTCATTTTTCTTGTTTTGTTTGAAAAAATTGTTATACCTTTGCAGCGTCTGGAGCCTTGCTAAGACTTGCAAAGTCAAGGCTGGGCGAGACATACATATGATAAAGGCGTTTTTGTGCGCTTTGATTTTGACGTTCAGAGAACTTCGCACTTCACCATGGACAAGTCAAAAACAAAGCAACAGGAACGCTCCAGTGGGTGTATTGTATGCCACCTTTTTACGGCTCAACTCCGCTTTTTCGGGCGGTGATTTGACCAAAGGAAGGCTCATATATACATCAGCGTGGGGCTTTCCGTTGCTCGTTTCGACTTGTCGGGCAATGCGAAGGCCTTCTGGACGTGGAACGAGTGACATAACGGCTCCACGTTTTTTATTATGTGTATTCAACAAGTTAACTATTTGGTCATCTATGGAGCCGGATGACATCTTTATACCAAGTAATATGGAAAAAGAGAACAAAAACGAGGGCCTTCAGTCACGTAGAGACTTTTTCAAGAAGGCGGCAAAAGGAGTGTTACCTGTTTTAGGTGCAATTACATTGCTCGGTACTCCTGGTATCGTAAAGGCGGTAGAAGGGGCTTCTGATTGCAGTTACAGTTGCAGTTATGGTTGCAGCAATACATGTAGGGGAACTTGTTCCGGTGGATGTAGCGGAGCATGTGGTGGAGCATGTTCTTATTCTTGTCAAAACACTTGCAAAGGTTCTTGTCAAGGTCGTTGCAGCTATGGTTGCAGCAGCATGAGCCGTTTCTAATTACATTTCTCTGATGGTGAAAACTCTACGCTCTTGGCAGTCCGGCACGGCAAAGAACATCACGTTTATCGTGACCAAGGACTGCCAACTGGCTTGCAAGTATTGCTACCTCGTGGGAAAGAACTCGAAAGAGCAGATGTCCTGGGAGGTGGCAAAGGCAGCCATTGACTATATTCTCGACCACGAGGAGGATTTCCCCGAATCGAGCGTTGTATGGGATTTTATCGGCGGTGAACCGTTTCTTGAAATAGACTTGATAGAGCAGATATGTGATTATCTCAAGGTGGAGATGTATCGGAGAAACCACCACTGGTTCAACTCATACCGCTTCTCTTTCTCCACGAACGGTATCAATTACGGTTCAGAGAAGGTACAGCGGTTCATCAAGAAGAACATAAACCACCTGTCAATCGGTATCACTATCGACGGCACGAAGAGGAAGCACGACCTTAACCGCATTTGGAAGACCAAGGAGATGGAGCAGGGTATTCAGCCGAAACCGGAAGAAGAACGAGGTTCTTATGACGATGTGGTGAAGAACATTCCGCTATGGTTGGAGCAGTTCCCAGGTGGAGGCACGAAAGTGACAATCAGCAGTGCGGACATCCCTTACATCAAGGAGAGTGTACTCCACCTTTATAGTCTTGGTATCCACGAGGTGAATATCAACTGCGTGTTTGAGGATGTATGGGCAGAAGGTGATGATGCGCTCTTTGAGGAACAGCTCATGTCCCTTGCAGACGCCATCATAGACGGTGGCTATTATGAGGACTACGCCTGCTCGTTTTTCAATGAGCGCATGGGCAAGCCGATGGATTGCACGCTTCAGAACGGCAACTGGTGTGGCGCGGGCAAAATGTTGGCAATAGACGCACAAGGGAATTTCTATCCGTGTACACGTTTCGCACAATACTCATTGCGCAGTAAGAAGGCATGGGTCATAGGCAACATTCATGACGGCATCAACAAGAACCGACTGCGCCCTTTCCTGACACTCGACCGCTGCACACAGTCTACCCAAGAGTGTGTTGACTGCGAGGTGGCGGAAGGCTGCGCCTGGTGTCAAGGCGAGAACTACGATGCGGCAGACACGCCTACCATCTATCAGCGCGCCACGGCTATCTGCAAGATGCACAAGGCAAGGGTGCGTGCCAACAACTACTATTGGAACAAGCTCTTCCGTAAACTGGAGAAAGGAGGTGGACAATGATACAGTACTTGGTGATATTGCTGGATGACACTTCGGTCTCGTTCTGTCACTACGGCAATCTGTGCAATGCACGGAGGCTGATGCCGCTGGACACGTTGAAGTCGGGCATATTATACGCCATGAAGGAGAACCTGAATATACAATTCGTATACCCGACCTATTCGCTGTCAGAAGAGTACGAAGATGTAATAGACAGCGTTGACCATATCAAGATAAAACAGTCCGCATGTGGGGACAATGCTGCGGCAGTTGTGGTGTTCGATGATTTGGAGACGCTGGCAGGTGTCGCTGATTTCTCAAAGGAAACGGTTTACATACTGCGCATAGGCAAGCAATCGCTCTTTACCGGTGTGGAGTCACTACTTCCTATATTATATAAGGTGGAACGGTTGAATGTCGTGATTACTGATGTGGAGTCTTTTACGGATGCGGACTTCGACACCTACAAGGTGACCCTCGACAAGTTGGCCAAAGAGGTGGAGCGAGTATATGTACAGGGCAAGTCCGTACAGTTGAATCTGCTTACTGACCGCATGATGCTCGACAAGATGAACAACTGTAGCGCGGGTGACAGTTGTATTACGCTTGCTCCGGACGGTAAGTTCTACCTCTGTCCCGCGTTTTATCTGTCAGAAGACGGTTTTTCTATCGGCGATGTCGTTTCGGGACTTGACATCGAGAACAGGCAGCTCTATCGTCTTGACCATGCTCCGCTGTGCCACAACTGTGATGCCTATCAGTGTAAACGCTGCATCTGGCTCAATCGCAAGACGACGCTGGAGGTGAATATCCCGAGTCACGAGCAGTGTGTCGTGGCACATCTGGAACGCAATGCCAGCAGGGATTTGTTACAGGCAATCAGAAGGCACGGCACGTTCCTGCCGGAGAAGAATGAAATCAGCGAGATAAACTACCTTGATCCGTTTGACGTGAGAAAGGAATGGTAAAAAATCAATTCAAAGAAATATGGCAACAAGAAAATTAGTGGGGCAGGTATCGCCCGAAGAAAAAGAAGAGATACTGGCTTTGTTTGAACGCCGCAACGGTTTGAACGAGTTGGCAAAGATTGTTACTGCCGACAATGAGACCCTCTATGAGAAGTTGGTCAAAGACCTCGGCGAGACTGGCACGAAGTTCCAGTCTTGGTGGGACAGGATGTCTGCCAAATACCAATGGGAGAGCGTTGAAGACGGCAACTGGGAGATAAACTTCGATACATGTGAAATCTTTTAGTGGGAGGAAACTGACATGATAACAGAACCTTTGTTTATCGGGACATCCGAACTTTTGCTTATCGGGGCTTTGGTGTTACTTCTTTTTGGAGGCAAGAAACTTCCTGAGATGATGCGTGGTCTTGGACAGGGCGTGAAGGCCTTCAAGGAAGGAGTGAACGAGTCTAATGGCAAAACTCCGGAACAAGCGCAAGACCAAGAGACCGCCGGCAATGGTGACAGGAAAGAAGATCGACAGCTGCAAGATGGCGGAAAAGAGTGATACAGGGTCGAAAGACCTTACTGTGCAGATGACATTAGGAGAGCATCTTGAGGTATTCCGCAAGATGCTCTTCCGCATTATTGCAGTTGTGGCAGTGTTGTGTGTTGCCATCTTTTGTGCCAAGGACACCACCTTCCGATTGCTGCTTGCACCAGGTAACAGTGGGTTCTGCACTTACAGGGCCATAGAGTCTTTGGCTGCCCTTGTGGGGGTTGACTTCCATTTCGAGCCATATAGCATACAACTCATCAACACCGATTTGTCAAGCCAGTTCATGACACATGTCTCCACATCGCTTTACCTGTCCCTGCTGTTCGCCTCGCCGTATGTGGTGGTGGAGCTTTACCGGTTCATAGCTCCTGCACTGTACGAGAACGAGAGGCGGTATTCGGTATCTGTCGTGTTGTCTGTATTCGTGTTGTTTATGTTGGGAGTGTTGATGAGCTACTATGTCCTGTTTCCTTTTGCGCTGCGCTTTCTGGGAACATATCAGGTGGCTGCTGAGGTGGTGAACCAAATCAACCTGTCTTCCTACATCTCTACGTTCGTAACACTTACCCTCCTCATGGGTTTAGTGTTCCAAATCCCAGTATTGTCGTTCTTCCTCGCTAAGTTGGGGATACTTACAGCGGACTTCATGACGCATTATCGGCGACATGCTGTGATTGTTATAGCCATCGTCGCGGCAGTGATAACGCCTCCCGATGTGTTCACGTGTTGTATGGTCATCGTACCGATGTACGGTTTGTACGAACTGAGCATATTGATTGTCAGGCTCGTAAACCACCGATGAATCTATTCTATCCAGACATGACACGCTTGGATGCAAGAGTCCTATTCCGGCAGATTCGTTGTATGCAACCAAATGCAACCGAAATAATTTGGCTGCCAACGTATGAGGCCGTACCTTTGCAGCGGAATTCGAAAGGGTTCCCAAAAGCAACAA
>CAVFZF010000044.1:0-5701 GCA_963627025.1 Bifidobacteriaceae bacterium | reverse complement strand
GTATGTGTTAAGTCATCGTCATTGGGGTATTCCCTGCTGACAATTGTCGTTATAAAACTATCACATTTATGATTATCAAAGCAAGATGTGTAGAAGAGATGATGTATAGTGTATCGATACCATCCATCAACAAGAAACAAATGGAAGAACCTACAGACAATACCCTCCATCTTGACACCACAGGAGAATACCTTCAAATAGGTCAGCGCAAGCCCGTCGCCTCCAAGCAGGAGGAAGATGCAGAGAGGCAGGCAGAACAAAAACTGTTTTATGACCATGCGTTCTTTTTCCTTGCCAATAAAGACCGCATTCTGAACGACAGCCGCATGTTCCTGGCACCTGTCCCCATACAGAGCGGACTGGCATATACCGAGACGAGCGGGTTCCGCAACCCTACGCTCGGCGTATATCTGGAGTTTTGGATGAACTGCAAATATGCAACGAGCATTGACGGGGACGGCAGAAAAAGTCTGGTATGCCGCATCGCAGGGTCACCGTTGAGCGGAAGCAACAAGTGCGACGTGGTCTTTGAGGATGGAAAAGTGGAGAATGTGAGTCTACCTATATTCCGTGAGGTATGGACAAAGTTTATGGAAATCAATGGGAAATACGACGAGGCGAAGGCTACCAGTGAGAAATATTCCCTACAGCAGGTGGTAGACACCTTGTCAAAAGAGGGACGGGGTGAGTATGACAAGAGTGCCGTGGACGCTTTCCTGTACAAGAAGGCTGCCGAGTACTGGAAGGGACGATGCCTGTATTCTGAAGCCGTCTGCGAAAATTTGACCAAAGAACTCCGTTGGACAAAGATGGAGACCAGACGCGCACAACTCGCCCAACTTGTCAACGAGGCTGACCGACTTCAGGCGGAGATTGATGCCTTGAGTGAAGAACTTCGGGAGGCTCGCCGCACGATGCTCAGGAGGTTGCACGCCCACGAGATGTCTCCGGCGGAATACCAGCGTTGGTGGATGGCGTTACCGCTTCGCAAGGAGAAGGATGAAGCCATGGAGAAGCAGCGGACGTTGATACACGACACTTTGAAAAGCCTGTTTCCGGATGACTACAGGCGCATGTCGATGATGGAAGTAAGGAAATTTGTAAAAACACAATCTTAAGATGATGGAAAAAGATGAACTGGAATTGATGGACGGCAGAACAATCGTCGGCTATCCGAGAGACAAGGTAGAGCAACGGAATATGGAATTTTTCCAGCTTGTCAATGCAGACAAGCACTGCAATACAGGCAGTAAAACATCTGCCATTATCAAAGAAGAAAGGCAAAAGGCGCAAGGACGGTTACAGAAACTGTTTCTTGCCAACGCCTTCAAGTTGCTTGAGTGCCGCGAACGTATACTGGGTGACAGCCGTATGTTTCTTACTCAGGTACCCGTCGAAAGCGGATTGGCGTATGTGGGAAGCGACGGATTCGCCGATCCTACCTTGGGTGTTTACATAGAATGGTGGTTGAATTGCCCATATTCTTCTGTAGTGGACAAGGACGGATGCAAATGGCTGATTTATCGTTTGGCAGGTTCGCCTCTGTCGGAGCGAAACAAATGCGGACTGGTTGACCGTGACGGCAACGTGAAGGACATGGAACTGCTGACATTTAGACGCGCGTGGGAATCTTTCATCAGCATTAACCGCCGCTATAAGGAAGGAAAGCAGAAGTACTATGGTTTCTCTCTTCTACAGACAATTGCAATCTTGGAAAAAGAAGGCAAGGCGGTGGTAAACGACAAAGACGACTTCCTGTTTTCGCAGGAAAGAAAAGTGCAGAGTCTCACGACTGAATGCGACAGACTAAGGCAAGCCAACGCCGAGTTGACAACCAAGTACCACCACACGATGATGAGACTGAAGGCTCCAGCCCTGAAGTCATACTTGCAAGAGTTGGATCAGGTCGAGAAGAAGCTCTTTGACATATTGAACTATTCCAACGGCGAACTGCGCCAAATGCGTGAACGCGACGGCAACACTGCTGAATATCAGCAAAAGCGGTCGCGAATACGCAAAGAAAAAATCGCTGCCATGCGTGAACGCAACAGGTTCATGCACGGCACGCTGTTCGACATCCTTGAAGGTGAACCGATAGGTCTCCATGAGGTGGAAAGGTTCTTCAGAGGTGAGAAAGAAGAGAGTAAAGAAACAGAATAATGCAAACGTCATAAACAAGAATACAGCAAATATGGAATCAACCAAAGATTATATTCGCCTTGAGATTTGCTTCTTATGTGGAACGACCACAGCTGTTTGTCTGACATTATGAAAAAGGACAATGAATATATAGAACTGCTCGACGGAACATCCCTACCGTGTTATCCGAAGGTAGAGGAAGACCTGGAGATGGACGGCTACCATTTCGACAGGGCAGTGAGTCGGTATTTCATCTTAGGGAGGTACATCGGACAGGGGATGGAGAAAAGCATTCCGTTGCGCGAACTCTTTTGGGAAAACGCCTCGGCACTATACGACGTGGCAGACAGAATACTCAGTGACAGCAGACTGTTCTTCGTTCCCATCCCCAGACTGGATGATTACGGGGAAGGAGAAACGAGAGAACCCACCTTTCGCGTACTTGGTATGTATGCCGAACTATGGAAGAGTTGCCCGGAAGCAACCATTCCTGGCAAAGACGGCAGTACGATGGTCTGCTATGATTGGTCTCCATACATTTTCCTTGTAGGAAAGAACGGGGTAAAACTCCAACTGAAAAGCTATGCAGCCTGTGGGGCTATCATGGATAAGGCACATGAAATCAAGTACCGCTACAAAGGGCTGCTTCAGAAGTACCAGTGCTATTCGCTCCTTCAGGTGCTTGCCATGCTCGAACAAGAGGGGCGGATTGTCATTTCCGACAAGGCACACATCATCTACCGGCTCACCAACGAGTTGTCGAGACTGGACAATGTGAACCGTCAGGTGGTGAGAGACAGGACAAGGATGAAACTCCTCTTCCACAACCATCTGATACAGGAGAAAGAACAGGAGCTGCGGCTTTTCTTGGAAAAGATGAATGCCAAGAAGGCGGAAGTGGATGCCGTGGTGGACGATGCCCATGACAAGCGAGTGGCGTTGCGCATCAAGTTGCGCAACGGCGAATTGACTCCCAAACGTTACGAAGGCATCTGGAAGCCCATCAACAGAAAGAAGAAGGTAGCCGTCGCCGCCTACAACCGATTTGTGGACGAAACGCTGCGTACGCTCTTCCCGATAGAGCGCATCACATTGAAGGAGGTAGAAGACTATCTGTACGATAAGAAAGAAGAAAATAGCAGATATAGAATCAAATTTTAAGTAACACGACAATGATAGAAAAAGTAAATCCATGCCATCCCGACAAGGTGGCAGACAGAATTGCAGGGGCGATTGTTGACCTCGCCTACAGTAAAGTGAATGACCCCAAGATTGCCGTAGAGGTGCTTCTTGGACATGGTGTGGTAAACCTCATCATAGAAAGCAGTGTGGAGATTGCGCAGTCTGAGGTTGAACGAATCGTCAGCCGCATTACAGGGCGCAACGACCAGAGGGTGTCACTCGTCATGGTAGCGCAAGACCCTATCCTTGCCAGCAATCAGGATGGTAAGATGCGGTGTGGCGACAACGGTATCTTCAAGGGTATTCCGCTTACCGACGAAGAGAAGCAGCTCTCCAAGATAGCCCGTGACATCTATGCCGCCTATCCTTCCGACGGCAAGTATGTGCTGGGAAACGGCAAGCTCATCATCTGCCAGAGCAATGCTCCGACGGCAGAACTGAAAGAGAAATATCCCGATGCCGTCATCAATCCTCTCGGCGACTGGACGGGCGGTACGGATGTCGATGCCGGTGCTACCAACCGCAAACTGGGTTCCGATATGGCACAGTCGGTTTCCGGCGGCGGTCTGCAGGGCAAGGACTTGTCCAAGGCCGATGTGTCGGTCAACATCTATGCCTTCCTCAAGGCACAGCAGACGGACAAGCCAGTGGAACTCTTCTGCGCCATCGGCGACACGGAGATAGACGGCAAGCCCTATGCCGAGATCGTGGAGACGGCACGCCAGTATATCCAGAGCGTCGGCGGCTTCGAGAAGTTTGCAGAATGGGGGTTGTTCTGAAAAACAATAGACTATGTTCAGATTTGATATAGATATCACCCCAGTCATCAACGGAAAAGAGTGTCACCTGGAGGGCTTCTGCGAAATGCTCTCCTCAGACACCTTCCGCATCACGATGACGAGCCCTTTTGCAGGCTTGTCCGTGACGAAGCATTTCGAAGATGCCGAAGCCATGGATATGGACTCCACGTTCGCCATGGTGGAGCAGGATTTGACCAAGTTGTATATAAACAAGTTAAATAAAAAATAGAGAGTTATGGACATAAAGCTGTTCTATAATAAAACCACCAGTACAGAAGGGGTGTACAATGCGGTTCTGATACTAAACGCAAGCAATATAGTGAGGTATTACACGGAATATAAGAGCAAATACAGGTTGATTAGACCCATCACCATTCAGGACACCCAAAACATCTTTGAATTGGCAGAGAAAAAGATTCCATTTTACATTGTTGGCAGCACCAATGCTGAAAGTGGGAAGATGGAGTATAACATCATTACTGATGTAAACGAATTGGAACTAATGGATGTAACAACAGTCTTTGTAATTGACGAAGCAAGGATAGGTTAAGTCGGATTATTTACAGAAAAGAAGAACTATGGTATATTCAGAATTCAAATCCAGTTACGAATCGCTCGTTGAAGATTTCCTCAGACTGAAGCATTGCGGCATCTTCAAGGAAAACGGTCTGAAGGATTATCTCGTGTCTATCGGCGTGAGACACTATCCCACCATCTACTTCAAGGTAGATACCAAATTCGAGCAAGTGCTCACAACCGACAGTGACTACGACCCAGATCACCCTTACCGCCTGGTGTCCATGCACATCTACTTGGGTAGTGACGACAAGTATTACTCCTGGGAGAGCGACGAACTTAGCGAGCCGGGATTCTATGGCGGACTGATTGATTACTTCGAGGGAAAGGGCTATCCCATCAATACGTTTATGCGAAAGGGCGGCAGCGATGACAAGCAGAAAATCGACCAGTTCTTCCGGGCTATGATACGGGACGGTTTCAAACTGCATTGTCTCAAGTATGTAGAACCAAACACATAAGGGAATGACGACAAGCGAAATTATACAGAACTATGAGTGCGCGACATTTGTTGCATATGAATCGACCTACCGGGAACTGATGGCCGTCTTTCTCGTGTCAGGTTATGGCGTAGCGCAACAATGCCGTTCCGCCAAGAATACCGACGAGGAAAGAACCCTGTTGGTTGTCAATGTGAAGTTTGACCCTAAGTTTCGGGAGAACATATCAAGTTGGTCCGGGTATTACGACCAAGATACCTTCGTCTATTCTCCCGAGGGTACAGAAACGCCGGAGGTAGCAGAAAAATTCGGGGAGAAACTCCAACTGGACACATTCAACAGGTACGGTGTGAATGGCAAGCATGCCATAAGTTTGTATGCCAGGCAGTTGAAGGCGAAGAAAGAGAAACAACATCGGAAAGATGTCATCGAAATGTACTGCTATGACTATAAGCAAGAACACAATAAGTATTTCATACAATAAGGACGGCAAAGAATGCCTGCTGACAGGCTGGTATAAGATTTCTTCCCAAAGCAAACTGAAGGTCTACATGGACGCTCCGT
>CAVFZF010000043.1:0-5958 GCA_963627025.1 Bifidobacteriaceae bacterium | reverse complement strand
CAGCATCCGTGCGGGGGCAACGGACACTATCTCCTTCGCCGCCGGAATCGCGTTGCTTCCGATAATCGCGTCAAGTGTCGCCGCGTCCGTGTCGCCCGAAGCGACCAAAGCCTCGCTGTTGTCCATGTCCAGCACAAGCCTGACCCTTGCAGTGAAATCCGTCAGTTTCATTTCCGTAATCCTGTAAATTCAATGCCGTTCGCCTCCGCTGCCGACAGGATGCTCTCCTTGCTGCGCAGCTGCGTGCGTCCCAGTCCGCAGTATTCCACAAGGTATTCCTTGGCTTCCGCGAGACTGCCGACGTGTACCTGTTTCTTCTCCGCCGCGGTCACCTCCTCCGCGGTTTCCTCCGCAGCCCTTGCCGCTGTCTCCACGGTCTCCCCGCGGAAGATGTCGCCGTATGATTTGCGCAGCTCCAGTTCCCTCTGCACGTCCTCGTCTGCCGTTATGTACTGGCTGCATCCGTTGCCCAGTTCCTCGAACCTTATGTGCTTGCGTCTGCCGTGTACCAACAGCGTGATGCTGAATCCTGCCGTCGCAGTGTATTTCCTTGTTGCCATATGTGTGAAATTGAAAAGGGGGCAAGGGCACTGTCACGAACCCTGCCCCCCGTTGTCAGAAACCGTTGTCGTTACGCTCCCTTCGCCAACTGCATGCGGAAGTGTGCCTTCGGATAACGCAGATAGAGGGCGGAAGCCTCCTGAAGCACCACAGCCTCGGTGTTGCGCACTCCGGCAGTCTTCAGGTCAAGGACATTGCGTGTCCATGAGATGTACTTCTTCTTGCCGAGGTACTCGGGGTCTATGCACAGGGCGCAGTCCGCCATTCCGTTCAGGTCGAACAGCTCGTGGTGTATGGTGAGTATCTCGCCGAAGTCGGTGTCCCAAGACTTGAACTTCAAGTTCCATGCCTCCACGTTCTCCTTCAGGCGGAACTTGTCGCTGTCAATCTTGCTCAGTGCAGCGAGCATCTCGCTGCCGCAGAACATAATCTTGCGCTTCGTGCCCGAACCGGTGCCCACGAAGAGGTCTTTGGCGATGTCCACAAGGTCATCGTCGGTGATGGTCGTCTGCTTGGTGTCGCTGTCGTAGGTGCCGACCTCGATGTCCGTTCCGGCTGCCTGCCACCAGATACCCTTGGTGAACCATGTCGCCATGTTGTTCTTGCTGACGTGCTTGATGCAGCCCATGTCGCCGAAGAGGAACGAACCCTCCATGCCGAGGCGCATGTCATACACACCGTCCTCCTCCAAGTCGCTGAACGTCCAGTCCACGTTCTTTGCGGAAATCTTGTCGAAAGTGGACTGCTCCACCTGCATGAGGAAGTTCTGGCAGTACTGCTCCGTAGCGGTCGGGATGTTGGCGAAACGTCCCGTCTGCACGTCCAGCTCGCCGCAGGCCTTGCCCATGCGGATTACCGTCTGCGGAGTCTCCGCGAGGGTCACGCCGGGAACTACCGACGGCTGGTTCGCACTGTCGAGGTTTCCGTTCACGGCAAAGCACTTCAGCGTTCCGTCAGTGCCTATCTCCGCAACCTTCAGCACAAGGTCGGGGGTCTTCACTCCAGTAAGGGTGCTGTACGCCTGCGCCTTGTAGTTGTACTTGCCCTTCACGCCCACGATGCGCAGGGTGTCGTCCACGGTGAATATCTCGGGATTGGTGACCGTCACGTTTGCCGTAGCGCCGCCCCCGGTGATGCTCGCCGCCAAGGTGGTCTTGACAGGACGCGTGCCCACGCTGAAATACTTGAACGAGAACTGCTTCGTGCTGCCCGACTCCGCATAGCGCGAAATCTGGTCGATAGGAGTCGACATCGGGCGGATTTTCGTAATCTTGCGGTCTATCTCCTTGTCAAGGAAATCCGGGTCCGCATCGAGGTTGCCCGTGGTCGATGCCATGCCGTCACCGCTCTGGTTGCTGTTGGTTGGCGCAGAGTCTGCATTCTGGTCTTTGCCGTAGCCGCCGGAAGTAGTACCTGCATCGGGAAGGTCTCCCGACACTGCCATTGCGACACCGCCTCCGAATGCGGAAGCGACAAGTGTCATGAGAAAAGAAAGAAACTTTTTCATCGTTGTAAATAATTGGTTATGGTTTGTATTCTGTTTTGTCCACTTACTGTCCCTTGCGGGGGATGCGCTTCATGCCGCCGAGGTCATAGATGCTCTTCTTCTCCCGGCCCAGTGCCCCGGGCAGGGTGTAGCCGCTCTCCCTCGGTGATGCCGAGCCGCCGCCCAACTGCGGCATACCGTCTCCGTGGGGCTTGCGCAGACGCTCCTCTATCTTCCCGTTGCGCCCTCTCACCTCCGCCACGCGCTCCGCATCGGCGATGTCCCTGTCGTAGTTCAGGGCGTGCATGGCGGACTTGAAGGCTTTCTCCGTGAAGTTGTTCATCACTATCTGCTGCGCCAGCTCCCTGAGGAACGCCATCGCCTCGTCCATCTGCTCGTCGGTGTAGCCGTTCTCCTGCCGGATTTTCTCCATGTTGGCGAAACTCTCCACACGGTTCTTCTCCCACTGCTCCTTCAAGTCCTTCTCGTGGGCCACCTGCTCCAGAAACTCCTTGTCGGCCTTTTCCATTGCCTCCATGACCTTCGGGTCGTTGAAGGCAGCCTCTATGCCCTCCCTGCCGTAGGCACGGAGCAACTGCACCCGAGGGTCTCCGTCAGACATCCACGCCTGTATGAACTTCGCCGCCATGGGGTCTTTCGTGTACAGGTCGGACAACTGCTGCTCACGCCCCTTGTACTCGCTGATTTGCCTGTCGAATTCATCGTAATCGTCGGAAATCCGTGAGGAATAGTCGTCGTCACTCTCGAACACTTGGTCGGGATAACGCTCGCGCAACTTCTGCCGGAGTGCCTCCAACTTGTCCTTAATCTGCTGATTTTCTTTGTTTTCCATATTCCTGTGAGATTGCATTTTGTATCTGCGGACAAAGATAAGCCCTTGTGCCGACGTTCCGACTTTATTTTTTAATTTGCATTCGCTAAATTTGCACAAAGCACTTTTGCATGAAAAAGACAGGTGATGTATACGAACTGAAGGAAGAACGTGACGCGGAACTGCTGCGCACGTTCCGGCTGCACCTGATGCAGGACGGTATGGTGCGTCTGCCCGAATGCGCCGAGCGCACGGTGATGTCACCCACGTCACGCTTCTGGGTGAGCAGGGAGAGGGCTACCCTCGTCATGTACGGACTGCTCCGCGGAAAGGGGCTTGACGGCATGAGCCAGACACGGAGGGAGATGTACGGCGAGATTTTCCGCCGTGTGCTCGCAGCGAGGGAGGAGCATCCCGACTGGACGGTGGCGGACTTGACGGACTATGTGGTGCGACAGCCCGCACCGAGGTTCTACCTCACGCCCAAGTCGGCGGTGGTGATACTGTGCAGGATACGCAACGGATGGGACGCACGGAAGCAAAGGCACTGACGCTGCTTGCGGCGCTGATGTGCGTGGGGATGCTCGCCGTATCCCCCGACGTGCAGGACGTGTGCCTGTTGCCGGGGGTGTCTCTGCGGCACAGGGCGGCATACATGTTCTGCCACGCCAGCCTGCTGCATCTCGCCATGAACCTCTGGGCGCTGCTCTATCTCGTGTTCCTCTTCCCGGTGGACTTGTGGATGCTCCTGACGGCCGCCCTGTCGGCGGCGGCAGTGCCCGATGCACTCATCGGCAGCGAACCTGTCGTGGGGATGTCGGGAGCGGTGTTCTTCCTCCTCGGGGGCATTGCCGACACCGTGAAGGACAAGCGGCGCTACCTCCTGTCCAACCTCGGTTTCATACTCCTCGGAACTGTCCTGCCCCACATCGCATGGGGCGTTCATCTGTGGTGCTTCATTTGCGGACTCATATATGCGTATGGAAAGTGTAAGGTCTTTAATCGCGGAAAACAGTAAGAGGGCGGCCTTGATGCACACTCCCTTCAACCCCGTCACCGGGGAAGGCTCGGTAGGGGAAAGGAAAAAGGTTGCCATAGAGGAACTGGGCACATTGTGGCTGCCCGCCGCCATGCTTGCCGTGCCCCTTGTCAGGCAGGTCGTCAGGAGGGGGAGCATCGCCGCATGGCTCGGACAGGACTACGGCACTGACGGGTCTGACGCTGACGGCGGGGAGTGGGATGCCATGGTCAACGACGTGGCGGAACAGCTCGTGCGCATAAGGATGAAGCACGACTTCCCCTTCTGGGCTTACTGCTTCGTGCAGATACACCCCAAGGGCGAGGGCGACGACATCCCCTTCCGGCTCAACCGCCAGCAGCGGAGACTCGTGGAGAAATACGAGGCGCAGCGCATTGCCGGAAAACCCATACGCCTTGTCCTTGCCAAGTCACGCCAGTGGGGCGGTTCCACTGCCACGCAGATATACATGGCATGGCTGCAACTGGTTCACAAGATAGGTCTCAACAGCATCATCGTCGGCCACCAGAAGGATTCCTCCGCAGAGGTGGAGAGCATGTTCAAGAAGGTCATAGAGGCCTATCCCGTGCAGTACCTCCATCCTCCGGGCGAACGCTACGACGGCAGGGAGACGAAATACGCCGGAGACCCGCACACGCAGAACATCCACACCGTGCCGCAGCGCAAGTGCAAGATAAAGGTCGGCACTGCCGAGAAACCCGATTCCGCCCGCGGAGGCGATTCCGCACTCGTCCACTGCACGGAGGTGGCGTTCTGGAAAAAGACGGAAGGGAAGAAGCCCGAACAGATTGTCCGCTCCGCCTGTGCGGGGGCACTGCCGCAGCCCTACACGATGATAGTCTACGAGTCCTCGCCCAACGGCACAGGCAACTTCTTCCAGCGCGAGTATGACGATGCCAAGGCGGGACGATCCATGTTCGACGCCATGTTCGTTGCCTGCTGGGAGATAGAGGCATACTCCATAGAGGTGCAGGACGAGAATGCCTTCGCTTCTTGGCTCTACGAAAACCGCAACAACCCCAATGTCCGCGACGACCGCTCCGAGTCGGGCAGATTCTATTGGTACATGTGGTCTCTGGGAGCAACCTTCGATGCCATCAACTGGTATATCCATGAACGCAGGAAATACCACGACCATGCGGACATGGCAAGCGAGTTCCCCATTGACGACATAGAGGCGTTCACCTATTCCGGGGCGAGGGTCTTCGACCGCTACAAGGTCAACGCACTCAGAGGGGGATGCCGCCCTCCGCAGTTCATCGGCGAGGTGCAGGCGAAAGGCGACGAGGGCAGGGAAGCGCTTGCCGGACTGCATTTCGCTGAAGACCCGCAAGGACAACTGTGGGTGTGGGAGAAGCCCGAGATATTTGATGACGAAAAAGTCAGCAACCGCTACCTTGTGGTGGTGGATATCGGAGGACGCGGGGCGAAGGCGGACTGGTCGGTCATCCTCGTCCTTGACCGCTACTGGATGCTGGAGGGCGACAAACCCGCTGTCGTGGCGCAGTGGTACGGACACATCGACATGGACTTGCTTGCGTGGAAGGCGGCGCAGATAGCCTCTTGGTACGACAACGCACTGCTCGTCATAGAGAGCAACACACTCGAGACGAAAGACCGCGAACGCCATGTCGACGGCGACCAGTCTGAGTTCATCCTCAACCAGATAAAGGACATCTACGGCAACCTCTACGCACGCAGACAGTCCGAGGCGGACATCGCAGACGGTGTGCCGCGCAAGTACGGATTCCACACCAACGTGTCCACAAAACCCAAAATAATATCTACACTCGTAAAGGTCATCCGCGACAACCTCTACATAGAACGTGACGGACGCTGCCTTGACGAGTACCTCTGCTATGAGCGCAAGCAGAACGGTGCCTACGGCGCTATCCTCGGCAAGCACGACGACCTGCTCATGACACGCGCCATAGGACTGCACATCTGCTTCAAGGAAATGCCCCTTCCCACCGTCATCACAAGGGAACAGGTGCAGCGCAACAAGGCTCTCGGCAAAAAGAAAGCCTACTCCGCCGCATC
>CAVFZF010000042.1:0-6801 GCA_963627025.1 Bifidobacteriaceae bacterium | reverse complement strand
AGATGTTCGCCAACTGTCCCGACGCCAAGGTGTATGTGGATGCCGAGTACTACGAAGAGTTCCTCGCGGACTCGCTCTGGAGCAAGTACAAGGACCACATCGTGCCTGTCACTTCCATGCGCGGTGTGGATTTGAAGCAAGAGGGCACTTACTACGCTTACGACCGCAACCGTGACCGCATCGGGTCAATGGTGGTAAAAAGTCCCGACGGCAAGCACAATGTACGCCAACTCCACATCGTTGGCGGTGAAGACAAATCGGAACTGAGGGTTTATAAGGACATAGGCCAGGACCACGACTACAACACCACCAAGATATGGGCAGGCACTTTCCGTGGCAGACAGAACCTGCAGACGGTGCGTTTCTCGGAAATCATTGAGGCTGCATACCACACTTACGGTCCGATGCAGATTACTCTCGGCGACTCCTGCTTTGCAGACTGTCCGAAACTCGGTCACTTTGAAGTCATACTTTATTCCAATGAGGGCGACGACCATGTGGAATACATCCACCCGAACGAGATGCCTATCGGCAAGGGAGTGTTCGACAACAGTCCTAATGTGAAGATATTCGTGGCGCGCGAACTCCTCGATGAGTTCAAGAACGACACGGAGTACGGTTGGGCAGCCTACAAAGACATGATTTATGCAGGAGACTTTGGCAACAACGATTTTGACTGCAAGGGCGTGTGGTACTCCTATTACACCTCTGCCGACGGTCAGACGCAGTATACCAACAGTGACAATGACGCCATGGAGAAGATGCTTTCCTCATGGTCAACGGAATACCGCGGCTTCTCCCCATACAAGATACTGGAGTATGGCAACAGTGCAACCATCCGCTATGTCAGTGCCAAGGGCGTGGTCGCTTCGGAGATTGAGGCCAACAAAGGTGAACTGCGCCTCTACTGCGATATCGGCGGTTACCACAACTACAAGACGCTTGCTCTTTCCGGCAACGGCTTCCAGGGACAGATGTGCATACAAAACATCGTCTTTGAGGACTGCTACAGCGACCGGGGCAATGCCAAGACAGGGCTTTCGCTCGTCATTCCCGACTATACATTCAAGGACTGCAAGAACCTGAAGGAACTCAGTCTGTTCTACTATGTGACCGAAGGCACTAACCACTATGAGGCAATCAAGCCTTCGCAGATATTCATTGGCGAGCATGTGTTCGACGGTGTGGACTCCACATTCTGCATCCGTGTGTCGCCGGAATACTACTATGACTTCATCACTGACCCGAACTGGAGCCAGTACAAGGACCGCATCCTTGCCGCCGAGTATATGCCGGTGGACAAAGACCCCATAACGTATGAGGGCGTAACCTATGATTATGCGTCCAAATCGCTCAATTCGACAGACTCGGGAGAGATAATGAGGATGCAGGCATCGTTGATAAACATCCCGATTGTGGCGATTGAAGTCTACCTTGCAGTGCAGACAATATCCAACATGATATCGGCAAAAGCGGCAAAAGCGGCAGCGAAGAAAGCCTTGGAGGTGGCTGTGAAGAATGGAAGAGACGTCATGTCCGGCGCAATAACCTATGAACAGGTGAATACGGGCGTACAGATTGTCACGCAGATAGGCAATCGGGTAGTGACCTACTTGCCGGAGATGACCGAAGCGCAGTATGCCCAATACATAATATTGGAGGCACTGTCAAAGATAATGACACCCTCTACTCTCACTACTTTGGCAAATTACACCATTGCAACGCTGCTGACTGCCATGACCAGTTCCGCTGCAAGCCTGACGGATGAAGTTGCCATGAGCCGTCTGCAAAACTACATTCTGAACCGCCAGGTGAAACGATTCACGAAAGACCCGTCGTGGATGGTGTCAGGCCTTAACTGGGTAAGCACACGGCAAAGGACCAACATTGACAATATGTATGTCAAGTCCGTGGACGACCAGGAGACCGTAACGATAGGGGCAAACCCCACTGTGTATGACTATTGGACAGCATTGTTCGAGCAGACCAAGGATTACCAGACAGTGGCAATAGGGAAGAACGCATTCCACAACAAGAGCAAACTGCGGGAGGTGAAATTCCGACACAGCAACAACTTTGCGCGCGATCCTCTCTTCGGATTCAACCTCGTGATTCCCGATTCCTGCTTTGCCGGCTGTGACAGCCTGCGGACAATCGACCTCATAATAAAGACCCGTTCTTACGATGTCGACAGTCTGGTGTGCTACAAGGCACTTACTCCCGACAACTTTACACTGCTTGGCGATATGTTTGCCGGCATCAGTGAGGAACAGCGCAAGAACATCAAGATACGCATAGGGAAGGATGTGCTGCAGGATTTCCTTGAGGACGAGATGTGGGCACAGTATAAAGACATGTTCGATACGACGACAGTTGCCGACCCGCAGATAGCAACGGAGTGGGGATGTCAGTATACCTACACCTTTGACCAGAACACAATGATGCTCAAAACACAGGTGGGCAATGAGGATGTCATGCACGTTGACATCTTCGCTCCCAACAATGAGCAACTGAAAAACAAGGACGGACTGGCTGCACTCGTCGGTGACATCGGCGCGGCATACAGTTATAAACTCGACCATGTGAAGCCCAATGCGTTCAAAGGGAACGAACTGCTCAAGACACTTGACGTGACAGACCTGACAGGAAACGTGGGCGACCAGGTTTACGGCTTCAGTGTGGCTCTGCAGGACTCGGCTTTCGCCCATTGCAAAAACTTTGAAAACCTCAACCTCATCTTCCAGGTGACAGACGGTTCCAACCACACTGAGTCACTCAGTCCGGGCCAGATAGGATTGGGCAGGGGCGTGTTTGACGACTGTGACAAGTTGAGGATAAAGTTCTGCCTTGACCAGGAAGACGAGTTCAACACAAATCTCTCCTGGCTTCAGTATGCCGACAAATATGCACCTTGTTTCTTCGAGCCGTTGGACGAAAAGGTCTTCGACATACTCAAAGACAAGGGCTATTGCTTCAAAACTGCGTTGGTAAACAAAGACTTCGACCACATTGATGCCACCAAGGCCAAGCCCGAAGACCTGAAGACACTGTTCAAGGGAACGGACATCGAGTCTTTCGACGAGTTCCGGGCCTTCTCCACCTGCGGTTTGAAGAAGATATACGACAGCATGTTTGAGGGTTGCTCCTCGCTGCAGACCATTATGCTGCCTGACAGTGTACGTTCTATCGGTGCAAATGCATTCAAGGACTGTGGCTTGCTCTATAAGTTGGTAATCCCCGAAAAGGTAGACACCATATCGTCCAGTGCCTTCACGGGTAGCGGAATAAAGGAATTCATTTTCGAGAACAGTGTTCCGGTCGATGTAGATGTGACCACACTCTTTGCAGGACTGGACAGCACCTATGTCATTTATGTGACAGACAGTCTGGTTAATACATACAAGACCAAGTGGGCTGCCGTTGCCAATCACATCAACGGCCTCTCTGAACGCCAGTCATCCATTAAGACTGTTGTCCTCACAGAACCGGGTACGCTGGCCCAAGCCCTCGGTTGCACATACACCTACGACAGTGATGCCGAAATCAAAGGAAACTATGCCCAGTACGAGGGTTTGCGTATTATCGGCCCTATCGACGGTCGTGACATCGGCGTGCTGCGCATTATGGGAGGCTGTGACGTGGAGCATCACAACAAGACCATAGGCCGCTTGAAGTATCTCGACCTCTATGAGGCGAATATCAAGAAGGGATATGACTATGACCGCTATCATTTCAACCATTCTGTGAATCATGATGATTATGTCGAGTCGATGATGTTCTCTTACTTGGACAAAATAGAGACGCTCATATTGCCCAAGACTCTGAAACGCATTGAGACTATCGGACTCAGTGATATGGAAAACCTGCGGACGTTGGTGGTAGGAGACGAAACGAAAGAGATAGGCTTCAACGTCATACAAGACTCCGAGAACCTGTCGACGCTGGTGATGTTGCCTTCGAAAGTTCCCTCGACTGAAGATGTGACATGGGCGATGAAGGACAAGGTATTCGGAATAGGTGGCACTGACAACCACATAGGCACTACCTATGTGCCTGCCGAAGCCGTCAATGACTATCAGATTCCGTCGTTTATAGCCTATACAGACAGCATAGCCATACCCTTTAAGGACGCTGTATTGACGGAAGTCCTGAAGAAGAGCCACGTGTTTATTCCGACGGATCTCCTGAGAGTACGCGACTTGACTGGTGTGGTCAGCGGTTCTGATGTGCAGACTTTCAACGAACTCTACTATTGTGCTGCTGCCACTCTGGGCAACAATTCCCTGACAGGAATGAAGCATCTGGCAGAGGTGACATTGCCTTACAGGCTTGAGAACATAACAGCCGATGCCTTCAAGGGGTGCAATAGCCTTGGGACTATTTATTCCAACAATATGACTCCTGCCAAATTGGAGGCAAAGGCGTTTGATGACTTACCCTCAAACTTTGTAGTATACGTGCCAGAGGGCTGTGTGGAGATCTACCGCAAGGCATGGCCGGAATATGCCAGCCATATATGGGGCTACCGTTCCGAGCCGTATGAGCAGGTAAGTGTTTGTCTTGAGAAACCGAATACACTGGCAGAGAAACTCGGATTTACGCTGAAGAGGAGCGGCAAATTCGTGTCTTCCGTTTCCGGTGGGAATATAGGTTCTATCAAATCACTAAAGGTTTCCGGTCCGATTGGCGGTGAGGATATAGCCGTAATCCGTATGCTCGGCGGACGCGACCCGTTCTATTCGGATATAGTTTACACCACCAACCTGAAATATCTCGACCTTTACGACGCGCAAATCAAGAAGGATTCGACTGACATCTATTTCGCTTATTACCGTGCCCACCTCATCAATGACATGGAAATAGGTCTGAAATACAAGATTGACAATGACAACGAGGTGCCGGAAGACATGCTTTGGGGATGCAATAACCTCGAAACGGTAATCCTGCCCAAGACTGCCACAAAGATATGTGATGAGGCTTGTTATGACATGTACTCCCTCAAGACGCTTGTCATCGGCGATGACACGAACGATGTGGACGGAAACGATGCTTTCGGAGATTGTGACAAACTGACCAAGATGATATTCCTCAGCACGAAGAAACCCGAACTCAACCACGATGCCTTCACCGATCCTGTAGAGGGTGACAACTTCAAGGTGAAGAACATCTATGTGCGCAAGAGTATCCTCAATGACTATCTTAAGGACGAACAGTACTACGGTCACGCCCACAAAATAAGTTCTGCGTTTGATGATGAAGAACTCTTCCGGGCTTTAGGAACACATGCCGTCGTTTCCGAGGACGACTTGCAGTATGTCGACAGTGTCAAGTCGTGGTTTGATGCCTTCCCGGAAGTAAAGGATCTCAGCCCGTTGGGCAAGACTTCCATCACAAAGATAGACGACACAACCGTCAGTCCTCTCAAGGGCTTGCAGCACATTACGCTTCCTGCAACAATGAAGACCATTGCGCCAAAGGCATTTAAGGAGAACGGAAATCTGCGCTGGATAGACCTTGGGGCGTGCGATTCGTTGACCACGGATGTGGCAACTATAGAGTTCAACCGCAATGCAATCCTCTATGCTCCAGAGATATCGGGCAGCGTCGGATGTGCTAATGTGGTCTATACCAACGATGGCAATCTTGAGTGTGCCGACTACTGGCTCACCGACACCCTCGGTTATGATGTGCCAAAGGCATTCTCTGCCAAGAAGATTACATTCGGCCGCAAGTTCCCTCAGGCCACATACACGTCGCTCACCCTGCCGTTCAGTCTGCCAAATAGACCTGTCGGTTTCGAGTTATATGCCTTGAATACGGACAGTACAAGAAACGGTAGACTGTTCTTCTCGCCTGTTGCTAACATGGTGGCAGATATGCCTTATGTCGTAAAGACAAAGAACCGGACGCTTGAAATCGACACGGAAACAGCCGTTCCCGTAACTCCTGTGCGCAATACTTCTGTCAGAGGCGCGGGATATACACTCTTCGGAAACATCCAGACCATTGGCTCCAAGGATGCCAAAGACCAGAAGATGCTGGTGATGAACGAAACGGACAGACTGTGGAATCTCGTGAAAGGCGGAGACAAAGCACTGCTTCCGTTCACGGCGTATGTGCAGACCAACAACAATTCCACCACGACCACCGACGTGTCAAGCACCTTTACCGATTGCCTATACCATTATTATATAGGAGACACTCCCTATGATATCTATGGCAACGGCACGTCAGAGCATCCTCTCTTCGCCGATAGCGTGATGTTGGTAGACGGTCTTGATTTCTCTGCCGACAAACCGTTCGCTACCGACACTGCCACCTATAGCCGTGCGATGACCACCACATGGGGCACTCTCTGCTTGCCTTACGCTATTGAAGCGGACAGCAACGAGACCTGCGAGTTCTATGAGATGACAGGCAAGTCGGACAATGCCGTGACGCTTGCCAAACTGACAGGCATCGTTGAAGCCGGCCGTCCTGTCATGGTGCGCCGCCGCAACGGTGTGGAGACAGTGGTCATCAGTGCCAGCGAGGATGTGAAAGTCGTGGACAAAGCCGTTGAAAACGACGATATGACGGGTACGTTCTCACAGACAGAAGTGCCGGACGGAGCCTACATCATCTCAAAGGACAAGTTCTGGCTTGTGGGTAGCAGTGCCGTCAACAAGGCCAAGGTGAACGCCTACCGCAGTTACATCTCTTCTTCTACAGGCGCCAAGGCAACAACCCTCAGCATCACCACCGACGACGAGACCACCGCAATCGACGAACTCAACAACATAGAGGACGGCAATGCCGAAT
>CAVFZF010000041.1:0-6817 GCA_963627025.1 Bifidobacteriaceae bacterium | reverse complement strand
CCTTCCGCTGCGCTGTCTCTTTGGTGTGGGGGACGGTCTGTCTCCGCAACTATAATTACCCGTCATCGTCTCCGATAGGGAATCCTTGCGGGTTCGTTCCGGGTTATCTTATCATCACTTTCCTCATGAGGCTGCCCTTCTTTACTATCATCACGCCCTTGGAGGGAGCGTCAAGGCGGCGTCCCTGGAGGTCGTAGAGTTCTGCTCCGTCAAGGAGATTGGCGATGCTGTCGGCGTCAATGCCGTTGATATTGTCGGTCTCGTCGGCCACGATATCGAGGCTTACGCCCTTTGCTCCGCTTGTGCCGGTGCTGATATAGGCGCGGTAGGGCGACATTTTCACTGATGTGGCACCGGACTTGTCGAGCAGTGACGCCACGTTCCAGAACTTGTTTTTGGAGATGATATAGTTGGAGGGGGAGTTGTCGACGGCCGCTGTGGTGAACGTTCCGATGAAGTTTGCGTCGGCAAGCGGTGCCGAAACGACTCTCGTCCCGGTATAGCCCTTGACGCTGACAGTGCCGTTGTCGGTGTAGACAAGCACGGACTTGCCGGCGGTCACGGTGTCGGTGAGTTCCTTGACGGTGATGAGCGTCTCGCTGATGTTTTCTATCTCATAGAACTTGGCCGACGTGTTGTCTGCGGCGCTGAACGTGAACGGCAGGCACAATGTAGCCCAGTTGCTTGTGACATCACGCCCGTAGGTGGCTTCGCAGGCTGCATCCATGGTGAAGTTGCACGGTGTGACGAATTCATCTTTGTCTCCGAACGCCACATCATCATAGCATACGGCATCCACGCCGTCGGCATTGTACCTGGTGTCGCCCACTGTGAAGTGGCGGCGCAGGGTGAAGTAGCCGTCTATGTAGTTGGCGTTCTCTGCGCCAGTGCCTTTGGTGTCGTAGTCGGGCAGGCTCGGGCAATTCTTGAAGATGTCCGTTGTGCTGCAGTCATCTGCCACGATGAAGTTTTCGCCTACATATATCTTTTCCAGTTTGCCATTGTCACCCATCTGGAACAGGGCGGCCATGTTGTTTACCTTACGGGTGTCGAAGCCAGACAGGTCAATTTCTTTCAGGGCTGCACTCCATTGGAACATATAGCCCATGCTTGTGAGGTTGCCTGTGTCGAATGTGGAAAGGTCGAGCGATGTCAGCCCCTCGCAACTTCTGAACATATAGTCCATCGTGGTGACATTTGCCGTGTTCAACGGTGAAACGTCGAGTTTTGTCAGCGAACTGCATCCTGCGAACATGTTTGCCATCGTGGTCACGTTCGCCGTGTTGAGTGGACTGAGGTCTATATTCTGCAGGTTCTTGCAGTAATAGAACATATATGCCATGTCCGTGACCTTTTCCGTGTTGAACCCTGACAGGTCAAGTGCAGTCAGCGCCGTGCAGTTTTGGAACAGTGAGTTCATGGTTGTCACACTGGAAGTGACGAGTCCCGACAGGTCGAGTGTCGCCAGTTCGTTACATCCGGCGAACATGCTGCCCATGTCGGTAAGTTTAGCGGAATTGAAATTGGTCAGGCTTACGGCGGTCAGAGCCTTGCAATCCTTAAACATAGAGTTCGTGGTGGTCACCTCAGGAGCGGTGAATCCAGACATGTCAAGTGTTGCCAGGCTACTGCAACCGTTGAACATAAGGCTCATGTCGGTAACCTTCCCGGCGTTGAAACCTGACAAGTCAAGTGCAGTCAGAGCCGTGCAGTTCTGGAACATACGGCTCATGTCGGCAACGTTCCCGGCGTTGAGACCAGCCAGTTTGAGTGATGTAAGTGCGGTACAGCCCTGGAACATATTGCCCATATCGGTGACGTTCCCCGTTTCGAACGTAGACAAGTCAAGCGACTTGAGTGCTGTACAGCCCTTGAACATCAGATGCATATTGGTCACCTCCGCCGTATTGAGATACTCAATGCCTGTTATTGCGGCAAGGTTCTTCATGTCTGCGAACCACTTGTAGCAAATAGTGGGCTTTGCGTTTGCAAACTCCGCATTGAAAACCACCTTTGTAATGTTGTCGCGAATGCCCTCGCTGCGGTCGGTCCAGAGTGCATCGTCTGTAGATGTGGGCAGTGTGTATTTCTTGTTTGCAGAGATGTCGTACTTCTTGTCATAGCGGAACGTGAGCGTCTTGTCGTCTGCGGTGTATTCCGCCCAACCGCACAGGTTGTACTTGGTGAAGTAACCGCCGTCGGCTATATACTTCGCCATCTCTTTTCCTACGTTGGAAGCATTGTAATTGTAGAGTTTTTCGCAACCGCCGAACATATTGTCGCCCGAGCCGTTTGCCACGAAACTGTCGCTCACATAGATGGTGTCAAGAGATGAACATAGCCGGAACATGCCGTCCATTGACTTTACCTTGCCGGTGCTGAACTCTGAAAGGTCCAATGAAGTGATGCCTCTGCACCCATAGAACATCTCTTCCATAATAACCGCGTCAGACGTGTTGACATACTCTATGCCGTCGATGCCATTGAGTTTCGACATATTGAAGAACCAGCGGTAGCATCCTGTTGGACGCGCATCGGCAAAGGCAGGATTGATGCTCACATGCTCTATATTGGTCATGCCCAGCCATTCGGGGTTTCTCTTATAGGGATTGAGCGCATACTTGGCGGTGGCTTCGGTCAGTTGTTTCAGCCTGTCGTAGTGAAAGGTCAGCGAGTTTGTGCTCTCTTGGTATTCTACCCAGCCCTCCTTATCATAACCTGTCAGGTAGCCGCCATCATCTATATATGTGGCTTTCTCCTTGCCTACACTCGCACTGTCGTAGCCAGTGAGTTTCTCGCATCCGCTGAACATGTCAGCAGCATCGCAGTCGGCGCTGAGTCGGAAGTGGTCAGACACGGTTATAGTGGCCAACTGCGAGCAACCGCCGAACATACTGGCCATGGTTTCCACCGCAGAGGTATTCAGCGCTGTCAGGTCGAGTGCGGTCAGCGCAGTGCAGTTCCGGAACATGCCCTGCATATCTGTCACATTCTCCGTATTGAGATATTCCAGCCCTTCAACGTCTGTCAGTGCCGTCATATCAGAGAACCAGTCTTTGCAAGAGGTGACTGCCACATCGGCGAAACTGCTGTCGAATGCCACCTTGGTGACGTTTTCCTTGGTTGCCGACCATGTGGGAGTGCAGTCAGAGTTTAACGGATATGTGGCTGTAGCGGCAGAATAGTCTCTCTGGTCGTTATGATAGAATGTGAGTGTCTTGTTGTCAGCATCGTATGCAACCCACGGACGGCTTGCGATGTTGGTAAGATAGCCGCCGTCGCCTATGCACACAGCCTTGTCCTTGCCCACGTCGGTGCCGTCGTAATGAGCCAGTTTGGAGCAACCGTTGAACATATTGTCGCCCGTGCACGCTTCGGACAGTGCGAATTTGTCCTTCACATAGATATTGCCCAAGTTCTCGCAGTCAAGGAACATAGAGGATGCTTTGGTCACTTTGGCAACATCAAAAGAAGTAAGGTCAAGCGTCTTCAGCGCATTGCAACCTGCAAACATGTCAGACATATCCGTAACAAGCGATGTGTCGAACGATGACAAGTCTACCGTTGCAAGGGCGGAGCAACCCAGGAACATGTAATTCATGGATTCCACTGCGGATGTGTTGAACGAAGACAAATCAAGGTTGGTCAGTTTCTGGCAGCCACGGAACATGCCAGTCGTACTTATGACTTTCTCCGTATTGAAGCCCGACAGGTCGAGCGATGTCAGCAAACGGCAGTTGTAGAACATGTACAGCATATTGTCAGCCTCGGATGTATTGAGATATTCCAGTCCTTCTATGCTGGCAAGCGAAATGAAGCCTGAGAACCAGTAAGCGCAGGAGGTTGGCCTTGCAGCCGCAAACTCCCTGTTGAATACCACCTTTTTTATAGAGTCTGCATAGGTGTTTATCGTCCAGTCGGGGTTGCCGTATCGTGAAAAAACAAACTTCTTGGTGGCGTTGACTATATTTTTAAGTTTGTCGTAGTGGAAGGTCAGCGTCTGGCTGGCAGAGTCGTACTCGACCCATGCCTCGGTGTTAACATTGGTAGCATTGCTCAAGCATCCGCCGTCAGTGGTGTATTTGGCCTTCTCTATGCCGTAACTGTCGGCAGCATAGTTCTCCAGTTTGGCACAGTCCCTGAACATTTCTGTTCCCGTAGCATTGGTTGTGGTGAACTTGTCGGTTACAACAATTGCATTCAACGACGAGTCGCCATAGAACATCTGGGTCATATTGCTGACATTCGCAGTATTGAAATCCGTCAGGTCAAGATAGTTGAGCGATGCGCATCCGTAGAACATCAACTCCATATCGGTGACTTTCTCCGTGTTGAAACCCGACAAGTTCAATGACGTCAGACCGGAACAGCCAGCGAACATACCGCGCATACCGTCGGTCCCGGTTACTTTCCCGGTGTTGAAAGTAGAGAGGTCGAGATAAGTCAGCCCCGCACAATAAGCAAACATAGCCTTCATGCCGGTAACTTCTGATGTGTCCAGGTATTTCAATCCCTCGATATCCTTTATCTTCGTCATCTCGTAGAACCAACCGTTACAGGTTGTTGGGCGTGCGTTGGCAAAGGCAGGGTCGAACACTACCCGTTCTATCTCTGCGCGGTAATCGTACCAACCGTATGTCTTGTCGGCAACAGTCGGCAGACTGCAAGCCACGGTAGACAGGCACGCCGCCTTCTTGTTGTCGTAGTGGAAAGCCAGAGTTCTGGTGTCACTGTTGTACTCTACCCATGGCTCGGCTTCGTTGCCCACGTGCAGCAGATAGCCGCCGTCCTCCCGGCATACCGCCTTCGCCGCGTCCGTGCTTGCCGCGTCAAAGTCAGGCAGACTGTTGCAACCGTCGAACATGTCAGTGCCATCACATCCGCTTGGCAGAGCAAACGTGCCGGAAACATAGATAGACTTCAGAGAAGTACAGCCACTGAACATGCCGTCGGCAGATGTCACCTTAGAAACATCAAAGCCCGTCAGGTCTACGGCAGTGAGTTTCTGGCAATCCTTAAACATCTCGCTCATGTCGGTTACTGCCGTCGTGTTGAGATGTTCTATGCTGTCTATCTTCTCGAGGTTAGCCATTCCCGCAAACCAATTGCTGCAGGTGGTGGGCTGATACTCTGCGAAACTGCTGTCGAAGCATACCTTGGTCACATCGTCTTTATATGTATGCCATGTAGGCGTGCCCTCGTTTGAGCCTTTATTCGTGTCGTAACGTAAGGTAAGCGTCTTTGTGTCGGCATCGTAAACTGCCCTGACCTTGTCAGTGTCTATATTAATAAGGTATCCGCCAGTGGAAAAACTCTTGGCTTTCTCCGCACCTACATTGTTGGAGTTATACCACGGCAGAGTGGTACAACCGGCGAACATGTCGGTGCCGTCGCAAGTAGAGGCAAGTGCAAAACTGTCGTCAATGTAGATTGATTCAAGCGAAGAGCAGCCCTTGAACATCTGCGAGGCATTGGTCACTGCGTTCACGTCGAGACCAGACATGTCTATGGAGGAAAGAGAAGCACAGCCTTCGAACATCTGCGACATATCAGCAACAGCAGAAGTTCTCAGATATCTCAGCCCTTCAATGCTCTTGAGGTTGCCCAGACCAGAGAACAGGCCGGCGCAACTGCCCACGCTGTACATGGCAAACTGGTTGTCTATCTTCACCTTTTCTATCTCATCAGCGTACTCTTTCCAGCCAGGCTCAGTACCAGAGGCTTCGCTGCCGTCGGGGAACAGGTATGTGGCAGTGGCAACAGTCGCCTTGCGTGTATTGTCATAGTGCAGAGTCAAAGTCTTTGTACTGCCGTCGTATTCCGCCCATGCCTCCTCCTCGGCTTTCACAAGAAGTCCACCCTCAGACGCATATATCGCTTTTTCTTTTCCATATTCATATCTTCTTGAATAGAAACGACCGAACATACGGTCTGCAATGCAGGATTCTGGCAGCACAAAAGCGTCTGAGACATTTATGGATATAAAATAATGGCTATCTGTCCAGAACATTTGAGATGTATTGGTGACGTTTCTTGTATCGAAACCAGTCAAATCCAGGCTTCCCAATGAATTACACAGATAGAACATATAAGACATATTCGTGACTTTTGGGGTCTTGAAACTCGATACATCTATAGAACTCCAACCTTCATTGTAGGCGAACATGTTGCTCATGTCTGTCACGTTTTCCGTATTGAAGTGAGACAAGTCCGGCACTGCCATGTTTTTACAAAGTTCAAACATATTAGCCATATTGACAACCTTTTCCGTGTTGAAATTGGATACGTCAACAGAATTTAATGCCTTGCAACGGTTGAACATACCACTCATGTCTTTTACCTCTTCCGTATTCAGGTATTCAATTCCTTCAATGGATTTCAGATTTGTCATATTGTAAAACCAATTATGGCACGACGTAGGTCTGTAATTGGCAAAACTACTGTTGAATACTACATATTTGACCTGAGTATCCCAGTTTCCCGCCCATCCAGGTGTACTCTGTTCCGAACTATACTCAGGTATTATGAATGTATCTATATTAGTTTGCCTATAATTCCCGTCATAATGGAATATCAGGGTTAATTCTTTGTTGCTATCCCAACTACATTCCACCCATGCCACGTCTTCGGCATGTGCAAGCGAAGGCAGGAAAAGGAGCAAGGCAAGCAGTGTGCCCTTAATAAATCTGATAAGAGATGAATTGTTCATATATTTATGGTATTGTTTCATTTTGCTTTAGTGACGATTATTGTATCATTACCTTTATCGTGCGGTTGCCGTTCTTCACGATGTTCAGACCTCGCTGCAGACCGTCAA
>CAVFZF010000040.1:0-9328 GCA_963627025.1 Bifidobacteriaceae bacterium | reverse complement strand
CCTCGTCAGTCTCGTTGTCCTTGTGGGCAGACTCATGCACAAGGGTAGAAGAGAGAATGTCGTGTGCCGCCATGCTCTCCACCTTTGCCATGTCCTCTATGTTGATGTACACCTTTCCTTGGAAACAGTGCCCCATCATCAGGCATCCTGCCTTGCGTGCATTCTGCATTGCTTCCATGTCAAGACCGGGAGACTGGAGATATTCGTCAGTGCTCCTGCATATGGTGGCTTCATATCCGTTTTCCTTGGCATACTCCTCGGCAATGCTTGCCATCTCTGCCAGCGCTTTTGCCCTTTCCTCGCCCTCAAGCGAAGGCAACCGTTCCGCCAGTCCGTTGAACCGCTTCGTCCGTTCTGTCTCGTCCAGCACTGCGTGCGTAGCCAGAGCCAACTGGACAGCATCGTCTATGCCCTTGCGGCGCATCTCTGCCCTCACTGCCTCGGTACGTCCCACGGCATCCCAGTATCGGTGCGCCCGCTGTGCCTCCTCCTTGGCTTGGAATATCTCCCTCGCACTCGCCACAATCTCGTCTGTGGTGTTGCCCTTCGGCTTGCTCCTTATGGCTTCCTCATAAGCCTTCTGTGCCTTTGCCTTCTCGGCTTCTATCACCTGCTCAGCACCTTCCCTTGAACCTGTCGCTTCCACAAGGGCATCATAGGTCGTTGCAGGCATCGCCTGAGTATATTGCCTTACACCGTTCCCGTCAATGGGAATTTTCGCAAGTGCAGAAGCATTTTCCGAAGAATTAACACTATTTCCTTGCAAATCGGCGGCAACGGTAGTACCTTTGTCCTCAGAAATATTCCCCTGCACATTTTCAGGGGAGGCTGTCACAGAAACGTCAGCAGGGTGACGTTCGGTCTGTGCGCCACCGTCAAATCGGTATAGCAGCTTCCCTTTTTCTAACGCTTCCTTTACTCGTTTCGGACGGTCGTAATGACTGCTTATGCTAACCTCAAGTCCATCTTTCTTTACCGTTACTGACTTGAAATAATAGACTTTCTTGCCATCCTTTCCTTCAAAGGTCTTTATGAACAATAAAGAGCTTCCACGTTCTGTGTTCCCATCAATAGCTTCAGACGGTACTTCGATAATGATTTGTGGATGTTCAAGGGTTGGCTTTATCATTCCGAATTGCTTACTGCGTCCTTTTTCAAACAGTTTGGCAATTTGGTTTTCTCCCATCTTCACTTCTCCAACTGGTGTTAAAACCTTTCCTTCTTCTCCGAATTGCTCTATCCAGTTGGCTGGGTTAAGTTCTATCTGCGGAATTTCAGATGATTCAGATTCCATAAGTGACAAAAGTTCATTAGTCTCATCTTCTGTCAATCTTTCGTTTTCGGAAATAGCCTCCTTTTCTTGGATTCTATTTATATCAGTCTCCTGCTCCTGACTTGCCTTCCACACTTGCAGCCTCTTCCTGTTGTAGTTGTCGTTGAGGGTCTGCAACTGCTCCTTTGGCACAGACACCTCCGTGCCGTTCCACAACACGCCCACGTTGCCGTTGCCGAGGTCGCTCACCACCTGCACCTGCAGCGGCTTGCCGTCCCTGTCCTCCATATCATATACGTCACCCTGCTGGAACGGCAGCACTCCGTCTATCTCCTGTGCGTGCTTCCGTGCCGCCTCCATGCGTATGGCGTTTGCCGCCTGTGTCTTCAGCGCCTCTGCGGAAGCCTCGCCCGTGACCGTCAGCACGTCACTTGAAGGTATCATCTGCATCTGCCCCGTCACTTGGTCCTGCACCACCAGCGTGCCGTCGCTCTCCGTTGTCAGCACCTCTCCGCTCTTCGCGTCCGTGCCCACCTTTCCGCTGCGGATGTACACGGCAGTGCCGTTCTTCAGCGTGGCGGTCTGCACCATGCCATCCTCATTCGCCCGGTTGTCTATAGTGCGGTCGCTGACCTGTATCTGCGCCTCCATGTCGTCCTTGGCGGCATCTATGGTGCCTTGGTACGCCAGCCTTGCGTTGACATACTCCGTGAGCCTCTTCTTCGCATAGTCGTTGATGTCCGTGCGTGCGTTGATGCCCTTCAGCACCTCCACGGCATTGCCGTTGTCCTCGGCAAGACCTATCGCCCGAGCGACCTCGTCCGCACTGTCAAGGTGCAGCAGCCCTGCCGCCGACCTTTCCGTGTCCTCAAGCCTGTTCTTCGCATCGTTGCGCTGCTGCCCCTCAAGGGTGTATCCGTCATCGTAGGATTCCTCCGCCTCCGTCTCGTCACTGTCACTCTCCTCACCGTAACGCTGGCTCTGCTCCAGTTCCACGGCAGCCTCCAGCCTTGTCCGTGTCACCGCATACTTGGCGAGTGTCTGCATCTGTTCTCTGCTCGCCCCGCCCTGCATGACTCCGGTGAGTACCGACGACACCTGCTCCGGTGCGGCTGCGTCTATCGTAGCCTTGAATGCCTCCCAGTTCTCGCCGAAGGCTTCCGCGCACATGGCATCGTATGCCTTGAGGTCTCTCGCCATACGGTACTTCGGCGTGCGGTATCCTGCCACTGCGCCGCTGCCGAGCAGCAGGGTCACGAACCCCACGTTCACCGCCTCGTCAAGACGCTCCCTCAGGTTGAAGAAGGAGTTGTCCCCCTTCCAGTCTATCTTGCCGTCCTTGTCAAGGAAATGCTGGTCACCGATGACGGCGGCATCCATGAAACTGCCGAAGATTTCCTCGAAGTCCTCCTCGAAGAAACCGTCCCAGTGTGCCCTCTTGGCGATGTCCTTCACCGTCCTGTATGACCCTGTCCTCGCCACGTCGTGTATCATCTCCCTTGTTGCCGCCACAGGCCATGTCTTCGCCATGGCAGAACCCAGTGCCGACAGACGTTCCTTGCCCACGATTTTGTCCGCTATCTTCCCCGTCGTCTTGCCGAAGAACTTCAGGAACGGCGTGAACAGAGGTCCCGCATACTCGCTGCCCCTCTCGTTCATCGCCGAGAGCGCCGCCTTCTTCCATGCCGTGCCCTCCTTCTCTCCGTCATTGAGTTGGCGCTTCACTGCATCGGCATACACGCCCGGCAATCCTGTCGTGGCGGTCATGAGTGCCGACGATGCAGTAGAGGCCGCTCCGTAGGCGGCAAGGTCTATTGCCCGCGTACCCGCTTTCGCCACCGTGGCGGCGGCTTTCTCGCCGATAATCTTCCCTGCCTTGCTCCCTATGTAGTCACGGAGTATGCGTTCCATTCCGGCACGCACCTCCCTGTTTGTCAGTTTCTCCACGTTCTCCTTCACCCAGCCGATGCCGTACCTCTTTATCAGTTTCCTGCTGAGTCCCTTCATGGCTGCGCTCCCCGCGCTCGACACCGGGTTGAGGATGAACTCCAGCATGAACGGTGCGGAGACGGCCGCACCCTGACCGATTGTGTAGCAGTAGCCCAAGTCCCCCTGGTACGCCTTCTGCGCCTCGCAGTACGACAGGTACGAATCCAGCAGTCTGTCGTCATCGGCAGTGCCGCTGCCGTTCGCCATTCTCTTGGCAGCCGATGCCACCTCCGCAAGATTCGCGGCTTCCGTCACACTCATCACGCCACCGTGCGCCACGCTCCGCAGACCGTGCGCAAGACCCAACCCGAGACCTTTCATGCCCGAGGTGAAACCCTTGTCACGCTTCGCCTCGCCCTCCGCGGCGTTGATGAGCCACCGTGCCTCCGTGTTGAACCATTTCGTGGCTTCCACAGACGGCATGTTGACGTTCGTCTTCATCAGCGGCGCGAACTTGTCGTAGCCGACAGTGCGCATGGCATACTCACGCCCTGCCTTGGCGTTGTCCTCCGCCGATGCGTCCATGAGGCTGCCCATGTCGTACTTGTCGCTGAACACCTCCTTCTTTATCCTGTCCTTGGGGTTCTGCTCGCTGTACTGTCTTGCGAACTCGTCCCACGCGGCATCCTTCAGGTCTTCCTCCGCACCTTTTTCGTAATGGCCGAAGTCTATGTTCATGTTGCCCTTCACCGCATTCCACAACTCGTCCTTCGTCTTTGCGAAGTCCTCCTTCTTCTTGGGCAGATTTCCGGCGAAATGGTCATACACGTTCTTCACCTGCATCCTCAGTTCCTCTTCCTGTGACAGTACTGGCACGTCCGTCTTGTCGCCGTTCTCGTAAGCCTCTATCTTCTCGCCGTTCTCCGTGTAGTAGTCCTTGTCGTCCTTGGTGTACACATAGCGGTCAATGCCCACAATCTTGCCGTCGGCAATCCTGTACTGCGGTCTCCTGTGGTACTGGCTCTTGTCGAAGGTCTCCTTCCTTGGTTCTTCCGCCTTGGCAACAGGAGTATCGGCAACAGAAGCGCTGACATCCTCTGTCTTGACCGTAGGTGTCTGCACCTGCTGCCCTTTGGGCACGGTGTCCGTTTCCGTCTTGTCCGCCTCCTTTCCGGGTGTACCCTGTTCCCCGGTGACATTCCCTTGCGGTGTCTCCCTGCCCTCAGTCTCGGGAGCATACACATAAGGGTATTCCTGTTCCGGCTGCTTCTCTGCATCCTCCCAGTTGTCAGTCTCTTCCCTGTCCTCGGGAGCGTACACATAAGGGTAGCCTCCGTTGCTTCCCTCGTTCTTGGTCTCGTTGTCCTTGAGATACTTGCCTATGAAGTCTATACCTGTTGCCATATTCGTGTCGTGTGTCGTGTATCGTGTGTTCTGTCAGTCCTTTACAAATCCGTTGGATTCCATTATCTGACTGCCTTTCTTCGTGCGTGCCGCTTTCTCTATCAGCGGAGCGAAATTTGTCACTCCCATGTTTGCGGAATTGTAGTCGCCCACGGGGATGAGACCTCCCTCGAACATCCTCGCCGCCAGCGTGGAGAGTTCCTCCTTGGTGTACGTCCTGTTGGAGCGCCATTCTCCGATGCGGAACTTCTCCCCGTTCTGGCCGCCGTTCCTGTCTTTCTCGTTGTCCGCCCTCTGCTGCTGTATGCTCAGTGACCTGCTGTGGTAGTTCCTCGTCTCGTTCACCTTGTCCCTGTCAAGGTCAAGGCGCTGCTTGCGGTAGTCCGCCTCGTCCGCCTTGTCCTGCGCCTTCTGCTCCGCCTCGTCCTGACGTTCGTAGGAGCGCTGCTGTCTGCCGTAGGCGGTGTCCCAGTTCCGCTTGGCGGTGTTGTAGTCACTGTCCGCCTTTGCCAACGCTGCGTTGTACCGCTGCAACTTCCTGTCGTTTTCCGCGTCTTCCAGTCCCGCCGCCTTCATCTGTAGGGCGAACCACTTGTCACGCAAGTCCTTTGCCGCAGCCTCGTCCTCCATGTATTTCTTCTTCCATTTCTCGCTCATACTGTCGGCAGGGTCCATCTTCATGTTGTTCGCTCCCGAAGTCACTCCGGCGGCATTGATGATGGCACTCAGCGTGTCACCCAAGGCGGCGATGCTCTTGTTTATCCTCTTGCGTTTCTCCACCTTGGGGTCGGATTTCAGCGCCGCCGCGTATTTGTCGAGTATGTCTTGGTAACTGAGCGTGTTCTCCAGCACTGGCGCTTCCACCATCCGTCTTGTCGGTTCGGGGTTCGCTTTCTGCCACTCCGCCATACGCTCGTCCACGGTGGGCTTCTTCACCTCCGTCTGGGAATTGGCTGGCGTTTCCGTATTCTGCACTGCGGCAGGATTCTCCTCGTTCACGGCAGCCTTCGGTGTCACCGGGTTCTGCACTGCCTTCGGTGCCTCCGCCTTGGTGTCCTGTCCTTGCGTGCCGCCCGTCTGCACGGCATTCTGCGGTGTTCCCTGTCCTGCGGCGGCGTTGTTGTCCTCAATGCCCAATATCTGGCTGTATGCACTTTTCATGTCAGAGTCCTCCCATTATCTGTTTCTTCACATTCTGCTGGTAGTCCGTGTCCGTCTGCGCACGGTTGAAGTCTATTATTCCCGTAGAACCTGCACCCGCGGTATCGTTTGCTCCGGCGGCACTTGCCTCACTGCCCTCGTCCTCTTTCTTTTTCTTGCCACCTATGCCGTCAAGTGACGTGGCGAGGTTTCCTGCGGTCTGCCCCAACTGTGTCCACGCCTGTGTCGCCGCCTCCGACTGTTTCGCGTTTAAGTCGTCTATCTTGTCGGCATATCCGTCCGCCCTGCTCTTGTCCTGCTGGTACATCTGCATACCCACCGCCTGTCTCTGCGCATTGGCCTGTGCCGAAGCGTTACCAATCGTCTTGCCTGCCGCCTGTACGGCAGTGCCGTTGTCCACCGCACCCGTCACGTTCCGTGCAGCCCTCTGCTGCGCCACATAGTCCTTCATCTCCTCCGCAGCCTTGTTGAAATAGAGGTTCGCACCCGAATAGCGCCAGTCTCCGTAACGGTCTGCCACGGCATCGCTCTCGGCGGCACGCATCCTCGCCTTCAGTTCTTTCTTCCGCTTGTCGTTCGCCTTCTTCGTGGCAATGGCATTCCCTATGGAACCCGCGGCACTGACCGCCGCACCGATAATCGCTCCTAACATAGTTTAATATTTATTGGTTACTGGGCAAAAGTAAACAGTTACCTTTGCTCCGCAACCTTATTTTTTAATTATGCCGTTTGTAAAAGGAATGAAGAAAGTACCCGGAAGCGGACGCAAGAAGGGTACACCCAACAAAAAGAAGCCTGTAGTCAGGGAGATGCTCGTCAACTTCACTGGTACGGAGGAGTTCTGGGAAAAGTTTTTCACCGAACTCGCCTCACTCGATGGCAAGGACTATGTCAATGCCGCCAAGGGTATTTTCGACATCATCGAACCGAAACTCACAGCCATTTCCGCAGACATCTCGGAGAGTGGGAAGGACACGCCCCTGCTCGAACGTCTGCGTATGCTAAGCGAAGAGGCGAAAGGGTAGTCCTTCCGCCTCTTGTTCTGTCCTTCCTCTATTTCCGTTCTGTTTTGAACGTTCACCTCAACTTGTTCGTCAGGCTCTCCGTGACCTCTGCGGAAACGCCTTCCACCGTCTCGCCCTCCGCAAGCGTTCCGAGGACGGCATAGCGGAAGTATTTGTACGGAGCGCCGAACCGCCCCTTCAGGAAATGTTTTTTGGAACTGTTCAGCAGGAACCAGTTCTGCAAGTCCCTCGAACCCCACACGGCGCACTTCACCTTGCCCTGCCGGAACAGTCCCCTCATTATCGACTGTCCGACCCTTTTCAGTGTGTGCGGAGCGCCGAAGCCTATCGGTCTCGTTATTGCGAAGAAATCCCGCTCTCCGGGTTCGCCGTTGTACATATCCACTATCCGTCCCTTTTGGTCTACCGCAAGGGCGTCGGGATAACTGTTCAGGCTCTGCCGCAGACTGCACGCAGCCATGCCCCATGCCCCCGACCTCATGGAGTACACCAGTGCGGCATCTCCGTCCGGCTGGTACAGGTACACCTTCTGCGAGGCGTAGTCGTAGACCGTCCTGCACGTCTTCATGTATTCCCTCAGACCGCCCTCCAGTGTGTATGCGGAGATGTTGTCCTTTGTCGGAGTGCCCTGTTCGCATTTGGTGAATATCTCCACCAGATGCGGCAGTTCCACGTCATGCACCTTGCCGCGCAGCGTCTCCGTGAGGCACGTCGTCCCCGAACCTGCATACATCATCAGTCCCCTGTCCGTGGGGAACAGTATGGCGTTGTCTATGGAAATTACCGCCTCCGTGTTGTATCCGGCATCGCCCTTTATTATCACATCCCTCGGTCCCGGCTGCGTGGCGGAGTACAGTCCTGTCGCCGACACATACAGGGGGTATATGCCCTCCGAGGTGAACGCCACCAGCGGCGTGCTGCCCGCCTGTCCCTGCGAGATGGGCTGCGTCGGCGCTTGCAGTGCCAAGACCGTGCCGTCACCGACCGCCACCTGTGTCGTTGCCTTCGTGACAAACGGGTTTCCGCTCTCCGAGGCGAAGATGCTGTTGCGGTTGCGCACGCACAGTTCCTGCGTGCCGTCAATGTAGGCCCTCGCCGCCGCAACGTATTCCGCTGCCGTTATCTCCTCGAAGTCGCCTGTGAGTCCCCATGTGAGCGACTCAACGAATTCGCCGGAAGAGGTATACTGCTTCTCGTAGGTCCCCACAATGGGGCACATCAGGTTCATGCTTGACGGGATGACATACGACCAGTTCCCTGTTGCCGATGTACGGAACGCAAGGTTCGTCCTGCGCCAGTGCTTGTTCTTGTAGTCATCAGGCCAGTCAGACCCGGTGCCGACATCGCCGAGGTATATGTCCACGGATTCTATGTTCGGGTATGGCAGCATGACAATCGGCGGCAGCGGCACTGCCGTCTTGCTCATGGCGTACACCGTCCTGTTGCTGTTGCCGTCAGTATAGCGTATGGCGAAATACGCCACGGTTTCAGCGAAACGTTTCGGATATTGGCTCTTGCTGTATACGGGAAAGCAGTAGTCGTTCCATCTGATTACTCCGGGGAAATTGACGGAGCGCACATAACTCTCGTCCCACCTGTAGTCTATCCCTGCACCGTTCCCGGTTCCCGCCATGGGGTTGAACGACACCGTCCGGCACACGTTACCGATGTTCAGCCTTCCGTTGTAGTTGTGCGCCACCGTGGCACCGTAGGCGGCAACACCGAAATCCTCCAGCGTGAGCGTGCTGCCCGTCTCGTCAAACGGCGGTATGTACTGCGCATTCTCCTCCGCCTTGGCTATCGTGGCGCAGATGTCCTTCTTCTCTATGCGCATCACCCTGTGGAACGACAGATTGTCTACCTCGTCATACATCTCGTTCTCCGTCAGAGAGTGGAAGTACAGTTCTATTTCCACTAAAGTAAGCTCCGTCCACGGCTTCAGATATTTCCCATTGGGAAACATATGCGTCTCGCCTGTCCTGTAGAACAGGCTCGGGGCGCACAGAAACACGTCGATGCCGAGTATCAGGTTCTTCACTCTCTCCAGTTCCGGCAACGCCACGGCAATCTTGTGCCTGTGCAACCGGGCTTCAATTTCCGCTTTGAGTGCTGTTCCGTACTGCCCGACCATGATATGGCGGAGGTCATCCGCCGAACCTATGTAGAAGATGTCCGACACCCTCACATAACTGCCGTCATACATCCTCAGGGCGCAGAAACCGAACGAACGGTACTTGTGCAGGTTGTTGCCGTTCTCTATCTCCGCATTGACCAATGCGTCCAGTCGCTCCATGTAATATGCCATGCCTGTCCTTGACAGTCCGTATAACACCGTTTTTTCGTGTGTCGGAATTTTCCCTTCGACATCCACATAGTTCTCCTGCGCATATTCTATTTCAGCAAAGTAGGATTTCTCGTCTATGCTCTCCGATGTTATCCTCACCTGAAAGCCGAAATCGTCCTTGGCATACGGCCTGTATTCCTCGCCGTCCCACATCAGCCACCGTGTCTCCTTGCTGCCCACAAGGCTCACGAT
>CAVFZF010000039.1:0-9381 GCA_963627025.1 Bifidobacteriaceae bacterium | reverse complement strand
CTTTCGGAAAATATACTGGACAGGAAAATGACGAGGCCCGCACCAAGATGCAACAGACACCTCCCAATATCATCCTTACTAACTACATGATGCTTGAGCTTCTCATGACACGTGCCGGGAGCGAAGAGTCTTTGCGCAAATGTTTCCTTGAAAATCTGCACTTTCTTGTCTTCGATGAGTTGCACACCTATCGTGGCATGCAAGGTAGCGATGTATCGTTTCTTATCCGCCGTATCAAGTCATTGGCAGTTGGAAATGTCCTTTGCTTCGGTACATCGGCAACAATGGTTGCTGACGACAGTATGACCTATGCTCAGCAACGCGAAAAAGTAGCAGAGGTAGCTTCATGTATCTTCGGAAGCAATTACACCAAAGAGCAGGTGATTGACGAGACGTTGGCTATTGGCTTGAATGAGGACGAACCTTCTGAGGGCGAACTGCGTAAATGTATACAGGAGACTGTGCCCGAGACCACGGATATTGAGGTGGCAAGAAACTATCCGACAGCCATCTGGTTAGAACAAAACGTGGCTTTGGTCTACAACCGAAAGGAAAATAAATATTTCCGCGGCAAACCTATTTCCATTGAGGATATGGCGCGGAAACTGAGTATGCAGGTCGGCGAGTCGGAAGAAAGGTGTAGGAATCATATCATTGCCGTTCTGAACTGGTGCAACCACATCAATCTTCAGGGTGGACCAAGTGTCCTGCCTTACAAGATACACCAATTCATTCCACAGACGGGTAACGTCTATGCCACACTGGGTGAACAGGACGCTCGTGTCATCACGGTAGAGGAAAAACTCTATTGTGATGAGTTGTCGCATGGTGAAACGAAGGTGATGTACTACCCTGTGGTGTTCAGTCGTTTGAGTGGCCATGAGTTTTATGTAGTCAAGATGAACGGCAGTCATATTGCACCACGCAACTTCGATGGCTATGCGACAGGTGAAGACGACAGTAATGTCAATGACGGCTATATCATCATTCCGCATATTGGAGAAACAGCCGAAAACTTTATGCTTGACTTAGCATCCGACGATGTTCCTGCGGATTGGTTTACCATGAGTAAAAAAGGTGAACGTAAGCTGAAAAAATCATACGCAGCACGTATTCCACAAAAGATTTGGATTACTCAGACGGGATCATACAGTCCTAATCAACCCATGGAAGGCATGGGCTACATCGAAGCAGTTTTTGTGCCTTCGCCGCTTAAATATGACCCGACTGCCCGTGTGGTATACAGTGGCCGTCAGTCGGAGTATTCCAAATTGGCAAGGATTGGTGGTGAAGGTCGTAGTACAGCCACTACTGTGTTGTCTTACGAGGACATTATCTTGATGAAACAGCTTGGCGTAGAACCACACGACCGCAAAGTGCTCACCTTTGTCGACGCCCGTCAGGATGCCGCCTTGCAAGCGGGTCATTTCAACGACTTCATACGCATCGGCAAGATACGTTCCGCCATTTGGAGTGCCATCAAGGATGCTGACACGCCCATTGACAGTTCGCAGATTTCGCATCATGTACTCCAAAACCTGCACCTCGACATAGACAGTTATTCCAAGCAGTCAGGCATAAGGAGCAGACTGGCACGTGAAGAGGTCAACAATGTGATGGAGCGTTATCTCTCCACAATTATCTTTGACGACCTCGCTGGCAACTGGACGGTCATCATGCCCAACCTCGAAGACTGTGCCTTGCTTAAGATTGGCTACAAATATCTCCATGAAGGTATTGTGGAAGAACGTCTGTTCGACATTCCGCAACTTGAAGGTCTCGATGATGCTCAGAAGGAGGAGTTCCTTGTGCAGATAATGGACTATTTCCGCCATCGTTTGTGCATGGCATGCGAAGACCGCACAGAGACTAAGGTTAAAGAAATAGAGAAGGCTGTCCGCGCCAAACTAAAGAGTCCGTGGACACTCGATGAGTCTGACAAGATTCTCGCAGCCAACGAGATGTTCCTCGTTCGTCCGCAACGTCGTCGCAACGACAACCTTGAGAGCGCAGGATTCCGTAGCAAGCTCGGCATCTTTGTGCGTGACTATATAGCACGTAATACGGGGCGTATTATCGGCTCAGATGGAGACTATACAGAGTTTATGACCGAGGTGTTTGCAGCCTTGTCCGATTATATCCAATTTGACCGTGGCACCTATCAGTTGCGTTATGAATATATCCAGTGGCAAGCAGGAGACAAGCACACTGCCAGCCGCGATATGGTTCGCTTCCGCTCGCTCAATGGCGGCGAATTTCTCGAACGTCAACCAAATGCTTATTTTCAGAACTTCTATCAGAGCATTCCTCTCGAAGATGTGCATTTGGAGGCCAAAGACCACACAGGACAGGTGGCTAAGGAAGAACGCGAGGTGCGTGAACAACAGTTCCGGGAGGGTGAATTCCCCATTCTCTATTGTTCTCCGACAATGGAGTTGGGTATCGACATCAAAGATCTTTCGGTTGTCGGCATGCGCAATGTGCCGCCCACACCTGCCAACTACACACAGCGTGCAGGTCGTGCCGGACGTAGCGGTCAGGCGGCATTGGTATACACCTACTGCCGTCCGCGCAACTCCCATGAGAACTATTATCTCAACAACCCCGAAAAGATGGTAAAGGGCGAAGTGAAGGCTCCGCGCATGGAGTTGATCAACGAAGAGTTGTTCCGTACCCATTTCCATTCAACCATTCTTTCAGTTTGTCCTATACCGCAACTGTCAGAAGGCATTGCCGAGTTGGTGGACTACAGCGATGTAAACCGCATCACGCTACGCGACGAGGTGCGTGCTTTTCTCGTACTTACGCCCGAGCGCAAACAGGAGATAAAACAGATATTCACCAAGATTGTGAACGACTCCTTCCTTAAAGGCCGCTTGGAAGAGGAGCGTCCTTATTGGTTTACTGACAGTTGGATGGACAATGTATTGGGAAATTACGAACACGACTTCAACCATGCTCTCGACCGTTGGCGTTCGCTCTACAAGTTGGCACAGACACAGATAGAGGAAGCCAGCATAGTCATCAACAATCGCATCTACGGGGAAAACTCGCAAGAGAAGAAGGAGGCCCACATGAAACAGCAGCGCGGCGAGAATCTCCGCGACATGCTGCTTGGCAAGAACCAGGGCAAGAACCGTGAAGAAAACGAGTTCTATCCTTACCGCTATATGGCAAGCGAAGGTTTCCTGCCGGGCTACAACTTCACGAAATTGCCGCAACGTGCGTTGTTGCAATATAAGAGCGACAAGGTGGAATACCTCAGCCGTGCCAAGCGGCTTGCCCTTACGGAGTTTGGACCGCAGAACATCATATATAATAATGGTGGAAAGTTCCGTGTCTCCCGTATGCAGATACTCTCTGACGTGCTGCCCCACAAGTTCTTCTACAATCCCAAGACGGGCGTTGTCTATAAGGATATGGAGAATACGACCCACCACACAGACATCATCACCGGTGAATCACTCGACGGTGTGGCTAAACTTGTCACGGGCTATTGCATCGAGGCACAGGACATGATTGCCACTGAGACGGAAAAGATTACTTGTCAGGAAGAGGAGCGTTCGCGAAAATATTACCAAACCAAGACCTTCTTTGCCAGCGACAACCCTGCAGCCATCAGCGAATGCGAACTGTTGTCGGCCGAGGGCAATCATCTGGCCAATGTGCGCTACATACCTTCCTGTCGCCTCACTTACATCCTTGAGTCGAAGAACGAGGAGAACGGCAACGGCTTTGCACTCGACACAAAGACGGGCGACTGGATTAGCCTTGAGCGTCTGCACAACATTCAGCAGCATGCCGACGAAAACCCCGACGAAGCAGGGCGTACAAAGCTGGTGAAACTCTTCACCGAAACCACCGCCAATGCCATCTACATTCAACCGCTCGACACGTTGGCGTTGGCCGATTCTGATGCCGTGCGCACCTTCCTCTATGCCTTCAAGCAAGCCATCGAGGATGTGTTCCAGATAGAAGGCAGCGAAATGGGTGCCGAGGTGATGGGCGAAGGCAGAATTCCAAACATTCTTGTTTATGAGAATGCAGAGGGCTCTTTGGGTGTTCTCAATCGCTTGGTAAGCGAGCCTGACAGTTATCGCGACGTGGTGAACCGTGCCTATGAGATTTGCTTCGGGTCGAAGAAAGAGTTTACTCCAGACGAACTGGCAGCCCTCACACCTGCCGACTACACCAATCTGCTCAACTATTACAACCAGCCCTACCATCAGAAGATAGACATCCGCAAGATTTACGGCACGTTGAAAATGATGCAGCAAGCCAACATCGAGGTACACCGGGCAGGTCAGACGCTTGGTTACGATGAGCAATACGAGGCACTCGAAGCTGCGCGCGACCACAACAGCAGCACGGAGTATGAATTCCTTAAGTATCTTCACGACCATCGTCTGCGGTTGCCTGACAAAGCACAGCCTATGTTCCCCGGAGAATATTATGTGCAGCCCGACTTCCTCTATGGTGACCGCATCGTGGTGTTCTGCGACGGTACGCCGCACGACCGTCCCGAGGTACAGGCAGATGACGCTCAAAAACGTGAAGTACTCGAAGATGCTGGCTACGTGGTGTTGGCATGGCATTATGCTACACCGCTCAGCGAGTTCATCGCCCGGTATCCAGATATTTTTACCCCAGTAAACTAAGAAGAGATGAATAGAGAATTTAGCACAGGTACACTCGTTGAGTTTCGTGGCCGTCCGTGGGTGGTGCAGCAGTCTGCCAGCCACGACCTCATGATGCTCAAACCGCTTGGCGGCACCGATGCCGAGACCATCGGTCTCTATCTGCCGCTCTATGGTGAGGAGTTGTCGCTGCAATCATATAATTTCCGCCGTCCCTCGGCTGCCGACCTCGAACGTGGCAGTTACCGTTCGGCTTCACAAGTACTTTACAACGCTTGCCGCTTGTCGTTCCGCGACATTGCCGGACCGTTCCAGTGTCTGGGTCGCCTCTCTTTTGAGCCGCGCCCTTACCAGATGGTGCCGCTTATTCTGGCATTGAAGCAGGAGAAGATACGTCTGCTCATCTCCGACGACGTGGGTATCGGCAAGACGCTCGAGTCGCTCCTTATTGCCAAGGAATTGCTTGACCGCCACGAGATACAGCGTTTCGCCGTGGTCTGCCTGCCTCACCTCTGCGAGCAGTGGCAGAAAGAGATAAAGGACAAGTTCGGTCTCGATGCCGAGATTGTCCGTTCCTCCACGGTCAGTCGTCTGGAGAAGAAGCTCCGTCCCGACCAGAACATTTTTCGCGACATACCTTTCCAAGTCATCTCCATCGACTTCATCAAGCAGGACAGCCGCCGAAGAGTGTTCCTCGAACATTGTCCCGACTTCATCATCGTCGACGAGGCCCACACCTGCGCCAAACCGGCAGGTGCCAACAAGTACCAACAACAGCGCTATCGATTGCTCAAAGAGATTTCCGAGAAGAAGAACCAGCAACTGGTGCTTCTCACGGCCACACCACACAGCGGACAGACCGAAGAGTTTCAGTCGCTCATTGGCTTGTTGCGCCCCGAGTTTGAGCACTACGACTTGAAGACGGCTGACCAGCGCGAGAATCTCTCCCACTACTTCGTGCAGCGCCGCCGTGCCGACATCAAGCATTATCTGGCTGGCGAGGTGGTGTTTCCCGAGCGTGTGCGCATCGACAACGACGACTACACCTGCACCCCTGCCTATTCCTCGCTGCTCAACCGCCTTATCGCTTATGTGAAGAGTGGCGTAGAACGTGTGCGCACTGCCGACAAACGCAAGCAACGTTACATCTATTGGGACTTGCTCGCCCTGATGCGTGGTGTGATGTCGAGCCCCGATGCCGGCATCAGTATGCTACAAAATAAGATTGACAAGGCGGCTGACACCTCTGCCGTCAATACCGACGACACGGCCGACAGCGTATTTAAGTTCAACGACCCGCTGAAAGACCGTCTTGACGGCGACGACGTGGTGCCCGAAGCCTTGGAGACCATCGCCGACGGCGACAAGGCGCAGTTCCAGGAGTTTATCCGCGACCTGCAGGACATCAAGACTTTCGACAACGACGAAAAGGTGCGTCAGGCCCTCTCCATTGTCAAGGTGGCACTGGGAGAGCAGATGAACCCCATCGTGTTCTGCCAGTACATCCAGACGGCGGAATACGTAGGCGCATATATCTCCGAGCGTTTGGCCAAAGACAAGAAAATGAAGAACGTAAAGGTGGAGACCGTCACCAGCCGTCTCTCCGACGAGGAGCGCAAGATGAAGATTGACGAACTGGCACGTTCCGAGCGTCATGTGCTCGTCTGCACCGACTGCCTCTCCGAGGGTGTCAACCTGCAGCAGGGCTTCGAGGCCATCGTCCACTACGACCTGCCGTGGAACCCCAACCGCATGGAGCAGCGTAACGGCCGCATCGACCGCTTCGGACAGACGGCTCCGCAGGTGCTCATCTCCACCATCCACGCCAAGAACAACCCCGTGGATGACATCGTGCTCAACGTGCTCTACAAGAAGCAGGACGAGATACGCAAGCAACTGGGTGTCTACCTGCCCATTGCCGACAACGATGCCACACTTATGGAGACCATCATGGAACGCTTCATCAATGCGAAGACCAATACGCTTGTGGACAGCAACCAGCCCACACTCTTCGACGATGACGAGGAGTGGCAACAACAGTTGGAGGAACAGCGGAAACTGGAGATTGAGAAGTTGAAGGAAAACGAGAAAATCTCGCACACCTACTTTGCCCACAACAACAAGCAAATGGATCCCACGCGCCTCACCGCCACACTCGAAGAGGCACGCTCGGTCATCGGCGGCGTGGACGACACCTGCCAGTTTGTCGTCGACCTGCTCCGGCACATCGGGGTCAGCGTCAATGCCGACGAGACTCCGCTCTCCTTCTCGTTCAACATCTCGGAACTGCCCGCACGTCTTCACCACTACTTCCGCTCCGTGGCCTCTGCCAAAGGTGTGGTGCGCATTTCCTTTGCTTCGCCCACACCGAAGCACTACATGTACATAGGCCGCAACCACACTTTCGTGGAAGATCTCAGCCGCAGCGTAGTCAACGATACAGTGAACGGAGGCGAACTGGCCGCTTGTCGTGCCATGGTGACACAGACGGCTGCCGTGGAGCGGCGCACCACTATCCTGATGATGCGTGTGCGCTCCGTCATTCGCGACAAGCGACAGACCGACCGCGAACTCGTGGGCGAAGAGATGATTTTCGTGGGCTATCGCGGCAAGATAGAGGCGCACGACTTCCTCTCGCAGGACGAGGCACGCCGCCTCTTCCTCGATGCCGAGGCTTCGGGCAACACCGACCTCACCTCACAGAAGATGCTTCTACAGACAGCCATCAACTGGATAGACAATGAGGACTCTCTTCGCCAGCACACCGACGAGATAGCTTTGGAGCGTGCCGCCCACCTCGTGGACGCTTTCTCCAAGTACCGCACCTATGTGGCGGCAAGCGAATATCAGGTGGTAGAGCCGGTGCTGCCCATGGATGTCATCGCCGCCTATCTCTTCATTCCTAAAAAGTAACTTACCTTATGGACTATACAAGCATTCATATATACGGCCATCTGCTCTCCGACGAGATTCTGCGCTCCATAGAGCAGGACACCACCTTGCTGGGCAACCGCGACCAGGACTTCTCCATTGATATGCCCACGTCGTCGGCCATCGACTATGCATGGAGCGCACTGCGCAACGACTGGCGCTTCTACAACGAGCGGTCCACCGTCAACGATGCCTACGGCACACGCCGCTCACGCGACCTTATGGAGCGTCTCTTTCTGAGCCTCGGCTACCGGCTGGAGCGTCAGCCAGGCAACGTGGAGGCCGGGGGCAACGCCTTCGACATCAGTTATCTCTGCCCCGAACTGGGCAATCTGCCCCTCATCGTCATCGGCGACCGCATCGTCGACGAGCAGGGCATCGAGACGCTCGACCGCTGCTCGCTCGACTACCGTGCCAAGGGCTCGCGCCGCAAGAAGTCGGCGCATGCCACCATGCTCGAGTATCTCAACGCCACGGAGTGTGTCTACGGCATCGTGAGCAACGGACAGACTCTGCGCCTCTTGCGCAACTCGGGACAGATCGTCAAGCTCACCTATATAGAGTTTGACCTGCGCCGCATGCTCGACGAGGACAAGTACACGGAGTTCTGCCTGATGTACCGCTTGCTCCATGCCTCGCGCTTCCGTCAGAGCGGCGACGAACAGACGGTCATGGAGCGGTGGTTCAACATGAGCATAGAGAGCGGCAACCGCATACGTGCCGGACTCTCGCGTGCCGTGCAGACCACCATGGAGACCATCGGCCAGGCTGCCGTGCGCGGCGAGGGCGAGGGCAACGAGGCGCTGCGACAGGCCATCCTCACGGGGACGGTCACTGCCGACGTGCTCAACAAGGAGCTCATCCACTTCATCTACCGTCTGCTCTTCCTCTTTATCATCGAAGACCGTAACTTGGTCTACGAGATACCCGACCGCCCAGACGATCCCAACTACCGTAGGCTCGTGGAGTGGCAAGAGGTTTACAAGCGTCACTATGCCGCCTCGCGCCTGCGCCACCTCTCCGAACTGGCCTATCTGCGCCAGCGGGAGTACTGCGACCTGTGGCAGGGGCTGACCGACACGTTCCGCCTCTTTGAGCCGGGCGACTTCGGGGCGCGCCTGGGCATCAAGCCGCTGGGTGGCGTGCTCTTCGGTGCCGACACGCTCCACTGGCTGAAGCAGTGCCGCATCAGCAATGCCGACCTGCTGCGTGCCTTCGCCGCACTCAACGAGTTTACCGACGAGAGCGGAGCAAGGGTGAAGATCAACTATTCGGCGCTCGACGTGGAGGAGTTTGGCTCCGTCTACGAGGGCATACTTGAGATGCGTCCCTTCTTGCAGCAGGGTGTCAGCCCCGAGGAGTGGCAGTTCGGGTTCGTGGGCGGACTCGACCGCCAGAGCACCTCGTCGTATTACACCCGTCCCGACCTCGTGCAGAACCTTATCCGCACCACCCTCGAACCGGTCATCAAGCAGAAGATAGACCAAGCCGCAACCACGGAGGAGAAGGTCAAGGCGTTGCTTCAGATGAAGGTGTGCGATGCCGCCAGCGGTTCGGGCCACATCGTGCTGGCCATGGCGCGCACCATAGCGTGGTATGTATGCACGCTGCGCACGGGTGAGGACAACCCCGCCTCGCTCGACTATCGACAGGCACTGCGCGAGGTCATCTCGCGTTGCGTCTATGCCGTAGACTACAACCCCGATGCCGTGGAGCTGTGCAAGGTGGTGCTCTGGATTGAGGGCTACTGTGCCGGCAAACCGCTCTCGTTCCTCGACCACCACATACGCTGCGGCAACTCGGTGGTGGGGGT
>CAVFZF010000038.1:0-10118 GCA_963627025.1 Bifidobacteriaceae bacterium | reverse complement strand
CCGTGCATTCATGGCGCAAGGACTGTATTTTCAGCGTCCAAGAACTGTGCTTTGGCAGCGCAAGAACGGCGTTTTCGTGGCGGCACATCAGTTGAGGGACGCTTGTACATCATGTGATGTACGGTCATACTTCATGTGCGGTACGAACGTACTTCGGCTGATGTACCGCTGCAAAAGCGGCGGTTTAGAGTTGGGAAAACGGTGGTTAGGGAATTGGAAAACAAAGTTTAGAGGTTAGAAAAGCAGAGGGCTAATATTGGAAAATCGGAAAGCGAAGTTGGGGGCGGCAAAACAAACAAGCACCCTTAATAACGGGCTGTAAGCCCAATTACACATAGCCCAGGGCAGAGTTGCGAAGCAACGGCACCCTGGGAATTTACGGACAAGTAGACAGTACGCCCTGTAAGGGCAACTGCATAACAACCATGGCGATAATATGCAATTGCCCTTACAGGGCGCAAAGATTGACAGGACTATTCTCATCCCAGAGTGTTGCCCTGGGCTATGCGCAGTTGGGCTTACAGCCCGGAAAAGGAGCGAGGGTGTGTCAAAACAGACACACCCTCGCTTAAATATTATGCAAGCCTTGTGTTACTTGAAATACAAGTCTTTTGTTACTTGAAATACAAGTCTTTTGTTACTTGAATGTAAGGACAGTCTTACTTGTTGGCTGGCGTATGCGAATGGACGTATGCCTTCTTGGAAGAGGTCTCTGCCATGCCGTTGTAGACGGTGAGTGCACCGTAGACTACGACCTTGTCGCCGACTGCAATCTGTGCGTCGCCCTCAGCCCACTGCTTGTTGTCGAGCCAGTAAGCACTGTAGACCTCGAAGTCGTGGTCAGTATCCGTTGTGGACTTGCCGTTCTCAGCACCGTTGAAAGCACCGTCGTCGGAGAGCCAGAATGTGCCTGTGCCATAGGAAGCGGAGTACTCATAGAGCACCTTTGAGATTGTTCCGCTGATGTAGGCGTTGCCCGTGTAGCCCGACTTTGCCGTTGCAATGGCGCCAGCCACGTTGAACGGATAAGCCTCAGAGCCGACACCGTTGGCGTCAGTTGTCGTTCCGTTGATGCTGTAGACATAAGCCTTCTTGGAAGAAGTCTCCGACACGCCGCCATAGAGGGTGACCTTGCCGCAGATGACAACCTCGTCGCCTTCGCTTATTTGGGCGTTGCCCTCGGTCCACTGCTGGTTGCCGAACCAGTAAGCACTGTAGACCTCGAAGTCGTGAGCGGTGTCGGTGGTGGACTTGCCGTCCTCAGCACCGTTGAAAGTGCCGTCATCGGAAATCCAGAATGTGGCTGTGCCGTACTTGGCGCTGAAAGAATAGAGCACCTTTGACACCTTACCCTTGATGTAGACATCGGCAGCCGACTCGCCACCGAGTTTGTTGCAGTAAGCGATAGCCTCAGACACGGTGAACGGAAGTTCCTTTGTGCCGGCGAGACCGTCCTGAACGACGGTCACCACAGCAGTGTATTCCTTCTCGCCGTCGGTAGTCTTGAGAGTCACGTCAGCACTGCGCGCAGCACCGGTATTGGCTGTTGCCTTGAACATGACAGAAGAAGAGGAAACGCCGCCGAAGGCTACAGAGAGCCAGTTCTGGGCGTCTTCAGGTATCACGACCTCCACTGCGTTGCCGCTGGTGCAGGTGAATGCAGCGCTGGCAAAACCGCCGTCAGACGGTATTGATGCCTGCACGGAAGAGTTGAGGTCATAGTAGGTCACGCTACCGGCGCTGATGAGCGACTTGTTGACAGAGACGAGTGTAGCGTCCTTGAACTCTACGACACCGCTGTAGACCACTTTTGAGCCTACGACAGTAATCTCGTCGCCCACGCTGATACCCCATGAATCCCAACCGCCGGAAGCAGAAGGATACTTGCCGGCAGCATTGAAGAGACCGTAGATATAGAGGTCGGTGTCGCTGGTGCCGTCATTGATGTAGATGTTGCCGTATTCCGTATTGGAAATCTTTGTCACCGTGGCGGTCACCTGGTAGGATTTGCTCTCGGGACCGGCCATGACTTCAGCCACAGTAGCGGAGGATACGGTGGGCAAGCCCTGTATTACATTGATAATCTGAGTCTTGCCGTTGCAAACGAGATTTACCGTTGCGTTGCGTCCGTCGAGGGTCTTGTCAGCGGAGAAAGTCACATCCGTAGTGCCGGCGCTGCCGCTTGCGGGAGATATTGTCAGCCAAGAGGGATAGTCGGCAGCCTCGGTGTCGATGCTCCAGTCGCCCTTTGCCTTGACGGTGATGGCCTTCTGGCCACCGTCGGTAGACAGTGCCACATAAGATGAAGATACCTGCACTTCATCAAGCAGTGTCATTGTGTCTTCGTCGGAACAGCCTGCCAGCATGGCAACAGCCGCGATGAAAGACGGGATTATATATCTAAGTTTCATATCTTGCTTTGACTTTTATTAGTTGAAAATATACTTGATACCGATAGAAGCGTACCAGCACTGTCCGATAGCATGGTAAGGAACGAATGTCTTGGTGTTGCCGTTGATTGACGACGGAGTGGAGAATGTAGCGTAACCGTCGGCGTCTACGCCCTCATACTTGAGGATACGCGCATCGGAACCTATCTCCGGGTTGAGGTACTTCATGACACCCCAGTTGGAGTTGAACAGGTTCATCACGTTCTTGATGTCGAAACTGAGCTGCAGGGTGTGCTTTGTGTTGGCTACATTCACCTTGAAGTCGTGCTTATAACTGAAGTCAACGCGCGGTACCCACGGAGAGTAGACGCTGTAGCCCTCGGCATATTTGCCCTGGTTTTTCTTCAGATACTTGGTGTTGTGTACATAGTCCATGAAGCGAGTCTTGTCATCTTCGGAAGTGAAGCGGAACTCGTTGTTTGCCACCTGAGCGTCAGTCGGGATGTAGATGGCGTCGTAGTTGTAGCCGTCACCGTTCATGTCGTTGGTCGTCATGTAGGAGTAGTTGTAGCCACCGCGCCAAGACTCGAAGATGAGACTGTAGTGGTTGCCGCTCTTGTCGTGTGCTGTCGCAGAGGCGATGACACGGTCAGGAGTAACATACTGTGAGTTGTGGAGACGGATGTTGTTTGGTCCTTCGTATGTAGGAACATAGGTGAAGGCAGACTCAGCGTTGGAACCCGGCATGCCGGTAATCTCCTTGCTCACGGTGTGGGTGTAGGCTGCCATGAGGCTAAGCCACTCTACAGGCTGTGCATTGACAGTCACGTTGGCAGACCAACCGTAGCCCTTGCTTGTGTTCTCGAGCACGAAAGCCTTGGAGTTGGTGCGGAATCCCGTAGGATAGATGGGGCGGTTGTCAGCTCCGTTGAAGCGTGAGAAGCCACCTACCGACGGTATGCTCCAGTCGGAAATGCAGACTGCATTGACTGTCTTGTTGAATATGCCCTCGGCAGTGATGCTCAACGGGAATGAAACAGGCACTACATAGTCGATAGCCAAAGAGGTCTTCCACACCTGCGGCATCTTGAAGTTCTTGTCGACACCATTGATGGAACTCGGCTTGACACCCACTTCCGGATCAATGGCAGTGGCATATCCCATGGAAACAAGTTTGTCGTAGAGAGCCTTGATGGACGCTTTGCCATTGGCATCGGTAACAAGTCCACCGGAGAACTCACCGGCAAGGATGTCGCTGATAGAGGTGTAACCCTTGGAAGTGGCATAGTTCTTCACTTCATCAGGCAGATTGCTGAACTTGACGCTCGAACCAATATTCACGTTGTTCTGCACGATACCGGAGTTGGTCGGCATGTTGGTGAAGAACACGAGAGGCAGACGGCCGGAGAAAAGGCCTGTACCACCGCGCACCTTGAAACTCTTGTCGCCAAACACGTCGTAGGTGAAGCCTACACGCGGAGACACTGTCAGGTTGGAAGAAGGCCACTTGCCGGTGTCTATGCGGCGTCCGTTGTAGTCGAGATCATATATCTGCTTGTTGGTCAGAAGGTCGCCATTGTTGAAGAAGAGACCGTCGATGCGGAGTCCGTAGGTGAGTTTGAACTTGTTGTTGACAGCCCACTCGTCCTGGCCGTAGATGCCAGCCTTGTTGAACTGAACGCGCGCTGTCGGGTTGGTCTCGCCGTCATAGCCGTATGTAAGGTTGACAATCTCCGGGGCTGCACCACTGAGGAAGTCGTTGAGACTTGAGTAGCGGTAGTAACCGGTACCGTTACGCATATAGGAGTTGTCTGCCATCTGGTGCTCGAAAGACAGGCCTGCGGTAATCTTGTGTGCACCTGCATAGTAGGTCACGTCGTCCTTGATGTTCCAGATAGTGTTGTGAACAGCGTTGTTGTAGGTGAAGAGCTCCTCACCGAGAGAGATGTAGTTCTGGTTGTCTTTCAGGATATCGATGAACGGGAACACACTTGAGTTGGTGCCACGGACATCATCGAGTTTGGAGAGAGTAGCCAGGAACTGGTTGGAGAGGTTGTCTGTCAGTCGGCTGTTAAGGTCGAGAGAGAAGGAGTGAACCTTGTTGTCCTGTGAATACATGGAGTTTGCGTAGGACATGGAGTACTGTGACGTGCGGTATCCAGACATACGGGTACCACCGTCCATGGAAGTTCCGTTAGGTGCATTCCATGCCTTGTTCAGAGTGTAGTTGTATCTGAGGGCGAGGTGATGCATGTTTGTGATGTTCCAGTCCAGGCGAGCGAGGAGTTTGTAGTTGTTCTCGTCGGCAGGGAAACTGGTGTAAGAACCCGTGTCATAGCCGTACTTGCTCTTCACATAGTCGGAAACGGTCTTCAGGTCGGCTGCTGTGGTGCGTGATATATAGTTGTTCGCGTCAGCGACACCGTCCTCGGAAGCGCGCCAGCGGTTGGCAACGGTAGGAGTCTTTGACATCTCGCCGTTGACGAAGAAGAAGAGTTTGTCCTTGAGAATCGGGCCGCCGAGAGTGAAGCCGTAGGTCGTGTTGCGGTCTTTCTCGCGTGCGCCGGAAATCTGCTCGCCCTCAATGGCATCGCCACGGAGGTTCTCGTTCTTGTGATAGATATAGGCACTGCCCTTGAAGGTGTTGGTACCCGACTTGGTGATAGCGTTGACACCGCCACCGATGAAGTTGGTCTGGCGAACGTCAAACGGAGAGATTACAACCTGGAGTTCCTCGATAGCATCGATGGAAATGGGGTTTCCGCCACCGGGGAGGTTGGAAGAAAGACCGAAGTTGTTGTTGAAGTTTGCACCGTCGACAGTGAAGTTTGCCGTACGACCGTCAGCACCTGCGAACGCCATGCCGTTGCCTCCGTAGGGAGAAAGGCGTGTGATGTCGGTGATGCTTCGGGTGACCGTAGGCATGTTGGTAATCATCTGGTTGTTGATGTTCGTAGATGCTCCAGTCTTTTCAGTGGTGAATTTGGTAGCCTTTGCACTGACTACGACTTCTCCAAGTTGCTGAGCATCCTCAGAGAGAGAGGTGTTCAGATTGTAGGTTTCGGCAAGTTGGAGATTGATGCCGTCCACAACCTTTGTCTGATAACCGATGTAAGTGATCTGCACCTTGTAAGGACCGCCGACACGCATACCGTTGATAGAGAAGATACCCTTGGCATTCGTTACAGTCTGGTAGCGGGTTCCGGAGGGTGTGTGCACAGCCTCTACCGTCGCACCAATTACGTCCTCACCTTCTGCCACGACCTTACCGGTCATACTGGAGGTGGTTACCTGCGCCATTGCTGATGACATTATGAACATCATCACCGCAACAAGCAAATGCAATTTTTTCTGCATAACTTTGTTTGAATGATTAAATTTGAAAATTATGGACTTCCGTCCGAATGAATATAAGTCTATTTTTGAACTCCAGGCGTCTAACCTTTTGCAAAATTAACGAATATTTCACATACAGATGTTACAAAGATATTAAATCCCTAAATAATCTGTATAAAAGTTGTCTTTTGTCAGTTTTCGTCGCGACAGGAAACACCATTCCCGTTCTTATGTCAAGTCTGTGGCAAAGCGACCTCTATCATACGGCAAAGTGGTTACGTCCTCATAACGAGGCGGTTGCCATATACAAAGAAACCCTGACCTGCCTTAAAGGCTGGTCGGGGTTTCTTTTTTCTTTTCGGTAACTGTCCTTACAAAGTCGAGAAACAACGGGTGCGGTTTGAGGACTGTGGACTGATATTCGGGGTGGAACTGCGTGCCGATGTACCATGTGAGACTCGGTATCTCGACAATCTCCACGAGGTCGCTCTCCGGGTTGCGTCCCACGCACTGCATTCCGTGCTGTTCATACTCGGCGATATAGTCGCTGTTGAACTCATAACGGTGGCGGTGGCGCTCTCGGATGCACTTCTCCTTATATATATTATATGTACGCGAGGCTTCACGGAGCACACAACCGTAAGCGCCGAGGCGCATCGTGCCGCCCATGTTGGAGATGTTCTTCTGGTCTTCCATGATGTCTATGACATTGTGAGGGGTCTTCGCGTCCATCTCGCGTGAGTTGGCATCCTTGTAGCCGAGCACGTTGCGGGCAAACTCTATCACCATCATCTGCATGCCGAGACAGATGCCGAAGGTGGGTATGTCATGCTCTCTTGTGTAGTGGGCGGCTACAATCTTGCCCTCGATGCCACGCTGTCCGAAGCCCGGACAGATGACGATGCCGTCCTGACCGGCGAGTTTCTCGGCGACATTAGCATCGGTGATGTCTTCGGAACTGATGAATGTGATGACTGTCTTGCGGTCATTGTAGACACCGGCATGGAGGAGCGACTCGCGTATTGACTTGTATGCGTCCTGCAAATCGTATTTTCCGACAAGACCGATGCGCACCTCCTCCTTGGCGTTGCGGCGGCGCTCGAGGTAGTTGCGCCACGGACCGAGGGCAGGAGTCTCGCCCACGGGGATGTCCATCTTGCGGAGAATGGCGGCATCAAGCCCCTGCTGCTGCATGCTTACCGGCACCTCGTAGATGCTCGGCATGTCCTCGCTCTGCACAACGCACTCCAAATCGACGTTGCAGAACGACGCCACCTTGGAGCGTATGCTGTCGGACAGGTGCATCTCTGTGCGGAGAACGAGTATGTCGGGCTGTATTCCCACCGCCTGGAGTTCCTTGACGGAGTGCTGCGTGGGCTTTGTCTTCAGTTCGCCGGCAGCCTTCAGATAGGGCACATAGGTGAGATGCACGTTTATAGCGTCGTGTCCCAGTTCCCAGCGGAGTTGGCGTATGGCCTCCAGATAGGGCGCACTCTCGATGTCGCCTATGGTTCCTCCGATTTCGGTAATGACGAAATCGAAGTCCCCTTTCTGTCCGAGGAACTTTATGCTGCGCTTTATCTCATCGGTGATATGCGGCACTACCTGAATGGTTTTGCCCAGATAGTCGCCCCGGCGCTCCTTGTCGATGACGGCTTTATAGATGCGACCCGTCGTCATGGAGTTGGCCTTGGTGGTCTGGATACCCGTGAAACGCTCGTAATGGCCGAGGTCGAGGTCGGTCTCCATACCGTCTGCAGTCACATAGCACTCTCCGTGCTCGTAGGGATTGAGAGTTCCAGGGTCGATGTTAATGTAGGGGTCGAACTTCTGGATGGTAATGCTGAAGCCCCGGGCTTGCAGCAACTTGCCGATAGAAGCGGATATTATGCCCTTGCCAAGCGAACTTACCACTCCTCCCGTCACGAAGATGTACTTTGTCTGTGCCATGATTAGTCTCGTATTCAATTCGATTACGCTGTGCAAAGTTACGGCTTTTTCTTCTAACAAACGGACGTTGTGGCAGATTTCTTTTCACTGTCGTCATACTATCACACATTAACCCCCCAAGGTGTCGTTGCTTTGCAACTCTGCCCCTGGGGCTTTGTGCAGTTGGGCTTCCAGCCCGACGTTACAAGAAAAAAAGCCGTCGATGCTCACGCACCAACGGCTTCCCTAACATAATTATCTTATGTTATGAAAAAATACTTATTTATTACCACCTTAGATTAGCAGACTTTTAATTTTATATAAAAGCAAGTCATTGGATAATAATAAACTATCCAATGCTTGCGTATGTCAGAAAATTCACTCATCTTGGTGCTGCAACACGGACAGCATGGTTTCACACGGACTTATTGTCACAACCAAAGCAAGCCACAAGACCGGCAACAGAACCGACACATCTGACAACTTGTCATGCGACAGACATCTGTCAGGAGTTTGGCACTGACTTTGCAAAAGACGGGGTGTAGTCTTATGACTCGCGACTAACATTGAATTGATTCGAAAAAACAAAACAAAAAAAACAAATACAATTATGGGAAAGATTATTGGTATCGACTTAGGTACGACAAATTCATGTGTGGCAGTGTTCGAAGGAAACGAGCCAGTGGTTATCGCCAACAGCGAGGGCAAGCGCACCACCCCTTCTGTAGTAGGCTTCGTGGAAGGCGGCGAGCGCAAGGTGGGTGACCCTGCTAAGCGTCAGGCCATCACGAATCCGAAGAAAACGGTTTATTCCATCAAGCGTTTCATGGGTGAGACCTATGACCAGAGCGCAAAGGAAGTGTCGAGAGTCCCCTACTCTGTTGTGAACGAAAACGGCTATCCGCGCGTGGACATCGACGGAAAGAAGTTCACTCCGCAGGAGATAAGCGCCATCATACTGCAGAAAATGAAGAAAACCGCCGAAGATTACCTCGGTCAGGAAGTGAAGGATGCTGTCATCACCGTGCCCGCTTACTTCTCTGACTCACAGCGTCAGGCAACGAAGGAAGCAGGTCAGATTGCCGGTCTTAACGTGCAGCGCATCGTGAACGAGCCTACAGCGGCCGCTTTGGCTTACGGTATTGACAAGGCAAACAAGGATATGAAGATTGCTGTGTTCGACCTCGGTGGCGGTACATTCGATATCTCTATCCTCGAGTTCGGTGGCGGTGTGTTTGAAGTGCTCTCTACAAATGGTGACACTCACCTCGGTGGTGACGACTTCGACCAGGTAATCATCGACTGGCTCGTAAACGGCTTCAAGGCTGACGAGGGCATTGACCTGTCGAAAGACCCGATGGCTATGCAGCGTCTGAAGGAAGCTGCCGAGAAGGCAAAGATAGAGTTGTCAAGCTCTACATCAACAGAAATCAACTTGCCTTACATCTCAGCAGAAGGCGGTGTGCCAAAGCACTTGGTAAAGACTCTCACACGTTCACAGTTTGAGCAGTTGGCACATAACCTCATCCAGGCTTGTCTGATTCCTTGCCAGAACGCAGTGCGCGATGCAGGTGTTTCTACAAGCGAGATTGACGAAGTTATCCTCGTAGGTGGTTCAAGCCGTATTCCTGCTGTGCAGACTCTCGTAAAGAACTACTTCGGCAAGGAGCCTTCAAAGGGCGTAAACCCAGACGAGGTCGTGGCAGTGGGTGCTTCTATCCAGGGTGCCATCCTGAACAAGGAAAGCGGTGTGGGTGACATCGTATTGCTCGACGTTACTCCTTTGACTCTCGGTATCGAGACTATGGGTGGTGTGATGACAAAACTCATCGACGCTAACACAACTATTCCTTTCAAGAAGTCAGAGACATTCTCTACAGCTGTAGACAACCAGACAGCCGTTACCATTCACGTGCTGCAGGGTGAGCGTCCAATGGCTTCACAGAACAAGTCTATCGGTCAGTTCAATCTTGAGGGAATCACTCCAGCACGCCGCGGTGTGCCACAGATTGAGGTGACATTCGATATCGATGCCAACGGTATCTTGAACGTATCTGCAAAGGACAAGGCAACAGGCAAGGAGCAGCAGATCCGCATCGAGGCTTCAAGCGGTCTGTCTGACGACGAGATCAAGCGTATGAAGGCTGAGGCTGAGGCTAACGCTGAGGCAGACAAGAAGGAGCGTGAGCGCGTAGACAAGATGAACCAGGCAGACTCTATGATCTTCACCACAGAGAACTTCCTCAAGGACAACGGTGACAAGATTCCTGCAGAGGACAAACCGGCAGTGGAAAGTGCACTGGCAAAGCTGAAGGAGGCTCACAAGTCGGGTGACATCAGCGCCATTGACGCTGCTACCGCAGAACTCAACAACGCTATGCAGGCAGCCAGCCAGAAGATGTATCAGGCAGGCGGTGCTCAGGGACCTCAGCCGGGTGCTGACGCAGGACAGGGCTTCAACGG
>CAVFZF010000037.1:0-10893 GCA_963627025.1 Bifidobacteriaceae bacterium | reverse complement strand
AAAAACAGCATCTGTCTTTTTGCGGGCTGAAAGCCCAGTTACACATAGCCCAGGGCAACGCCCTGGGTAAAAAAGTTCCGCTAACCCTTGCACCCTGCAAGGGCAACTACATTGTATCGGTTTGATTATTACGCACTTGCCCTTACAGGGCGCATTGTTTACTTTGCCGTCCACCCCCAGGGTGACGTTGCTCCGCAACTCTGCCCTGGGCTGCGTGCAGTTGGGCTTTCAGCCCGTTTACTAGAGAACTTGTCTCTTTTGACACGCAGCCCCTTCCGATATGTCCAAGGAAGAATGTTTCCCCCTCTTCTTCTGTCTCTGTCAGGTTTATATCACCTGTGCCTTGTCGGCTGCTGTCGCCTTGTTGCAGCAAGGCTTGGCGTGGAAGAACCTCTGTAGGTCTATCCCCAGACTCTCCTGGCTATACGCTGCACGAGGTCAACCTTTGCCCACTGTTCCTCCTCTGTGAGTTTGTTGCCAATCTCGCATGAAGCGAAACCGCACTGTGGGCTGAGGCTGAGACGGTCGAGCGGGATGTATTTTTCTGCCTCGTGGATGCGTGCGATGACGGCATCCTCGTCTTCAAGAACGGGCGACTTTGTGGTCACAAGTCCAAGAACCACCTTCTTGTTGCCAGAGACGTATTTCAGCGGTTCGAATGTCCCTGAGCGCTCGTCGTCATATTCCAAGTAGAAAGTTGACACATTCTCCTTGTCAAACAGATATGGTGCGACGGGATCGTAGGCACCCTTTGTGGCATAGCAAGAGTGGTAGTTGCCACGGCAGACATGGGTGTTGACGGTCAGTCCCTCGGGCTTTCCCTCAACAGCAAGGTTGTTTATTCTGAGATATTGCAGTGCCTCGTGTTCCAGAGTGAAGCCGCTGCCGGCCATGGATTGCCAAAAATCGTCGTCTACAATCATGCCCCATGTGCAGTCGTCGAGTTGTATGGTGCGGCAGCCGGCCTCGTATATTTCACGGAAGAATGTGCGGTAGGCCTTGGCTATGTCCTCTATCAGTTCGTCGGTATTGGGATAGAACTGCCGTGTGTTCTTCGTGTTGTCGCCGCGGAAGAGTTCTGCGAGCAACTGGGCAGGAGCAGGTACAGTCTGTTTGGCTTCTATTCCCTCCTCCTCAAACTGTTTTACGAATCTGAAGTCTTCTATGAACGGATGGTTCTCTCCCGTGATTTTGCCTGTCAGACGGAGCGACCCTTTCGTCGTCTCTTCGCCGTGGAACTGGTAGCCATGGTCAAGTTCGATGTGTTCAACACCATTGAATCCCCACATGAAATCCAGATGCCAGTAACTGCGGCGGAACTCTCCGTCGGTGATGAAGTGCAGTCCGTGCGCTTTCTGTTTCCCGATAAGGTCGGCAATGAGGCGGTCTTCGACGGTGCGCAGGTCTGTAGCCGATATTTTGCCTTCTGCGAATTTGGCTCTCGCTTCCTTTAGTTCTGCCGGGCGGAGGAAACTTCCTACCACGTCGGCGTTGTATTGTTTGCTCATGGATGTGTCCTTTCTTTTGCTTGAGTTGATGATTTTGAGAAAACTGTTTTTGCAATTGCGAGTGCAAAGATATGACAAGTGAAATAACTGGCAAAATATTCTTTGTAATTCGGAATAATATCCTAACTTTGTGAAGAGGAACAAGGTTTTGCCGAATAATATTCGGTATAATTTGATAAATCACATAATGGCAACACAGGGAAAACTTGACGAGACGGACGTGAAGATACTGAAGGTTTTGCAGGAAAATTCACATCTCACGGTAAAGGAACTGGCAGCGAAGGTGCATCTGTCTCCTTCGCCGGCGTTTGAGCGTCAGAAGCGCTTGGAGCGTGAGGGGTACATACGCAGCTATTCGGCTGTTGTAGACCACCGCAAAATGGGCAATCACGTTATCGTGCTATGCAATATCCGCTTGAAGCAGCACACCCATGACCTGATACAGCAGTTTATGGACACGGTGCAGGACATTGACCAGATAACGGAATGTTACAATACTACAGGCGAATATGACTTCCAGATAAAAGTCTATGCACGCGATATGGAAGCCTATCAGGACTTTATGCTCAACACTCTCGGCAACATAGACTGTATCGGAAGTCTCCACAGTGTCATCGTGATAGGCGAAATCAAGGACTCGCACTGCATTCCTGTGGCGGAATAAGCGTATCTTTGTTGCCGTTTGCTACAAATAACGGAAAGTCAATGACAGTGTGACTAATTATTTGTAACTTTGCACAGAAAATCATCACGGAATGGTATTGAACTGTATTTGGATAGGTTTCTTCCTCATAGCCTTTTGCATCGGCGTGTTCCGGCTGGTCTTTTGGGGTGATACGGAGGTGTTTCCGGCGATGATGAACTCCACCTTCGACTCGTCGAAAACGGCGTTTGAGATAAGCCTTGGGCTGACTGGCGTGCTGTCGTTGTGGCTCGGAGTGATGAAGATAGGCGAGAAGGGGGGAGTGGTGAACGCCATTGCACGGATGCTGTCACCGCTGTTTACGAAACTCTTTCCCGACATTCCCAAGGGTCATCCCGTGACGGGCAGCATCTTTATGAACATTGCTGCCAATATGCTTGGACTTGACAACGCCGCCACGCCCTTGGGACTGAAGGCGATGGAGCAGATGCAGAAACTCAACAGCAAGAAGGATACGGCATCCAACCCGATGATAATGTTCCTCGTGCTCAACACCTCCGGGTTGACCATAATCCCCGTGAGCATCATGGTGTACCGTGCGCAGATGGGAGCAGCCAATCCTACCGACATTTTCATACCGATACTCCTTGCCACCTTTTTCTCCACTCTGGTGGGCATAACCGTCACTGCCGTGGCGCAGAAGATAAACCTCCTGAACCGCACGATACTCTTCTTCCTCGGCGGAATGTGCCTGTTGGTGGCAGCGATAATATGGGGTTTCGCCCAGATGGACAAGGAGACGATGAACACGGTGAGTTCGCTTGTGGCGAACGTACTGCTGATGACAATAATCATCAGTTTCATTGTCGCCGGCATGAGGAAGCGTGTCAATGTGTATGACGCGTTTATCGAGGGGGCGAAAGAGGGGTTCTCCACCGCCGTGAGGATTATTCCCTATCTTGTGGCAATACTTGTGGGCATCGGCGTGTTCCGTGCCTCGGGGGCGATGGATATGCTCATAGGCGGCATAAAGTGGACGGTGGAGGCCTGCGGTCTCAACACCGATTTTGTGGGAGCGTTGCCCACGGCTCTGATGAAACCCCTTTCGGGCAGCGGAGCAAGGGGCATGATGGTTGACGCGATGCAGACTTACGGTGCCGACTCCTTCGTTGGCAGACTGTCATGTATATTCCAAGGGTCTACCGACACCACCTTTTATATAATAGCAGTATACTTCGGCAGTGTGGGCATACGCTACACACGCAACACGGTGACGTGCGGACTGATAGCCGACTTCGCCGGAATCGTGGCGTCGATAGCCATCTGCTACCTCTTCTTCTGACACCTCTGCGTGCGTTGCCGCAACGGTTGCGCACGGCAGTAGCCATAGACAACAACATTTGAAATATGCCGACAGAAACTCCAAAACAATCCTCTTCCGCAAAGCGACAGACAGGGATGAAAGCCCTTGCCAAGGATACCGCCATATACGGACTGAGCAGCATCGTGGGCAGATTCCTCAATTACCTGCTCGTGCCGCTCTATACCCACGTCATATCTGCCGCTTCCGGCGGCTATGGAGTGGTGACCAACCTCTATGCCTACACGGCTCTCATACTGGTGATTCTCACCTTCGGCATGGAGACGACATTCTTCCGTTTCGCCAACAAGGACGGAGAGAATCCCGACACGGTGTTCTCCACGACAATGGGAATGGTGGTTTTCCTCAGCGTGGCGTTCCTTGCCCTTGTGTTCGGATGCATCAACCCGATAGGCGAGGCCTTGGGTTATGCAGACCATCACTTGTATATAGAGATGATGGCTGCGGTGGTTGCACTCGACGCCATACAGGCAATACCGTTCTCATACCTGCGCTACAGGAAGCGTCCGCTGAAATTCGCATTCCTCAAACTGCTGTTCATTGCCATGAACATAGGACTCAACCTGCTCTATTTCGTGGTGTTCGGCAAGGACGATGTGACGTATGTGTTCTCGCTCAATCTGGTCTGCACCGGAGCGATAACATTCTTCTTTATCCCGGAATTCATCCGTATCAAGTGGAGTTTCGACTTCTCGCTTATGAAGCGTATGCTCAGTTATTCGTGGCCGATACTCATTCTCGGTATTGCCGGAATACTCAACCAGGCTTTCGACAAGATGATATTCCCGTGGGCTTACACCCATACAGGACTGCACGACAGTGCCGAAGCGTCAACACAACTCGGCATCTACGGCGCCTGTGTCAAGATTGCGATGATTATGGCGATGATAACCCAGGCGTTCAGATATGCCTATGAACCTATCGTTTTCGCCAAAAGCAAAGACAAGGACTCAAAGACTTACTATGCCCACGCCATGAAGTTCTTCCTCATCTTCACCCTTTTGGCGTTCCTTTGCGTGGTGGGTTATATGGACATACTGAAACTTATCATCGGCAGCGACTATCGCGAGGGACTGGCAGTGGTGCCCATCGTCATGGCCGCGGAGATAATGATGGGAGTCTATTTCAATCTCTCGTTCTGGTATAAACTCATTGACAAGACAGTCTGGGGGGCAGTATTTTCTATCGTGGGCTGTGCCGTGCTTATAGGCGTCAACATCATTTTCATCCCGACATACGGCTATATGGCGTGTGCGTGGGGCGGTGTTGCCGGCTACGGTGTGGCCATGGTACTGTCGTATGTGGTGGGTCAGGTGAAGAATCCCATTGCCTATCCGATGAAGAGTATGGCTGTCTATGTGCTCATGACGGCTCTTTTCTTCGCCATAATGCAGATTCTTCCCGATGAATGGCCTGTGCCGGCGAGGCTGGCGGTGAACACCTGCCTGATAATTGCCTTTGTGGGACACGTCATCTACCATGATATGCCGCTGGCATCGCTGCCTGTCGTGGGCAAATATTTCCGTAAATAACAAATAAAGAACATAATGCAAATGAAAAAAATCCTGTTGTTTTTCGTCCTCGCAGTCATGGGGTTCGGCTCTGCAAAGGCTGACGAGGGTATGTGGACACTCATGAACCTGCCACAGGCAGTCTATGAGAAGATGAAGGAAGAGGGTTACCAACTGGCGTATGACAAGTTGTACAACGACAGTGACGCCATCTATTCTGCGGTCGTAAACTTCGGCGGCTACTGCTCGGGAGTGGTAGTCTCGCCAGACGGACTGGTGTTTACCAATCACCACTGCGGTTTTGAGTCTATCCGTGCCAATTCCACTGTGGAGCATGACTATATGCTCAACGGATTCTGTGCCAAGTCTTATGAAGAGGAATTGCCCAACGAGGGTCTCTTCGTGTCGTTCCTTATAGCGCAGAAAGACGTCACTGACATGGTGGAGGAGTACGGTTACCGTGACCTGTCAAAGGAGCAGCAGGAGGAGATACTCAACACTATCGAGGAGATGGAGAACAAGCGCGTAAAGGTGATAGACCCCACCATGCACGCCGAACTGAAACCCTACTATGAGGGAAACAAGTACTATGTGGATGTCTATCAGAATTTCGACGATGTCCGTCTGGTATTTGCCATACCGAAGTCTATGGGTAAGTTCGGTGGCGAAACCGACAACTGGATGTGGCCGCGCCAGACTTGCGACTTTTCCGTATTCCGCATCTATGCAGACCCGAATACAGGCGGGCCGGCAGAATACAGCAAGGACAATGTGCCTCTCCACCCCTCAAAATGGGCACAGGTGTCGCTCCAGGGATACAAGGAGGGCGACTTTGCCATGACAATGGGCTATCCAGGCAGCACGGAGCGCTATCTGTCGAGTTTCGGCATCAGGGAGATGCGCGATGCACAGAACCTGCCACGCTGGCAGACACGCGAGGTCAAGCAGGAGGTGATGCTCCGTCATATGCGTGCCGACGAGGGCGTGCGCATCAAGTATGACTCCAAATATGCCAACTCTGCCAACTACTGGAAGAACTCCATTGGTATGAACAAGTGCATCGATTCGCTCAATATCATCGGACTGAAGGAAAGTCACGAGAGGGCTATACAGGCGTATGTGGACTCCACAGGCTATCTGAAGGGCAAACTCGACCTGCCCTTGTTGAAGTCTCTCTATGAGAAACGGTTCAACGCCATGCGTGCGCTGATTCTCTTCAGCGAGACTTTCCGTGCCGACGAACTGTCGTCGAGGGCACTGAAGATTACACGGGGCGGAATGAAAGTGCACGGTCCCGAGGGCAAGCCCAAGAAGCAGTATGTCATGTTTGAGGACAATTCCGAGACCTATGACGAGGCTACTGACAAGGAGATGCAGGTGGTTTTGCTGAAGAATTACGCCGAGAAGGCAGACGCGAAATACATGCCTGCTTTCTTCAACACTATCAAGACGACCTACGGAGGCGACTATAAGAAATATGTGGATGACCTCTGGAGCAAGTCGATACTCATGAAGAGCGGCACGAAACTCTATGACAACAAGAAGACAAACGAGGACATAGGCACACTCTATGGCGTGGACTTGGTCGAGGTGTGGTCGGAGATGTACAAGGATTACAGTGCCGGTGCAGACACGATAAGCGAGCAGGAACGCTACCTGTGTGATGCAAAGATACGCATGGAACAGGATATGCCGCACTACTCTGATGCCAACTTCACACTCAGAATGTCCTATGGCCAGGTGGCAAGTTTCAGCATGAACGGCAAGAACTCGGGCTATTACACCACTCCGCAGTCGCTTGTGGCGAAGATGAAGCAGGCGGACAAGAACTTCGAATACTTTGCCGAGCCTGTCATGCACGACCTGTTCTCGGCACCGGACTTCGGAAAATATACCGACAAGGCAAGCAACACGATGAACCTGTGCTTCCTCACCACCAATGACATCACCGGCGGAAACTCCGGCTCTCCTGTCTTTGACGGCAACAACCGTCTCATAGGCCTTGCCTTCGACGGCAACTGGGACAGCCTCTCTGCCGACATTTACTACGACAAGACTCTTGCACGCTGCATCTGCGTGGACATACGCTATATGCTCTACATGATGGACAAGTGGGGTCATGCTGACCGTCTGCTGAAGGAGATTGACGCAAAATAATGAAAGGAATCTTCAATCGTACAGAACTGCTGCTTGGCTCGGAGATGATGGAAGTCATCTCTGCCAAGCGCGTCATCATCTTTGGAGTGGGAGGTGTGGGCTCCTGGTGTGCCGAAAGTCTGGTGCGCTCGGGAGTGGAACACCTCACTATCGTAGACTCCGACCGTGTGTGTGTCACCAACGTAAACCGCCAGTTGATGGCGACGTGCCGAACTGTCGGCAAGGTGAAGGTGGACGCACTGAAGGACAGGTTGCATGAGATAAACCCCACGGCGAAGATTGAGGCGATACAGGAGATTTACTCTGAAGAGACGGCAGCGTCGTTTCACCTGGAGCAGTACGACTATATCATCGACTGCATAGACTCACTGAAGGACAAGATGTCACTGCTGCTGACTGCCACGGAGTGCCCTGCCACGGTGTTTTCGTCCATGGGCGCGGCTCTGAAAATGGATCCCACGCAGATTAAGGTGGGGGAGTTCTGGAAGGTAAGGGGCTGTCCTCTGGGCGCAGCCTTGCGCAAGAAGATGAAGCGGTCGAAACTGAAACCTGCGAAGAAAGTGCTGTGTGTCTACAGCGAAGAACTGCTTGAGAACCGCGGACACAACTCTTCGTGCGGCACAGAGCGGTGTATGTGCCCCAAGGCACAGGGCGGTCCGGGGCGTGAAGACCTGCTCAACCACGAGTGGTGCTCGTCAAAAGCGCAGATAAACGGCACTATGGCGCACATCACGGCAATATTCGGGTTTACTCTGGCAGGTCTTGTCATGCAGCATATAACATCAGAAAACAACTCACAACAATCATAACGACACATGAAAATAGGTATCTTCTGTTCGGCAAACGACAATCTTGATCCCGATTACTACACCCTCGCAGCCGAACTGGGCAAGTGGATGGCACACAACGGACACTCCTTGGTCTACGGAGGAACTGACCTCGGAATGATGAAAACCATAGGTCACGCCGTGCATGACAACGGAGGTCAGGTTATCGGAGTGGTGCCACGCATTATGGAAAAGGACGGCAGTTGGGCGACATGTCTTGACGTGGAAATCCCTGTTGACGACCTCGCTGATCGCAAAAGCATCATGATGGCACACAGCGACATTTTCATTGCCATGCCGGGAGGTGTCGGCACGCTCGACGAAATCTTTACTGTGGCGGCATCCAACAGTATCGGCTACCACTCGAAAAAGGTCATTCTATACAACATGAAGGGCTTTTGGAGCAAGGCAATAGCCATGCTCGAGGATATGGTGGAGCGCGGAATGATACGCGGAAATCTGAACAAGATGATTGAGATAGCTGACAATCTGAACGAGATAAAGACTGTCGTAGAAAACTGAAACGGCGGTTTGACAGTCGGATAACGCATGAGGCGGTTGCGAGTTTCGTAACTGCCTCTTGTGTTATATGGACAAGACAGGGTCTGAACCGATGACTTCCGAATTATGAGGCAGACAGGCGGTTTTTGTAGTATGGCAGTTGGTGGACTTGTTTTGAAAGCGTTTCGTTAAGAAACGAAAAACATTTTTGTTTTCGAAAAATCATTAGTACCTTTGCACTGAAAATTCGAAACAGAGTTTTGTAATCCTCATCGGAGGGTCTTGAAATAAGGCTGGATAAGATGACTGGGTAGAACCAATCACGCTTGTCCAGCCTTATTTGCGTTGAGACAGGTCGTGTGCAATGCAGTCATTCTGGTTCGGCGGATGTTGAAGTTCGTGATTTTACAATAAGAATAAAAAACAATGATGGAGAAGAAAAGGGATTTAAGCAGAGACAAGATTGACTTCGGAACGGATAAGATAGGTCACTTGTTCCGTGCGTTGTTCTTCCCGACACTGGTCGGAATGGTATTCATGTCGCTGCAGACCGTGATAGACGGTATATTTGTAGGACATGGCGTGGGTGCCGAAGGAATAGCCGCCGTCAACATTGTTGCCCCACTATGGATGGTGGTGACGGGTCTCGGACTGATGTTTGGCATCGGGGCGTCGGTGATTGGCGGTGTGCATCTTGCCGAAAAGAATGTGAAGGCAGCCCGTATCATCCTGACACAATCCTTCGGCGTGGGATTTGCCATTACCGTGCTCCTTTCATTGTTTTGCCTTTGTTTCCCTACGGCGGTGGTCTATGCGTTGGGATGCAGCAAACCATTGGAACAACTTGCCATTGATTATCTGCTGGGCTTGTTGCCGGGAATGGCGTTCCTCTTCTGGCAGTGCGAGGGTATGATGCTGGTGCGCCTTGACGGCTCGCCGCGTTATGCTATGTGGATGCAGGTGGCAGGAGCCATTACCAATATCGTGCTCGACTGGTTGTTTATCTTTCCTCTTGGTATGGGAGTGAAGGGAGCGGCTATCGCTACTTCCATCGCCTGTGGCGTAGGAGGCATGATGTCACTGGTTTATTTCGTGTGGTTCTCCTCCTCGCTGAAGTTCTACCGCCTGAAGATGAGTCTCACCTCCCTGCTTCTCACCCTGCGCAACCTACGCGACATGGCGAAAATCGGCTTTGCCACGTTCCTGACGGAGATAGCAATGAGCATCACTATCCTGACCGGCAACTATCAGTTTATGAGAATGCTGCATGAAGATGGCGTTGCGGCCTTTGCCATAGTCTGCTATCTGTTTCCCGTCATCTTCTCCATCAACAATGCTGTGGCACAAGCAGCCCAACCGATTATCAGTTACAACTATGGGGCGAAATTGGATATGCGGGTGTCACGCACATTGCATCTGTCTCTGTGGACTGCCTTGGCTTGCGGCATTGTCGTGATGCTCATGATGTTTGTCGGGGCAGAACAGATTGTGGGAATGTTCTTGCGCCCGGAGGAAAATGCCTATCAGATAGCGACGGAGGGGTTGCCTTGGTTCGCTTCGTGCTCGGTATTCTTCGCACTCAACGTGGCTTTCATCGGCTATTACCAGAGCGTGACGAACGCAAGCCGTGCAATCGTCTACACGATGTTGAGAGGTATCATCTTCCCATTGGTCACCTTTACGTTGCTGCCACTGTTCCTCGGCGCAAACGGATTGTGGCTTGCCATCCCGGTGGCAGAATTGGCAACGATGCTCATTATAGTTGCCGTGTACCTCCGAAAATGATGGTCACCAATCGTGTGCCGTGGTCAGAGATAGACTAAATGTTCTATTGAACAGCAACTTTCCTCACACTGCCATCGCTGTACTTCACGATGTTTACGCCCTTAGTCGGGGAGAACAATTGCTGACCATTAGTGGAATAGCGATATACCTCTTTGGTTCCGGTTGAAGAAGTCGTGTTGTCAATGCCTGTAGGGGCATACTCCACGATATTCTCGAAGTCGCCCCAGCCCTCTGCAAGAGAATAATCATGACATGTGCCTTGTGGTACATGCAAAATACACTTGCTCTTGTTTACATTGTGAAATACTTTTGCATAGATAGATAATGGCGTCATCCAACTGACATAGATAGAGGTCAGACCACTGCAGTTCTTGAAAGCATAACCGTCTATAGAGGTAACACTGGAAGGAATCTCTAAACTCGTCAAGCCACTGCAACCATAAAAGGCATACCAACCGATAGAAGTAACACTGGAAGGAATCTCTAAACTCGTCAAGCCACTGCAACCAGAAAAGGTAGACCAATCGATAGAAGTAATACTGGAAGGAATGACCAAACTTGTCAAGCCACTGCAACCATT
>CAVFZF010000036.1:0-11485 GCA_963627025.1 Bifidobacteriaceae bacterium | reverse complement strand
CCCCGGCTGCCTCTTACATGAGATAGCCGGGGATTGTTCTGCTTTTACGGGGATTGTAAGTTTAGTCTTCGAAATCGAATTCCTCGAAATCTTCGTCGTCATCAAACCCCAATATGATGGGTTCGGAGAAACTGTCGATAGCCCTGCGGTCCTTTTTCGTGGGACGACCAGTGCCTTTCGCCCGGTCGATAAAACCGCTTATGCGCGACATCTCCAGCAGTTCGTACTGCTTTGCATCGGTCACGTTCTCATAGACCTGTGCCGCTATCTTCGCCCCGACACGCTGTTCGATGCAGTTCTTTATCTTGAACGAGTAGGTGACAGGGGGCTTCTTGACCGAGATGACATCCCCGATTTTCACTAAGGATGACGGTTTCAGATTGACGTTTCCTTTGGTCACCCTGCCGTTTTTGCAGGCGTTGGCTGCCACGGTGCGCGTCTTGAATATGCGCGCCGCCCACAGCCACTTGTCAAGACGTGCCTGACTGTTGACTTTCAACTCTGCCATTGCCGTGCGCTATTTCTTGTTGTAGAGGTTCATGGTGCGGTCTATGCCTTGCAGAACGAACGACTTTATCTCCTCCACCACCGTGTCGATGCACGGCTTGAGTACCGTCATCTCCTCTTCGGAGAACTTTCCCAGCACCCAGTCCACCTGTCCGCCGCGGTTGAAATCGCTGCCTATGCCGACGCGGATGCGTGCATATTTCTCGCCGATGAGTTGCTGTATGTTGCCGAGACCGTTGTGTCCGCCGTTGGAACCGCTCCCTTTCAGTCGCGTCTTGCCCACCGGCAGGGCGAGGTCATCGACGATGACGAGCAGCCGGCTCTCGTCGATGTTCTCCTTGTTGAGCCAGTATCTGACGGCGTTGCCGCTGAGATTCATGAATGTGGTGGGTTTCAGGAGGAACAGTTTCCTGCCTTTCAGCGATGTCTCCGCCACGAATCCGTAGCGTCTGTCCTCGAAAGTCACTCCTGCATCGGCGGCAAAAGCGTCGACAACCATCCAGCCCGCGTTGTGCCGGGTGGTGTCATATTCTGCCCCGGGGTTGCCGAGTCCGACGATAAGATATTTGTCCATAAAGGGTAAGAAATAGAAAATGTTGTGGTGAAAGCCGCCTTTCGAACCATTGAAAAAGAGCCAGCCTCAATCGAGACCGGCTCCTTGTCTGTTTGCGTTATGCAAGACTCAGTCTGACGGCACTTGTTATGCGCCCTTCTCGGCAGCGGCTGCTGCAGCGGCACGTGTCATCTTGACAGAGCATACAATTACCTCCTTGCTTGTCGCAATCTCTATTCCCTCGTAGCTGAGCTCGCCTACCTTGATAGACTTGCCTATCTTCAGGCTGGTCACGTCAACGTCAAGTTTCTCGGGAATGTTCTTGTAAGGAGCCTTGACAGCAATCTTTCTGATGGAAAGGCTCATGCGACCACCATCGCGTACACCCTGTGCATGTCCGACGAGATTTACAGGTATGCCGATTGTGATAGGCTTGGTCTCGTTCACTTCGAGGAAGTCTGCGTGCAGGATAGCGTCAGTTACCGGGTGGAACTGAAGTTCCTTGATGACTGCCTTGTGCTCCTTGCCGTCGATGTCGATTGTGCATACGAGCACGTCAGGAGTGTAGACTGCCTTGCGGATTTCGGTGAAAGGGAGAATGAAAGACTCTGCCACGGGCTTGCCGTTGCCGTCTTTTGCCTCACCGTAGAGGTTACATGGGATAAGGTTCTGCTTGCGAAGTTCCTTCGTAGCCTTCTTACCTGTCTCGGTACGAGTAGTACCTTTGAGAGCGATTTCTTTCATTTGTGTTACTCTAAATTAAGTTGTTGTAAAATAAATGTGCTTAATTCGCCATCACACGAATGCCTTGCAAAAAAAGCGGTGCAAAGTTACCGCTTATTGTTGAGATATGCAAAGAAAGGCTGGAAAAAAGCACAAATGGACTTGTTACTCTTGCATATTATGCGGAAAACCCCTAACTTTGCGACAGAAACTTTTAGTGGAAAGCGTTAATTGTTAGAGAATGATTAATCGGGAACTCATAAGAATAAAGGTGGTCCAACTCGTCTATGCCTATTACATGAATGGAGGCAAATCCATGAGTGTGGCAGAGAAGGAACTGCAGACCAGCCTTTCGAAAGCCTACCAGTTGTATAACCTCCTGCTTGACCTCATGGTAGCCGTTACCAAAGAGGAGCGTCTGCGCTACGAGACTCAGGCAGCAAAAGCCCAACGAGAGGGGGAGGAGTATGTGATGCCGAAGTTCGCATACAACCGTTTCGCCGTGCAGTTGGAGGAAAACGAGCAGTTGGCGGAGTACAAAGAGGTCAACAAACTCAGTTGGAGGGAGGATGTCGAGTTCGTGAGAAAGGTGTGCAACCTTGTGGAACAGAGTGAGGCGTACCGTGAATACAACGCTTCGGCGGACGATTCCTATGAGGCAGACCGTGAAGTGTGGCGCAAACTCTACCGCCAGATAATCGAAAACAATGACGACCTCGCCCAGTTGCTTGAGGACAAGTCCCTCTATTGGAATGACGACAAGGACATCGTCGACTCTTTTGTCGTCAAGACAATAAAGCGTTTCCAGCCTGCCAACAAATCGCAACAGGAACTCCTGCCCGAGTTCAAGGACAAATTCGACCGTGAATACGCCATAAAACTGTTCCGCTCCGCCATTCTCAACGGTACGGAATACCAGCAGTATATGGAGCAGTATTCGCACAACTGGAAACTCGACCGTATGCCTTTCATGGACATAGTGATAATGCAGACGGCACTGGCGGAACTAATGGTGTTCCCCACAATACCCGTCAGTGTCACCCTCAACGAATATGTCGAGATTGCGAAGGCGTACAGCACGCCGCGCAGTGCATCGTTTGTCAACGGCATACTCGATGCCCTCGCGCGCGGACTGGCGGAAGACGGTAAGATAATGAAACAGATAAACACAACGATATGACACAAATGATTCTCGCTGCACAGCCAGCACAGGGTGGAGGAGGTCTTGGCATGCTCCTCATGATGGTACTTATCTTCGTGATAATGTGGTTCTTCATGATGCGCCCTCAGCAGAAACGCCAGAAGGCAATCCGTGCTTTCCAGAACTCTATCGAGAAAGGTACTGAGGTCGTTACAGGCGGCGGAGTGTACGGAAAGGTAAAGAGCGTTGACCACGCTGCCGGAAAAGTGGAGGTCGAAATCGCCAGCAACGTGGTGGTAACAGTAGACAAGAACTATGTTTTCTCTGCTGTCCAGGATATGCAGGTTAAGTAAACAGGCGTTGCGTCTGCTGCGTCCGAGGCGCAGCCTGCTGACTTTCATGGTGTTCCTGGTGTTGAGCAGCCTTTTCTGGCTGTCTACGGCACTCAACGAGAACTATGACTGCGAGGTTGCTGTCCCGGTGTCCGTGGAGAACATTCCCAAGAATGTGATAGTCACCTCCGAGGTGGAGGACACGCTGAGGGTTACCGTCCATGACAAGGGATATGCCATTATGCAGTATCTCTACGGTGACAAGGTTACCCCGATAAAACTGAATATGCCGGCATTGTCGAAGCAGAACGGCAAGTATGTCGTCTCTTCTGCCGAACTGATGCGCATGGTCAGGAAGCAACTCTATGCCTCCTCGTCAGTCACGTCGGTGAAGCCCGAGCGCATAGAGGTGTCGTATTGCCACGGCACGGCAAAGAAAGTGGCAGTGCGCCTTGACGGTGATATCGTCCCGGCGTCCGACTATTACCTCTCACATGTGCAGATTACGCCGGAGAAGGTGACCGTCTATTCCACCAAGGAACTGCTCGACAGTATCAAATATGTGATGACAGAGCCGCTCCGGGTGCACAATTTCACCGACACGGTGACCTTCACGGCAAACCTGAAGACGGTGGACGGAGCGAGGATAACGCCACGGACGGTGAAGGTGGAACTGTTCCCCGACATTCTGACCGAGGGCGTGGCTGACGTTGCGATAAATGTCGTCAACCTGCCCGAGGGCGTCAGCGTGCGCACATTCCCTTCGAGGGTGAAAGTGAAATACAGTGTCGGCGTGTCAAGATACCGACAGATCAACGCAAACCAGTTTCGTGTCGAGGTCGACTACAACGGCATACGGCGCAACACCGACAAGTGCCCTCTCCGCATCACAAGTATGCCCAAGGGCATAGCGAAAGCCTCACCGGAATTCAGTGAAGTGGATTACCTGATAGAAAACTGACAATCCCGATTTTTCCAGACCGATGTATATTGCTGTCACAGGTGGCATAGGTAGCGGCAAGTCTTATGTATGCCGTCTGCTCAAAGACTGCGGTGTGGATGTCTATGACTGCGATGCTGCGGCGAAAAGGCTGATGAACTCGTTGCCGGAAGTGCAGTCGGCACTCAGCGCGGCGGTCGGTTGCGACCTCTTTGAGGGCGGAAGACTCGACAAGGCGGCACTCTCACGGTTCATCGTGAGGTCGGAAGAGAACGTGCAGAAGGTAAACTCCATAGTCCACCCTGCCGTGGCAGAGGATTTCAAGAGGTCGGGATGCGAGTGGCTGGAGAGTGCTATCCTCTATGAGAGCGGCTTCGACCGCCGTGTCGTTTTCGACTTTGTTGTCTGCGTGACAGCACCGTTGGAGACACGCATACGGCGCATCATGGAGCGTGACAGTCTCACCCGCGACCGTGCCGTGGAGTGGATAGACAGACAGATGCCGCAGGAAGAGAAGGCGGCGAGAGCCGACTTCGTGATAGAAAATGACGACGGCGATGACGTGAAATCCCGCATTCGGGAACTGATGAACAAGATAAACCAACAATCAAAACACATATAATGGAAACTATACTCTCAATTACCGGCAAACCGGGACTGTACAAACTGGTGAGCCGCGGCAACAAGAGCCTTATCGTAGAAACTGTTGACAGCGCAAAGAAGAGAACTCCCGTATTCGCTTCCGACCGTGTCACTTCTCTCGGAGACATAGCAATGTATACCAACGACGAGGACATTGAACTGTGGAAAGTGCTGAAGAGCATGGGCGAGAAAGAGGGACAGAAGAAATGTTCCGTGGACTACAAGAAGAGCAGTTCCGAACAGTTGCGCTCTTACTTCGCCGAGGTGCTGCCCGACTACGACCGTGACCGTGTGCGCGACTCCGACATCAAGAAACTCATACAGTGGTACAACATCCTCGTGGAGAACGGCTACACCGACTTTGAAAAGACGTTCGCACCTGCCGGGGAGACAGAAACAGCGGCAGAAGAAAAATAATATTGCTTGGGAGTAGTAGAGCACCTCCCGTATAATCAAAACTATGACATGAAAGAAAAAAGAGAAAAACTGAGCGTGCCCTTTGTCGTATTGGGCATGCTCTTCTGTGTTTGTCTGATAACAAGCAACCTGTTGGAAACGAAGATTGTCCACGTCTGGGGCGACATAAACCTCACCTGCGGCTTCATAGTGTTTCCCGTTTCCTATATTCTCAATGACTGTATAGCCGAAGTGTGGGGCTTCCGCAAGTCGCGCTTCATCATCTGGCTGGGCTTCATGATGAATTTCTTCGTTGTCGCGCTCGGTCTTGTGGCGTGTGCGTTGCCGCCCATAACGCCGGGGGCGGATGCCTCTTTCCGTGAGGTGTTCGGCTTTGCCCCGCAGGTGGCAGCGGCAAGTTTCGTCGCCTTCCTTGTCGGTTCGTTCCTCAATGCGTGGGTCATGAGCGTGATGAAACTGGCAGACCGTGGCAAGGGACAGTTCAATGTGCGCTTCTCCATGCGTGCTATCCTCTCCACGGTAGTGGGCGAGAGCGCCGACTCGGTGATATTCTTCCCCCTCGCATTCTGGCTTTTTCCGCTCCTGTTTGAGGGTGCGCCTAAGGTGGAGTGGGGTGTGCTTCTCGGTCTGATGGCGACGCAGGTGGTGGCAAAGACCCTCTATGAGGTCATCGCACTGCCTGTCACGATACGCGTGGTGAAGTACGTCAAGAAGGTAGACCACTCCGATGTCTACGATGACAAGGTGTCCTATAATCCGTTAAAAGTAAACCAGATTTGACATGAACAGAGAAAACGACGGCTTGCGCCAACTCGGCAGCGCAACACAATACAAGAGCGACTACGCCCCGGAGGTGCTTGAGACTTTCGTAAACAAGCATCCCGACAACGACTACTGGGTGAAATTCAACTGCCCGGAGTTCACTTCGCTGTGCCCAATCACAGGCCAGCCCGACTTTGCAGAGATAGTCATCAGTTACATTCCTGCCGAAAGGATGGTGGAGTCGAAAAGTCTCAAACTCTATCTCTTCTCCTTCCGCAACCACGGTGACTTCCATGAGGACTGTGTAAACATCATCATGAAGGACTTGATACGCCTGATGAGTCCGAAATATATAGAGGTGACAGGGCTTTTCACTCCTCGTGGCGGCATTTCCATACACCCCTTTGCCAACTACGGAATGCCCGGCACTAAGTATGAGACACTGGCACAGCAGCGCTTTGCCACGCATGTCTGACCTCTGGCAGTGACATTTATCGCTGACAAGAGCGTTTTTGTTGCAAAATAACAGGCTCGTTCCTTTGGTGCACGACAATAATTCATTAATTTTGCGTCTGTATTTACAAAATGACAACAAAATGAATATTATAGTGCCATCGGGCTACAACAACGCTCTGGATATGCAACAGACGGAGCAGGGAATAAAACTTATCAAGGACTTCTTCCAGCAGAATCTCTCCACCGAACTGCGTCTGCGGCGTGTCACCGCCCCTCTTTTCGTGTTGAAGGGACTGGGCATCAACGATGACCTCAACGGCGTTGAGCGTGCCGTGACATTCCCTATCAAGGAACTGGGTGACGCCAAGGCGGAGGTCGTGCACTCGCTTGCGAAGTGGAAACGCCTCACTCTCGCCGAGTACGGCGTGCGTCCCGGCTATGGCATCTATACTGATATGAACGCCATACGCGCCGACGAGGAACTCGACAACCTCCACTCGCTGTATGTAGACCAGTGGGACTGGGAGGCGGTAATCACCCGTGAACAGCGCACGGTGGCATTCCTCAAGGATATCGTCCGCCGCATCTATGCCGCCATACTCCGCACGGAGTATTTGGTCAGCGAGACCTACAGCGCGCTGCAGTCGTTCCTCCCGGAGACCATACACTTTGTCCACAGTGAGGAACTGCTTGCCATGTATCCCGACAAGACACCCAAAGAGCGTGAGGACCTGATATGCAAGAAGTACGGAGCGGTGTTTGTCATCGGCATCGGAGGCAAACTCAGCGACGGCAAGAAGCATGACGGACGCGCTCCTGACTACGACGACTGGAGTACGGAGGGTGAGAACGGACTGTGCGGTCTCAACGGTGACATCCTCGTGTGGTATCCTGTTCTGGGACGGTCAATAGAACTTTCGTCCATGGGAATACGTGTTGACAAGGAGAGTCTGCTGCGTCAACTCGACATCGAAGGGAAGCAGGATCGTAAGGAACTCTATTTTCACAAGAAACTCATCGACGGTTCTCTGCCGTTGAGTATAGGCGGCGGAATAGGTCAGAGCCGCCTTTGCATGGTGCTGTTGCACAAAGCCCATATAGGGGAAATACAGGCCAGCATCTGGCCCGAAGAAATGCGCAGTGAGTGTAAGAAGGCCGGAATGCCGCTGATATGACGCCACTGACGGCGCATATCAGGTCAGTTCCAGTTTCATGCGCTTGCAGAGTAGGTCTACGGGAGGGCACTCCTTTCTCATCTCTGCAACCATCTCAAGCACCGAAGGCATCTTTTTCATCTCCTTCGGCTCAGCCTGACGCAGGGTGATTGTTATCTCCGAGTTGTTCAGGCTGCCCCTGAGCGTGCTGACAATGCGCCGCTCAAGGCTTTTCACGTCTTTGAGGAGGATTCCGTTGTCGACCACCAACTCGATGTTGGGATAGCCTTTTATCTCCGGCCGTATGTTCTTCATGCGTGTCGCAAGCACCTTCATCTCAGGCCGCGTCAGCATCCTGTTGCACATGGAATACCACTGGAACTCCACCGCCTCCTGTGTGAACTCGGCGTTCATGGATGTCTCCTGTCGGTTCTCCTGCTGCTCCTTCTGCCGCTGCCGCTCCTTTTCCTCTTCCTCTTTTTCCTTCATCCCGGCAAAGGTAAAGCCGAGACTTGACAGTTTGACGGTCTTGCCCTGTGCCAGGGTCATGGCCTTTGGCTTCGCCGTGTCCGTCTTCTCAGTAGTGGCGGAGACAGTCTCCGCCGGTTTGTTCTCGCTCTTGGGTTGCCCGGAGGGTGCTGTCACGGCTACCTGCTGGGCCGTTTTCGTTGACAGCGACTTCCTGACAAGGTTATGAAACAGGGTTTTCAGACGCATGGGGCTGCGCCCCGCGCCAGGCTTTTCTTCCTCTGGCTGCGTTATCTGCGCCACCTGTATGAGGGTCAGTTCCACCAGCAATCGCTTGTTGGACGACTGCTTGTAGTTCAGGTCACAGGCGTTGAGCAGTTTCAGGGCGGTGTAGAGGAATGTCGTGGGGCACTTCTTCGCCTGTTCCGCCAGGCGTGTCTTGCGCTGTTCCGACACCTCAAGCATCTGCACCGTGTCGGGGTTCTGCGCCATCATCACGTCCCTTATGTGCGAGGCAAGTCCAAGACAGAAGTTGTTGCCGTCAAATCCGCGTGCAATGATACCGTTGAGAAGAACCATCAGTTCCGGCACTTTGTTCTCCACTGAGAGGTCCACAGCACGGAAGTAATTGTCGAAGTCGAGCACGTTGAGGTCCTCTATCACCTTCGCATAGGTGATGTTTCCCTGACAGTAACTTGCCGCCTGGTCGAATATCGACAGGGCGTCGCGCATACCGCCGTCAGCCTTTTCGGCTATCAGCGACAGTGCCTCCTCCTCGTATGTGATGCCTTCTTTCTCCGCTACAGACTTCAGGTGGGCTACCGTGTTCTTCACTGTCATGCGCTCGAAGTCGTATATCTGGCAGCGTGAGATGATGGTAGGCAGCAGTTTGTGCTTCTCTGTCGTGGCGAGAATGAATATGACGTGTGCCGGCGGTTCTTCGAGTGTCTTGAGGAAGGCGTTGAATGCTGCTGTCGACAACATGTGCACCTCGTCGATGATGAACACCTTGTAGCGTCCCACCTGCGGCGGTATGCGTGTCTGTTCCATCAGTGTCTTGATGTCATCCACGGTGTTGTTGCTTGCCGCATCGAGTTCAAAGATGTTGTAGGAACGCTGTTCTTCAAAAGCCTTGCAACTCTCGCAGCATCCGCAGGCCTCGCCATCAGCGGTCGGATTGCTGCAGTTGATGGCTCTGGCGAATATCCTGGCGCAGGTCGTCTTGCCCACTCCGCGCGGACCGCAGAACAGGTAGGCGTGTGCCAGTTTGCCCGACTTCACGGCGTTTTTCAGCGTCGTGGTAAGGGCAGACTGCCCCACCACCGCGTCGAAAGATGCCGGACGGTATTTCCGGGCGGAAACTATATATTCCATTGTCGTGTTGTTTGTATCGTTCCACAAAGTTAGTGCAAACGCACGGAATGACCAAACGAACCGCCGTTTATTTGGGTGGCGGTTTGCCAATACTGCCACGGGTCTTTTCTTCTCAAAAGAAACTTTGCGTCCGAACTTGCTTTTCAGAATATTTGCACTACCTTTGTAGGCAGAAGAAAAACCGTTTCAGTTATGACACGAAAATCATATCCGATAGGAATACAGACATTTGAGGAGGTCAGGAAGAACGATTATTTGTATGTTGACAAGACCTCCTACATCTACCGCATGACGCATCGGGACGGCAAATACTACTTTCTCGGTCGTCCGCGACGCTTCGGCAAGTCTCTGCTTGTCTCCACTCTCCAGAGTTATTTCGAGGGAAAGAAAGACCTGTTCAAGGGTCTTGCCATAGAGCAACTGGAGAAAGAGTGGACCGAATATCCTGTGCTCCACTTCGACATGAGTGGCGGAAAGCACATGGAAAAGGAGCAGTTGGAGCGTTACTTGGGTTATATCCTTGGGTACGAAGAGAAGAAGTGGGGCATCCAGACCACTCCCAAGGACATCAACACTCGTCTTATTAACCTCATCAACACCGCCTACGGGAAGACAGGCAGGCAGGTCGTCATCCTCATAGACGAGTATGACGCACCGATGCTCGACGTGGTGCACGAGGCGGAACAACTTGATGTACTGCGCAATATCATGCGCAACTTCTACAGTCCGCTGAAGTTCAGCGAGGCGAAACTGCGCTTCGTGTTCCTCACGGGCATAACGAAGTTCTCGCAACTGAGCATCTTCAGCGAACTCAACAACATCGCCAACATCTCGATGAACGACGATTACGCCGGCATCTGCGGCATCACTCTGGACGAACTTCTCACCCAGATGTCCGATGACATCGACATACTGGCATCACGGCTGGACATCTCACGGGAGCAGACCATTGCCAAACTCAGGGAGCACTACGACGGTTACCACTTCTCGGCGGAATCTCCCGATGTGTTCAATCCGTTCAGCCTGCTCAACTGTTTCTCCGAGCGCAAGTTCGGTTCTTACTGGTTTGCGTCAGGCACGCCGACCTATCTCATCAACATGATGCGCAAGTTTGGTGTCGTGCCTACCGACATCTCGCGCATCGAGGCGGACTCAAGTGAGTTTGACGCGCCCACGGAGAACATGCCCACAATCATGCCCTTGCTTTACCAGAGTGGATATATCACTATCAAGGACTACAACAAGGACTACAACTACTATATCCTCGATGTGCCCAACAAGGAGGTTCGCGTTGGTCTGACAAAGGCGCTCATACCGTCGTATGTCACACAAAACACCCTTGCCACGACCAACACCGCACGCCGCATAGCACAGGCTCTGGACAAGAAGGACATGGACGGCGCACTGCAACTGCTGCAGACGTTTCTCGGCACAGTGCCCTATTGCGACAACACCAACTACGAAGGGCACTACCAACAGATGCTGTTCATCATCTTCACACTGCTCACCGACTATCTCGTCGACGTGGAAGTGCATACGCCGAAAGGCAGGGTGGACATAGTAATCCTGACCCGCACCGACCTGTTCCTCCTCGAACTCAAACTCGACAAGGACGCCGCTACGGCGATGCGCCAGATAGACCTGAAGGACTACCGCAGCCGTTTCGCCCTCTGTGGCAAGCCCATTACCAAGGTGGGAGTGAATTTCGACAGCGCCACAGGCAATGTTTCGGACTGGGCGATAGCCTCCGCCTGACTGGCAAGACTGGTTATATAGAACGCATGAGGGCGTGTCAAAAAAAAGACACGTTCATCAGATGAACGGGCTTTCAGCCCGCAACAAATAAGAGGATGTGTCAAAACAAAAACAGCATCTGTCTTTTTGCGGGCTGAAAGCCCAGTTACACATAGCCCAGGGTAACACCCTGGGTAAAAAAAGTTCCGCTAACCCTTGCACCCTGTAAGGGCAACTACATTGTATCGGTTTGATTATTACGCACTTGCCCTTACAGGGCGC
>CAVFZF010000035.1:0-14432 GCA_963627025.1 Bifidobacteriaceae bacterium | reverse complement strand
CCAGAGAACTTGTCTCTTTTGACACGCTCTCATCTATTTGCAATTGAAATCGAGGACTTTCATGTTTTCTATATAGCCCTCCATGTGGTCATCGATATGTACTGGTCCTATGCCTTCGGGAGTGCCTGTGTAGATGATGTCCCCGGTTTTCAGAGTGTAGAAGTGGCTCAGATAACTGATGATCTCATCTATCTTGAAAAGCATATCGGCGGTGTTGCCCCTTTGGATGGTGTTGCCGTTGATGTCGAGATGGAAGTCGAGGGCATCGAGATTGGCAAATGTGTCTTTGGATATCCACTCTCCGATGGCAGCGCTGCCGTCAAATCCCTTGCATATATCCCACGGCATACCTTCTTTGCGCGCCTTTTCCTGCATATCGCGTGCAGTGAAGTCGATGCCGAGAGTGACGGCATCGTAGTATCTGTGGGCAAATCTCTGTGGAATGCCCTTGCCCAGACGGCAGATGCGCACCACCACCTCCGCCTCGTAGTCGATGCGTCCCATGAAGTCAGGAATGAAGAACGGCTTCCTGTCTTTGAGGAGTGCGGAGTCTGCCTTGAGGAATATCACGGGTTCGTCGGGGTGGTATGCCTTGCCGTCGAGTTCCTGCGTGTGGCGCAGGTAGTTCATTCCCACTGCGAAAATTTTCATGTCCAGTTGTGTTTATGGAGTTTCTTCAAATAGATAAGGCGCACCAAAAGAATGATGCGCCTTATATTATCGTATCCGAAAAGCGGACTTTTTAGTCGGCAACGAGCGAGAAACGCTTGAAATTGATGACTGTCAGTTCCTTGTCGGTAGACTTCAGATAGTCTGTGACACTTATCTTGCTGTCCTGGATGAACTCCTGGTTGAGCAGACAAGACTCCTTGAAGAACTTGTTCAGACGACCTTTTGCGATGTTGTCAATCATCTGCTGCGGCAGATTTGCTGCCTTCTCTGCTGAAACAGTAGCGATGATTTCCTTAGCCTTGGCAACATCCTCAGCAGTAATCCAGCCCTTGCCCATATTGGACTCCATGTGATCCTCAGAGTCAACGTGAGCCGGGTTGATGCCGGCTTTCTTGAGTGCGTTCTCAACTGCCTTCTGCACCTGCTCCTGCTTGGTCTTCTCTATGGCAACCTTAATCTCCTCGTCAATCACGTTCTGAGGAACGGCTTCCTGATTCAGAGCGATAGGTTTCATTGCTGCAACCTGCATTGCGATAGCGTGACCCTGCTCCTGTGCCGGTTTGTTGGTCTGCACCATGGTGCACAGGATGTTCTTGTTCATGTGGTTGTAAACCTCCACATTGTCACCCTCTATGAAGTTGTAGCCGTCCAGTTCCATCTTCTCACCGGTGATACCAGAGCGGTGCTGCACAGCGGTAGCGGCGTCGTCGCCACTCGCAAGTTTCAGTGCCTTTACCTCGTCGATGCTCTTGCACTTGTTTGCAACTGCTGCATCGAGAATCTCCTGAACCAATGCGATGAAATCCTTGCCTGCTGCAACGAAGTCGGTTTCGCACTTCACTGCCACCATAGCGGCAAATCCGTCAACCTTCTTCACGAGAACGCAGCCATTGGAAGTCTCGCGGTCGGAACGCTTGGCGGCAATAGCCAGACCACGCTCGCGGAGAATGTCCTTTGCTTTATCCATATCGCCCTCTGCTTCGGTGAGAGCTTTCTTGACATCAGCGAGACCTGCACCAGTCATGGTACGCAGTTTCTTGATGTCTTCCATTGTAACAGCCATAATACTATTCTTTGGTTTTGAAAGTTTATAACAAGGCGGCGGAAAGTGTTCCCTCCGTCGCCTGATTTCAATTACAGTTACTCTTCAGTGGTTGTTTCAGCCTGTGCGCCCTCGTCTTCTTTTCTTGCACGACGTGTACGCTTAGGTTTTGCGTCTGCTACTTCCTCAGCCTGCTCAGCGGCAGCCTTTTCGTCAGCCTTCTCAACCTTGCGCTCTTCGAGACCTTCTGCGATTGCCTGGCAGCAAGCGGAGAGTATCGCCTCAACAGAATCTTTAGCGTCGTCGTTGGCAGGAATTACGAAGTCGATGTTGCGTGGGTTGGAGTTGGTGTCAACGATACCGAATACAGGTATACCGAGACGCTTAGCCTCCTTCACTGCGATGTGCTCCTTCATGACGTCAACCACGAATATTGCAGACGGCAGACGGGTGAGGTCAGCGATGGAGCCGAGGTTCTTCTCGAGTTTTGCACGCTGGCGTGTAATCTGAAGAAGCTCGCGCTTGTTGAGGTTGGAGAATGTTCCGTCGCTCATAAGCTTGTCGATGTTTGACATCTTCTTCACTGCCTTGCGGATTGTGGGGAAGTTAGTGAGAGTACCACCAGCCCAACGCTCGTTGACATAAGGCATATTTACGCTCGCAGCTTTCTCTGCTACGATCTCCTTAGCCTGCTTCTTTGTGGCAACGAACAGGATTTTCTTTCCTGACTTTGCTATCTGCTTCAGAGCCTCGGCAGCCTCGTCAATCTTTGCTACTGTCTTGTTGAGGTCGATGATGTGGATGCCGTTGCGCTCCATGAAGATATAAGGAGCCATGGCAGGATTCCATTTGCGGCTGAGGTGTCCGAAGTGTGCACCTGCCTGGAGTAACTGGTCAAAATTTGTTCTTGACATAATTTCTTCTTTTGTTTTGTTTACTTTCTTTTTTAATTCTTTTCTGCTGAGGTCTTCCGATCCCAGTCTTGCTTAGAATCAGCCGGCGAGTAGCCATTCGGATCCCTCCGGTTTAGATGCTAAACTTATGTTCCCGTATGTCCAAAGCCAAGCCAACCCGCAACGTGAATGCGGTGGCAAGGCAGAACAGACATTAACGCTTCGAGAACTGGAAGCGACGACGTGCCTTCGGCTGACCTGGCTTCTTACGCTCAACGGCACGAGAGTCGCGAGTGAGGAATCCTTGGGTTTTCAGTGCCTTCTTGTCTTCTGCATTGACTTTGACAAGTGCACGGGCGATTGCCATACGCAGAGCCTGGCTCTGACCAGTGAAGCCACCACCGTCAAGATTTGCCTTTATGTCATACTTGCCCTCAACTCCGAGAGTCTGCAGAGGCTGCTTTACGACATACTGGAGGATTGCTGATGGGAAATATTTGGTGAGATCTACCTTGTTTATAGTGATCTTGCCGCTGCCTTCTGAAAGGTATACACGAGCTACAGCGCTCTTGCGGCGACCTGTTGCATTGATTAATTCCATCTTGACTGGGGTTATTTGTACTGGTTAATATCGATTGCCTTTGGCTTCTGAGCCTCCTGATTGTGCTCTGTGCCGTTATATATGTAAAGGTTGCCGAGCAACTGTCTGCCGAGCTTTCCTTTGGGGAGCATACCCTTTACGGCGTGACGGAGAATCTTGTCCATACCGTCCTCGCGAGTGCGGAGCTGTGCCGGAGAGGTGAAACGCTGTCCGCCCGGGTAGCCGGTGTAGCGTGTGTATACTTTGTCGGTTTCCTTCTTGCCTGTGAATACGGCTTTCTTTGCGTTGATGATTATCACGTTGTCACCGCAGTCAACATGAGGGGTGAATGTCGGTTTGTACTTGCCGCGAATCAACTTTGCCACCTTCGATGCAAGGCGTCCAATCACCTGATCGGTTGCGTCAACCACTACCCACTCTTTCTGAGCGGTTTCCTTGTTGACGGAAATCGTTTTGTAACTTAAAGTGTTCATCTTAATTTTTCTTTTTCAGAGCCGGTCGCAAGACGCAACTCCAATGCTGTTAAAATACTTAATCATTTCAATTGATGCCCAACCTACCCTCTCACCTTATTTCTAAGGCTTGCGGTGGCGAGACACCATTATCTTTGGATGACGATTCACTAACCACTGCATTCGGCCAAAAATACAGCTATTAACACGTGCGGCCATGGGCTATTGTTAGTCTGATTCGCCCGTATATGGCACAATCCCCGGGGCTCTAAGCCTTCCCCGTAGTTGTAAAACTGGTGCAAAGTTACTGCTTTTATATGATTACACATATCTTGCACACAGTTGCAAATATATATTTTATGAAATATTAACGAATGTTTTTACTGTTTGTATGCGGATTCCATGAAGTCAATGAAACTCTGGTTGACCAGGCGGGTACCTCCAGGAGTGGGGAAATGTCCCGAGAAATACCAGTCGCCGGGATGGTTTGGTATGGCTTCGTGCAGACCTTCCAAACTCTGGAAGACAATCTCCACCGGGGTCGAAACTCCCTCCGGGCGTAGAATCTCCGCCATTTTTGCGTTGAGTTCTTCCGGTGTGAACGGTTTATAGATATTCCTGACAGGGTTCTGGATATCGCTGTCGGTTTTCTGAAGTTCTTTCTTGCATTCCTCGTAGGTGTCGTGGAGCAGATGTTCCATACCGCGTTCTTTTATGAGGGCAATGCAGGCTTGGAATGCAATAAAGTCGCTTATCTTGGGCATGTCAATACCATAGAAATCAGGATAGCGTATCTGTGGAGCGGAACTTACAATGACGATTTTCTTTGGATGAAGCCTGTCGAGAATCCTTATGATGCTTTCACGGAGTGTTGTGCCGCGCACGATACTGTCGTCAATCACGACAAGATTGTCTTCATACGGGTTGAGTGAACCTGCCGTGATGTCATAGACATGGGCGGCAAGGTCGTTTCTTGAATTTCCTTCTGTGATGAATGTGCGCAGTTTGATATCCTTCCACACGACTTTTTCCGTCCTGACATCGGGCGCAATCTCCCTGATGCCCTCAATCATTCCGTAGTAGGCTATCTCTGCGGTGTTGGGTATGTATGTGAAGACGGTGTGGTCAGTGTCTTTGTCAATGGTCTTCATTATCTGTCCACACAGTTGTTTGCCGAGGCGTTTCCTCTCCTGATGGATATCGATGTCATTACCCCGGCTGAAATAGATGCGTTCAAAGGAGCAGGCGGAGAAGTTTTTCTGTGGGATAATCTGTTTCAGTGACATCTTGCCGTCGCGTGATACGATGACGGCTTGTCCCGGTACTATTTCACGGATGTCGTCAACCTGCAAGTCGAAAGTGGTCTGAAGAACCGGACGTTCACTTGCTATGGCGACAATTTCATCGTCGGCATAGTAGAATGCCGGGCGTATTCCCCACGGGTCACGCATGGAGAACAACTCGCCGCTGCCTGTAAGTCCGCAGACGACATAACCGCCATCGAAATACGGCATACTCGTTTCCAATACCTGTGCGACGTCGACATGGGTATCAATGTATGTCGTAATGTCAATGCCTGTCAGTCCCTTTTCCTTTGCAGCGGTATAGTTGCGTTCCACTTCACGGTCGAGTCTGTGTCCCATAAGTTCCAGCATGATGTAACTGTCGCTGTATATTCGCGGACACTGTCCCTGTGCTGTTAGTAGTTGGAACACCTCGTTTATGTTGGTCATGTTGAAGTTTCCGCAGAGACAGAGGTTCTTTGCTCTCCAGTTGTTGCGCCTTAGAAAGGGGTGAACATAGGCAAGTCCGCCCTTGCCTGTGGTGGAATAGCGCAGGTGCCCCATATAGAGTTCACCGAGAAAGGCGTCCGTTCCGTCTGTCCCTTCGTCGTTTTTGCTGCCCATACGTTTGGCTATGGAACTGAAAACCGTGGTGATGGCATCGCGCCCTTCTGCTTTTTCGCGGTACATGTACTCGTTGCCCGGCTCTTTGTTGAGACTTACGCAGGCCACTCCGGCACCTTCCTGGCCGCGGTTGTGCTGTTTCTCCATCATGAGATAGAGCTTGTTTAGCGCATACTTGTCTGTGCCGTACTTCTGCTTGTAGTATTCAAGCGGTTTGAGCAAGCGAATCATCGCTATGCCACATTCGTGTTTGAGGGGTTCCATTTTTATAGGGTTGTTGCAAATAGCAGGTTGATGGTATGGGGTTTCTCCACCTTATTATATATGTGGAATGTCACTGTCGGGTTTTGACGACGCAGTTGTGAGGCTCTTTTACGTCACCGTTGATGGTGACAGAGCCGATGCTGTCTGCCGTGATGACACCGGAAACAGGATTCTTGATGTTCTCTATGTGTCCGCAGATGTCTGCATTTATGTTGCAAGAATCCTCAAAAGCACGGTCGCAAGCCGGGTCGAAGGTGCAGTCTTCGAGTGTTATGCCGTCAAGATAGCACAGAGGCTGCTCTCCGGCAATATGGCAACGCACCAATTTTACGTTCTTTGAATGCCATGCCAGATACTCTCCGTCGAGAATGGAATCGTAGACGGTGACATTCTCGCACTCCCAAAAAGAATCCTTGGTGGTGATTTTTGCATTGTGCACTTCTACGTTCCGACAATACTGGAACACATATTTAGAATCGGACACAAGACCGTCGACATACACGTCAGTGCAGAACATGAAAGGATAAGTTCCGTCATGTAGCGTGACATTCTGCACTTTCAAACCGTCTACTTTCCAGAATGTCTCGTCGGCATCGTTTATGACGACATTCTCCAGTGTGAGGTTTTTCATTTCGCGGAACAGTTTCGGAGCATCGATGACGGTGTCTTTCATCACCATATTGTCACTGTACCACACGGCGGAACGGCTTCCTGTCTCGAAATGACAGTTGGTAATAAGCGATCCGTTGACATGCCACCATGGATATTTGCCAATGAAACGGCAGTTGTCAGCCTCGATGTTGTTGCAACATTTTATGCCGGATTCTCCCTCTGTAATGGTGACATTCTCCAGGCGTAGGTCCTTCGAACCGAACAGAGGGCGTTCGCCTCCGAAACTTTTATCTTTGATAGTATTCATCCGTGTCTTGTCTTTCCAGTGCAAAATTACAACTTTTTCCATTATTGTCAGTGTGTTCGCAAACGAAAAGGAAGACGCATCGTTTTTTTTGATGCATCTTCCATGACAGAAGAGAATCTTCTTGTGCTTATCGCTTGTTGCCGAATGACAGTCCCGGCCAATCGTCACTGCGGAACGGAGATGCCGGAAGCCCGTCGGAGTTGACGAGATTGCACTCGGGATTGTCTGCCCATGCGTAGCGTACGGCAATGGGGAATGCTACGTCTGGTGACGATACTTTCACCGTATTGCCCTCTATATTGGCATACGCCCAGTGCCAAACGTGGTCGGCGCCAGCCACGGCAAAACCTTTGACTTCGCCGTTGTCGGAAGTGTGCAGTCCCTTTGCAGTGCCGCGTCTGAAGTTTACAGTGATGCTGTTTCCCTTTGTCTTGTAGCCGCTGAATACAGGTCCTTCGTAGGTGATTTTCTCTCCGTAGGCAGTGGCACGTGCAGCAAGAGCCAACCTGCGGCCCACTTCCTGTTTGTTCTTGGGATGAATGTCGTTGGCTTCACCTATGTCGATGATGGTTGCCATACCCACTTTGTCAAGGTGCAGGCGTGTCATCAGTTGTGCCTCGCGCAACTCTGCCCATGTTGATTCTTGTGGTTTGTCCTGGCGTTGCATGAAGTTTGCCAATTGAACCATATAGAAGGGGAAATCGTAGCCCCATTTGTTTCTCCAGTCTCTTATCATGAGTGGCATCAGTTCGCGGTACTGATAGGACTGTGAAACATTTGCCTCGCCCTGGTACCATATCGCTCCCTTGATTGCAAAAGGTACGATGGGGTTTATCATCGAGTTGTAGAGGAAAGTGTGCACGTTCGGGTCGGAACCAATATTGACAGGCATTGCAGGAACTTTTGCTGCGTTCATGGAAGGTTCGTATTTCCAGTCTCCTGTGAGGGAAATTCTGACCAAGTCTTTCTTCGGGGCAATGTAGAATTTGTCGTCGTCGCAGTTTATGCCGGTGAGACCTCCCGTGTCATGTATCCTGATGGCTACAACGGCCTTGCCTGCCTTGACAAGTTTTGCCGGAATGGTATATGTTCTGTCTGCCATGCAGCCTATAGTGCTGCCTATAACTTCGCCGTTGAAGTAGGTTACATCATTGTCGTCGACCTGTCCGAGGTGAAGCGTGAGTTCCTTTCCTGCCAAGTTGCGTGGGATGTCAATGACCTTGCGCACCCACCAGAAAGCATTGACAGTGCCCTGCTCGCCGCCGGTTCCGGGAAAGCGGAATGTTTTCCATGAAGAGTCGTCCATGTCAACGGTGGCGTAATATGGCTTCCCGTCCTTATAGCCTTTGTCCACTTCGTTGACTTTGTCAAGCCATTCGTCATACTGGGTTTTGTAGAGTTGTGCCCTCTCGGTCTCTGATGCCGGAAGGTTCTCAATCTTTTTCAGATTTCCTTGCTGGTCTGGGATGTCTTTGAAAGCGTCGGCACTCATCCATGCTTCAATTATTGTGCCGCCCCAAGATGTGTCGATAAGTCCTATCGGAACATTGCGGTATTTGTTCAGGTCGCGTCCGAAGAAATAGGCGCAGGCGGAAAAATCCGCCACGCTCTCGGAATTGCAGACTTGCCAACCGTCGTGCTCAACGGCGAGATCGGATATGGGTTGTGCGCTTGTTACCCTTGTGGCAAGCAGAAAACGGATGTTCGGATAGTTGTTGGCCTCGATCTTTTCCTTTTCCCAATCCTTTACATGCCCCCATCCTTCAACAGGCATTTCCATGTTGGATTGGCCTGAGCATACCCATACTTCGCCAATCATGACATTCTTGAGGACTGTCTTGCTTTTCTTTCCGTCGGAAATGGTGATTGTGTAAGGACCTCCTGCGGCAGGTGTCTTCACAGTGGTACTCCACTTGCCGTTGTCGTCGGCCGTTGTCGTATAATTCTTTCCGTCCCAAGAAGTCGTCACTGTAACGGTCTTTCCGGGCTTGCTCTCTCCCCATATGGGGGCTTTTTCCTTTTTCTGTTGCATCACCATGTTGTCGGAAAACACCGGGCATAGTTTCACTTGCGCTGTGGCTGCCGACATTTGTAACAGTGCAGTGCACAGGATAAGGGATATCCTTTTCATAATGTAATAGATTTAGTTGTTAAACAAAAAGGGGCAGCACTTCCTCATAATGAGAAGTGTGCCCCCTGTATTTGCATGGTTTCAGTTTGTGAACTTCAGTGGTTGATGAACAAGACTGAAACGCTTTCTTACAGATTGGGGTTGTCCTTTGCCCAGTCAGTTACTGGCGGGATGATTCCAAGTCCGATAATCTCGTCGCGCATCTTCTGCAAGTGTTCATAGGAAGCCTGCAGTCCAGCCATCTCCTCTTCTGTGCCTTGGGGGGCAGTGAAATGTACGCCAGTAGCGTCAATTGTGGTAGGCATGGCCATCATGACATTCTTGTAACCGCACTTGTCGCAGTTGACATAGCATCCGGCGGGGAGTGTGAACGGCTCGCCGCCCATTGCTCCTTCGATCATTTTCACTGCCTGGTAAGCCGGGCTCTGGAATGATGAACGTCCGCGGAGTTTGATGATATTTGATCCGCCTTGTACGGTGTGCTGCTTGATTTCAGCCCAACGCTCGTCGGAAAGTCCCATCTCGGAGAGAGGCTTGCCGTCAACCTTCACCTGAGAAGCGAAGACTGCCATCTGCTCGCCGTGACCTCCGTAGGTGTGTGCACCTGTAACCTTGTCTTGCTGTACGCCAAATTCAAGGGCGAGAGCCTGCTGCAGACGTGTGGAGTCAAGTGCGGCGAGAGAAGTGAGTTGGTTGGGTTTCAGACCGGAATGGATGAGTGCAGTGAGTGCAGTGACATCTGCCGGGTTGAAAATTACCACAACGTGCTTTACGTCAGGGCAATATTTCTTGATGTTCTCTCCAAATTCAGCTGCAATCTTGCAGTTTCCTTTGAGGAGGTCTTCACGTGTCATGCCGTCTTTGCGCGGAGCACCACCTGAAGAAATGATGTATTTTGCACCGGTGAACGCAATCTCAGGGTCAACGGTGTAGCTGAGATTCGCGCCAGGGAAAGCGCACTGCTGCATCTCGTCGAAAACGCCGTGAACTCCCGGTTCGTAGATGTCGTAAAGGCAGATGTTCGGAGTGAGACCGAGCATGAGGGCTGTCTGCACCATGTTGGAGCCGATCATGCCGCCGGCACCAACAATTACAAGTTTCTCGTCTGTTAGAAATTTCATATTACTTTGTATTAATCGATTTGACAAATTCTATCCTCAGGCAGAATATGTACACCGTAATTCTGTTACCGCAAAATTACTAAAAAAACCAAGAAGGTGTGCATATTTCTCCATGAATAATCTTTTTTTTAACCTAAAAAAACTATCTTTGCAATTGGACACGGGCACGCTTTTCTTTGTGCCTGTTTAATCTGGTATTCTGTATTTTGTCATGAGTAACGTCATAGAACAGCGATTGGAGGCATTGAGAGACGTGATGCGCCGTGAACGTCTGGCGGCATTTGTCTTTCCGAGTACTGATCCTCATAATGGAGAATATGTGCCTGTCCATTGGAAAGGGCGCGAGTGGATTTCCGGATTCAACGGTTCTGCGGGTACAGCAGTGGTAACGCTTACATCGGCGGCATTGTGGACGGACTCCCGTTATTTCATAGCGGCGGAACAGCAATTGGCGGATACGGAATACGAACTGATGAGGCTGCGTGTGGAGTCAACCCCGACAATTGCGGAGTGGCTCGGCAGGGAACTTGCGGATTCGGATATCAAGGAGGTCGGCATCGATGGAAATGTCGGTTCTTGGAATGAAGTGGAGGCTCTTGCTGCGGACCTGAGAAGAGAGGGAGGACTTACCTTGAGAACCAATTTCGACCCTTTGGACGTGGTGTGGAAAGACCGTCCGTCAATCCCTCTCAATGCTGTGGATATCCATGGGCTTGGATTTGCGGGGGAAACTGTTCCTGACAAGATACGCAGAATAAGGAAAAACTTGAGAAAGAAACACGCCGATGGGATGCTTGTTGCTGCCCTTGACAGCATCGCGTGGGCACTTAACCTGCGTGGCAGTGATGTGCATTGTAATCCTGTTTTTGTGAGTTATCTGCTGATAACATCGCAGCGTGTTACACTGTTCGTAGACTCTCGTAAGTTGAGTGCGGCAGTAAAAGAATATCTGCGTGGTATAGGTGTAGAGCAGAAAGAATATACCGAGGTGAACGAGGCTCTCCGCCGTTATCATGATTACAGCATCCTGATTGATCCGGATGAGGTGAACTATACCTTGGCAAAGACGGTGAAATGTGGAAATGTAGTGCGTGGAGAGTCGCCGATTCCAATGATGAAGGCCGTTAAAAATCCAGTGGAAATAGAAGGTTTCCGTCGTGCGATGCTTCGTGATGGGGTCGCATTGGTGAAGTTTATGCGCTGGCTGAAACCGGCGGTGGAGCGAGGTGGAGAGACAGAGATGTCGGTGGACAGAAAATTGACTGCTCTCCGTGCTGAGCAGGACTTGTTCTGTGGTGTGTCGTTTGACACTATTGCCGCCTATCAGGAGCATGGGGCTATAGTGCATTATGAGGCAACTCCCGAGACGGACTCGCCTCTGAGGGCGGAAGGTTTCCTCCTGCTTGACAGTGGGGCGCAGTATAAAGATGGTACTACAGATATAACCCGTACTGTTCCGTTGGGACCGTTGACGGAAACGCAAAAACGAGTCTATACTCTCGTGCTGAAGGGGCATATACAACTGGAACTTGCTAAATTCCCTGACGGAGCGTCGGGAACGCAGATTGATGCCTTGGCTCGGATATCCATGTGGCGCGAGGGCATCAATTATCTGCATGGCACCGGTCATGGGGTCGGGTCGTTCCTGAATGTACATGAAGGACCGCACCAGATACGGATGGAGTGGAAGCCGGCGCCATTAAGGGCTGGCATGACGGTTACAGATGAACCGGGCATCTACCTTGCCGGACGGTTTGGGGTGAGGATAGAGAACACCTTGTTGATAGAAAGGTATGTGGAAACGGAATTCGGGCGGTTCTTGCAGATGCAGCCCTTGACGCTTTTTCCCATAGATAGAGAACCCATTGTCGCGGAGATGCTCACGGAAGAGGAAGTGCAGTGGCTTGACTCGTACCATCTACAGGTGTACAAGAGTCTGTTGCCGATGCTGACGGATGATGCGGATAGGGATTGGCTGCGCGTCAATACGTTGCCTTTAGGTGAGCATGGCGTGTGGTGCTGATGAAACGTAGTTGTTCTTCGGAAATGTGGAGAAAAATGACAAAAAAACGAAAAAGTTTGTCTGTATTGTGAAAAAGCAGTACCTTTGCATCCGCTTTTCCGTCTCCAATCGGAGCGGAGGCGTTATGTGTAACACTTAAATATAAGCAAAAAATGATTATTGTACCAGTAAAAGACGGTGAGAACATAGAGCGTGCTCTGAAGAAATTCAAACGCAAATTCGAAAGAACAGGCGTTGTGAAGGAGCTCCGTGCTCGCCAGCAGTATAACAAGCCGTCTGTTCTGAAGCGTCTCAAGATGGAGCATGCCGTTTATGTGCAGCAGCTCCGTGCCAGCGAAGATTAATTTCCCCTGTTCGTCACCGTGGTAACGGTTGACAATGTGGCGCATAAGCCTGCGGAGGAAGAGGAATGGAAATTTTGGTCGAAGAATTCCTCTGCTACTTGAAGCAGGAACGTAACCGTTCAGTCTGTACTGTAGAAAACTACGGTGCAGACCTTAATGCGTTCTGTGGATATGTACAAAGGCTTGACGAAGGGCTAGGCTGGAAAGATGTTGATTCCGGTATTGTTCGCGGTTGGATGGAGGAGATGGCGGACAAGGGTAACAAAGCTTCTTCTGTAAACCGTCGTCTCAGTAGTCTTAGAGCATTCTTTCGGTATGCCGTGTCTTGTGGAAAGCTGCGCTGTAATCCGGTATGCCATGTGAAGGGTCCGAAGACGGAAAAGCCTTTGCCGCAGTATTTGCGGGAGACGGAAATGGAGCGCCTGCTCGATAAAGAACAATGGGATGACACTTTTGAGGATGTCCGTTTGAGAACGATAGTATTGACTTTCTATTCTGTCGGCATTCGCTTGGCGGAACTGCAGGGGTTGAATGACGACTCGGTGGACAAAGTGCAGAATGTGTTGAGGGTCGTGGGTAAACGCAACAAGGAACGTTTGGTTCCTTTTGGAGAAGAACTCGGGGCGGAACTCGCGTTCTATCAGATGAAGCGCAATGAAATGTTTGGCATTGGCGATGGCGCTTTGTTTGTCAATGATAAAGGGGGACGTATGACGTCGCGGCAAATACGCGATGAGGTGATAAAGCGCGTTTCTATGGTGACGACCATGAAAAAACGTTCTCCTCATGTCCTTCGCCATACTTTTGCAACGGCTATGCTTGACAATGGCTCTGGGATAGAGAGTGTGCGAAAACTTCTCGGGCACGAGAGTGTATCTACCACGGAGGTGTATACGCATACTTCTTTTGACCAGTTGTGTAAGGTATATGCTGGTGCACATCCGAGAGGTGGGATTCGGGAGAATGTGCTTTCGGATGGCGGAATATGCGGGTCTGATGATTTTGTGAAAAAAGTAAAGCGGTAACGTGGCGTGAGCCCTTTGTGATGTCTGTGTATTATATATAATAAGGTGGTGGTGTTCCATTGGAACCCGGAATCTCGTTTCTTTGTAAAAAAACTGTTGAAAAGTTTTGTGGGTTCGGGAATAATGCCTACCTTTGCAACCGTATTTGAAACACGCCCTGTAATGCGAGGACTGATAGCAACAAGGGTTTTGCCTCTTTAGCTCAGTTGGCCAGAGCACGTGATTTGTAATCTCGGGGTCGTTGGTTCGAATCCGACAAGAGGCTCAGGAAGTCCTGGTGAGGACGGGCGTGTAATACATAAGGGTGTTTTCCAGAGTGGCCAAATGGGGCAGACTGTAAATCTGCTGTCTTTCGACTTCGGTGGTTCGAATCCATCAGCACCCACACTGTTTGCAGAATGTCTGCGGAAGATGCTGAATCTCAATATTGAGGCGGACGCCACTGGCATCCTGCTAATTGTGCGAGATTTACTTTAGGGATATGCGGAAATAGCTCAGTTGATAGAGCACTAGCCTTCCAAGCTGGGGGTCGCGGGTTTGAGCCCCGTTTTCCGCTCTATTACCTTGCTGTAATAGCTCAGTGGTAGAGCACTTCCTTGGTAAGGAAGAGGTCCTGAGTTCAACTCTCAGTTACAGCTCCATTCTGGTTTGTTTTGGACAACCTGAACAATGCAGAAGAACGAAACAAAACAATATTCTTTCGATTATTTAATTGATTAAAATAAAAAAGTAAAGCTATGGCTAAAGAAGTTTATCAGCGCACTAAGCCGCATGTAAACATCGGTACTATCGGTCACGTTGACCATGGTAAGACCACTCTGACAGCTGCCATCTCTAAGGTGCTGCACGAGCGTTTGGGTACTGGCGAGGAAGTTAAGAGCTTCGATCAGATCGATAACGCTCCTGAGGAGAAAGAGCGTGGTATCACCATTAACACTGCTCACATTGAGTATGAAACAAACAAGCGTCACTATGCGCACGTTGACTGCCCGGGTCACGCCGACTATGTGAAGAACATGGTAACTGGTGCTGCTCAGA
>CAVFZF010000034.1:0-15945 GCA_963627025.1 Bifidobacteriaceae bacterium | reverse complement strand
CTGGAAAATCGATATTGGCATCATAGCCGTATGTATTCTTTATCTCGGCAAGCTCCTTGTCCGTCATGCGCTGATAGACCACCATTGCATAGAACGGTTTGTCGCCATGCTCATCGGATGTGATGCCCAGTTTCTGCAAGGTGTACATCTGACGGTATCTTGACTCCGTTTTCGTAAAGCGCAGCACCTGCATATATCTGTCTTGCGTGCTTTGGCTTGCAGGGCCGCGCATGATGAACCCGGTTGCAGCATCGTAGGACCATTCTATCTTGTCGTAGGATTTGCCGGCAATATCACCGTGTTGAAAACCGATAAGATGACCGTCGGCCTCAAACCAATAGTCGGTATATCCGCCGCCATAGACTGTTGTACGGTAGTCCGTTCGTGACAGTCTGCCGTCATCCTGCACTTCGAATATGCCGACGACCTTCCATCCGTATTTAGCCACCTCATCCTCAATGACTGTAGCTCTTGTCGGTTCGAGACCTTCCAGCACGCAACATCCGTCATCATTGATAGTGTAGGTGCAATCAAACAGATTGCCATAGTCAGTAATCGGTTCGTCCGGATTGTCTGATTTGTCGCAACTGGTATAAGTAATTATACTGAGTATTGTCAGCAGAAATATCCTAATTCTTTCCATTGTTGTTTATTTGTTGTATTGCTATCCTCTTGCTGCGTTCAAAGTCACAATCTGTGACTCCAAATGTATTGAGGTCATAATGCGTGCAAAGATAGTACTTTTAGTTGGCAAACAATGGGATATGCCAAGATATTCGTCAACTTTTCCCGGTTCAGAGTTGTTTTTATGTTTGTTCAATTCATACCCTGTCACGGTGATTGGTGGACATACAGGCAACTTGTGCATCGTTCTTTTCACTGCGTTGCGGGCATGGCAATTTTGAAATTGGAGGGAAAGATTTGCCTTGTAGAGTAGTCTGGTAGATATTCAACTTGTGAAAATTGAAACTCAAACCTTTTGTTTACGCATTGTTTACGTAGAAATTAGGAAGTGACAGGGTGAAATCTTTGTCAGTTCACTTTTATTTTTTCTTGATAAGCATTGATGGCTTCGAGATATTTTGGCATAAAATCGCGCATGGTAGGGTAGCTGACGGTGTTTGCCTCGCGCTCTTCCAATGCTTTCATGATGTCACGGAGCATAAAGAACTTTTTGTATACTTCACGGATGTTAATCTGTGTCTCGTAATAGCCGTCCACAATCTCCTCGTCGGATGCATTTGGCATTTGATAAATCTTTTTTATTTTCTGGATGCTCTCCTGTGTGAACTGTACAGGGTGTGTGGCAAGATATCTCATCACGCAGGCCTCCACGAACATTTCGTTGGCCACCGTGAGTGGGTCGCCATAGGCTTGCTGTGCATAAAAGGTGGCGTTCTGATTGTAGAATGCAATCATCTTTTCCTTGATGCCATCCCAGAATTCCTCGTTTAGAGGATTGCAGAAAGAATGGTTGAACTCGTGAATGATGACAGGCAAAGTATAAGCCTCACCATAGTAAATATCTCCAGTAGCATTGCGGTCGGCGCAACCCATGAATGCGTTCTTGATTTCCGAGCCACCTTTGGTTTTCTGCGGAATGGCATAGTTGCCCGGACCGTTAAGCAGACCGAGGTAGATATGGAAAGAGACATTGTCAATAGAGCCAAAGAATGACTTGTACCAATCCAGGTCTATCTTGTTGACCAACTGCTGTCGCATGGCTTGTTTACAGACATTGTAGAGGGGTAGGTTCTTCTTGAAGAAGGAATGAAAATGGGCTTTCTTGTAAAAATCCTCAAGTAGAGCAATAAACTTTTTTTCGTGTTGTGGAGTAATGCCCCGATAGTAATGGTTGAAGTCAGGCTCCAAGTCCGTATTATAATGTAGCCTGCCATTCTTCAGCTTCAGGCGTAGCGCCATGGCAACCGGAACATGATAGCCAAAACCCTGCTTCACCAGACTGTCTGTCACAAAAGCCATAATGGGATGATTGGAATAGGGTGCGAAGGTGCTGTCTACTTGGTGAAGATAATCAATGACTCCAGCCTGCTCTTCTGGCCATATATACCCAGGTACCTTAGCAAGGTGGGCTATAACACTGACCAATTCGCTCTCTTCCATATAGTAGACGTTGATGTTGTTTTTGGCTTTAGCACCAGTCAGACTTGCTATAAACAGCACAATCACTGCAATGTATCTCATATTCATATGCTATTCTAAAATTAGTTGAATGATTTTTACCTAATACCTGTCCAAGGTTGAATCATATTCTTTAACCATGAGGTATGTTTAATGATTAACTATTATCCATGTTGCTAAATCCCATTGCTCACGCAGAAATTTGTTACATTTCATTATCTTCTTTGATTTTGACAAGCCTAAATTCGGGTAACTCAAACAGTTTGTTTACGCATTGTTTACGCAGCCACACGAAAAAGGCGGCTACAAAAATCGTAACCGCTTCATTTTTAAGGTGGACCAGATAGGGCTTGAACCTATGACCTCCAGATTATGAGTCTGTTGCTCTAACCAACTGAGCTACAAGTCCGGCAATTCTCAATTGCGGTGCAAAGTTAATCACTTTTGTCCGATAATCCAAACGTTTGGCGGAAAAAAGACGTTAAAAAGGGCGTTCTTGGTTTGTCTGTAGCCCTTTATTGAGTAATTTTGCAGTCGCTAACATTCTGACAAAGTAGACTAACGGAGATGCTAATGGAGAAAGACGGAGACATAAAAAACATAATCTTTGACATGGGAGGGGTGCTTTTCGACCTCAATGCGGCACGTTGTGTCAGCGCATTCAAGGCTATCGGAGCACACAAGACCGCCGCTTATGTGAGGGATTTCCGCACGGAAGACCTTTTCTATCTGATAGAGATGAGCAGCGGCACGACGGCGCAGTTCTGCCGTGAGGTGAGGTTTCTCGACGGCATCAATGCTTCCGACGACGAGATAACCGCTGCTTGGAACTCACTGCTTGGGCCCACGCCACAGTGCAAAAGGGAACTTTTGCTGTCATTGAAGTCCGAGGGCTACCGCCTGTTTCTGCTGAGCAACACCAACGAGATACATTGGAACAAGGCGAAAACGCTTATTGCAGGTGAGGGCAATGACGTGAACGATATTTTCGAGCACATCTTCCTGTCGTGTGATATGAACCTCCGCAAACCCGACAAGGAAATTTTCCGGCGTGTACTCTGCGAGGTCGTGATACGTCCGGAGGACACTCTCTTCGTCGACGACAACGCCTCCAATATAGCGGCAGCACAGCAACTCGGCATCCGCACATTCCATGAAACTGACGGTCACCGTTGGGTTGACCTGATAAGAACGGTTCTCGCATGACGCACAGTACGACTTTTCCGCCATGTTGCGCCACCATAGGTTTCTTCGACGGTGTACACCGTGGTCACCAGTTCCTCGTTTCTCAGTTGTGTGCCGCCGCAAAGGAGCATTCCATGGCATCGCTTGTGGTCACCTTTCGCCAGCATCCGCGACAGGTGCTGCAACAGGACTACATCCCCAAACTCCTCACTACGGGCGACCGAAAGGAACAACTTCTGAAAGCCACAGGCGTGAACCGCGTGGTCATGCTCGATTTCTCCCTTCAGTTGGCAAGTCTCTCTGCCCGCGAGTTTATGTCCTTTCTGCATGATGAATATAATGTCCAGCGTATTCTCATCGGCTATGACAACCGCTTCGGACACAACCGTGAGGAAACATTTGAGGACTATCGGCGCTACGGCGCCGAACTCGGCATCGTCGTGGAGGAGGCGAAAGCCTTTGCCGATGGAGGCCTCACGGTGAGTTCCTCCGTTGTCCGCCGACTGCTCGCTGAGGGTGATATCATGGCGGCAAATGCCTGTCTGGGTCGCCGCTACGGCTTTTCCGGCACTGTGGAGCACGGTTTCGGCGAGGGGCACAAACTGGGTTTTCCCACCGCCAACCTGCATCTTGCCCCCGAACAACTCATCCCTCGCAGCGGGGTCTATGCCGTTATGGTCTGCGTTGAGGGCATTGAGGGTGATCACATGGGCATGATGAACATCGGCAACCGCCCCACTTTCGGAACTTTCAGTGATACGGTGGAGGTCAACATCATCGGTCTTGATGCCGACATCTATGGCAGACGGGTGGACGTGACATTCGCTGACCGCATACGCGACGGCAGAAAATTCGCCTCCATAGAGCAACTTCGGGCGCAGTTAACCCTTGATCGTGCCACCGCAATCAAAATTTTAAAACAATGAAAACATCCCTTAGAGGTCCTGTTGACGCAGCAGTCTGTCTCGTCATATTTTTCGTTCTGCAGATTGTCCCGACGCTTTTGTTCTCCTGCTTCTGCGTCGATTCCGCCTTGTCCCTTCCTCTCAGTGCCGGTGTCAGTGCCGTCCTGACCGTCATCGTGTTCCATTTCGCACGGCTTGCACCCCTTGGCAACGGCTATATAAAGACCCGCCCGTACACGCTTTTGGCTTGGTTGACGGTGTTGTCGGTAAGTTTCATTGCACCGTCGCTGTTCTTTGAGGAGATGATACCCACGGAAATGCCTGGTCAGACGGTGGCGGCACTCTCCGCCATCATGTCACATCCGTTGGGACTGTTCATCGTCGGCATCCTCGTACCCGTTTCCGAGGAAATGGTTTTCCGTGGAGCCATACTCCGCCGCCTCTTCTCCTGCTATGCCAGCCCGTGGCTTGCGATAGCGGTTTCCGCCGTTCTCTTCGGACTTGTCCACGGCAATATCCCGCAGTTTGTCCACGCCACGGTCGTCGGACTGCTCCTTGGCTGGCTCTATTGGCGCACTGGCAGCATCCTGCCCGGACTTGTCGTGCATTGGGCAAACAACCTTACTGCGTTCCTCGTCTGCACTTTTTGCCCCGGAGGAATGGAAGCCACGCTGCCGGAAATCTTCGGCGGCAACCTCCTGCTGATGTATTCCTTCACTGCTGTCTCAGCCCTTGTTGCCGCCATTTCGTTTTGGCGTGTGGTGCGGAATGTGTGCTTGCGTGAACGTGCGCACGGCAAAGGCGGCAAGGAGAACATATAGTTTGGAATAGGCAAGTTGCGGTAGTAACGGCGTACACAGACAGTATGCCACGAGCACTGCTGTGAATATGCGGTACAAATGTCGCATTGCCTTTTTCTTTCTAAGAACAGCCCATAGTAGCAGAGGCAAGGGATTGAATACTATTATGAGCCAGTTCCATTCAGTTGCCACCTGTTTTGAGAACACAAGCAGATAGGTAATGAGCAGTCCTATGGCAAATTCCACGGCGAAAAGCAGTATGTCCGTGATGCGGCAGACAGCGTTGTAGCCCCGTTTGTATTCCATTATGCTTACGGCAATGGCAAGCAGCAACAGTGCAGCCATTACCGTCAACGGAGTGGGTTGCATAGGCTTGTCTTCGCCTTCCTGTTTCAGCAGTACCTCCGTAGAGGTGGTCAGGGGGCGTTCCTTGCCATGTTTGTCCACAATGACGGCTTTCTGCCATGTGTCGACAATGAAGATGGGATAGAGGTGAGACTTGAAATCGGTCGGCTCATCTCCGAGAGTTCCCATGATGACATTCCAGAACAGCATGGACCAAGGGGAGATTTCGTGTTGTGTATAGAACGCCTTGCGATAGGTGCCGGTGATGTTCGGGTCCAGATTGCGGTATACAATCGTGTCACCCAACAGGCTCGATTCCACAAGCCATGTCGCCATGTTGGAACAGTCGTTCACCATATAGTCAAACTGCCAACCGACCCCCATGTCGCAGTGACGGTCTGCCAAACGCCACAGTTCCACCTTCTGTTCCGGTGTCAGGTTGAGTTTCATCTCGGTGACACCGCGCTTTTCGTCACGGTAACGTTTGATGTAGTCACGGGTGTAGAGGCGCATGAATGCACCTTCCATGGTTCCGTTGATGAACTCGAGTGTGGTGTCGAAATTCACAAGTGAGGCAAACTCGTAACAGTTGTCAACTCCCTTGCTCGGGCATTGCATCCTGAGTGCGGCGTGACCTGCGGATGTGTACAGTTCAAAACCTGGTGTCGCCACGAGCAGGCTGGCCTGTATGTAGTCTGGACGTGCCATGTCTGCTTCAAGCGAATCTGCGTGTGCCTTGTCTGCATTGGGCTGTGCTCCTGCCGCAAGGACGGTTGTCGCCGACAGGATTGACAATATTAGCGTTACGAGTTTGTTCATTGTTTTTGTCAGTGTGTTTGCTCTTCGTCGTAGAAACCATCCTCCCAGACAAAGCCTTTCGTGCGGTCTGTCGTGTTGACGTTGCCTGTGGGGTCTGTGTCTATTGACAGTGTGCTTGTTGCAAATGGTTGCTGTGTAGCACAAATGCAGCGAGACGGCGCAGGTTGTGAATGGTTTTGTGTATCATAAAATTCAGGTTTTAGTCGGTTGGCGGTTTGTTCACGGTATATAAGACTCCTCCATGCTCCACAACGGATAGGCTGTGGCGCACGGAGGAATATGCAGCAGGGTTACTTCAGCACTTTCCTTGTGCTTCCGTCATTCATCTTCACGATGTTGATGCCCTTGTGGAGCGAGCCTGTCTGGGCTCCGTTCAGGTCGTATACATACTTGAATCCTGTGTCTGCATTCAGGGTGTTTATGCCGTCGGCAACAGGTTCTGTGGAGTAGTAGATGTAGACATAAGCGTCGGGATAGTCGTGCCAGCCCACTGTGCCGCCGTCGGCAATGTAACTCTTGCCGACATAAAGACCGTTGAGCACGCCGTCGTGTGAGCCGTCTGCATCAGCCGTTGTGTCGGACGTTTTCCCGGCAATGTTCAGTTTTGATGTTGCCAGATGCTCGGGAATGGTGGTCTCGCCGGACTCGCTATAGTCGGCATTGAGCACCGGGACATGGAGTACCAGCGGTGCAGCCTCTATCTCCTCCGCTGTGGGAGCGTTGTCCGAACCGTCCTCGTTCTGTACTTTGTTTATCACCTTGAAACCTGCAAAGTGGTAGCCTTCGGCGCAACTCTCCTCCGTAAAGTACAGATCGTCGTAGCCGGCGCAGATGTTGTAGGCGAACTGGACAGGCTCTCCCTCGAAAATATCCGAGGCTATGTTCTCCGAGTGGGTGGTTTCCGCCTTGGTGGTTGCATAGACCGTACCGGCGGAAGAGGGGATAACCTCAAACTGGGTGTACTTGTTGTAGTAGTAGTAATCGCCGGCAAATGCGCTCTGCACGGCCATTGCAAGTCCTGCAACGATAAAGGTTCTGAGTAGATTTCTTTTCATAAATGTTTCTGTTTTTGTTGGTTGATGTTGTATTAGTTTGTCGTTGGCCATAAAGGTATGGTTCTCCGCAAAGTTATGAAATAACAGTCCTCTCTGCCAAAGGTTTTGTTTGCAAAAAACGGGGACTACAGACGGTTGGACGGATTCTTGTACATATTTGTTCGTTTTTGATACTTTCGTCATTCCAAAACCGTGTTCCTGTTCCCCAAAACTACAGTCTTTGCTCCTTGTCTGCACCCTCTGCATTGCATTCTGGCTGTATACACTGGTTGCTATAAGTGTGCGCTATAGCCGGTATTAGACATATTCAACGTTGTCGCTTTCCTGCTTTCGTAAATGCCGATACCTTTGCAACCGCAAATTTTAATATGCTTTTGCAATGGAAATAATAAGAAATCTCTTTTATGGATTCCCCGACTTGTGGGGCGGAGGTGTTGCCCACTCCGTGATGATTCTGTCGTTGGTGATAACGCTCGGACTCAGTTTGGGCAAACTGAGGGTGAAAGGCGTGTCGCTGGGACTTGCCTGGATACTCTTCGTCGGACTTGTTTTCGGCTATTTTTCGCTCAATCTTGACGAACACCTGCTCCACTTCCTCAAGGAGTTCGGCTTGATACTGTTCGTCTATTCCATCGGTCTGGAGGTCGGGCCGGGCTTCTTTTCCGCTTTTAGAAGCCGCAGCAAAGTGCTGAATCTGCTCAGTGTTATGGTCGTGGCTATAAGCATTGCCACTGCCATTGCGCTATATTATGTATCTGGAACGTCCATTACCTCAATTGCAGGCATACTCTCAGGTGCGGTGACAAACACCCCCGGACTGGGTGCGGCACAGCAGGCTTTCAGCGATTTGCGCCACATTGACGCACCGAACATTGCCGCTGGATATGCCATAGCCTATCCTATGGGAGTGCTGGGAGTGATACTCTCCTTTATTATACTAAGGTACGCGATGCGCATTGACAAGGCTGACGAGGAGGCGGAGGCACGCCGTGGCGTGGGACACCTGGAGGACGTGACGCTCAACACTTTCTCCGTGAAGGTGACAAACGCCATGGTCTTCGGCGACACAATAGCCAAGATACGCCAGTTGATGAACCGTGACTTCATGATATCGCGCATAATCCGCAGTGCCAATCACGACACTTCGGAACTCGTCAACGGTCAGACGAAACTCCAGGAGGGCGACATCGTCCATGTCGTTGCCAATCCTGCGGTACAGGAACCGCTGACGGCACTGCTCGGAGAGCCTGTCGACATGAGTCTGGAGGACTTCGGCAACGAACTCATCACACGCCGCATCATGGTCACAAGACCCGATGTCAACGGCAAGACCATATCCCAGTTGCAGGTGAGATCCAACCTCGGGGCGAACATAACGCGTGTCAACCGTGCCGGAGTTGACCTCATCGCCACACCGGGACTGAAACTCCACATGGGCGACAGGGTGACTGTCGTGGGCAAGGAACTGGCCATCAGCCACACGGAAAAGGTGCTTGGCAACCAGATGAAACGCCTCAATTACCCCAATCTCATACCGATATTCCTCGGCATAATGCTCGGTTGCTTTGTGGCTAACATCCCTTTCCGCCTGCCCGGAATAAACGAGTACCTGCGTCTGGGACTCACTGGCGGCCCGCTGATTGTGGCTATTCTCATCGGACATTTCGGTCCCAAGTACAACCTTGTCACCTATAACACAATCAGTGCCAACATGATGATACGCGAGATAGGCATCTGCATATTCCTCGCCTGCGTGGGTCTCGGCACGGGCAAGGACTTCGTCGACACGCTCGTTTCCGAGTCCGGACTGATTTGGATTGCTTACGGCGTCGCCATAACGATGATTCCGATACTGCTGGGAGGCATCATCGGCCGTTATGTGTTCCACATCAACTACTACACGTTGACAGGTGTGCTCGCCGGTGCCAACACCAATCCGCTTGCGCTCGCTTATGTCCGTGACAACACTACGGTGGATGCGCCGGCGGTGGGATACGCCAATGTCTATCCCTTTGCCATGTTCTTGCGCATCATAACGATACAAATCATAATCTTCGTATTCGGATAAATGACAGCAGAAGACAACAAATTACCAATCCAGCACTTCCCGAGTGATGCCGGGGAGTGCACCTGTGATACGGCTCGTGCGGAGATAAGCCGGGAAGAACTCATGTTCAAACTCGACCTGTTGCTCCGCACGGGTAGTATCCTCGTGGAGAGTGCGGCGGACACGTCGCGCATTATGCGCAACCTGAAGCGTACCGCAGCCTATCTGGGACTGGACGAACGGTATCTCCATCTCTATGTCAACTACAACGTGCTCATGGCGAACTACAGTGACGAGACCCGCTCTCTGACCAAGTTCCAGCGCTGTGTCAAGCACGGCATAAACCTCACTTCGATATCCCTTGTCAGCAAACTCACATGGCGTGCCATACGCGAGGACTACTCCTTGGAGCAGTATGAGCAGGAACTGGAAAAGATAAAGAACACGCCGAGGAGTTTCACTCCGTGGCAGGTTGCCGTGGGCGGAGGGTTCGCCTGTGGCGGTTTCTGCATACAGTTCGGCTGCGACTGGCCGGCGTTCTTCTACTGTTCGCTGGCGGCGATATTGGGTTTCCGCCTCAGGATGTTCCTCCCCTCAAAGGGTTGGAACACCTATGTGTCGATTGGAATGGCCGCTTTCGTGTCCACGCTCATCGCCTGGCTCACGTCATTCCTGTCATTGACGCCGCAGATAGCGGATGTCCTGCCCGGTTTCATGCTCTCTTCCACGCCCTGGCATCCGCTTATGGCGTGCGCACTGTTCATTGTTCCGGGTGTGCCACTTATCAATTTTGTCAATGATATGCTCGATGGCTATGTGGAGACGGGCATGATCCGTGCCCTGAACACGTTGCTCATGGTGGCGGCAATGGCGTTTGGCATCGCCGTGGCGATACGCATCTGCGGTGTCGACAACTTCATCACAGACCTCACGATGACCCCTCACCACTCCTATTGGGAGTATGCCATCGCTGCCGCAGTGTCGGCCATGGGCTTCTCTACCATATTCAGCATACCGCGCAGGCTGTTGCCAGTGGTGGCGGTGGGTGGCATCATCGCTGTCTGCACACGCAATTTCGTCAACCTCGGACCGAGCAATGGCAACGTGGGACTTGACCTCGGGCTGTCCATAGGTTCGCTCGCCGGGTCAGCACTCATCAGCATCATCGTCACGAGGGCGCAACACTGGTTCCACACGCCCCACCAGTGCATCTCCATTCCGAGTGTCATCCCCATGGTGCCGGGAGTGCTCATGTATCGTGCACTGTTCGCTTTCATCGATATGCACGGCGTGGTAGGCGAGGTGACAGTGGGCATGTTCAACACCATTAAGGCATCTCTCGCCATACTGTGCATAGCCATCGGCGTGGCAATACCCAACATCTTCATGCGCAAGGTCATGGAACCGAAACGCAAACTCAAACTCTACGATATGCTCATCGAGCGCAGGCGGAAAAGGGGAGAGTTCGTCGATTTGCACACAGTCAAGGTGAAATAAGCCGGAAAATATATGTATCTTTGCACAACAGGCAGACTTTCACCGCATAACATCAGCCTTCACACGGCACAGCGACTATGGAAATAAGACAGTTGAAATACTTTTTGAAAGTGGCGGAGACGCTCAATTTCTCGGAAGCGGCACGCAAACTGTATGTCACGCAGAGCACTCTCTCGCAGCAGATAAGCCACTTGGAGCAGGAGATAGGGCTGCCCTTGTTTGAGCGCAACTCCCACGAGGTGTCGCTGACGGAGGCAGGACGCGAACTGCAACCCTATGCCCTTGCCACCGTGAGTTCCTCCGAGGCGTGCATGGACCACATGAACGACCTGAAGAAGATGCTCGCCGGAGAACTCAACATCGGCGTGACATTCTCTTTCAGCAATATAATGTCAGAGACACTGCAGTCTTTCCTCCACGCCTATCCCAATGTCAAACTCAACATAGAGTACCGCACGATGCAGGAACTCATTGACTTGCTCAAGCGCAGGGAACTTGACCTCGTGCTCGCGTTCAAGCCTCTTAAGTCAGACAAGTGCGTCGACAGCCGCTCGATTTTCTCCAACCGGCTGGCGGCAATCGTCAACAGTTCGCACCCGCTGGCAAAGTGTCAGTCGGTGAAACTGGCGGAACTGGAACGCTACAGTCTCATTCTTCCGAGCAAGGGACTCCAGGCGCGCAACGCCTTTGACAATCTCACGGAGGACAAGGACCTGGATTTCCGCATCAAGATGGAGGTGAACAACGTGGACATAATACTCGGACTGGTGCACTGCTCCAACTTTGTCACCGTGCTTTCCGAGAGTACAGTGGTCTATGAAGAGGGGCTGACGGCAGTGCCCATTGAGGCTTCGGGCAACGAGATGGACGGTTGTATCCACCTTCTGAAAGACTCCTACATGAAGAACTCCGCCCAGGAGTTCATCCGTATGCTCAGTCAGTCGACGTCAATACTGGCAAACTTCGCACTGAAAGACATTCTGGAATAATATCTCACCTTTATATGTACTTTGACGTTCTGGCAGAATGTCCGTGCTATATGGAGGGTGTATCAAAACAGACGGGTGATCTGATTGACGGGGCTTACAACCCTTAAAAAGAGAGATGCTGTTTCTGTTTTGGCACACCCTCTCTTTTTTGTGCGTGGTTCAGGGGAATCCGTGCTGCATGACAACTTCATGGTGTCCATTGACTGCGTATCCGTCACGATTGTTTGATGCCAAAGCGGTTTGCATTTTCTTGCACTAATGGAAATAATTGTATACTTTTGCAATGCAGACAACCCCTCTGGTGGCAGAAAAACCACCAATAGATAAACTGATAACTACCAAATCATGAAGAGGTTTTTTTGTATATTTATTGCCGTAATTACTGTTATGGCAACATTGGCTCAACAGGATGTCACGGCTTTAAGGATTGAGAACCCTAGTTTTGAGGCACGTTTTGCCGGCTGGACTAATAATGGTTTCTACTTCGTCATCAACAATAGTTTTGCCGGAAAGAAAGGTAAGGTTTATATGGAACGGTGGGTTACTGCCGGCAGCAAGATAAATGATGTAGAGATAAAGCAGACTCTTGTCGACCTTCCTGCGGGAACTTACACTCTTGTGGCAAACTGTCTTGCCGAACAGCAGAAAGACAATGCGATTGAATGTAGCGGCGTTTCGCTCTATGCGGGAGACGAATCTGTGGCTGTGAATGTGTGCAAGGAATACCGTATCGTATTCTCCGTGCTGGAAGGCAAGGCGGATATTGGTTTCAAGACTGTGTCATCTGATGCCAACTGGGCTGCCAACGACAATGTCAGACTCTACTATAACGGTGTCGTAGCCGACAGCTTTCACATCCGACAGTATGGAGTCCGCACAGACCTGGTTCAGTGCCGGCTTCTATGACAATGTGCAGATGACCACCCTCGATGAGGCCAAGACGCTGAAGGTAGGACTTCGGTCAACAAAGAAAGACGAGCAGTATTGGACTATCTTTGACAACTTCCGACTCTTCTACTACGGTTCTTTCTCACAGCAAGAAGTGCTGGATGACATTCCAGCCGTATCTTCCAATGCCAGTCATGAAGGCGGCACCTATAATCTTGCCGGACAGAAAGTGAACGGTGATTACAGGGGAATCGTGATAAAGGACGGCAAGAAGATGCTGGTGAAATGACAAGAAAATGGCAGGGATACAAAATGAGGGTGCATCGTCTTGATGCACCCCCACAAGGTCATTATGAAGTTTTTGCAGTTTATGTGTTTTGCTAAAGGTTACATCGAAACTACATCCTGTATTACTTTACCGTAACGGCGATGCTGCCAGTCACCTTCTTGCTGTCCGTGATGGTGATTGTCGTCTTTCCGGCCTTCAGACCTTTGATTGTGATGGCTTTGTCACTTACTGTTGCGGAAGCGATGGTCTTGTCCTTCACCTCGGCAGTGTAGGGGGCAGTTCCCGATGTCACGTTGATGACACCTTCCTTGTTGGCTTCAACCTCAAGGGAAGTCTTGTCAAACGACAGCACCTCGTTTACCGTAACGGCGATTGTGGCTGTCTGCTTTGCGTTGTCGGTAACGACAATGGTGGTTGAACCTGCCTTTACGCCCTTGACGGTGATTGTGCTCTTGTCAACAGTTGCTGTGGCAACGCTCTCGGCGGCGGATTTCGCGGTGAGAGGAGTTGTGCAGTTGCTTGCAGTTACTGTCTGTGTCGCGCCTACGCCCAGCACTACCTTTGTGGCATTGAGTTTCATTGACTTGCCGCTGTCGTCATCGTTGTCGCAGGAAGTGAGGGCAAAAGAGCAGCAGCATACGGCTGCGAGAATCACGCTTTTTGAAATTGTCATGAAGTTCATTTTCTTTTAGTTTTTATATGTTGCAGTTTTTGTGAGTTGTGACAGACAAGTCAGGTCAGAGTTGCGCGCTGTCTCTTTCCTGCCGCCTGTCTGCTTATTAAATCAACCGACCCTCATAACCTTGCATCTCATTTCGGGTTAATAAAAGTTAACCGTCGTCATTGCGATCCATACGGGATAATGCAGACCGTTGGATGACAGTACTGTAGGTGTAAAGACAGCACGCCCCGGACACAGGATGCCCGGGGCGTGCGCCGTTAAAACAATCTTGCTGTTTACTTGTCGCTCAAGTCTACTGCGAAGTAGCCCTTCTTTCCTGTAGGCCACATACCCTTTATGTAGAGCACAGGCTCTCTGCTTGACGAGGCTTGCTTTACTGCCGACTGCAGTTCATCGATGCTGCTGATCTGGTTGTCGTTGGCCTGCATGATGATGAAGCCCTTGGATATGCCTGCGTCCTTTATCCTTCCGTTGTCAATCTTGATGACTTCAAGACCGTAACTGATGCCGAGGTTCTTCTTCTGTGATGCGCTTATGGGGCGGAACTGGCCTCCGAGGATGTCCATGTCCTGGGTCTTCATCACGTTGGTATTGCCCTGTGCATTCTTCAGGGTGACAGTTTTCGTCACACTCTTCTTGTCGTGCAGGAAGGTCAAAGTCAACTTGTCGCCCGGCTTCTTGGCATAGAGTATCTCCTGAAGTTCCGACATCTTGGTCACCTTCTTGCCGTCTACGCTCGTTATGACATCGCCTTCGACGAGACCGGCATCGGCACCTGCACCGTCGTTGTCAACCTTTGCGACGTAGATGCCGTCGTTTGTTCCGAGGTCAATCTCCTTGTCCTGCGATTTCTGCAGGTCGATGTAGTCGTGTGCGTTCTGTCCCTGTATGCCGAGGAGTGCGCGCTGCACTGTGCCGTAAGCCTTCAGATCGTCCACCACCTTGTTCATGATGGTTGTAGGAATGGCAAATCCGTAGCCGCTGTAAGAGCCTGTCTGGGAATAGAGCATGGCGTTGATGCCCACGAGTTCACCCTGTGCGTTGACCAGCGCACCGCCCGAGTTGCCGGCGTTGATGGCAGCATCGGTCTGTATGAACGACTCCACACCGTTGGCACCGAGAGAGCGTGCCTTTGCACTGACGATACCTGCTGTCACGGTAGAGTTGAGGTTAAACGGGTTGCCTACTGCCAATACCCATTCGCCGACCTTCAGTTTGTCGGAGTCGCCGATAGGCAGTGTGGGCAGGTTCTTGCCGTCCACCTTTATCAGGGCGAGGTCTGTCGTCTTGTCAGTGCCGATGATTCGTGCGCTGAACTCACGATTGTCGTTGAGCGTCACTGTCAGTTCGTCAGCCCCTTCCACCACATGGTTGTTGGTGACGATATATCCGTCGGTGCTGATAATCACGCCCGAGCCGCTCGCTTCCTGCTTTGGGGTCTGGCGCTTGTACTTCTGTGTGCCTCCGCGTCCGAAGAAGTCGCCGAAGCCGAAGAAGTCGCTGAACGGGTCGAAGCCCTCGGCCTCCACGGTCTCAACCTTGGAGTTGCGCACGTATTTGATGTGTACCACGGCTGGCAGAGCCTTGTCGGCAGCATAGGTAAGGTCTACAGGCTGTCCCACAGCCACTGCCGGACTTGATGCGGCGTTGACTTTCACCAGTGCCCCTGCCGAGAATACCAGTGCGGCGAGGCAGAGGACGGAAAACAGATAAGTTGAATACTTTTTCATGTTCTTGATTTTTTATATTGTAATTTCGTTTCTTTGCTTGTCGCAGCGCAGCCTTCATTCGCCGCCGCCCTGCTGTCATGACGTGTGCAAAGATAAACGCAACAGATGTTAAAGTGTCATTCTGTCATGTATCTTTATTCCATTTTAACAGTTGCCCTTTTGCCTTTAACCGCTCTTAAATGCTGCCTGTGCCATTTTTGCATTGTTTAATCGCACCGCCGCAACGGTTCTCCCGCACTCCCAAAGAACCGCTTTTGCACGGTGTGACGACAGTTCTTGCGGTGGCACATCATGTGAAGTACAGTCGTACCACGGTCGGTATACGGTCGTACGACATCTGAAGTACAATCGTACCACGACTGATGTACCGATACAAAAACAGTGCTTTCAGACTGTGAAAGCACTGTTTTGCTGTTGTCAGAGCACCGTTCTGTCGGTGTCCGAACTATGGCCGGTTGATGATTTTGCGGTTGTTTGATACCACGATGCCTCGGTAGGACTTGTCCACACGCTGTCCCTGCAGGTTGTAGAGGGGTGTGTCGGCGGTCTGCGGAGCGTCGTCTGTCTTGGCG
>CAVFZF010000033.1:9983-17120 GCA_963627025.1 Bifidobacteriaceae bacterium | reverse complement strand
CTATTACACCTATTATATTATGGGTGGATGAATCTTCGATGCTGTATCCCACCGTCCTTACCGGCGGAATGGCATCGTCGGAGGCTTCGGCATGCTCACGGAGAAAATACACCTCCGTACCAGTGAGAGCCGCTGCACGCTCCTGAGTGTCGATGTCTTCAAACTTCACCAGAGCCACCTCGTCGGAGCGGAAGCGGTATTCTTCCATAAAAAAGGGCACGAGTATGCCGTCGATTTTCAGTATCAGAAAATCTGAATCCGCCGTATCGAAGATGTCATCGTCAAATCTGAACGATACCTCGCCCTTCACTCCGTGGGGCTTGCCGATGACTCCTATCCTGTAAACCTTGTCGTCAGCAATCATTCCTCACGCGTTATGTGCGCCCCGAGGGCGTTGAGACGTGTCTCTATATCTTCGTAACCGCGGTCTATCTGGGATATGTTGGCGATGCGGGAAGTGCCTTCTGCCGACAGTGCAGCGATGAGCAGGGCTATGCCGGCACGGATATCGGGACTTGTCATCCTGCCCGCACGCAGGCAAATCTCCCTGTCATGTCCCACGACAACGGCGCGGTGAGGGTCGCAGAGGATGATGTTGGCGCGCATGTCTATGAGTTTGTCCACAAAGAACAGGCGGCTCTCAAACATCTTCTGGTGCACCAACACCGACCCTTTCGCCTGTGTCGCCACAACGAGAAGCACCGAGATGAGGTCCGGGGTCAGTCCGGGCCAGGGGGCATCAGCCAGTGTCATGATAGTGCCGTCTATGAACGACTCCACCTCATAGTGGTCTTGGCGGGGGATATAGAGGTCGTCGCCCTCCTCGACAATCTTTATTCCGAGACGGCGGAAGGCATCGGGGATGATGCCGAGATGCCGCAGCGACACGTCATGTATGCGTATGCCGTCGCCCACCATAGCCGCCATGCCGATGAACGAGCCTACCTCTATCATGTCGGGAAGCACCCTGTGCTTCGCCCCGTGCAGTTTCTTGACACCCACGATGGTGATGAGATTGGAGGCAATGCCGCTGATATTCGCTCCCATAGCATTGAGCAGATGACACAATTGCTGTATGTAGGGTTCGCAAGCGGCGTTGTATATCGTGGTGACACCCTCCGCCATGACTGCCGCCATGATGATGTTCGCCGTGCCGGTGACCGACGCTTCGTCGAGCAGCATATATGTTCCGGTGAGCCGGTCGGCCGTTATGGAGTAGGTGTTGTTGGTGTCATTGTGTACGAAAGTGGCGCCAAGGTTTCTGAAACCGAGGAAATGGGTGTCCAGACGGCGGCGTCCTATCTTGTCGCCGCCGGGAGTTGCCACCGTGGCCTTGCCGAAACGGCCGAGCAGAGGGCCTATCATCAGCACGCTGCCGCGCAGGGATGCGCACTTCACCACGAAGTCCTCGCTCTCGAGATAGTCCAGATTGAGGTTGGCGGCACGGAATGTCCAGTCGTTGCGCGAGTGGCGCTTCACCTCCACGCCGATGTCTTTCAACAGGCGTATCAGGTTGTTGATGTCGAGAATATCGGGCACATTGGAAATCCTCACCTCCTCTTCCGTGAGCAAGGTGGCGCATATCACCTCCAGAGCCTCGTTCTTCGCGCCCTGCGGAGTGATGTCTCCTTTCAGCGGATGTCCGCCCTCAATGACGAATGTACCCATGTTCTACTGTCTGTTTCTCTTTCTTTTGTCCGTTGCGGGGCGGTTCTGTGAAGCGGCGGACAATCTGAACTCGGCAGGGTCTACCTGCACTTTGCCGTCGGTATAGAATGCCAGGTCGTCGGCGACTTTCCTGTCATCGACCGTTCCGCGGCTGTATTCCAGCAGACATTCCTTCATGTGTCGGGCTGCCATCTGCACGAGTCTGTCGCGCTCGACACCCTCCGGCATTGTCTTCAACTTGTCGAAAATCTCGTCCATCATAGCCCCGTAGTGGCGCACCCTGATGTCTTTCTTGGGATAGGACATCGGCATCGGCTTGCCCATTGCCTCCCTTGCCTTCTCCACGTCAACAGGATAGTCGATGTCAAGTTTGAAGTCTGACATTATCGCCAGGTGGTCCCAGTACATCTGCATATCGTCACCGCCGCCATTGGAGAACACCCTCCGCATCGTGGTGACAATGGTTTCGGCGCACTGCTGGCGTTCTCTGCGGTCACTGATGGTCATGGCATATTCCACCATTTTCTGTATCTCGCGGCCGTATTCCGGCAGTTGCAACTTGCCGCGCTGCGTGTTGTAGTCCAATCCTTCCATGTTCATGACTTTATAATAACTGCTTTGGCACGGTAGCATGGAACTCTTTCAGATAGAAAGGTGTGCTGTATGCCACGTCCTCAAATGTCCCTTCGTTGAACGAACGCTCCGCCAAGGTGTGCATATTCTTTGCCAGCGGTTCGATGTTGTCTATGAACCGGGCGTTGGGATGGGTGATTGTATCCTTGCATTTCGCCGCTCCGTTGCCGAAGAAATACACCGGGTGGCTGTCGAGGAACTCCCTGTAGGTATCCGCCTCCACTATGTCAGCCCCCACAGGGCGCACTTCACGGAGCGCACGGTCATAGACTGCGGCGTACACTTCCATGCGCCTTGCGTCAATCATCGGGCACAACAGGGCATCGTCTTCTATCTCCTTTCCGAGGAGTACAGGCACGCAGAGGGTCTTCAGCGTGGGCACGGAGATGAGCCGTGCGCCGCTTCCGAAGCACACGCCCTTGGCTGTCGACAGCCCTATGCGCAGTCCGGTGTAGGAGCCCGGACCCCAACTGACTGCCACGGCATCAAGTTTCAAGTGAGCGGATGAGATGAACGAGAGCGCCTTTTCCACAAACACACCGAGTGAAACAGAGTGGTTGCGGCCGTTATGATCCTCTTCGTTCCATACAACCTGGAACTCCTCGCTCACCGCAACGGAACACACGTCGGTGCTGGTCTCTATATTCAGAATGCAGGACATTGTTTATAATTCCTTAATTAATTTGCAAAATTACGCTTTTTCCTAACAATTTGATTACTTTTGCAGAAAATTAACAAGGGTGATATGATATTGTCAATGACAGGTTACGGCCGTACCGTGACCACTTTCGGAGAGAAAAAGATTAACATAGAGGTAAAATCCCTCAACTCAAAATCGCTCGATCTCAGTACGAGAATCGCTCCTTTGTACAGGGAAAAGGAGATGGAGATCAGGCAGAAGATACAGAAAAGGATAACAAGAGGCAAGGTCGACTTCGCACTGTGGACGGAAAATGACAACGCCCAGGCGGCGTCTCCGATCAATGCGGAACTGATACGCTACTACTATGACCAGATAAACCGCATAGCGCATGAGCAGGACATATCGCTCGAACTCAACTGGAACACGTTGCTGCGTATGCCCGATGTGCTGACGAAAGCGGAGAGCGAGAAACTCGCTGACGAGGAGTGGGCTGTTGTGGAGCGAGGCATAGACGATGCCATAGAGGCTCTCTGCGACTTCCGCAAGCAGGAAGGCGCTGCGCTGGAAAAGAAGTTCCACGAAAAGATTGACAACATCGAGAACCTCATGAAGTCTATCGAACCGTTTGAAAAAGGACGTGTAGAGAAAATACGCCAGCGTCTTGTGGACAACCTGTCGTCAATAAAAGACGTGGACTACGACAAGAACCGCCTCGAACAGGAACTGATTTTCTACATCGAGAAACTCGACATCTCCGAGGAGAAGCAGCGTCTTGCCAACCACCTCAAGTACTTCCGCGACACCATGAACGAGGCCGAGGGGGGACAAGGCAAGAAACTCGGCTTCATAGCACAGGAGATGGGACGCGAGATAAACACCACCGGATCGAAGTCAAACCAGGCGGAGATGCAGAACATCGTGGTGAAGATGAAGGACGAACTGGAACAAATCAAGGAACAGGTACTCAACGCACTGTAATGAAAAAAGGTAAACTGCTGATTTTCTGCGCACCTTCCGGCTCGGGCAAGAGCACTCTGGTGCAGTGGCTGATAAAGGAACATCCGGAACTGAATCTCCGCTTTTCCATAAGTTGCACCACGCGTCAGCCGCGCGGAACAGAGCAAAACGGCGTGGAATACTTCTTCATCACGCCTGACGAATTCCGCCAGAAGATAGCCGAAGACGCTTTTGTGGAGTATGAGGAGGTCTACACCGACAAGTTCTACGGCACACTCAAGAGCCAGGTGCAGACACAGATTGAACGCGGAGAGAACGTCATGTTCGACATCGACGTGAAGGGCGGATGCAACATAAAGAGGCTATACGGCGACGAAGCCCTCGCCCTGTTTGTCCAACCGCCGTCGATTGACGAACTGCGACGCAGGCTCACAGGCCGCGGCACGGACTCTCCCGAAATGGTGGAGCAGCGTCTTGCCAAGGCAGGATACGAGATGTCGTTCGCTCCGCAGTTTGACCGCATCATCGTCAACGACGACTTGGAAAAAGCCAAAGAGGAGGTTTTTTCCGTCATCCGTGATTTCTTGGACCGTCCGTAACAACGCAACAACACCGACAGGGATGCACATAGGTATTTTCGGAGGTTCGTTCAATCCTGTCCACAACGGCCATATTGCCATTGCAAGAAAAATCGTCGACAGCGGCGAAGTGGATGAGGTGTGGCTTATGGTAAGCCCTCTCAACCCCTTCAAACAGAACGACCGTCTGCTCGACGACGACCTGCGGCTCGCCATGACACGCAGGGCGGTGGAGCAGGAACAGGGCATCATCTGCTCCGACTATGAGTTCCGTCTGCCCCGACCCTCCTATACATGGCACACACTGCAGTCTTTGGCGAAAGACTGTCCGCACGACACGTTCTCCCTGATAATCGGTGCCGACAACTGGTGCAGTTTCTCCGGCTGGCGCAATCACGACGACATAATCCGCAACCACCGCATTTTCGTCTATCCGCGCACGGGCTTTCCCGTTGACAGCCAGACGCTGCCACCGGGCGTAAGCATAATTGACGTGGACACCATAGACGTGAGTTCCACCGAGATACGCCGCCGCCTGCATGACGGCGAGGATGTCTCCGCCCTCGTTCCGCAGTGCATAGCCGAGATGGCGGCGCAGTATCTGACCGAATGAAACAAAACAACAATCACATAAACACATTATGAAAAAGATTCTTTTCACACTGTTTGCGCTGCTGCCCACACTGGCATTCGCAGACAATGAGTTGGTTTTCAAGGGCACAATCACCGACCTGCCCGACAGTTGCAAGATTGCCCTGTGGATGGCAGACGGCGACCGCGGACAGGAAGCCGACAGCATTCTCGTCTCCATTCCCGGCACCGAGAACTTCACAATCAAGACTACACTCGAGGGACCTGCCATGTTGCAGTTGTTCGTGATGACTTTCAACAAGGACTACAACAGCGACGTGCCTGTCGCAGGCTTCTCTTTTATGGCTGGCAACGAGACCGTCGAACTGCCGTCAGTGTCGTTCAACCAGTTGAAGGAGAACCAGAAAGGCAACCTCGCCGACGAGAAAATCACGCTCAAAGCCGGCAAACTGCAGGGTGAATACAAGGAGTATCTCAACCTGCTGCAGGCAGACAAGGAGCGTTACAGCAACATTTGGAACGAGGGACGCGACAAACTCATCAAGGCGGCATACGGCCAACTCGACCCGAAAAACGACTCCGTGGTGATGTACAACAATATGCTCGAGGCGTGCCAGAAATCTATGAACGACAAGGAAGAGGCGTTCATCAAGGAACATCCCACCTATGCCATATCGGCATTGCTCACAAGCCGCAAACTCACCGAGGAATACAAGTACACCGCCGAGCAACTCGACGCTCTGGCAAAGCAGGTGGAAGGCAATGAGGACACGCACCGTCTGGCTGTCATAGCAAAGAATCTCGAGCGCGCAAAGAAGTTCACTCTCGGTTCGCCTTGGGGCAACGAGGCGGTGACAATGGCTGACGGCGAGGTGAAAACCCTGCAACAACTCGTCAACAAAGACGGACTTACGCTCTTCGACTGCTGGGCTTCATGGTGCCGTCCGTGCCGCATGGCAATCCCGAAAGTGAAGGCCATAGCCGAGAAATACGCTTCACGCCTGAAGGTCAACAGCATCTCCTGCGACCGCAAAGAGGCTGACTGGCGCAAGGCAATGGAGGATGAGAAGATGTCATGGCCGCAGGCTATCGTTGTCGGCGACCAGTTGAACACGTTCATGAGTGCCTATAACATCAACACCATACCGCGCCTCATCCTCATCAAAGACAACAAGATTGTGGTGTCGACAAGCGACCCCGACGAGATAGAGGCCTATATCGAGGCTGACAAATAATGGCAAAGACCGCCGTCGTCATACTCAACTGGAACGGAGCCGCCATGCTCAGGCGGTTCCTTCCGGCTGTTGTCGCCAACTCGCAGTCCGCATCGTGCGAGGTGATTGTCGCCGACAACGCTTCCACGGACAACTCGCTGCAGGTGCTCCGGGAGGAGTTTCCCGAGGTGCGCACTATCGTGATGGAGAAGAACTGGGGCTTTGCCGATGGCTACAACAAGGCTCTCAGCCAGGTGGAAGCGGACTATTTCGTGCTCCTCAACAGCGATGTCGACACGCCCGAGGGATGGCTTGAACCGCTCGTTGACTATATGGACGCCCACCCGGACGTGGCGGCGGTGCAACCGAAACTGCTCAAATACGACATCAACGGCGAGGGCGCAGCGTGCCGCACCACACGTTTCGAATATGCAGGGGCGGCAGGAGGCTTCATCGACCGATACGGTTACCCCTATTGCAGAGGCCGTCTCTTCGACGAAGTGGAGGATGACTGCGGACAGTATGACACCCCGCTGGAAGTTCATTGGGCTACAGGTGCCTGCCTCATGGTGCGCTCCTGCGACTTCCGTGCCGTCGGCGGACTTGACGGAAAGTTCTTTGCCCACAGCGAGGAGATAGACCTCTGTTGGCGGCTGAGGATTGCCGGGAAGCGAATAATGTGTGTTCCCGCGAGCCGTGTCTATCATGTCGGCGGTGCGTCACTGCCCAAAGGCAACCCCTACAAGACCTATCTGAATTTCCGCAACAACCTCACCATGCTCTACAAAGACCTGCCTCAGAACCGTCTGGGCGGTGTCATGCGCATGCGCTTTGTGCTCGACCTCGTGGCGGC
>CAVFZF010000033.1:0-9680 GCA_963627025.1 Bifidobacteriaceae bacterium | reverse complement strand
CCAGGGCAGAGTCGCGGAGCAACGGCATCCCGGGAATTGACGGCAATCAGAGCAGTTTCCGCCTCTGTCTGAAGGCGGCTGCCAAATCGCCCATACTCTGTGTGCCGTCGGTGTCTTCCACGATAATGCTGTTCATAAGTTTGAGGTCAGCCTCCATCTGCACACGGACACGGCACATATCGGGGTCATCGCCCACGACGGTTTGCGCCGTCTTGTCCCACAAGGAGTAGGGGACACGGAGACGTGAGGAGAACTCCATGCGGCGGTTATGCCCCTTGTAAATGCGATAGTACACCGTACCGATATCGGGATTTTTCCTGCTCGGTTCCAATCTTGCTACGACTGTCGACATCGTGTAAGTTGTTTTGTCCTGGTGTCAATAAAGTTTGTCGTTGATGTCAAAGTCAAGTACGGCATCCCTGAGCATGGCGTGCTTGAGGTCTTTGTCGCTGAGTATGGCCTCGCCGACGGGGATGCGCCAGTCTATGCCAAGCGATTCGTCCTTGATGTTGATGCCTCCGTCCGCCTCGGGATGATAGAACTCGTCACACTTGTACTGGAATACCGCCGTGTCGGAGAGCACCGCAAAACCGTGGGCGAAGCCTCTCGGGATGAAGAACTGCCTGTGGTTGCTCTCCGTAAGTTCCACTGCCACATGCTGTCCGAATGTCGCTGACCCCTTGCGGATGTCGACTGCAACGTCGAGGACAGCCCCTTTTACGCAGCGGACGAGTTTGCTCTGCGTGTAAGGCATACGCTGATAGTGCAGTCCGCGCATCACTCCGTAGGACGACATCGACTCGTTGTCCTGCACAAAGCGGATGTCATGGCCAAGGAGAGGGCTTACTTTCTCGTCAAATTCACGTTGCGAGAACGATTCGAAAAAATAGCCTCTCGCGTCATTAAACACTCTCGGTTCTATGATGAGCACTCCGTCTATCGCTGTCTTTATTACTTCCATTTGTGCGTGTTATGTTTTTCCACAGTTGATAATGCCACTGCAAAGTTATTGAAAATATCGCGAATGCGCCATTGCACCACTGCAATAATTTGCGGGAACGGATTCTTTTTCTCTGCGGCAGCGTTTTTACTTTTGCCTCTTTCCACGGTCTTAGGGTGGTAGCACCTGCGCAGACAGCCCCGAGAAGAGGGTATCGGGCAGGATAAAAACAGACAAACTGACAAACACAATGTACAGAAACATCATCATCACGCTTGCCTTGTGCCTCGCCGCCACGGTGTGCCGGGCACAGGAGAGCGACTTTTCCAAGGAGAGTTATTCACGTTCAGGCATCACGCTGCCCTACCGCAAGGCGGTCGTCAACGGCGACAGCGGCGAGGGCACGATGCTCGTCATCTATCTGCACGGAGGGTCGAGCAAGGGCGACGACAACGAGAAGCAGATACAGGAAGCCGCCGTGCAGACGATATATTCCTATCTCAAGGAGAGGGAACGGAACGCTGTCATGGTCGTGCCGCAGTGTCCGGGCGACAAGTCTTGGATAGGAACTATGCTCGGCGTGCTGCGCTATTTCATCGTGTCATGTGCCGACAACTACGGCGTAGACACCTCGCGGATATTCATCCTGGGCGGTTCTATGGGCGGCACTGGCACATGGAACATGATTGCCAACTACCCCGGACTGTTTGCCGCAGCCATGCCTGTGGCTGGAAATCCCAAGGGACTGGACGCCCAGAAGGCGGCACAGACACCCGTCTACACGGTGATGGGAACGGCAGACAGGATAATGAGCATCCCCACAGTGGAGAGTTTCACGCAGGAGATGGACACTTTCGGGGCGGAATACAGGTTTGACACCGAGGAGGGATGGTCTCACGAAAACACCTGCGAGATGAGTTACACCGACGCAAGGCTCGACTGGCTGTTTGCCCACACCAGGGAGTCAAGCACGGGCATCACCGCTGCCATCGGCAGCGCACCGCAGACTCTTGCCGTCAGTTGGTTCACCGCCGACGGCAAGAGACTTGCCCACGAACCCGACGGCAAGGGCTTCTACATAAGGACAACGGTGCTGAGCGACGGCTCTTCCCATTCGGAAAAGTACTGCAAACGGCAGTAATGCACGCCAAGAGGGCATCTTGACGTCACACCTTATTTATATACAGTAGGGCAAGACCACTCCATGCAGAGAGGCGAAACTGCCTTTTTGCAATGTCGGATTGCCGTTGATGCGATGCGGTAAATTTGCGTTCCCTCACGATTTTAATGTCCCGAGAACGCAAGTTTACCGTTTTTTGTATTAATTTTGCAACAGTTTTGAAACATCCGTTGCACGCATCTCCGCAACACATACGACCTTTATATGATTCTTGACTTGCTAAGCCTACTGGGTGCGCTCGCCCTCTTCCTCTTCGGAATGAAGACAATGAGCGAGGGACTGGAAAAGTTTGCCGGTGACAGACTGCGCAACATCATCGGCATGATGACCCGCAACAGGGTCATGGGAGTGCTCACCGGCATCTCCGTCACTGCCCTCATACAGTCGAGTTCCGCCACTACGGTCATGGTGGTGAGTTTCGTCAACGCCGGACTGATGTCGCTTGTGCAGGCCATAGGCGTGATAATGGGCGCCAACATCGGCACCACCGTCACGGCGTGGATTATCTCCGCAATCGGCTTCAAGATGGATATCGCCACGTTTGCCATACCCATCATGGCAATAGGAATGCCGCTCATCTTTTCCAAGAAGAACAAACGCAAGAGCATCGGAGAGTTCCTCTTTGGCTTCGCATTTCTGTTCATGGGTCTCAACTACCTGCAGAAGTCGGCGGAAGCACTTGACATCGGCACCATAGTAGCCAATATGCTGCAGCATGTCTCGGGCGACAGCATCTGGGTAATAATACTCTTTGTTCTCGTGGGAGCGATAGTGACGATGCTCGTGCAGGCCTCTGCCGCCACGATGGCTATCACCCTGATGCTCTTCGACATGCACATCCCGGGCTTCGGATTCCACCAGGCTGCGGCGCTGGCTATGGGTCAGAACATCGGCACTACTATCACCGCGCTCATGGCTTCGCTCACTGCCAACACGCAGGCACGCCGTACAGCGCTGGCACACACCTTCTTCAATGTCTTCGGAGTGCTGATTGTGCTCGTCATCTTCTATCCTTTCTGCGACGCAGTGACATGGTTCGTACAGAATGTCATGCACGTCCACCACAACGAGATGTACCTGCTCTCGGCGTTCCACACGGCTTTCAACGTGTTCAACACGCTGCTCTTGATATGGTTCGTCAACCAGATAGAAAAGTTCATCTGCTGGCTGCTCCCGGTAAAAGAGTCGGACAAGCAGGAGAAAGGACTGCTCTTCATCTCGGGAGGACTGCTCTCCACATCCGAACTTTCGCTTGCCGCGGCGAGGAAAGAGATAGGTGTCTTCGGCGACAGACTGATGAAGATGATGGATATGGTGAAGCAATTGCTCGTCACGGACAAGGCTGCCGAGTTTGCCGAACTGTTCTCCAAGATAGGCAAATACGAGCAGATAACCGACAATATGGAGGTAGAGATTGCCAACTACCTCTCGAAGGTGTCGGAAGGACGACTCTCCGACGAGTCGAAAGCGGACATCACGCACATGATGAGAATAGTCGACGAGATGGAAAGCATCGGTGACTCGATGTATCATCTGGGGCGCACGCTCGAGAGGAAGCGCGAGACACAGAACCAGAACTACACCAAGAAGCAGATGCAGCACATCAACGACATGCTCAATGTGACCACAAAGGCAATGACAGGCATGCGCGCCGCCCTCGACAAAGACCCCAAGGCGATAGACATGAACACACATTACGCCACGGAGACGGAACTCAACCAACTGCGCACGGAGTTCAAGGCGGAGAACATACAGTCGGTCAACAACCGCGAATACGACTACCAACTCGGTGTCTTCTATGTGGACTTCATCTGCGAATGCGAAAAGATTGGCGACTATGTCGTGAACATCGTGCAGGAGTTGAAGGGCAAACAGGTGAATTAACGACATAGTCACACAATAGAAACACCTTTGTAACAAGTATGACGTAACTTTGCATCATCAAACGAAAGGGCAATATGAACAGAATACTTGTTGTGGACGACGAACAGGACATCTGCGAGATCCTGCAGTTCAACCTCGAGACTGAGGGCTACGAAGTGGTGACAGCCAACTCCGCGGAGGAGGCTCTCGAAATCATGCACTCGCCCGAAAACATGGGGGAAAACGAGTTCAGCCTCGTCATGCTCGATGTCATGATGGGCGAGATTTCGGGGTTCAAGATGGCACGCATACTGAAAGCCGACCCCGAGAGGGCACATATCCCCATTATATTCATCACCGCCCTCGACAATGAAGACGACACCGTGAAGGGCCTCAACATCGGTGCCGACGACTACATATCCAAACCTCTGTCGATGAAAGAGGTCAAGGCGAGGGTCAAGGCGGTCATACGCCGCACGTCGAAACTGCCGAGAGTGACAGCGGAAAACGCCCTCGACGAGGACAGCGACAACAACATCGTGACATTCGAGGGGCTGACGCTCGACACGGGAAAGAAGTCGGTGACCGTGGACGGCACGGAGGTGAACTTCACCAAACTGGAGTTTGAACTCCTGGCTCTGCTCATGGGCAACCCCGGAAAGGTCTACTCACGCGAGAAAATCCTGGCTCGGATATGGCCGAGAGACACCTACGTCACCGACCGCACGGTGGACGTGAACATCACACGCATACGCAAGAAGATAGGCAAATACGGCAAGTGCGTCAAGACACGCTTCGGTTTCGGCTATCTTTTCGAACAATAACGTTTCTTACCGAGGGGTTGCGGCAACGCGCAACACCGGAAAACACGACAAGCATGGTCAGGACAAAGTCATTCGAAAGCAACCTGTTTGTGAGCGTGGGGACGATTTTCGTTCTCTTCGCACTGTGTTTCGCCGTCTATCAGTACGACCGTGAGAAGAAGTACAAGATAGACATCATGCAGTCTGTGCTGCAGACCAGCAACTACGAGATACTCCATTCGCTCGGCGACAGCATAGTGTCCTCGGCACGGCTGCGGCAGTTTGTCCACACCAATGACACCAACGGCATACGCATCACCATAGTCGGCACCGACGGAAAGGTCATCGCCGACTCCAACAACGGCGATGTCAACACTATGGAAAACCATCTCCAGCGCAAGGAGATACGCCAGGCACTGGAGAAAGGCAGCGGATATGACATGAAGAGAGAGTCGCGCACCACCAGCGAGACCTACTTCTATTCCGCCACGAAATTCCGCCTGCAGGGACACAACGGCAGGCACACATACATAATAAGGTCGGCAATCCCCTACTCCGCCACCCTCACCGACAGCCTCGAGGCAGACTACACATACCTCTATTTCACCGCCATCCTCACCGTGCTGCTGGGCTTCGTGCTCTACAGCAACACCAAGCGGGTGAGCCGACACATCGGTTACCTGAGGCAGTTTGCGCTGAAAGCGGAGCGGGGCGAGGAGTTTGACAAGCAACTGGAACAGCGTGTGCCCGACGACGAACTGGGAGACATCTCGCACACTATCATCAAACTGTACTGGAAACTGCGCAATTCCGAGGAGGACAAGGAGCGCATAAAGCGGCAACTGACACAGAATGCGGCACACGAACTGAAGACTCCCGCCGCCAGCATACAGGGCTACCTGGAGACGATGATTACCAATCCGGACCTCCCGGAGGACAAGCGGCGCCACTTCCTGGAGCGCTGCTACGAACAGAGCGAGCGCATGTGCCGCCTCCTGCAGGACATGTCGACACTCACAAAACTGGATGCCGTGGCCGACAAAGAGGCTGACGGCAAACCCAAGAGCACCGTAGACGTGAGGGAGGTGATAGACAATGTGCTCGACGACACGGCACTCGAACTGGAGAACCGCGGCATCACCGCCACCCTCAACCTGCCCGACGAGATAACAGTACCGGGCGACTACAGCCTCGTGTACTCCATTTTCCGCAACCTCATCGACAACTCCATAGCCTATGCCACAGGCGCAACCAGAATATCAATCCTCTGCGCAGAGAGCGAGGGAGAGGAGCACGGAGAGGGCGGCAGGAAGGAAACCAAGAGATATGAGTTCACCGTGAGCGACAACGGATGCGGCGTTGCACCGGAGCATCTGGCGCATATCTTCGAGCGTTTCTACCGTGTCGACAAGGGACGCTCACGCAAGATAGGCGGCACGGGGCTGGGCATGGCAATCGTCAAGAACGCCGTTGCCGTGCACGGAGGCACCGCCTCGGCGGAGATAACCCCCGGAGGAGGACTCACCGTCAAGTTCTCGCTCAGAGCGTAGGCATCGGGGGCAGCCGGAGAAAATTGCGCGTTTTCGGGGCTATATTGTTACATTTTGGAAAAGAACGAGCCTTAACTGCGGTTTTATTTGCATATTATTACAAATTACACTAACTTTGTGGATGCCATGAGATTGCATACACGACACACCGCACGAATGACATCAACAACAACAAACAAATATCCAAATCATTCAAAATCACCAAAATCATGAAACAGCATTTAAGATTTACACTACTGTTTCTCCTGACATTAGTCATTGGGGGGGGCAAAATGTTTGCAGAGGGCACAGAGGACACTGCGTACAAGACGTTAACGTTCGCAGCTAATAACTGCGAGGAAAATGCAAATTACACAGAAACATGGAAAGCCACCAGTGGAACTGACACATGGTCAATTTATGCTTTCAATAATAACAGCTTTAAAAATAGCTGGACATACATCAGATGCGGAAGAAAAAACGCGACTTCTGTAGCATATATCCGTAATGCTAACACCTTCGACAAGGCTATATCAAAGATTGTAGTTACAATCGATAATATTACAAAAAACAATGTAAACAGTATATATCTACAGGTTTGTTCGGATGCAGATTGCGAGAATGCAGTAGAAGAGGTAAAATTGACAGACCTAACAGGTGGAGACAAGGAATTCTCCATATCTACAGAAAATCAATCAGCATCCAACTATTATAACTTAGTGTTTGATTGTAAAACTGGTAAAAATGGATGCATTCAAGTTTCCAAAGTAGCATACTATGCTGCAGCCGATGACGGCAGAACTGCCACAACAACATCATTCACTGGCATCACAACAGGCGAGACAAAGACCGTTGATATGTACGACGTGCCCTCTGCAGCGGCTACGGTGACGGCAGGAGGAACCACCGTTTCCGGTGCTGAGGTGACATATTCAAGTTCCAACACTGCAATTGCTACCGTTGAAGCAGACGGAACAATCAGGACACAAAGCCCGGGAAAAGCGGTGATAACAGCAAGTTATGCCGGTGACGACACATACAGCCCGAGTTCTGCAAGTTTCACTCTTGTCATCAAAGCCACCTCCACGTCAATCATGGATATGCAGAGCGAGATTGACAAGAACCCCACTGAGAATCTCACAGCAGACCTCACATTCAAGGATGTTTATGTGACTGGCGTCAACGGAAAGAGCGCATATATCTCCGATGGCAACTACGGTATGTTGATATACACCGCAGATCACGGACTCACAAAGGGAAATGTACTCAACGGAAAGGTAGAAAACGCCACTCTGTGTCTGTATAATGGCGCTTACGAAATCACTGATTTCTCTTCTACAAACCTTACCATTACCTCTACAGAACTGACACCTGCAGAGACAACAATCAGCAGCATCACAAAGTCAAACATAGGAAAGTACGTTACGGTAAAGAGCCTTACCTACAATAAAGAGGCGAAAACTTTCACCGACACAGACGGCAACAGCATAGCATACTACGACGGACTGGAAACAAATGTATCGCTCATCGACGGCAACAAATATGATGTTACAGGTGTGGTAGGCTATCACGACGGTCTTCAGTTCATGCCAACAGAGGCAACACCATTGGCAAAGACAGCCACTCTCAAGACTGACACAGACCCACAGACCACGCTCAACATCGATGGCACAGACACCTACACGCTGACCTACAACGGTGACGGCACCGTGTCAGTGGAGTCTTCCGACACCAAAGTAGCGACTGCCAAATACGACGAAAGCGCCAAGACGGTGACCGTGACGGCAGTAGGCAAGGGCACAACGACCATTACCATCTCCGCAACGGAAGGTGAGAACTACGGCATACCGACACCTGTCACCTACACACTTGAGATTAACGATGCTTCAGAACTGACCGAGACGTTCAACTACACGGACAAAGACGTGCATGGAGTCGGTGCAAGTGGCGGTGCAAGTTGCTACATTCACCGTCTGCCTATCATGCTTGAATTCAGCAAGGCATGGGGAGCAGGTGCATCGGACGCATCTGATATAAGAATCTACGGCAGTGCATCTATAACAGTAAAGGCTACAGAAGGCTATCTGATAACAGGTGTTGAACTTACGCCGAAAAATACATCATCCAATACTGGAAAATGGACTGGTAACGGTGTTGACCTGTCACTTTCCTCAGGAAAGGTAACCTGGACTGGCGTTCTCCCGTCTGTTGTCATTCGCAATACAGATAGCAAACAGGCAAACCTCACCACTATAAAGGTTGACTACATCAAACTTAACGAGACCGACAACACCGTCACAATCGGCGAAACAGGCAAAGGCACCTACTGCGCTACGGCAAACTGCATCGTGGGTGACGGCACCGTGACGAAGTATATCACTGGCACTGAGAGCAACGGCACCACTCTGACCGAGACCGACGCAGCGGTGCTGGCTGAGGGAGAGGGCGTACTGCTCAACGGCAAGGCCGGAGATTACAAGGTGTACACACACTCCAAACTCGCCCCGACAAAGAACGTGGACAACAAACTCGTGGGTTGCAGCACTGCTACAACAGTGCCCACAGACGCTTATGTGATGCAGAACCAAGGCGGCAACGTGGCTTTCTATATTGTCAGCGCCACAGACCCGATTACCTGTCCGGCAGGAAAGGCTTACCTCACAGCATTGTCATCCGGGGCAAAGGCACTGTTCTTCAACGACAGCGAGGTGACCGGCATCAACCAGGCGGAGGCCAACAGCGAGGAGACAACTGGCGACGTCTACACCATGAGCGGTGTGAAGGTCAACAAGGCAAACCTCACCAAGGGCATCTACATCATGAACGGAAAGAAGTTTATCGTAAAATAACACAAGCAAGAAAAGAATATGAAAATCGCAAAGAAATATGTTGCCCCGACGGCAGACATCGTAAAGATAGGCATGACGGGTATGTGCTGCACATCAATATCAGACAAATCTGCAAGTTCCTCATATGACGTCATGAACAAGGAAATACCCGAGTGGGTGTTTGAAGAGGAGGAATAACAATCCAAACGGGAGCGTCTGCGCACGCGGCGCATCCCTCTTGCCACAGAGGTGGGGACAGTACATCTGTCCCCGCCTTATTTATTATACCCGCCGCAGACCTTATCGCATCGGCAGAGACCATTAGTCATGTCGGCAGAGACCATTCGTCGTATCGGCAAATATGCACTTGCCCTTACAGGGCGCACTGTTTACTTGGTCACATACCCCCAGGGTGACGTTGCTACGCAACTCTGCCCTGGGCTATGTGTAACTGGGCTTTCAGCCCGTTCATCAGAAAACCTGTCTCTTCTGATATGTTCTCCACTGCACAAACCTGCCGTTGCGAACATCGCAAAG
>CAVFZF010000032.1:0-17790 GCA_963627025.1 Bifidobacteriaceae bacterium | reverse complement strand
AGGGCTTACAGCCCGTAGAAAGAAAGAGCGTGTGTCATTCTTGACACACGCTCTTATTGGTATTGTGACTGACTGATTAGTCGATGTCGTTGTTGTGGTCGAGGACGTCGGTAAACGGTTTCGGCTCACGGTTCTCCATCGGGTTGTGATAGTCGTTGCCGTCGTTATGCGGACGCGGACGGCGCTCCGGGCGAGGGCCGCGGTTGCCGTTGTGGTCGCCATTGCGGCGCGGACGGCGCTCACGCTCTACGTATCCCTCCGGCTTCTCGATGAGTACTTTGTGGGAGAGTTTGTATTTGCCGGTCTTCTGGTCTATCTCGAGCAACTTCACCTGTATCTTGTCGCCCTCCTTGAGACCTGCTTCCTCTACTGTCTCGAGGCGCTTCCAGTCTATCTCCGAGATGTGGAGCAGACCTTCCTTGCCCGGAAGTATCTCTACGAAGCAGCCGTAAGGCATGATGCTCTTGATTGTTCCGTCGTAGGTTTCGCCCACCTCAGGAACGGCAACGATAGCCTTGATTTTGGCGAGAGCAGCGTCGATGGAGTCCTTGTTGGGTGCAGATACCTGCACTTTGCCTACGCCGTCAGCCTCGTCAATGGTGATTGTAGCGCCAGTGTCCTCCTGCATCTGCTGGATAATCTTGCCTCCAGGGCCGATGACAGCACCGATGAACTCCTTTGGAATCTCTATCTGGACGATGCGCGGAACCTGTGGCTTCATCTCTGCGCGCGGTTCTGCTATGGTGTCAGTGATGCAGTTGAGGATGTGTTCACGTCCTGCCTTTGCCTGCATGAGTGCCTTTTCGAGTATCTCATAGGAGAGGCCGTCGCACTTGATGTCCATCTGTGTGGCGGTAAGACCGTCCTTCGTACCTGTGGTCTTGAAGTCCATGTCACCGAGATGGTCCTCATCGCCGAGGATATCCGACAGTACTGCGTACTTCTCTTCGCCCGGGTTCTTGATCAGACCCATTGCAATACCTGATACAGGCTTCTTCATCGGCACGCCGGCATCCATGAGTGCGAGCGTTCCGGCACATACTGTTGCCATGGAAGAAGAACCGTTTGACTCGAGAATCTGGCTCACTACACGCACCGTATAGGGGAAGTCCTCGGGTATCTGTCCCTTAAGACCGCGCCAAGCGAGGTGTCCGTGACCGATCTCACGACGGCCTACGCCGCGCTGGGCCTTTGCTTCGCCTGTGCAGAACGGGGGGAAGTTATAGTGGAGAAGGAAGCGCATGTATGACTTCTCGAGTGCTCCGTCGACGAGTTTCTCGTCCATCTTGGTACCGAGAGTGACTGTTGTGAGTGACTGTGTCTCGCCACGGGTGAAGATAGAACTTCCGTGTGGCATCGGCAGCGGTGACACTTCGCACCAGATAGGACGTATTTCGGTGGTCTTGCGGCCGTCGAGACGTATGCCCTCATCGAGGATGCAGCGGCGCATAGCGTCTTTCTCCACATCGTGATAGTACTTGTCTGCGAGGGTGTTCTTCTCTTCCAGTTCGTCCTCGGTGAGGTCTGTGTGGGCTGCGGCGTATGCTTCCTTGAACTCGGTGATGATGTTCTCGAACGCTTCTGCACGCGCGTGCTTCTCCAAGCCCTGCTTTGTCACGTTGTAAGCCTTGTCGTAGCACTCCTTGCGAACCTGCTCTTTCAGGTCGTCGTCGTTGACTTCGTGGCAGTACTCGCGCTTGACGTCGGTGCCGAGAGCCTTCATCAGTTCCACCTGAAGTTGGCACTGCGGTTTGATAGCCTCGTGTGCAGCCTTCAGTGCATTGAGGAGGTCAGCCTCCTGAACCTCCTTCATCTCGCCCTCAACCATCATGATGTTCTCGGCGGTAGCGCCTACCATGAGATCCATGTCGGCATCAGCCATCTGGGCCTTGGTCGGGTTTATGACGTATTCTCCGTTGATGCGTGCTACGCGAACCTCGGAGATAGGACATTCAAACGGTATGTCGGAACAAGCCAATGCGCAGCTTGCGGCAAATCCGGCAAGTGCATCGGGCTGGTCAACGCCGTCGGCGGAGAAGAGGATAACGTTTACATACACCTCGGCGTGGTAGTCGCTCGGGAAGAGAGGACGGAGAGCGCGGTCGACGAGACGGCAGGTGAGAATCTCCTCATCGCTTGCCTTGCCTTCGCGTTTTGTAAACCCTCCGGGGAAACGTCCGGCTGCTGCGTACTGCTCACGGTACTCTACCTGCAGTGGCATGAAGTCTGTTCCCGGGACTGCATCTTTGGCTGCGCAAACAGTGGCGAGGAGTACGGTGTTGCCCATACGCAGTGTACACGAACCGTCAGCCTGTTTTGCGAGCTTTCCTGTTTCAATTGTTATCTGACGACCGTCAGGCAATGAAACTGTCTTTGTAATAATGTTCATTTTCTAAAACACATCTTTGGAAACCCTATTGTTTCCATTAAAACATCAAAAAATTAAATTTCCGGATTTCAATCCAATTTGCAAAATTACTCTTTTTCCCTCTATAACAAGAGAAAAGACCGAATTATTTGCAATTTTTACCGTATCGGCGGTTAACACATTACTTTGAACTGGTCGGGCAAAGCATTGTGGTTGTCCTGCGCAGTGAGGAAAGTGCCGGTGATGATAAACGGCTTGATGCCGTGTTTCTGGCATTCCCTGGACACCAACAGCCATTGTATAACAGGCGTTTCCCTGCCATTGTCGGCAGGGAAACGCCCGTTTGACTATTCTGTGAACTGTGGAAGATGGAACTCGTAGGATCGGTCGAATATCTGTCCGACATTGTTTATCTCGAGCAGGGTGGTGCCTCCGCCCTCTCCGAAACTGCCGCTCAGGTATGCAATCTTGTCCTTGTTGCCGATGTAGCCCTTCTGTCGCAGCATCCTTATGGCGGCGATGAAGAGATATTCCGGCGTGGTGTGCTCCTTCTGGTGGATGGGAAGCACTCCGTAACTCAGGTTGAGTTGCCGTTGCATCTTTTCCTTGTAGCATATCGCGAGGATGGGTGTCGGACCGCGGAATGATGACAGGTTGCGTGCAGTCTGGCCTGTTTCGCAGTCGGTGATGATGCCCTTTACGCCGAGGCGACGTGTGGAGTCGATGGCTGAGTAGGCAAGAAACTCGCGCTGGGTGGGGTTTTCTCCTATTGTCGGCACCATCAAGTCGTCTTTTTCCATGTCCGCTTCCGCCTGCTCGGCAATCCTTGCCATGGTGAGAACAGCCTCCAGCGGGTATTTGCCTGATGCCGTCTCACCGCTCAACATCACCGCATCCGTGTGCGAGTAGATGGCGTTGGCGATGTCGGTGACCTCTGCACGCGTCGGGCGAGGGTTGTTTATCATCGTGTGGAGCATCTGTGTTGCCACGATGACGGGCTTCTTCTTGCTCACGCATTTCTGTATTATCTTGCGCTGGATACCTGGTATCTCCTCGATGGGGACCTCTATTCCGAGGTCGCCGCGTGCCACCATGATGCCGTAGGAGGCGTCTATTATCTCGTCGATGTTGTCCACTCCCTCACGGTTTTCTATCTTTGAGATTATCTTGATGTCACTTCCGTGCTCGTCGAGGATGTCCTGCACGGCTTTCACATCGGCGGCATTGCGCACGAAGGAGTGTGCTATGAAGTCGATATCCTGGTCTATGGCGAAGAGGATATTTGCCTTGTCCTTGTCCGTGAGGGTAGGCAGGTCGATGTGGACTCCCGGTATGTTCACGCTCTTGTGGGAGCCCAACTCGCCGTCGTTCTGTACTTGCGCCACGACAACGGGACCCTCGATGCCGATGACTTTCATGCACAGGGCACCGTCGTCAAACAGTATGTTGTCGCCGACTTTCACGTCTTTGGCAATGTCAGTGTAGGACACGTTCACGTTGTTGTGTGTGGAGTCGATGCCGGGACGGCCTGATATGTTCACGCTTTCGCTGGTCTTGTACTGCAGCGGCTGTTCTGTGCCGGTGGTCCTTATCTCCGGTCCCTTGGTGTCAATCATTATCGCGAGGCGCGGCGACACCGCACGCACGTTGTTGATGAGTTTCTTCATGCCCTCCGCATTGGCGTGGGCGGTATTCATGCGGACGACGTTCATGCCGGCAAAGAACAGTTTTCTGAGGAAGTCCTCATCGCATCTGCGGTCGCTAATCGAACAAACAATCTTGGTTTTCTTCATCGATGGTCTCTTTGTAGTTTATGTCTTGTATGTCGTAATGTCTGAATGTCTATATGTTGTGCGCCTCTCAGTCTGTGCCAAGCCAGATGAACAGCATTCCGAGAGCCACGAGCATGAGGTCCACGGCCTTGCCTTTCCAGTTCTTTTCTCCCAGCAACAGCACGCCGAATACAAACGAAACCAGCACGTTGCTGCGGCGCACAAGGCTCAGCACACTTATCATTGCACCGTCGGAAGAGAGTGCTGTCATGTAACTGAAGTCGGCTGCCACGAGGAAGAGACTTATCAGCACGATGCTCCAGTGCCACTTGAACGGCGTGCCCTCCCTGCGCTTCGGCCACCACAGGAATGCCACCATGAGGAACATCCACAGACATTGGTATATGTTGTACCACGACAACACCTCCATGCGGTCAAGCCCTATGCCTCCGTTGTCGGGCGATGCCATGAGGTATTTGTCGTACAGGGAGTTCACTGCACCGAGCACTGCGGCGAGCACCACCAGCAGTATGGAACGGTCATGGCGGAAGTCTATGCCCTCCTTCTTGCCTGTCCGTGACAGCAGGAAGAACGAAATTATGGCGGTAATCACACCGAGCCACTGCATGAGATTGAGCCTCTCGCCGAAGATGAGCATCGCTCCCACGAGCGCCATTATGGGGCGTGTGGCGTTGATTGGTCCCACTATGGTGAGCGGCAGGTTCTTTATGCCGTAGTAGCCGAGCACCCATGAGGCGAGCACAGTGAGCGACTTGATCAAGATGAACGGCTGACTTGCGCTTCCGCCCCACGGCACGAACACCGTCGAAGTGCCGTCTATCCACCCCAAGGCAGAGCCGATGACGAGGGGCAGGAACACCATGCTGCAGAAGAAAGTGTTGAGCAGCAACACCGGGAGCACGGCGTTGTCTCTCAGCGAAGTCTTTTTCGCCAAGTCATAGAAGCCCAGACAGAGAGCCGAGAGAAATCCCAATAATAGCCACATATTGACTTACACCTATTTATATATGTACGAAGTTGGCGGCTTGCACCGTGTTCTTGTTGCCCCGTTGCTGTTGTCAGTCCATGAGGTAGAGGTACTTTTCCAACGGAATTCCGCGGAACTTGTCCTGCTGGTCGCTACAGAGGGCTATGAGTTGGGCCACCACGTCCATGGCCTTTCGGCAACTCTCCTCCAGTGCCTTGCCCTTCAGCAGGTTGCCGTAGAGCACCGATGAGAAGATGTCGCCAGTGCCCGGGAAGCGCACTGGTATCTCTTCGTAGGGCAGAGAGAAGTACTCTTGCGAGGTGGCATTGTAGCCCACGACGGCTTTCTGCCCTTCTACGGTCATGCTCGTGATGATGACCGAACGTGTGCCTATCTCCCTCATGCCGTCCACGATGGCGTTTGCCTCTCGCTGTGTCGTGCCTTTTTCAGAGTAGGGAGTGCCGGTGAGATAGCACGCTTCGGTGTAGTTGGGCACGGCAAGGTGCGCCTTGCTCACCAGCCGTTGCATGCTCTTTATCGTCGAAGGGCTTACTCCGTTGTAGAGTTTTCCCTCGTCGCCCATAATGGGGTCTACGAAAATGGATGTGCCCTCCTGTGCTTTCTCCCCGCAATAGTCCGCCACTATCGCCGCCTGGGTTTCCGAGGCGATGAATCCGGTGGCAATTGCACGGAAACTGAAGCCGAGTTTCTTCCACACGGGAAAGACCCCCTTCATGTATTCCGTGGTGTCAAGTATGTTGAAACTGCCGTACTCGAGGTTGTTGGACACTATGGCTGTGGGCAGGTTGAATGTCGGTATGCCGAGATACGACAGCACCGGCATCATCGCCACTGTGGCGACATTGCCATAGCCGCACATGTCATTGATGAGGAGTATCTTTTTGTCGTCCATTGCAGAAGTCCGCTAATGCAGTGCAAAGTTAATAAAATTATGTCATATTGCACTGTGTTAATGAATGCTAAAACAAGGGAACGGAACAAAAAAAACGACACGAATGCTATAAAAATAGGAAAGGTTTCCATAACTTTGCCATGAGCTATTAGCTAAAAACAGCGCAAAAGAAGAACTGTCATTATTAATTATAAACTAATTTAATCTCTCTTTATGAAGAAAACATTACTTTCGATTGCTGCGGCGTTAATGGCGCTTGCGGCTAATGCCGAGGGTATGGATGCGGTTGGAGCCAACATAGAGATCCTTCCGTCTACCAAGCACGGCATAACGGTAGAGGCCCGTCAGTGGAAGGCGTGGGTCTATGCCATCAACACAGGCACAAGGTTTGGCGACAACGGTCAGGGCAATGAGACGACCAATGAGAACTACAACGTGGTCTGGGGAACTCCCGATGATGACGCCAACGGACTGAAATGGTACGAGGTGGGCTACAATATGGAGGACGTAGCCGGCACAAACTCCACTACCGGCGACGAGATTCTCTGGGAAGAACACAACGCTCCTTTCACGTCAAACACCGACTCTTACAACGGTGCAGCCGTAAGTTGGCAGTGGCTGACGAGCGAGACAATGGGCGACATCTATATCCGCCGTACATTCACAACCGACCGTCTGCTTGCAGGTGATGTCTACTTGGCTTGCGGTCACGACGATGCTCCGTCAGAGTATTACCTCAATGGCGTTCTGATTACCTCCTTCACTGACGGTTGGGCAGAGGATGCCATCTACAAACTTACCGAAGAACAGAAGGCTCTTATCCACCGTGACGGCGTGACGGAGAACGTTCTCGCAGTGCACGTTCACCAGAACTGGGGCGGTGCATTTGCCGACTGCGGTCTCTACACATTGGTTCCCGGCGGTGTTGAGATGGGTTATGTTTCTCCGTGGACAGCGAAGACTATCTTCAACTCCTGCGGTGGCTACAACTTCGACGGTCAGTCTGGTACTCCTAACTCACAGCACGGATGGGAGAAACTCTATGAGGCAAAGGAAGGTGATGTATACACTATCCACATCGACCAGGAGGATTCCGGCGACGAGTGGATGTCACAGGTTCACTTCAAGACTCCTATCAACATCGACGCAACTCACGACTATGAGTTCAAAGTGACGATTTCTTCTACCTCAGACATCACCACAACGGTGAAACTTTGTGAGATGAACAACGACGAACTCACCCTTTCCAATGAGGATGTTACTGTTGACGCAGATTCTCCGGAGAATTATTCCGTTATGCTTAGCGGCACAGATGTGGCTAACTTCAAGGCTGTGTTCAACTTCGCTTGGGCAGAGGCCAACACAGAGGTTAAACTCAGCAACATGTCACTTGTAGACAACACGACTGGTGAGGAGTTGTGGGTTGGTACACATTATTTCAACTATATGTACTTCAACCGCGACGGTTCACATGTTAAAGACCCTGTTATCGACGGCCGTACAGAGACCCTCGCATGGACACTTCCTGAGTTTGACGACTCCGCATGGGACGACACTACAATGCCGGTAGGTAACCTTGACTATATGTCTGAGGTGCAGACAGAGTGGCCTGTAGGTATCAACAACAACAAGGAGCAGAATGGCAATACGGCAGACAACACCGGTTACTGGATTCGCCGTACCTTTACGATTGACAAGATCAATCCAAGCCTGAGTTATGCCCTCAATGTTTGCCACGACGACGACTACAAGACTTATGTCAACGGAGTTCTTCTCCAACAGTACTCTGGCTGGACAAACGGCAAGAACCCGAAGCAGGTTCACATCCCGGCAAGCATTCTCCGTGAAGGAAAGAACGTGATTGCTACTGAGATACACCAGAACTGGGGCGGTCGCTTCTATGACTGCGGTATCAATGTCGAGGAAGTTGACTACGACGCTTGTGTTCAGTTGGTAAAGGACGCTATAGCACTTGCCAACACAGACAAGGATCTCACCGCTGCAATGAAGGACAGCCTGCAGACACTTGTGGCTGCTGCCAACGAGGAACTTGAGGTCAACAAGGACGCTGCTGAACTGAAGGAGTATGCCAAGACCCTCACTTCCAAGATCAATGATGTGCTGGGCTTCAGCGGTTCTGTTACTGACCTGCGTCAGACAATCGCCGTTTGCAAAGGCATCAAGGACAATGGCTATATGTCAGAGAAACTCGCTGCCGCTGTCAACGGTATCGAGGAGTGCAAGACAGGCTCTGAAGTGAACACCCTGCTCAACAATCTCCGCATCGCACGCAGACGCAATGCAGCTGAGCGCCACACCGAAGCATTCGTCGGTTCACAGCCTGCTGCCGACGGTATGTACTACATCTACAACGTAGGAGAGAAGCAGTTCCTCGCCGGAGGTGAGAACTGGGGTGCACACCAGGCACTTGCTTACGCTTCCAATGCTATGAAACTCGTTGCCACAAAGAAGGATGGCACTGCTATCGAAGGCGGTTTCCGCATCGAGTCTTTCCGTCCGAACGGCACAATCGGTACCAATGACTTCATCAACTGGGGCGGTTATGTAGACTGCGACACTGATGATGCATGGCAGTTCATCCCTGTTGAGGGCAAGACAAACGTATTCAACATCGCACGTCTCGGCTGTTCTGACGTCAAGGAAGACGGCAACCCGTATCTCCTCGGCTGGCGTGGTGCTGCCAATGCAGACCGTGCAAACGGCTATGACAACAACAACGGCTACTCTGTAAACGTGATCGACACTGACATGAACTCCGAGAATCTCGAGTCTAACCAGTGGATGCTCATCAGCAAGGAGGAGTGGGATGCACTCGCAGCAACGGCTACTGCTGACGCTCCGGTAGACATGACCTACCTCATTTCCAACCCTGGCTTCGACCAGCGCCTGACTATCGAGAACTGGTTCTTCAACGGTGAGGGTGGAAACACTGGCATCTACGGCCGCAATGACAACCATCAGGACTTCACATACGAGGGTTATGACGCTACGACATTCGAACTTACACAGGAGATTTTCGACGATGCTCTCCTGCCGGGTTGGTACACCTTCAGCGTACAAGGCTACTATCGTGACGGTTCTTACGACAATGCTGTTGCCAAGATTATTGCCGGTGAGGAACTCGCTACCAATGCAGTGATAGTAGCAGGCGAAATGACTCAGCCGATTGTTTCTATCGCTGAGGCCAACAATATGGTACCGGGACTTGGCCGTCAGGATGCAACTGGTGCAGTGCGTATACCTGATTCGACATTCGATGCAGCAGAGCACTACTTCCAGAACGGTTACTACACCAACACCATCAAGTTCGAACTGGCTGAAGGCGATGCAGGCTATCTCCTCATCGGAGCGCAGAAGACAGGCTATGTAGACAGCGACTGGATCGTTGTTGACAACTTCCGTCTGAAGTACTGGGGTGCTGATGAGCCGGATGCAATCCAGAATGTTGAGGACAACACTGTTGCCAACACCAAGGCTATCTACAACCTCCAGGGTCAGAAACTCCAGAAGGCTGTCAAGGGTGTGAACATCATCAACGGTCGCAAGGTTGTTGTGAAGTAAAGTCAGAGGGGCGCAAGTCCTGTGTGACAAGACATAAATCACACATATAAAAGAGGTGGATTCCTTCGGGAGTTCACCTTTTTTCTTTACCTTTGTACAGGACAAACGGCACAAAACCACCCGTGCCACAATTCAAGATGAAGAAAATTGTTATCGCAACATTGCTGTTGCCGTTGGTCATGACGGCGATGGCGCAGAAACAGAGCGGCAATCCCGTGTTTGAAGGATGGTATGCCGACCCCGAAGGGGCAGTGTTCAACGACGAGTATTGGGTGTATCCCACCTATTCGGCAGACTACGGAGAGCAGTTGCATTTCGACGCTTTCTCCTCCAAAGACCTTGTGAACTGGACCAAGCACGAGAATGTGCTGACCAACAAGGAGGTGACCTGGGCGTGGCAAGCCATGTGGGCGCCGTCGGTCGTAGAGAACAACGGGAAGTACTATTTCTTCTTCGGTGCCAACGACATACAGAGCAACAGCCAGTACGGAGGCATCGGTGTGGCGGTGGCAGACAGTCCTGCCGGCCCGTTCAAAGACCTCCTCGGCAAACCGCTCATAGACAAAATCATCAACGGAGCGCAGCCGATAGACCAGTTTGCATACCGCGATTCCGACGGACAGTGGTATCTCATCTATGGCGGTTGGGCACATTGCAACATCGTCAAACTCGCCGACGACTTCAAGTCACTCCTGCCTTTCCCCGACGGGACGATGTTCAAGGAGATGACTCCCGACAACTATGTGGAAGGGCCTTTTATGCTCAAGCGCAACGGGAAATACTATTTCATGTGGTCGGAAGGCGGTTGGGGCGGTCCCGACTACTGCGTGGCGTATGCCATAGGCGACACTCCCTTCGGCCCTTGGAAGCGCATCGGCAAGATACTTGAGCAGGATCCGGAGGTTGCGACAGGCGCCGGCCACCACAGTGTGATAAAAGGCAAGGGCAAGGACGAGTACTACATCGTGTACCACCGCCGTCCTCTCGGTGACAACGGACGCGACCACCGCGTCACCTGCATCGACAAACTGCAGTTTGACAAGGACGGAAAGATACTGCCGGTGAAGATGACATTCACCGGAGTCAAGAAGAGAAAACTCCGTTAAAGACCTAATAAAGTATAAAATATTTTGCGTTTTTTCTCAAAAAACGTAACTTTGTAACGATGAATTTGCGGCGGAAAGGCAGCCGTGACTGTGCCCCGCCGCAAATTTGATGCCGTGATGTTGGAATGGTAGACAAGGCAGACTTAAAATCTTCTGCTCATTTTGGGCGTGCGGGTTCGAGTCCCGCTCGCGGCACGAACTAAAAATTAGAATTATGCGTAAGAATGTCATCTCCTCCGTCTTGGTGCTGACGGGCTCGTTGCTCATTGTTTCCTGTTCCGGGAAAATGGGCGCTCTGTCATCCGATTACTTCACTGTCACTCCCAATCCGCTTGAAAGTCAGGCAGGCAAAGTGCCGGCATCCATCGCCGGAAGTTTCCCTGAGAAATACATGAAGAAGAAGGCAGTGGTGACAGTTGTTCCCGAACTGCGCTACGGAAACGGTGAAGTCGCACAGGGAGAAGGCGCAACTTTCCAGGGCGAGAAGGTGACTGGCAACGACCAGACTATCTCCTATCGTCTCGGTGGCAGATACACCATGAAGACCAACTTTACCTATGTGCCGGAGATGCAGAAGAGCGAAATGTATCTCACTTTCAAGGCTAAGGTGGGCAAGAAGAACGTGAACATCCCGGCAGTGAAAGTGGCTGACGGCGTGATTGCAACGTCCGAACTCTACAAGAAGACAATACTCAGCGACGGAGGATGCCTCGCTCCCGACGCTTTCCAGCGTGTGACGCAACAGAAACAGGAGGCAAACATCAAGTTCCTTGTCAACCAGGCAAACATCAGAAAGTCAGAGTTGCAGAGCAATTCCGTAAAGGACTTCGTGGAAATGCTCAAGAAAATCAATGCCGACAAGGAGCGTCTCAACATCCAGAACGTGGAAATCCAGGCGTATGCATCACCTGAAGGCGGTTACGATTTCAACAACAAACTCTCCGCAAAGCGTCAGGACGTGACCGAAGGCTACGTCAATGAGCAGTTGAAAGCAACCAAAGTGGAGACCGGCATCGACGCTCACTATACGGCACAGGACTGGGAAGGCTTCAAGCAACTGGTGGCTGTCAGCAACATACAGGACAAGGATGTCATCATCCGTGTGCTCGAAATGTACAAGGATCCGGAAGAGCGCGAGAAGCAGATACGCAACATGAGCGCCGGCTTCCAGGAGTTGGCACAGGGCATCCTGCCTGAACTGCGCCGCTCAAGAATGATTATCAACTACGAGACAATAGGCCGTTCCGACGAGGAAATCCTCAAGCAGTACAATGCAGACGCTTCTGCACTGAGCGTGGAAGAACTCCTCTATGCCGCCACACTCGTGGAAACCAACGCCGAGAAGACCGCCATCTACAAGAAGGCAGCGTCTCTCTATAAGAATGACGCACGCGCCGTCAACAACCTCGCTTCCATGTCTATGCTCAACGGCGACGTTGATGCTGCAAAGCAATACCTGTCAAAGGCCATCTCCATTGACCCGAAACAGGCACAGGCCTACGCCAACCGCGGACTTCTCAACCTTGTCGACGGCGACATCGATGCAGCCGAAACTGACATTGCAAAGGCGTCGACTCTCGGTGACGTAAGTTATGCCCAGGGCGTGCTCAACATAGCAAAGGGCAACTACAAGAACGCAGAGAGCAACTTCAAGGGCGAGAGTACCAACAGCGCAGCGCTGGCACAGATTCTCAACAAGAACTATGCACAGGCAGTGGGAACACTCGACGAGGCACAGAACAAGAATGCAGTGAACACCTATCTGCACGCTATCGCAGCCGCAAGACGCGACAACAAGTATGCTGCGAAGTCCTATCTGAAAGAGGCTCTGGAGCAAGATCCGTCGCTCGAAAGTTATGCTGCCAACGACTATGAGCTTGCCATAACAAGAGAATAAGCAACAACTGAGGAATGAAGAGGCAATATCTACTTCTTCTTCTCACCCTGATTCTGGTTTCGTGTGGCACTGACGGCAGTCACTTCAAGATAGACGGCCGCCTGCTGAACCTCAATCAGGGTGAGTTCTATGTTTACAGTACCGACGGTCTGATAAGCGGTGTCGACACCATAGAGGTGCGTGCCGGACGCTTCACTTATGAGACCCCGTGCGACGATGCCGGCACTCTGGTCATCGTCTTTCCCAATTTTTCCGAACAGCCGGTCTTTGCCCAGGCGGGCAAGACGGCAGACATCAAGGGCGATGCCTCTCACTTGAAGGAGATGAAAGTGACCGGCACGAAGGAGAACGACCTCATGAACAAGTTCCGTGAGCAGTCGTCCAACGCCTCGCCCGACGAGATAAAGCACTATGTGGAACTCTTTGTCGGCGACCACCCCAAGTCCTTGGTGTCACCCTATCTCGTGCAACGCTATTTCCTGAAGACCCCTCTTGCCGACTACGACAAGGCGGCAAGTCTCTACAGTACGCTCGTCAAGGCACAGCCCAACAACGGACGCCTGGCGCAGGAACTGAAGTATGTCGAGACAATGGCACGCAACGGAGTGGGCAAGAAGTTGCCTTCCTTCACCACCACCGCCACCGACGGCAGGAAGATAACGCAGGCTGACCTCTCCAAGGGCAAGGCTGTCGTCTATCTGTGGGCTTCGTGGGAATACGAGAGTTGCAGCATGCAGCGCGTCATCCAGGAGGAACTGTCGCGTCAGGACAGCAAGTTGACAGCCCTCGGGATATGCCTTGACCTGTCGTCAAAGGAGTGTGCGAGGGTCATGGAGCGTGACGGCGTCACCTGCCCCGTGGTCTGTGAGCAACTGATGTTTGACAGCAAGACAGTGCGGCAACTCGGTCTGACTTCCGTTCCCGACAACATCGTGCTCGACAACGGCAAGATAACAGCACGCAATGTCCCCCTGTCGGAACTGCGTGACCTGCTGAAATAGCCCTCACGAACCCCGCTAACGCTAACCGAAAACCTACAATGCTGGTAAAAACCTATTGCGCCGCAGTCAATGGACTGGAGGTGACCACCGTCACAATTGAAGTAAGCATAACCAATGGAGTGCTCTATCACTTCACCGGGTTGGGCGATGCTGCCGTGCGCGAGGGGCGCGACCGCATCAGCGCTGCCATGCAGTACAACGGTTTCCGCTTCCCCAAGGGTGACATCACGGTAAACATGGCGCCTGCCGACCTGCGCAAGGAGGGCAGCGCATTCGACCTTCCGCTGGCGATAGGACTGCTCGCCGCCAGTTCCAACATCACGTCCACGGCACTCGCCGACTACATGATTGTGGGCGAACTCGGGCTCGACGGCCGTCTGCAGCCGGTGAAAGGGGCACTCCCGATAGCCATCCGCGCCAGGGCGGAGAAGTTCCGCGGGCTGATTCTTCCCAAGGACAATGTGCGCGAAGCCGCCGTTGTCAACAACCTCGAGGTCTACGGCATGGAGACGATGATGGATGTCGTGAACTTCCTCACGGGCAAACAGACGTTCCGACCGTGCATCATCGACACCAGGAAAGAGTTCTACGAACAGCAGAGCAACTTCCCCCTTGACTTCGCCGACGTGCGCGGTCAGGAGAACGTCAGGCGTGCCATGGAGGTAGCGGCGGCAGGAGGTCACAACCTGATAATGGTAGGCCCTCCCGGCAGCGGCAAGTCCATGATGGCAAAACGCCTCCCATCCATACTCCCTCCGCTGTCACTTGCCGAGAGCCTTGAGACGACCCAGATACACAGTGTGGCGGGAAAACTCAAGGGAGGAATGTCGCTTATCTCGCAAAGACCGTTCCGTTCGCCCCACCACACCATCTCTGAGGTGGCGCTCGTGGGCGGAGGCGCAACGCCACAACCGGGCGAGATAAGCCTCGCACACAACGGTGTGCTCTTCCTCGACGAGTTGCCGGAGTTCCACAAGACGGCTCTCGAACTCCTCCGCCAGCCCCTCGAAGACCGCAAGATAACAATCTCGCGCGCCAAGTACACGCTGGAGTTCCCCTGCTCGTTCATGTTTGTGGCGTCGATGAACCCCTGTCCCTGCGGCTATCACGGCGACCCCACGCACAACTGCGTGTGCACTCCGGGGCAGATACAGCGTTACATGAGCCGCATCAGCGGCCCCCTCATGGACCGCATAGACATCCAGATAGAGATTACCCCCGTGCCCTTCGGCGACATCTCACGGGCGGAACAGGGCGAGACGAGCGAGGCCATACGCCAGCGTGTCGTCCGTGCGCGCCAGATACAGGAGCAGCGTTTCCGCGACAGCAGGCTCGTCCACTGCAACGCACAGATGACCGAACGCATGATACACCAGTATGCCGAACCCGACGAACAGGGACTTCAGATGCTGAAACTCGCCATGCAGCGTATGTCGCTTTCGGCGCGCGCCTACAACCGCATACTCAAAGTGGCACGCACCATTGCCGACCTTGACGGCAGCGAAACGGTGCTCGCCACGCATCTCGCCGAGGCTATCGCCTACCGCAACCTCGACCGTGGCGACTGGGCAGAGAGGTGATGGCCATGGACAAGATAAAGTCAGAAGCAGACAGTGGAGCAGGACCGCGCATACTGCTGTATCATCCTGTTGCCGCATTGCGGCATCTTTTGGGCTGAAGACACGGGGGCGTGCCAAAAGAGAAACAACATCTTTCTTTCTACGGGCTGTAAGCCCAACTGCACATATCCCATGGTAACGCCCTGGGATAAGAATATCCCTGTCAATCTTTGCGCCCTGTAAGGGCAGTTACATTATATTGGTCTTATTGTTATGCAGTTGCCCTTACAGGGCGCGTTGTATACTTGTCCTTTATCCCCAGGGTGCCGTTGCTTCGCAACTCTGCCCTGGGCTGTGTGTAACTGGGCTTTCAGCCCGTTCATCATAGGACCTGTCCCTTCTGACACACCCTCGTTTTCATTGTCAGCAACGGGTGCCTTGATTTCAGTGCGAACATGTGTCCGAAATGTCGCTCAAAATGTCCTAATCCTAAAAAACAGGGTATATTTTGGGATTGTAATCCTAAAAAACAGTATAAATTTTGGGATTAGGGATGTTTTGAATGCCATCTTGCAGAACTTCGCACCCCTGTCTATGCGCCGGAATATTGCCGTTTTGTGGGGCGAAAGCACCGCTTTTGCGGGACAAGAGCGATGCGTTTGCGGCGGCACAACGATTGGAGTACAAACGTACATCACTTGATGTACGGTCGTACTTCAGGTGTGGCACGGCCGTACTTCATCTGATGTGCCGCTGCGTGAGAGCCATTTTCGGGCTGCGTGAACGGTGCTCACGCGGGACATGAAAAGACCGGAGACAGCGCACGGCACGCCGGTCTCCGGTCAAGATGTTATGGTATTGGATTATAGAATCTCCGCTATCCGACGCCGGGATGCGTCAGCAGTGTATAGGTGACGGTACTGTCATCGGTGGATGTGTATTTTCTTCAGTCAGTACATTTGCCTCTAAGCGTGTGCAAATGTACACAAAGCGGTCAGCGCCAGCAAACGAAAAAAACGGGCGACGGATGATTTTGCCGTTGGGACAACGTTTTGTTGTGGATAGGACACTCGGCAAATGCAGTGTCTGGAGCGGTTTTGCGGATAGGGCAAACCGCTTTTGTCGTTAGGACAAAGCGGTTTTATTGTTGGTTTGAAGCGGAATTCCTCTCTATCCACTTGCCGGGAGTGAGTCCCTCAGTCTCCTTGAAAGTGCGGCTGAAATAACTGGGCGAGAGGTATCCGGCTTTGGCTGCCACGTCGGCAAGGGGCATATCGGGCTTTTCCGACATGAGCCTCTTGGCGTATTCGAGGCGCAGGCTGTTGATCCATTCGCGGAATGTCATGCCGTAGTGGGCATTGACAAAACTGGAGATGTAGGTTCGGTTTGTGCCGGTGGCGCGCGCTATGTCCTCAATGGTCAGTCCGCCCTTGGTGTACTCCTTGGCGTCAACCCACCCGCAGATCTGCTGTTCCAGGAACGTCTCCTGCGCCTTTGACATGTTGGCAGGGGCGTGGCTCGTGGCGGCAACGGTGCCGTCGTTGCCGTCGGCAGACGCCTGTTCGCTGTCGGCAGGGGTGTCTTCCGTGGGTTCAGTCTGGCTGATGGCGTCCTCCACCTGTTCGTACAGCAGAAAGTAGTTGGCGTAGGACACATAGAGATAGATGTAGAACGGTATGGCGGAGATTATCCAGATGAACACATAGCGGTCGGGAATGAAAGTGAAGATGCCCTGTCCCACGCCGAAGAATACCGCCCAATAGGTGAAGACTGACATCCATCGGATGTAGGCGGAGGCGTTGTCGGCATAGTAGTTGTCGAGCATCTTGACAGTCCGGCGGAGTGTGGCGAAGATGTGGTGTGTCACCTTTATGGCGTATGCAAGAAACAAGACGGCAAGCAATACGGGCACTGCCTTGTGCAGGGTGGCGGGGAGTGGGATGCGCCACAGGGCGTGCGCGGTCAGACAGTAGACCACCCATGAGATGATGTAGCGCACAAACCGTTTCCTCGTGACGTAACTCCTGTCGAGCAGAATCATCATTGCGCTGCCAAAAAGCCACACCGCCAGCCAGTAGGTACAGAGGTTTATGAGTATGGCGTTGACGGAGGCATCGAGGCGAGGGGTGACAAACAGGTGTATGGAATAGTTTATGGAGAGGGTGAAGAGTGCCGCTCCCATCAGCATGCGCGACCGTTTGTAGTATTTCACAGACGGCTTGTCGGGCAGTTTGCCGAAGATGAAACGGCAGGCGAAGAACAGCATCAGCGTTAGCGATACGCAGAGTGAATAGTTGTAAATCTCCATTTCCATAGGCCGCCGGGTGTGGTTTGTTTTTTTGCAAAGATGATGCAAACGAGTGCAAAGAAAGCGTGCTTTCGATTTGCCGAGTGCAGTTTGTCTTCTGCAAAGATGATGCAAACGAGTGCAAAGAAAGCGTGCTTTCAATTTGCCGAGTGCAGTATATCTTCTGCAAAGATACCCCTTTTCAGTAACAACCCCAAGGGAAATGCCTGGAAAATGGCGGTTGCGGCGGTTTGCAAAGGCGCTTTGCGATGTTCGCAACGGCAGGTTTGTGCAGTGGAGAACATATCAGAAGAGAC
>CAVFZF010000031.1:0-19426 GCA_963627025.1 Bifidobacteriaceae bacterium | reverse complement strand
CTGCGTGCAGTTGGGCTTTCAGCCCGTTTACCAGAGAACTTGTCTCTTTTGACACACTCTCCTTTACTGTAAATGATGCAGTGGAGTGTCCCGAAAGGGATTCTGCATCAACCAAAAAATGTCTTTTGCATCAGAAGAACTTGGTTTCCTTGCCGAGAAGTTCGCTCAACAGCACATTTGCCAGACGGCTTGTGCCGAGGCGGAACCACTTGTTGGTGAGCCATTTTTCGCCCAGAACCTCTTTCACGATGGTGTAGTAGGTGACAGCATCCATCACTGTGTTGATGCCGCCAGCGGGCTTGAAACCTATCTGTATGCCTGTCGTATCGTAGTATTCCTTTATTGCCTGGCACATGACATACGCCGCTTCGGGTGTGGCACTGACTTTCTCCTTGCCTGTAGAGGTCTTTATGTAGTCTGCACCGGCGTACATCGACAGGAGAGAGGCTTTCTTTATGTCAGCCGCACTCTTCAGACAGCCGGTCTCCAAGATGACCTTCATGGCAACGTTTTCGCCGCAGGTGTTCTTCAGTTCCTGTATGTCCTCGCACATTCCCTCGTAGTCTTCGTCGATGAACTTGCCGACCGGCATCACTATGTCAATCTCTGTTGCACCGTCTTTTACGGCAAGTGCCGTCTCGGCAACCTTGACCTCGATGAGTGCCTGCGACGACGGGAACGAGCCGGAGACGCACGCTATCTCCACGCCATCGACCTCAAGGGTCTGGGAAACGGTCTTTGCGAAGCACGGAAACACGCATATCGTGGCCACATGGGGCAGGTCAGGGTAGGTGGAATCGAAGTCGTTGACACGCTCGGTGAACTTCATCACGCTGGTTTCCGAGTCTGTTGTGTGGAGCGTAGTCAGTTCTATGCTTCCCATAAGGAACTTTTTCACCTCGGGAGTGTCGTTTTCCGGCACCTTGTTGGCGATGATTTCCTTTACTGCGGACTGCACTTCGGCGTCGCTGATGTTGAGGTCATACTTGCTGAGAGCCTCTTCGTATTTGTCCATATTCATATATCTTTTTGTTTTGAATCCATTATTATGGTCACCGGACCGTCGTTCAGGAGGTCTACTTTCATGTCTGCACCGAACTCTCCGGTGGCTATTTCTTTGCCTAAGGCGGCTTCTGCCGTGCGGATGAATGCGTGGTAGAGTGGGATAGAGATGTCGTGTCCTGCGGCTCGTATGTAACTCGGACGGTTGCCTTTCTTCGTTGATGCCATGAGGGTGAACTGGCTCACGACCATCATGTCGCCCCCGATGTCCTGTACGGACAGGTTCATCACGCCATTGGAGTCGTCGAAGATGCGCATATTGACGAGTTTTTTCACGAGGTAGTCGATGTCTTCCTGCGTGTCGTTTTCGCCTATGCCGAGCAGCACTAGCAACCCGTTTTTGATGTCAGACTTACGTTGTCCGTCAATGGTTACGCTTGCGTGGCTTACTCTCTGGACGACTGTTCTCATGTTTGCAAAGATAGTGCTTTTATTTCAAACCGCCTTTCTTTGATTTGAAATAATTGAATATAATTTCTGCTTTCGCTGTTCCGACAATCTGCGAAAGTGTCTGTAAATCAGCGTTTTCTACTTTCTTGACTGTTTTGAGGCTGTTTATGAGGAGGTCTCTTGTCACTGGTCCGATGCCCTTTATGTCGTCCAAAGCGGAGTGGAGGGCACTCTTCGAACGGCGGTCGCGGTGGAAAGTGATGGCAAAACGGTGTACTTCATCCTGTATCTGCGACAGTATGTGGAAGAGTTCGGAGCCTGTCTTCAGGGCGACAGTGCAAGGCGGAAATCCGTAGAGCAGTTCGTTGGTGCGGTGACGGTCGTCCTTGGCAAGTCCGGCAATGGGAATCTGGAGTTGCAACTGGTCTTCGATGACCTCGCGGACGACGCTCATCTGCCCTGCACCGCCGTCGGTGATGATGAGGTCGGGTAGGGTGCTGCCCTCGTCTTTCATGCGCTTGTAGCGACGGAAAACGACCTCCTGCATGGATGCATAGTCGTCAGGTCCGCTGACAGTCTTTATGTTGTATTTGCGGTAATCTTTCTTTGAGGGCTTCATGCCCTTGAATACCACACAGCCGGCTACGGCATCCGAACCAGAGATATTGGAGTTGTCGAAGCACTCGATGTGGTAAGGCATCTTGGGCAAGTGGAGTTTCTGTTGCAGTTCTTTCATCAGCCGGGTCTGCTTCTGCTCGGGATTGAGTTTCTCTGACTGCTTCAGACGGTCGAACTTATACTGTTTTCCGTTCATCTCAGACAACTCCAACAGGTGTTTCTTGTCACCCCTCTGGGGCACGAAAAACTGTGCTCCGTCGGGCATCTTCCAGTCTATTTCGAAGGGTACTATTATCTCTCTGGAATGGCTGTTGAACCGTTCGCGGGTCTCGGGAATGGCTGCCAGCAGCAGTTCCTCGTCGCTCTCGTCGAGTTTGCGTTTGTATTCAAACGTGAAACTGTGGTTGACCATGCCCTCCATGACGTGCATATAGTTGATGAAGACCGTGCTGTGGGTGTCGTCAGAGACTATCGTGAACACGTCGACATCGGTAATCGTGTGGCTCACGACACCGCTTTTTGCCACATACGACTCCAGTAACTGATAGCGTTTTTTCAGTTCTTCAGCCTCCTCAAACTTCAGTTCTGAGGCCTTCTGCATCATGCTGTCATAGAGTGTGCGGCACAGTTTGGATGTGTTGCCTTTGAGTATCTCGCGCGCCTGATCAATGTTTTCCCGGTACTCTTCCACTGTCTGCTTGCCCACGCAGGGGGCTTTGCAGTTCTTGATGTGGTATTCCAGGCACACCTTGTAACGGTTACGGGATATTCCCTCCGCCGTTATGGGCATGTGGCAACGCCGTGGAAAGTACATCTTGTTGATGAGGTCGAGTAGGGAATACATCGTACCGACATGGCTGTAAGGGCCGTAAAACTGCCCCATACGCCTGTCGGTGCGACGTGTCTTGAATATGCGTGGCACATATTCGTTGCTTATGCAGATGCTCGGATAGGTCTTGCCGTCCTTCAGGAGGATGTTGTATCTGGGGTTGAACTGCTTTATAAGCGAATTCTCCAGAAGCAGGGCGTCCTCCTCGCTGTTGACAACGGTATAGGTGATGTTGTGTATCTTGCTGACAAGAACCTTTGTCTTGAAACGGTCAACTTCCTTGTGAAAATAGGAAGAAACACGGTTTTTCAGGTTCTTTGCCTTGCCTACATATATGATGACGCCCTCGTTGTCATAGAACTGGTAACTCCCCGGCTTCTCGGGAAGGCTTGATACGATGGACTTGAGCTTGGCTAACCGTGCCTCATTCTCCTCTTTATTCATAAGGAAAGAGCCGTTAATGTTTCATGTGAAACAATCAAATCTTCAGCAGAGCGGTAATCTCTGTATCCTTGTCGAATGCATCTCTGCCGTGAAGACCCTCGAGTGTAAGTTCTATGATGAAGTTTATATAAATCTTCTTGGGGTGGAATTTCTTTACCAAATCGTAGGCTGCGCGCATCGAACCGCCCGTTGCGAGCAAATCGTCGTGTATCAACACTACGTCGTCTTCGGTGATGGAGTCCTTGTGAATCTCTATTGTATCTTCGCCATACTCTTTCTTGTATGATTGCTGAATGGTCTCTGCCGGCAGTTTGCCGGGCTTTCTGCAAAGCACAATGCCTGCTCCCAATTCCAGGGCAACGGCGGAACTCATGACAAAGCCACGGCTTTCTATGCCCACAATCTTGGTTATTCCTTTGTCCTTATAGAGGTCTACGATTTCATCGCGCATGATTTTTAGACACTCTGGACTTTTGAATAGGGTAGTGACATCCTGGAATTGGATTCCCGGAATCGGAAAATCCGGAACACAACGAAGATTCTTTAATAATGTAGGATTGTTCATTTTGTTTGATTTGTATTGTTATTTTATTTGTTTGTTTCTGATATTCAGTCGGTTCAAACGTGTGTTATTGTTGTTTTGTTTCACATGAAACATTTTATCTGGTAGTATTTCTTCTTGGCGAAAATCATTGTTTTTATCTGTTAAGAAGTACGAGCAGTACATTTATATCACTCGGAGAAACGCCGGGAATACGGCTTGCCTGCGCAATTGTCTTGGGATTTATTCGCTCTAATTTCTGTCGTCCTTCGGTTGAAATCTCGTGGAGTTTGGAGTAGTCGAATTTGTTTTCGATGTTGATATTCTCCAGTCTGTGCATTTTGTCTGCTATGATTTTCTCGCGTTCGATATATCCTTTGTATTTGATTAAAATTTCGGTTGATTCGGCGATTTCGTTGTTTCTGTTCGGTAATTTTGCTATCTCTTCTTTTAGGGAGGGGACGGCTTCTGTCAGCATGGCGATGTTTAATTGCGGTCTGGCGATGAGTTCGCTCAGTTTTGTGCCGAATTTCAATGTTGCCGTTTCTGTATTCTCCAGGAACGGATTGATTTCTTTTGGTTTTATCGGAGTGTTGCTACAGAACTGCAACAGGTGTTCTACCGCTGCTTTCTTTTCTTTCCACCAGTTCAGGCGTTCTGTCTTGACAATGCCGAAATCGTAGCCTTTTTCCGTCAGTCGTGCGTCTGCATTGTCCTGGCGGAGCAGTATGCGGTATTCTGCACGGGATGTAAACATACGGTAAGGTTCGTCCACGCCCTTCGTGACGAGGTCATCGATGAGCACGCCTATATATGCCTCGTCCCTGCTTAGCGTCAACGGGTCGCTGCCAGAACACTTTCTTGCTGCGTTGATGCCGGCAATCAGTCCTTGTCCGCCAGCCTCTTCATAGCCGGTAGTGCCGTTTACCTGTCCGGCAAGGAACAGTCCTTGTATTACCTTTGACTCCAGTGAGTGGTTCAGTTGGGTAGGGTCGAAGTAGTCATATTCTATGGCATAGCCCGGGCGATAGACTTTCACGTCTCTCAAAGCCGGTATTTTCTTCAATGCTTCCAACTGTATTTCCATCGGCATACTTGACGAGAAACCGTTCAGGTACATCTCGTTTGTGTCGGTTCCTTCGGGTTCGAGAAACAGAGGATGCTGTTCCTTGTCGGCGAAAGTGACAAGTTTCGTTTCGATGGAAGGGCAGTATCGTGGACCGATACTTTGAATCTGACCGTTGAAAAGGGGAGAATCGGCAAGTCCGCTGCGCAGGATGTCATGGCATTCTTTGTTGGTGTTGAAAGTCCAGCACGGAAGTTGCGGCAACTGCCTTTCCTGTCCGCAGTAACTGAAACGGTGGAAATCGTTTTCTCCGCTCTGCATGACTGTATCCTCAAAATGCACCGAGCGGCGGTCTATTCTCACCGGTGTGCCCGTCTTCATCCTGTAAGAGCGGATGCCATGGCGTGTCAGTGATTCCGTGAAACCCGTCACCGCCGGTTCGGCGCACCGTCCTCCAGCTACCATCTTCCTGCCGATGTGCATCATGCCGTTGAGGAATGTGCCGGCTGTGACAACTGCGCACTTGGCACGGAACTCCACTCCCCATACGGTCTTTACACCGCACACGGCTTTTGTTTCGTCTACGAGCAGTTCCTCTGCCTGGTCTTGCCAGATGTCGAGATTGTCGGTGTGGTCAAGGATTTCGCGCCATTTCCAGATGAACTTTCCGCGGTCGCACTGTGCCCGGGGACTCCACACGGCAGGCCCTTTGCCCATATTCAGCATACGGAACTGTATGGCTGTGGCGTCGGTAACGATGCCCATCTGTCCTCCGAGGGCATCAATCTCTCTTACTATCTGCCCTTTGGCGATACCGCCTACGGCAGGGTTGCACGACATCTGGGCAATCTTGTTCATGTCCATGGTGATGAGACAGGTCTTCGCCCCGATGTTTGCAGAGGCGACGGCAGCCTCGCATCCCGCGTGTCCACCGCCTATTACCACGACGTCATAACTCAAAATCATATGGTAAAATAAATTTTCGGCTATCGAGAATAGCACATTCAGCCGACAAAAGTAGCAAGAAAAATCCGATTTGAGCCTAAAAATTTTCATTTGTGAACGAATAATTGTATTTTTGCACCGTTTTTCCAGCGGTGGGATTATGGGTTGTCTTACCGGTTGGGGACGGTCTGTGCATCGGTGTGGACAATCTGTTTCAGTGGAGCAAAATCTCTATAAACAAATTAAATACTTTATTTCAAATCATTTATGTGGTTAACTAATTCTTCTATTGGCAGGAAAGTCGTGATGTCAATAACCGGCATTGCGCTCATCCTGTTCTTGACATTCCACATGTCAATGAATGTTGTGGCCCTGTTCTCGGCAGAGGCTTATAACACGATTTGTGAACTTCTGGGTGCCAATTGGTATGCTGTTGTCGGCACTGTCGGTCTCGGCGCATTGGCGGTAGTCCACATCCTGTATGCCTTCATCTTGACTATGCAGAACCGCAAGGCGCGTGGCGGCAGCCGCTATGACGTCACAGTGAAGCCGGCCAAGGTGGAGTGGGCGTCGCAGAACATGCTCGTGCTCGGTCTCATTGCTCTGGCAGGACTTGTTCTTCACCTGTTTAACTTCTGGGGAAAGATGATGTTCGTGGAACTCTCCGGTATCGGCGATGCCTCTCTTGCGGCTGATGGTGCATACTGGATTCAGTACACTTTCAGTTGCCCGGTCTATGTTGCTCTCTATCTGGTGTGGCTTGTTGCCATCTGGTTTCATCTCACACACGGCTTCTGGAGCGCTCTCCAGACCCTCGGTCTCAACGGTAAGGTGTGGTTCACACGCTGGAAGATGATCGGCATTGCATACGTCACGCTGCTCATGCTCGGCTTTGCCGTAGTGGTAATCGCATTTGCAACAGGTCTCATCGGAGGCTGTTCTGCCGGTGAATGCTGCCGTCAGGCTGCTGAGGCTGCCGGTTCTTGTTGCGGAAAATAATCTAACGGATTAAAGAAAAACAATATGGCTAAACAATTGAATTCAAGAATACCGGAGGGACCGGTAGCCGACAAATGGACCAATTACAAGGCTCACCAGCGTCTGGTAAACCCAAAGAATAAACTGAAACTTGACATTATCGTTGTAGGAACGGGACTTGCTGGTGCCAGTGCCGCTTCTTCGCTCGGCGAAATGGGTTTCAATGTACTTAATTTCTGCATCCAGGACTCGCCGCGCCGTGCCCATTCCATTGCAGCACAGGGCGGTATCAATGCAGCAAAGAACTACCAGAACGACGGTGACTCCGTTTATCGTCTGTTCTATGATACAGTAAAGGGCGGTGACTACCGTGCACGCGAGGCTAACGTTTACCGTCTTGCCGAGGTGTCAAACAACATCATCGACCAGTGCGTAGCACAGGGCGTACCTTTCGCACGCGAGTACGGCGGCATGCTTGCCAACCGTTCTTTCGGTGGTGCTCAGGTGTCTCGTACATTCTATGCAAAGGGTCAGACAGGACAGCAGTTGCTGCTCGGCGCTTACTCTTCACTCTCTTGTCAGGTTCATGCCGGCCGTGTGAAACTCTATACTCGCTACGAGATGGAGGATGTAGTGCTCGTTGAAGGCCGTGCACGCGGTATTATCGCGAAGAATCTTGTTACTGGCAAACTCGAGAGATTTTCCGCCAATGCTGTCGTAATAGCCACTGGCGGTTACGGAAACACCTATTTCCTTTCCACCAATGCCATGGGTTGCAACTGTACAGCCGCAATCCAGTGCTACCGCAAGGGCGCAATGTTCGCCAACCCTTCTTATGTGCAGATTCACCCGACCTGTATTCCTGTACACGGCGACAACCAGTCGAAACTGACACTTATGTCGGAGTCGCTGCGTAACGACGGCCGTATCTGGGTACCGAAGAACATCGAGGACGCAAAGAAACTGCAGGCAGGCGAGATCAACGGTTGGGATATCCCCGAGCAGAACCGCGACTACTACTTGGAGCGCCGCTATCCGGCATTCGGTAACCTCGTGCCACGTGACGTGGCTTCACGCGCTGCCAAGGAGCGTTGTGACAAGGGTTACGGTGTCAACAACACCGGTCTGGCTGTGTTCCTCGATTTCTCTGAGTCTATCCAAAGACTCGGCATCGACGAGATACGCCAGCGTTACGGCAACCTGTTCGACATGTACGAGGAGATTACAGACGTCAATCCAGGCGAGTTCGTAAAGAGTCAGGACGGCATAGACTACTACAAGCCGATGATGATATTCCCCGCTATCCACTACACAATGGGCGGTATCTGGGTTGACTACGAACTTCAGACCACTGTTCCGGGTCTGTTTGCCATCGGTGAGTGTAACTTCTCTGACCACGGTGCCAACCGTCTGGGTGCTTCTGCTCTTATGCAGGGTCTTGCTGACGGATACTTCGTGTTGCCTTACACCATACAGAACTACTTGGCAGACCAGGCTATCTGGCCTCGTCTTTCGGTAGACCTGCCTGAGTTTGCAGAGGCCGAGAAGAAGGTAGACGCTGAACTCGACCGTCTGCTCAACATCAAGGGCAAGCGTTCTGTTGACTCTATCCACAAGGAACTCGGCCATATCATGTGGGAGCACGTGGGTATGGGTCGTACCAAGGAAGGTCTTGAGGAAGGTCTGAAACTGCTCAAGGGCATCCGCAAGGAGTTCAATGAGAACCTCTTCGTGCCCGGCACACGCAATGGACTCAACGTGGAACTCGACAAGGCCATACACCTCCGCGACTTCATTGTCATGGGTGAACTTATCGCTTACGACGCTCTCCATCGTGAGGAGTCCTGTGGCGGTCACTTCCGTGAGGAGCACCAGACAGAGGAAGGCGAGGCAAAGCGTGACGATGAGAACTTCTTCTATGTAGGTTGCTGGGAATACCAGAACAATGACGAGACTGCTCCTGCGCTCAGCAAAGAGCCTCTCGAGTACGAGATCATCAAGGTTCAGACCCGCAACTATAAGAACTAACCCTTAAAAAAGACAGATATGGCTAAGAATATTAGTTTTACAATAAGGTATTGGAAGCAGAACGGTCCTAAGGACAAGGGTCATTTCGATACGCACGAGATGAAGAATATCCCTGATGACACTTCATTTCTGGAGATGCTTGACATCCTCAACGAAGAACTGATCAACGAAGGCAGCGAGCCGTTTGTTTTCGATCACGACTGTCGTGAGGGTATCTGCGGTATGTGTTCTCTCTACATCAACGGTACGCCACACGGCAAGACGGAGCGTGGAGCAACCACTTGCCAGCTCTATATGCGCAAGTTCAACGACGGTGATGTCATCACTGTAGAGCCATGGCGCTCTGCCGGCTTCCCCGTAATCAAGGACTGTATGGTTGACCGTCGTGCCTTTGACAAGATTATGCAGGCTGGTGGATACAACACTATCCGTACAGGCCAGGCTCAGGATGCCAATGCTATCCTCATACCAAAGGAGGTTGCTGACGAGGCTATGGACTGTGCTACATGTATCGGTTGCGGCGCTTGCGTAGCAGCATGTAAGAACGGCTCTGCCATGCTCTTCGTTTCATCAAAGGTATCACAGCTTGCTCTGCTCCCACAGGGACGTCCAGAGGCTGCCAAACGCGCCAAAAACATGATTGCGAAGATGGATGAACTGGGCTTCGGCAACTGTACCAACACCCGCGCTTGCGAGGCTGTGTGCCCCAAGAACGAGTCTATCGCCAACATCGCACGTCTCAACCGTGAATTTATCAAGGCGAAACTGGCTGACTGACAGCAGTCTTTTTTTGATTGACAAACTATAAATGAGGTCCCGGTTGCTCTCCCTATTGAGCAATCGGGACTTTTTATGTGGCGGATAACCGTGTCCGTCAATGTCACATATAAGTTATAGAAATACAGTTTTTTGGTTGTATTTATCCTTTTCACGTTGTTTTCGCATTGAAATTTTCAATTTTATTCTTTGTTAAGAAGACTTTTTGCTACTTTCGCAAAGCGATATTTAATGCACAAAGATAACTGTGTGGTACAGGAATTGTGCTCTGCCGTGAGAACATTAACTAAAAACGCAATCAGATGAAAAAGATCTTAATGGCAGCCTTTGCGGCATTGATGATGCTCCCTGTTGTGATGAAGGCTGAACAGAAAGTAGTGTTAATCACAGTCGACGGTTACCGTTGGCAGGAACTGTTTGGAGGTGCTGACTCTGTGCTCATCCACATGAGCAAGTTTGGCAACGTAGAACTCATGAAACAGAACTACTGGAAGGAAACCCCAGTAGAGCGGAGAAAGGCTCTCATGCCCTTCACATGGGACTTTATTGCCAACAATGGAGTGATTATCGGTGACCGCAATCAAGGTTGCACCATGGACGTGACAAACAAGATGTGGTTCTCTTATCCCGGTTACAATGAAGACCTCTGTGGTCATGCCGACGATGAACATATCAACAGCAATGATGCCATTCTCAATCCGAATGTGACCGTCTTCGAGGCTGCCAACAACACTAAGGCATACAAGAATTCTGTGCTCTGTTTCGGCAGTTGGGAACGTTTCATAGAGATATTCAATGAAAAGCGCAGCGGCCTTGAGGTGAATGCCAAATATCGTCAAGCCATGTCGAAGAATCCTACGGACAGAGAGAAATATATCGACAAACTGCAGGAGGCTTGTCCAAAGTTCTGGGAAGGCGAACGCTTTGACTTCCTTACCCACGAATATGCCCTTGAAGCCATGCGCTCACGTCATCCGAAGGTGGTATATATTGGTTATGGCGACACGGACGAGTGGGGGCATGCAGGCAACTACAGGCTTTATCTTGATGCTGCCCACAGTGCTGATGCCTACCTGAAGGAATTGTGGGAACTCATACAGAGTGACCCCTTCTATAGGAATCAGACTACAGTTATCGTGAGTTGCGACCATGGGCGTGGCGATACAGATGTAAACGCATGGCGCGATCATGGTCAGAACACCCCACATTCTGGCCAGACCTGGCTCATGGCTTTCGGCAAGGGCATTCCTGCCAAAGGAGTTCTCACCTCAGGTCAATATTACAATTCGCAGATAGCCCCCACCGTAGCCAAATTCCTCGGCATAAAGTTTGAGCCGAAAGGAGGCGGTGCTCCCATTGTGTTCTGACAAGAACAGACCAATGCGCCAGACCTCAGATAAGGTCGTAACCGCATTGGTCTGAATTATATTGGGGGTGTTCTGCCCGTGGTTACGGGCGGTTCATATGATGGAATGCGGTTTTGGAAATAACGCCGTATTCGTCTTCCGCAACGTCATTCCACCTCCCAGATGTCGTTGGTCTCGAGCAGTTCGGCAAAGTTGTGGTAGTTTTTCTTTGTCTTGACCTCCTCTATCTGGGCTGTGACACAGTCGTCGTAGGTGACGGCTTCCACGTCACGGATGACCCCGAGGGCTACAGGAAAACCGTCATTATAGCCCATGAGCGCCAGTTTCAGTTGCAGCGTGTCGTCCTCGCAGTGTGCGTCATGCACGAGAATGTCGTCCATGGTGAAGCCGTTCTTGCCGATTTCGACCACCCGGAGACCGAATCCCTGCTGCACAAGACCATACTCGTTGTTCTCGCCAAAGACGAGTTTCTTGCCGTGCTCCACATAGATTGCGTGCTTGGCACGGCCCGCACGGTCATAGACAGCGTCGTGCGCACCGTTGTTGAATATAACACAGTTTTGCAGTACTTCCACCACTGATGTGCCCCGATGTGCATTTGCAGCCTTCAGCATCGCCACTGTGTGGTTGCCGTCGGTAGCCACCGTGCGTGCGAAAAAATGCCCCCGGGCACCGAAACAGAGTTCTGCCGGATGGAAAGGGTCCTCCACAGTGCCGTAGGGAGAGGACTTCGAGACGAATCCGCGCGGTGATGTCGGCGAATATTGTCCCTTGGTCAGTCCGTAGATACGGTTGTTGAGGAGTATCATGTTGATATTTATATTGCGTCTCTGAGCGTGGATAAAGTGGTTGCCACCGATAGCAAGCCCGTCGCCATCACCGCTGATTTGCCACACCGTAAGTGCAGGATTTGCCACCTTGACACCTGTGGCTATGGCTGCGGCACGGCCGTGTATGGTGTTCATACCGTAGGTTGCCATATAGTGGGGCAGGCGCGAAGAGCATCCGATACCTGATATTACTGCCGTGTCATATGGCGCTGTGCCAATCTCTGCCAACGCCTTGTGCAGCGACGCAAGGAAGAAGTGGTCACCGCAACCGGGACACCAACGTGGCTGTCCTTTCTTGAAATCTTGTGCTGTATATGCCATAATGCAAACCCTTTCCTTATTTTTCTATTATCCTGTTGACGTATTCCACAATTTCTTCTACCTTGAACGGCTGTCCCTTTACCTCGTTATACTGGTAAGGATTGAACCTGTCAATCTTCATTCTGAGCCATCCTGCGAACTGTCCTGAGTTCTGTTCTGCGACCACCACCTTGTTATACTTGTGGAGGACGGCGTCAGTATTCTTCGGCAACGGGTTGATGTGGCGGAAGTGAGCCAGCGCTACTTTCCTGCCTTGGGCACGCAACTGATCCATGGCGGCGTGCAGATGACCGCCCGTACCGCCGAATCCGACAAGCAGAACATCCGCATCATCCTTGTCACCGAGCACGTTTACATCGGGAACTTCTATCCGGGCAATTTTCTCTGCCCGCAGTCTTGTCATGAGATTGTGGTTCTCGGGGTCGGTGGAAATGGCGCCCGTGAGGTTGTCTTTCTCCAGTCCTCCGAGGATATGTTCAAACCCTTGGCGACCGGGAACAGCCCAATAACGGCTTCCGTCGGCGGTTCTCATATAGGGAGTCCACTGTCCGCGCAGTTCTTCCGGGGCGTACGGAGGTTTTATGTTGGGATATTCTGCAAGGTCAGGCAACCTGAAAGCACTCGATCCGTTGGCAATATAGGCATCGGTAAGGAGCACCACAGGGGTCATGTGTTCAAGGGCTGTCTTGGCTGCGAGGTATGCTGCATCGAAACAGTCGGTGGGACTTGTTGCCGCTATGACGGGCATCGGAGACTCTCCGTTGCGTCCGAAGAGCACCTGCAAGAGGTCTGTCTGCTCCGATTTTGTAGGCAGTCCGGTAGCCGGACCGCCACGTTGCACGTCGAGGATGACAAGCGGAAGTTCCATGATAACCGCCAGGTTCATCGCCTCACTCTTCAGACAGATACCCGGTCCCGAGGTGCTTGTCACTGCCAAAGCCCCGGCAAAGGAAGCCCCGACGGCAGATGCACAGGCGGCAATCTCGTCTTCGCACTGCACGGTTGTCACTCCCAGCGACTTGTGCTTGGCGAGTTCGTGCAGCACGTCGGTGGCAGGAGTGATAGGGTAGGAGCCGAGATACAGTTTCAGACCTGCCTTCTCCGCCGCTGCGATAAATCCGTAGGCAGTGGCCTTGTTGCCTGTTATGTCCATGTAACGTCCCGGCACTTTCACCTTGCTCTCTATCCTGTAGACGTTGGCAGCGGTAGAATGGGTGTTGTGACCGAAGTCGTAACCGGCCCTTACGACCTTTATGTTGGCATCGGTAATGTCAGGTTTCCGTGCGAACTTTTCTTTCAGGAAGTCCGTCACGAGGTGCAGGTCACGGCTGAAGAGCCAGCACACAAGTCCGAGAGCGAACATATTGCGGCATTTCAGCACCGACTTGTTGTCCATGCCGGTGTCCTCCAGTGCGCGCTTCACCATTGTCGTGATCGGACAGGCGATGACTCTGTCGGGATCAATGCCCATTTCGCCGAGGAAATCCTCGGTGCTGAAGGCGGCCTTCTTGAGGTCGGCCTCTTTGAAAGAATCAGTATCTATGATGATGGAAGCGTTCGGTTTGGCGTACCTGTACTGCGTCTTCAGCGCTGCGGCATTCATTGCCACGAGCACGTCACACTTGTCGCCTGGAGTGTAAATGGTGTCCGAACCGACATGAACCTGAAATCCCGACACACCTGTGAGCGACCCTTGCGGAGCGCGGATGTCGGCAGGATAGTCAGGAAACGTACTTATCGAATTGCCGACGGTAGCCGACACGGTGGAGAAAATGTTGCCTGCGAGTTGCATTCCGTCTCCGGAGTCACCGGAAAAACGGACCACCACCTCACTGAGTTCCTTTACTTCAAGTTTTTCTTTCATTTTATTTCAGGACTTTGTTAGGTTCTTCTGTGTGCCGCCCGACGGCGAAACGCAGTGTGAATACGGTGCAAAAATAGTAATTTCATTTCGAAATGACAGTTGCTTGGCGCAAAAAATATGCACGTTGACGACAGTATTGCGCCACGGCACGGATATGTGTGCCGATTGCAAAGCCATGCCGTAAATGGATAAAACAGAACCCCCATGCTTGTAAATACAGAATATTTGCCGTAACTTTGCGCTCTGTAAGACGTATGTTTCAGCAGATAACGGAAAACAAGATGAAGATAGAAGAACAGATACAGAGCAGCGCTCTCGCTGCCATAAAGGAACTCTACGGAGCGGAAGTGCCGGTTCAGATGATACAACTGCAAAAGACGCGCCCCGACTTTGAAGGCAATCTCACACTCGTGACATTCCCCTTGCTCAAGACTTCCCACAAGAAGCCGGAGGAGACAGGACAGGACTTGGGAGATTATCTGGCAAAGAACTGCGCGGCAATCAGCGGTTTCAACGTGGTGAAAGGATTCCTCAATCTCGTCATAGCCCCCGAGGCTTGGGTGGGAATGCTCAACGATATCAATGCCGACGAGCACTACGGAGAGAAGCAGGCGACCGATGACAGTCCGCTGGTGATGATAGAATACTCTTCGCCAAATACCAACAAACCGCTCCATTTGGGTCATGTGCGCAACAATCTTCTCGGTTGGTCGCTCTCGCAAATAATCGCCGCCAACGGCAACAAGGTGGTAAAGACCAACATAGTCAACGACCGTGGCATCCATATCTGCAAGTCTATGCTCGCCTGGTTGCGTTATGGCAACGGCGAGACTCCCGAGTCTTCCGGCAAGAAAGGCGACCACCTGATAGGCGACTACTATGTTGCGTTTGACCAGCACTATCGTGAAGAGGTGAAGGAACTCGTTGCCAAGGGCATGGACGAGGAGACTGCCAAGCAGGAAGCGCCGCTCATGAAGGAAGCGCACGATATGCTCGTGAAATGGGAGAACAACGATCCCGAGGTGCGCGCACTGTGGCGCAAGATGAACGAATGGGTGTATGCCGGTTTCGACGAGACTTACAAGATGATGGGAGTGTCCTTTGACAAGATATATTACGAGTCTGAGACATACCTTGAAGGCAAGGAAAAGGTGGACGAGGGACTGGAGAAAGGCATCTTCTATCGCCGTGAAGACGGTTCGGTATGGGCTGACCTGACGGCAGAAGGTCTCGATGAGAAACTCCTTCTGCGCTCCGATGGCACATCGGTATATATGACCCAGGACATCGGTACGGCAAAACTCCGCTTCCAGGACTACCCCATTGACAAGATGATATATGTCGTCGGCAACGAACAGAACTACCACTTCCAGGTGCTGTCAATACTGCTCGACAAACTCGGTTTCAAGTGGGGCAAAGACCTTACGCACTTCTCCTACGGTATGGTGGAACTGCCCAACGGCAAGATGAAGAGCCGCGAGGGAACGGTAGTGGACGCCGATGAACTCATGGCAGCCATGATTCAGGACGCACGCAAGACCAGTGACGAACTCGGAAAGTTCAATGACATGAGCGAGGAAGAGAAGAACGAGATAGCGCGCATCGTGGGTCTGGGAGCGCTGAAATACTTCATCCTCAAGGTCGACGCACGCAAGAATATGCTCTTCAATCCCGAAGAGAGCATTGACTTCAACGGCAATACCGGTCCGTTCATACAGTACACCTATGCCCGCATACGCTCTATCCTGCGCAAGGCGGAGGCTGCAGGCATCGTCATTCCACAGGTGTTGACCGATGGATACAAACCTCTTGACAAGGAGGTGGAACTCATACAGAAGATAAGCGAATATGCTGCTGCCGTGGAACAGGCCGGCAAAGACTATTCCCCTTCGGGCATCGCCAACTACTGTTACGAACTTACCAAGGCGTTCAACCAGTTCTATCACGACTATTCGATACTGAACGCAGATACCGAAAGCGAAAAGATTTTCCGTCTTGTACTTGCCAAGAACGTGGCAAAAACAATCAAAAACGGTTTCGCACTCTTGGGAATAGAGGTGCCGGAGAGAATGTAAATGGAACGACTTGTCAATCCTCCAGACTGGAGAACCGACACTGTGTTGCCGCTGCACAAGGACGTGAAAGCCAATGCATGGGCTGTTGACGCAGCCTGTTCGGGCAATCCCGGACCTATGGAGTACCGTTGTGTAGACTTGCAGACGGGTGAACAGGTGTTTCATTTCGGTCCTGTGGCAGGGACAAACAACATAGGCGAGTTCCTGGCAATAGTCCATGCACTCGCCCTGATGCAGCAGCGAGGCATCCATGACAAGGTAATCTATTCCGACTCATATAACGCTGCGCTTTGGGTAAGCAAGAAAGCCTGCAAGACAAAACTGCCTGTCAACGCACAGACAGCCAAGACCCACGAACTCATAGCGAGGGCTCACGCATGGCTGAGGACTCACCCTGTGACCGTGCCGATAATCAAATGGGAAACCAAACAGTGGGGAGAGATTCCCGCTGACTTCGGCAGAAAGAGGGCATAAAGGAAACTCGTATAACATAAAAACCTATGAACAGACTACTGACTTGTATGCTGGCCTTCGCCGCCACGGTGACTTTTGCACAGACGGCGGACATATTTACCCCAGTGAAAACCAACAGCCTGCGGATGCCCTCGGTACCGCTTGTGGCAAATGACCCTTATTTCTGTATATGGAGTCCATACGACAGACTCTACGAAGGCAATACTACATATTTCTCGGGAGCGCCCAAACCGATGACAGGCATTCTCCGTGTCGACGGCGAGAATTACCGTTTTATGGGCACATCACTCACCACCATACTGCCAATGGCTACGGAGTCAAAGTGGACGGCGCAGTATGTCACCGACGAACCGTCGGGCAATTGGTATGCGCAAGGCTATGATGACACGTCATGGAATACCGGTAAGGGAGCGTTTGGCGGCGGTGATGGCGCCTACGGAAACATAGGTACGCAGTGGTCAGGCGGCGATGTAGACATCTATGTGCGCCGTCCTTTCACTCTTGACGAGGTGGATGCCGACGGCGAATACTACATTGTCTACAAGCATGACGACGTTTTCCAACTCTATCTCAACGGTGAAAAGATTGCCTCGCACGGCGTAGAGTGGAACACAGACGGCGTGACCATTGCCATTCCAGCCTCTAAACTGAAGAAGGGGGAAAACCTCCTTGCCGCCCACTGCCACAACACTACCGGCGGAGCATACGTTGACTTCGGCCTCTACAAAAACACAATGAATACGGCGGAGCAGAAGTCCTGCAATGTGCTTGCCACCCAGACATACTATGATTTCACCTGTGGTCCTGTAGACCTGACGCTCGTCTTCACCTCGCCACAGTTGATTGACGACCTCGAAAGGCAGTCTTTCCCCGCCACATTCGTGTCATACAATGTGGTGAGCAATGACGGCAAGGAACATGACGTGCAGTTCTATTTCGACACATCGGCACAACTTGCGGTCAGCAGTTCGGGACAGTCCACGGTGACAAACCGCATCAAGGTCGGGGCATGTGCCTATGCCCGTGGCGGCACGGCAAGCCAGTCTGTACTCCACGACACCGGCGACGGACAGATAGACTGGGGATATGTCTACCTCTACAGCGAGATTACCGACGACAAGGACATCACCGTCGGCGACCGTTCGGCAGTCATCGGCACCTTCCAGAGCACAGGCGGCGTAGAACCGACAAAGACATCCACCACCTGCGACGGCGGCACTTATCCGGCAATGAGTTATATCCACAACCTCGGAAAAGTCGGCACTGACGGTACAGGCTCGTACGTCATGGTGGCTTACGACGACCTCTACAGCATCACGTTCCTCGGTTCGAAGCGCAAGGCATACTGGACCACGCTCTACTCACGCATGACTTTCACCAACATGATGAGGCAGACCTATAACGGCTATGCCGACATCATGCAGCGTTGCCGCACCCTTGACGAACGGATATACGATGACGGCTACAAGGCAGGAGGCGTGAAATATGCCGAACTGTTGTCTGGTTCTTACCGCCAGACAATGGCCGCCCACAAACTTGTGACCGATGCTGACGGCAATCTGTTGTGGATGTCACGCGAGAACAATTCCGGCGGTTTCATCAACACGATAGACATTACCTATCCCTCTGCACCGCTGTTCCTCGTCTATAATCCCGAACTTGTGCGCGGCATGATGACACCGCAGTTTGAGTATGCTGCCACAGGGAAGTGGACAAAAGGCTTCGCTGCGCACGACCTCGGTCCCTATCCCAATGCCAACGGACAGACCTATGGCGCTGACATGCCGGTGGAGGAGAGCGCCAACATGATAATACTTGCGTTCATGTTGCAAAGATTGACCGGCAACACAGACTACACTTTGAAGTACTGGGACTTGATGACGACATGGACAGACTATCTCTGCGAGAACGGCAAAGACCCGGCAAGCCAACTCTGTACGGACGATTTCATGGGACATTCTTCCCGGAATGTCAACCTGGCAATGAAGGCCATAATGGGCGTGTTCGCCTATGCTGAGATGGCAAAACTCATCGGAAAGGACGATATTGCCACAGAATACCAGCGCAAAGGGCGCACCATGATGTCATACTGGAAGATTATCGGAATGACAAAAACCGAGCCTATACACAGCAGACTCAACTTCGGGGGCGACGACAACTCCTGGAGCAGCAAATACAATATGGTGTGGGACAAGATGCTCGGATGGAATTACTTCGAGGATCAGCGTAAGGCTGATATGCAGTTCTACCAGACAAAAATGCTGAAATACGGTCTTCCTCTCGACAGTCGCGCCGACATCAACAAGAACGACTGGCATATCTGGATAGCCTCCATGGCTGACACGGACGAGGAGTTCCAGTCTTATATGACCCCGATGTGGAACTACGTCAATGAGACACCCACGCGTGTGCCGTTGTCAGACCTGCATAACGCCGTGACAGGTGAACGCCACGGTTTCATGGCACGCCCTGTTGTGGCAGGCTATTGGATGAAAGTACTGATGGAAAAGTATCTCGACGGCGAACTTGTTGACGGTATCAGCAATGCCAGGACGGAACACGACAGCATTTCTTCTGCCGACATCTACAGTCTACAGGGGCAGAAACTGTCTTGCCCGGAAAAGGGAGTCAACATCATTGACGGCAGAAAGGTCATCCACTAACCGCCGTTTTCACCGCTTCTGACAGATGAGAAAGGATATGGCGGAATGCCGACAGGGCATGTGGTTTGACGGTTTGTTCTGTTTACAATGCAATATCTTGCCACGGAGAGGGTGGCGAAATCGCAAATAACTGAATATTAACAAAATATTTACA
>CAVFZF010000030.1:0-22373 GCA_963627025.1 Bifidobacteriaceae bacterium | reverse complement strand
CCATTGTCTGTTGCAGTTGCACTGCCTGGTTGTACTTGTCCTCGGGACACATCATCAATACTCTCGCTCCGTTGGGATATTTCCTCTCCACTGGAACGTACTTCTTCTCTCCGTTCATTTGCTTCGTTGCATCTTCTTTGCCTTTGAAGCATTGCGACTTGTCAACATTCACGTTGCCACAGCCAAGAGCGTTCCCTATAGCCAACAGAAAATCCAAAGGAGAAATCTTTTCTCTGTTCTCAATACGATGAAAGAATAAAAAAATACGGCAAACACCACGGCATATAAGAGTTTTTTTGTAGTTTTGCGCCCGAATTTAGACATAACGCACTTACACAAATATGAAAAACGAAAAAGCTCTTACGCTTAAGACACTCACGAAAAGCAACGTTTGGGATATTCAAGAGAATGATATTTTCCGTATGTGGAAGAGTTCCGAGAAGGATGCTGACATGAAAGAAAGTTACCGGCACTACCTTGATGTCATCCGTTCTGCATTTGAATTGGAGGAATTAAAGGTTGATAAGCCTGAGGTGATAAAGAAATATGAAGACCGCGGTTTTAAGGTCGGAACATTGAAAATAAGCGAGAAAAACAGCAACAAGTGGTGTGCAAAGAAACGTCCAATAGCACGTATAACAGACCTGACATACGAAAACATACGTCATATAACGGCATCAAAACTGCTGGAAATCATCGACCGGAACTTCGGGGGAGGCTGGGATTCATTGTCACAGAGCATCAAAGATATCATAATGAGCGGCTTTGACATATCCACGACCACACTTCCCAAAGACCGCCTGCACAATCCCGGTGGAATCTACGAAAAGAAACTTGCCGATGATTTTGAGGTACTTGAGATAGAAAAAGGTACATGGGTGGAGGCAATATTTGCCAAAGCGAAGCCCGTAATAGAGAAAAATGCCGGTCATGACCTATTGTCAGACAAACCCGACAGCCGCAACCTTGATGGCGAGGACGAAGACAGTGACCTCGAAGAACAGGAAGACAACGATGTATACGAAAACGAATTGGCAGAAGAAGAGGAAGATGATTTCGACGAAGACACGCTCGATGAAGAGAGTTACCGCACTACATACGACACTGATTCTGACGAATTAACCCTCGATGATGTAGCCGCAGCAGAAGACGAATACTAATCTTCAAAGTGTAGCAACAGCTGCATATACATCCCGGAATTCCGATTCAGTCGGTAGCAACCGCGCTTTTGCGTACGTCCGATAAAAGAATGGGGATTCCGGGATTCCTTGTTCACTAACCGACGAACATCCTTATAGACATCCTCATAGTCCACTTTTTCAAACAGAGAATTCACCTCATGGTGAACGTGTCTGGCGATTTTACTTATCTCCAGCCCTCTGTCACCCGCTTCAAGCAGAATATCGAATACCTCTTTTTCGTAGTTCACTATAAACAAAATACGGGAAGTCGGAAACGAAAAACGCCCAACTTCCCACACTGAATACTCTTTTTGACGTCTCTGCCTTACGCAAGCCGGATGTCAGCTACATTCTCGCCGACAACCTTACCTTCCTTGAAAAGCCAGCCGATGCCGAGGAGTGCCTCCTCCTTGCTGATACTTGCAGCCTTGGCAATCTCCATCACGGTCAGACTTTGCCCTGCTGACGCAAGAGCCTGATACACATCACCTGCGCGGAAACCTACACTCTCTGCGTTTATGTAGAGTGCAGACTTGCTTCCTGCTGTGGCTTTCTGCGTTGTTTTCACAGCCACTTTCTTCTCAGCAGGCTTTGCTGCTGTTTTTGCACTTGCCTTCTTCTCGGCTGTCTTTACTGCAACTTTTGCCGTTGCGTTCTTCTTTTCTGCCATACTAATCTTAATTGTCTCCGGAGCAACGCCCCAATGATGTCTGTTGCAACTTTCCACTGCAAAGATAACAACATTATCACACAGACAGACAGAAGATTGTCTAAACAACTGATTTTTATTGACTCACGTCAACCCTCCATACATTTCCGTTGACACAAGTCAACGGAAACGCATTTCATTTCTTTATCTTATTGAGTTCCTCTACGTTAAGTTTGATGAAGTCTTCGTCAAGTTGCTTCTGATCCACAAACGAAGGTGCATCAAGCATAACGTCCCTTCCGGAGTTGTTCTTCGGGAACGCTATACAATCACGAATGGAATCTAAACCTGCGAAAATCGACACCCAACGGTCGAGACCATACGCCAATCCGCCGTGAGGAGGTGCTCCGTACTTAAACGCATTCATAAGGAATCCAAACTGTTCCTGTGCCTTTTCGGGCGTAAAACCGAGTATTTCAAACATTTTCTCCTGTAGTTTCGGATCGTGGATACGTATAGAACCACCACCTACTTCCACACCGTTGCATACCATATCGTAGGCATCGGCACGCACAGCAGCAGGATCTGTATCGAGGAGATGTATGTCGCAATCCATAGGATGAGTGAACGGATGATGCATAGCCATAAGTCTACCCTCCTCGTCACTCCACTCAAACATAGGGAACTCTGTCACCCAAAGAAGCGCAAACTTGTTTCTGTCACGCAGACCGAGGCGTTCACCCATCTCAAGACGCAGTTCGCACAATTGCTTGCGGGTCTTCATGGCATCATCACCACTCAGTATAAGGATGAGGTCACCTGGATTTGCCTGCATCTTAACCTTGAGTGCCTGCAAATCATCCTGCGTATAGAACTTGTCAACGGACGACTTCACGCTGCCGTCTTCCTGCACTCTGGCATACACAAGTCCTTTGGCACCTATCTGGGGGCGTTTCACCCATTCTGTGAGTTTATCAATATCCTTGCGTGTATATGACGCACAACCAGGAGCACAGATACCTCCTATATATGCCGCACCATCGAATACTTGGAAAGTACCCTTCTTCAACACATCGTCAAGTTCGACAAATTCCATACCGAAGCGCATATCCGGTTTGTCCGAACCAAAGCGTTTCATACAGTCTATCCATGGCAACCGTAGGAAGTCTCCCTCTATTTCCACGCCTCGCAACGTCTTGAACAGATGCTTTGCCATACCCTCAAAGGTTTGGATGATGTCCTCTTGGGTGACAAAACTCATCTCGCAGTCTATCTGAGTAAATTCCGGTTGGCGGTCTGCACGCAAATCTTCGTCACGGAAACACTTCACTATCTGAAAATAGCGGTCAAATCCTGCCACCATCAGCAGTTGCTTCAATGTCTGCGGGCTCTGTGGAAGAGCATAGAACTGACCAGGGTTCATGCGTGAAGGAACAATAAAATCGCGTGCTCCCTCAGGGGTAGAACCGATAAGCATAGGCGTTTCCACCTCAAGGAAACCGAGATTTGACAGATAGTTGCGCACCTCTATGCAAAACCTGTGACGCAGTTCCAAATTCTTGCGAACGGCATTCCTTCTAAGATCCAGGTAGCGGTATTTCATCCTCAAATCATCGCCACCGTCAGAGTTATCCTCTATTGTAAACGGTGGGGTAACGCTCTCATTGAGCACAGCAAGAGTGGTCACCTCTATCTCAATCTCGCCTGTCGGGATATTGTTATTCTTTGAAAAACGTTCAGCAACCTTACCTGTCACCTGCACGACAAACTCTCTACCGAGTTTATTGGCACGTTCACACAGTTCCGCATCGGTATCTTCATTGAACACCAACTGGGTTATACCGTAACGGTCGCGCAAGTCAACGAATGTCAGCGCACCCATTTTGCGTGAACGCTGTACCCATCCTGCCAGAGTAACAGTCTCTCCTACATTCTGGATACGCAGTTCTCCGCAAGTTTTTGTTCTATACATAATTGTGGAAATATATTTTGTTCTTCTGTAAATCCGGTGTTTCAGACTTTATATGCACCTGTTGTTAACAGGCGTTACATATCCGTGCAAAATTACAAATAAATAATGAAACAATGGAAAAAATCACAATTTATTGCCCCTATGAGCGTTTTTTGGGCAAGACAAACTGGGTGTTCGGATATTTTTATATACCTTTGCCATGTGTGATTCACACATTCTAAATATATAACAGACAAGATGAAGAAAGCTATTTTAATGTCACTGGTCATAATTTTTGGTATGACTATGGCGTATGCACAGGACAAGCAGGCTTCAATAAAGTTTGACAAGACCACTTGCAGTTTTGGTTCTTTTAGCGAAAAAGAGGCCATTCAGAAATGTACATTCGTTTTCACAAATACGGGGACAGCTCCTTTGGTCATAAATCAGGCCGTGGCATCGTGCGGATGCACCGTCCCCACCTACACGAAGACACCAGTTATGCCTGGCGAAAAAGGAGAAATCAAGGTAACCTACAATGGCAACGGAAGATTTCCCGGACATTTCAAGAAAACAATAACAGTCCGCACCAACGGAGACCCTGAAATGACACGCCTCTATATTGAGGGCGACATGAAGGATGCCAGCGAAGTGAACAAATAAACCGACGGGCGTTTCCCGTACATAACAATGAAGATGTCCCGGTTGTGGACATCTTCTTTTTTTCTAAAGACCGCCATGCTACAAAAAACAATACTGCTGTCACTCTGCGCCATACTATTGTTCAGTACAAGAGCTGTTGGAGACGAGCATACCGTTATCTACTCAGTAAAGTCTAAGAACACAGTCTCCATTGGCGGTGATGTTCCGTCAGGAAGTACTGCAACCTACATCCAGACATATAGCAAAAAATTTCAAATATTGGAAAGAGGCAGTTCCACTCTTACATTGACAGGATTTGACGGCGTTACAATCACCGGTATCACCTTGTCTATGAAGTCTAATGCCGAAGCCGGAGCTGGCAGCCTATCTGTCACCTGTGGTTCTTTCACCTTGGCATCTATCCCAGACAGCAAGTTCAACAGTCGGGACTGGTGTGGCGAATACCCGGAGTATTACACAGACATAACGCCCGAAGTAACGCCCTACAAAGTAGGAAGTGGCGACACTGTTGTTATCGTCATCAAAGCATCAGAGAACTCCCTATACTGCAAATCATTCTCTGTCACTTATAGCGAAGACTCCTCCACCGTGGGTTTACCGACAATAAGCCTTGCATCCGGTGACTATATCGGTGAGCAGACGGTCAGGTTGGCTCTACCAAAAGACAACTCTGCATCAAGTATTCTCTACACTACCGATGGTACAAATCCTTATACCGAGGGAGGCTCTCCTACAGTCATAACAACTGACATTGACATCCGAATTACATCCCCCACCACAATCAAGGTAATGGCTGCCAATGATTCTGGTGACCATTCCGCCGTCATCAGCAGAAAATACAACGTCATTGTGCCCGACAAAACCACACGAACGGCACTCGCAGGAGAATATTCCAACACTGTCTATGCCATGTCTACAGACAATCTACAGGCGATTGAGGTAAACGCAATAAACGGAAAAATAGTCAATGCGGACGAGGCTTTGAAAGCCAGACTCTACTGGAATATATACGAGACAGGCGACAGTGCCGTGATTGGAAATGACCTTGGACGGTTCCTCAACGGCGGAAACACAACGGAAATATCTATCAGCAAATGGATTTTCAAATGGGCTATTGACTGGAAAAACAACTCCTGGCAACATTTCAACCGCACATTTCTCTACTGTAAAACCTTCGATGGAACCTTTGGCAACTATGCATCAAACAATGTCAACAAGAGTGGCTATCAGACAGACTGGACGAAACCGTATTCTTTCTCCGATGGATATGTACGGTCAGGACTATCACCTGGTCAACTTGCCACGATTTGCCTACCACACGATGTAGCCGCACTGGATTTCAAGGGAGCAGAAATTTTCGAGATTGTGGGGGTAGCAAAACCCACAAATAACATGAGCATCAATGACATAACAGGCATCGTCATCCGCCCCATAACAGTTCTTACTGCTGGAACACCATATCTAATGAAAACAACAGACACCTCTTTTGTCGCTGCATACAGCGGTGAGATATCAGACGAAACAACCGTCACGATGGGACTTGTCGGAAACCTTAGCGGAACAAAAATAACGGTTGAACCAAGCGATGCAACCCACTGGAATTATGTAGTATACCAAAACAAAATCACCAAAGTCACCAACTCGGTGAGCGCGACAATATCAGATGCTCGTGCATACCTTAATCTGTATGGCGTACCCATATATACCGGCAACGATGAGTCAACGATAACAATTCCTATATCCGATAACACCACTGACATAAAAAACATATCCGACGACAGCAATACAACGGATATCTACCTGCTTAATGGTCAGAGGGTTCCGTCCACACAACCTTTCAAGGGTATTTATATCAGGAAGGGGCGAAAATATTCTGTCAAATGAGCTACAACAAACAGTAGGTCTGTCACAAAAAAAGAGTGCCTGACAAGCTGCCAAGCACTACATTTCTATAACAAAATCCAAACGTTCCCATTTTCGCGAAACAGGAACATTTTACTATTTCACAAGGTCAAAGCCAACTCTCACACCATCGTAGTTGGACGAAAGGTCACCAATAGTGCTGAGAGTAGAATTGCCACTGAGAGCACTGAGAGTCTTCACGAGGCTCAAAATCTTCTTTGACTCAAAAAGGATGGCTATTCCATCGGAGTTTTTCTTTGTAAATCCACTCAAACTAAAGAGCAATCCTTTCAGAGTTATCGCTTGTGTACTCTCATCAAAAGTGTAAGTTCCACTCCACGGCTTATTGAGGATATTAGCGGTGAAAGTGCCGTCCTCATTGAATACGAAAGATGTATTCGATGAAGCAAAACCGACTTTTTGGTAAGAAGATGTCAGTTTCTGTTTCACTGTTGCAGCGACCACTTCCCCTCCTGCCGCTGCCAGTGTAGACTCGCTGGTAAATGCGCACCCCGGTTCTTTGTATTTCCAGGTGCCCACAAGCGAACTTTTTGACACTTTGTCAAGTCCTATAACACTTGTAAGAATGTTGGCGAGGTTGTTTCCTGAAGTCGCATTTGAGAGCAGGGTACCGATAGCGCTCGTTCCCGCAGATGCCACTTTGCCAGCCGCAGCGGTTGCCGCTGTAGTCGCATCAGTAGTTCCATTGGTGGAATTCAGCGTTCCAAGCACACCAGCAGCGGTGCCAAGAGCAGATGTACCGCATCCTGTCATAAGCAATATGACAACTCCCGACACGAGAAAAGAAATCTTTTTCATTGTCTTTTTCCTTGATAAAAACATTTAATTACGAGTGCAAAGGTAACCACTTTTTTGGAAGAATAGGATAAAAAAACTATCTTTGCGTGCTAAATAGATATAAAAAGGTATGCTTTGGTTCATATTCTACAATTCGGAACTACTCTTACATAAAGAAAACGACGGCACTTACCGCATACCCGAAGGTTGCACTCCACCCACAGAAATCCCCTCTGACACCACAGTGCATACCATTCCACCTATGGAAGACGGCAATGAAGTGAGGACGTACTGTGTGGATACACCGGTGGAAAAGGACGGATTCGAGATGTGTCCACTGCGCCAATCATTCTTTCGTCTGCCACTTTCATACTACCTGAAAGCCGGAAAATGCCGCGAAATAGTGTATTGGGACAAGAATACACAATACTGCGGAGTGTGCGGAAGTCCCATGGTCATGCACACGGAAATTTCAAAACAGTGCACCGTATGCGGCAAGGTGGTATGGCCTTCGCTTGCCGTTGCCGTGATAACACTTGTTCATAGGGGCGACGAAATACTCATGGTACAGTCACGAAACTTCCAAGGCAAGTACTTCGGTCTGGTTGCCGGATTCGTCGAAACTGGCGAATCTGTGGAAGAAGCAGCCATAAGAGAGATACGGGAAGAGACCGGTATTGAGGTCAAGAACCTCACTTACGCACGTTCGCAACCATGGCCTTATCCTTCGGTACTGATGATTGGGTTTACGGCAGAATATGCCAGCGGTGACATCAAACTACAGTATTCGGAACTGACTGAGGGCGGTTGGTATCACCGTGACCACCTACCCCAACTGCCAGGAGAGATGGGCGTGGCACGCCAGATGATTGAACAATGGTTACAGGAAACCAGTAGCAAGACAGACCAAGACACAAAAGGAACAAAATGAAAGAGATAAGTTGGGGCTTCATCGGATGCGGTGAGGTAACAGAGAAGAAGTCGGGACCGGCATTCAACAAAATACCGGGGTCACACATAGAGGCGGTCATGAGTCGCAATCCTGAAAAAGCGCGTTCCTATGCGGAGCGTCACAAAATAGAGAAATGGTACACTGACCCTATCGAACTGATAGAAGATCCGGCGGTGAACGCTATATATATCGCCACTCCGCCATCAAGTCACGTCACCTATGCCATAATGTCAATGAAGGCAGGGAAGCCCGTTTATGTAGAGAAACCGCTGGCTGCGAGTTACGATGACTGCGTAAGAATAAACCATACAAGCAAGGAAACGGGCATACCATGTTTTGTCGCGTACTACAGAAGGTATCTTCCCTATTTCCAAAAGGTAAAGGAACTGATTGAGAGCGGACTAATCGGGAAAACCCTGAACGTGCAACTGAGATTCTCCGTTCCACCGCGTGAACTCGACTACAACAGGAGTAATATGCCGTGGAGACTACAGCCTGACATCGCAGGAGGAGGCTATTTCTATGACCTCGCCCCCCATCAGATTGACCTCATGCAGGAGTTGTTCGGGGTAATAACAAGGGCTCACGGCTACACAACCAACCGTGGCGGTCTCTATAAAGCCGAAGACAACATCAGTGCTTGCTTTCTCTTCGAGAGCGGAATTGCCGGAAGCGGTTCATGGTGTTTCGTCGGACACAACAGCGCAAGGGAGGACAGGATAGAGGTTATAGGTGAAAAAGGGTCGTTGTCGTTCTCCGTTTTCAGTTACAACCCAATCTGTCTCGTCACGGAAAACGGTGTAAGATCCATACGCATACCCAATCCGCAACATGTACAGATGCCACTCATACAGAATGTAGTGGAACATCTTCAAGGCTATGGGCACTGCGACTGCGACTCTATAAGCGCCACACCGGTGAACTGGGCAATGGACAGGATTCTCTGGAAGATATGATCAGTGTGTCGGAGAATGTTAGTCTCTTTGGCAGATTGGCAGCTTCTGTGCTAGCTATCATTCTGTCATGCTATGCCCATGCAGATGGTTACGACAGTGCGAGGGTAAAAAAAACACGCCCACTACTATCAAGATTGGCTGCACCTTTTGTAGATTTCTTCTCCAGAACCGACACCACCTACGTCGAGCCAAACCACTACAACTTCCAAGCAATGCTGCAAAACCGATGCTCCTACGAGGTTTACCGACTTACAGACGACAACGGCAACAGCATAGGATTTGTACCCAAACCATCACTAAAGATAGGACCTTATGTAGGATGGAGCCTCATCTTCTACGGCATAACTGTGGATGTACTTCACATAAAAGAACACAACAAACGCAAAGAGTGGGACTTAAGTCTCTACACGCTGCCAATCGGAGTGGATATTTACTACCGTCAGAGTGGAGATGACTACACGATACAGAACGTGAAACTCAACGCTACGGAGAATACAGAGGCATTAGAGGGTGTGAATTTCGGTGGCATTGAGTCGAGCGTAACAGGCATTGACGTATACTACATCTTCAATCACAAGCGATTCTCCTACCCTGCAGCCTTCAACCAGAGTACGCAACAGAAACGTTCGTCAGGCTCTGCCATTGCTGGAATGGGGTTCACGCGCCACACATTAAGCGTTGACTGGCAGATGCTTAACAGTATTTGCAAGGACGCACTAAGCATTGACCTTTTTGAAAATTTCAACGAAGAACCACTCCGAGAAAAAGTCATTTACACCGACCTATCCATTTCTGGGGGATACGGCTACAACTGGGTATTCGCAAAAGACTGGCTTTTCGCCTCATCTCTATCGGTGGCGGTGAGCCGCAAACGATCCATTGGCGACCAAGAACGTGGCTTCGATGCTCTCGGGACGAGCATAAAGAGTCTGCGTGATTTCAAATTTTCCGACATCACGCTCGACGGCGTGGGACGCTTTGGAATCGTGTGGAACAACGGAAAACTGTTCGCCGGGGCCAACTCAATAGTCCATTCGTACAACTATTCGAAATCCAAGTTCTACACGAACAATGTCTTCGGCTCATTCAACGTGTATGCCGGAATTAACCTCGGTACGAAAAAAAAATACAAAAACAGAAGAATATCCAAACGATGAAGACCATTTTGCTCATCCCTACCCTACTGTTCACCTGTTTATATACGAGTTGGGCACAAAGCACAGTCTACGAAAAGGCTGACAGCATAAAGGTCGTCAAGTTGCTCACTGAAGCCCCTGTTCTTGTCGAAACGGCCGATTATATGATATATTTTGGCGGCAAATTGAAAGGCACTCCATATGTAGCCAAGACTTTGGAAGTCAGCAATGAAGAGAATCTCATAGTGAACATGAGCGGCATGGACTGTACTACAGTTACGGAAACCGTGCTTGCGCTGAGCCTCTGCATTAAGAACGAGAAGTGCACTTTCGATGATTTCTCGGACTTTTTACGGCGGATACGTTATGCCGAAGGGCAGGTCACATACGGCAAGAGGCTGCATTACTTCACGTCATGGATAGAGAACAATACGGAGAACGGATATGTATGCGAACTACCAAAGGACGCTTCGCATAACACGCCTTTTGTCGGAAAGCAACAGCTTGACATCTCCTTTATGACGCAACACACAAGACTATATCCGCAACTTATCCACAACCAATCCCTTGTGGACACAATCAAGACCACAGAAAAGAGTCTAAGCGGCAGAACTGTGAGATACATTCCGAAAGCCAAACTCCGTAATCACGCCCTACTAAAACGCTATATCCACAATGGTGACATCATCGCTATCGTCACCAACAAACAAGGGTTGGACACATCACACATAGGCATTGCCTCATGGCACAATGACGGAACACTGCACCTACTCAACGCCTCACAAATACACAAAAAGGTCATCGACGAACCGATGACCCTTTATCAGTATATGCGAAAGCACCCGAGCCAGATAGGCATCAGGGTAATCCATGTGCTATAAAACAATGTTGCAGCGCATTTATCACTTGTCAAGTGCGACGACAGTTTCCAATGCCAACGTCATCATTGTACGAAACGAATTCTGCCGTTCTTCCGCTGACAGTTCCTTGGTTGATACAAACGAGTCACTGATAGTGAGCAGACAAGCTGCCTTTTTACCAAGAAAGTTTGCATTATGGAACAGTCCGAAGCTCTCCATTTCTACACATGCGCTACCCGTATGTTCCGCTATCTCCTTGTAGGACGAACGTTTCGGATTGGCATAGAATACGTCCGAGGAATATACACGACCTGTCTTGCAGCCGACACCAAGACTTGACGCAACGTTGAGAATTACATCGTTAAGTTCCTTGGTAGGATAGTTTACCTTTTCCTCGTATCCGTCATGGATGAGTGCATAATTTGATTCGCTATAGGCACTGTCGGCAAGCACTATGTCCATAAGGTCGAGTTTATCCGTGTAACTTCCTGCAGAACCGATGCGGATAATATTCTCTACTCCATATTGAGTATAGAGTTCATGCGAATATATACCTATGCTAGGGATGCCCATGCCACTCGCCTGTACGCTCACAAGATGCCCTTTATAAGTACCCGTATAGCCGAAGCAGTTTCTGACAGTATTGACAAGTTTGGCATCAGTGAGAAAATTCTCTGCCAAGAACTTTGCACGCAGCGGATCGCCCGGCATAAGCACCGTTTTGGCGAAAGCCCCCTCGGGGGCATTGTTGTGGGGTGTAGCCATGATTGTTATCTATTTTTGACTTGTTGTTAATCATTTTTGTCTGACAAGAGACGTTGCAAAGTTAACAAATACATCCCGTATAACCAAAGAAAGAGGCTTTGTTATATTGGAAAATAGCCGTAACTTTGCAGTTGATTAACTGCTAAAGACGATACGAATGAGACAGAAAGACATTATCATAGGACACGCTACCATATTCGCTGCCAATATGATGTGGGGACTGATGTCACCGATAGGAAAGGATGCACTCAACTCTCCTGATATCCGTCCACTGGCACTAACTGGACTAAGAATCGTCGGTGCGGCACTGTTATTCTGGATTGGCGGACTATGCCTGCCGAAGTCAGTCGCCCCAAAAGAAAAGATTGAGCGTAAAGACTGCATCCCAATGATTATCGCAGCACTGCTAATTACATTTGCCAATCAAATATGTGTCATCTTCGGAATGAGCATGACTTCACCCGTGGACGCCACAGTAATGTGTTCTACAACTCCATTTTTCACGCTAATACTTGCGTGGATTCTGTGGGGCGAGAAGCACCATTGGATGAAGATTCTAGGTGTAATATCGGGATTCGCCGGAATGTTGGTGTTCATCTGGGGAGGCAATACTGACACAGGAATGAACGTGAGCAATCCATTATTAGGTAATCTGCTCTGCGTGGCTTCACAGATATTCGGTGCTATATATATGGTAAAATACGCTTATCTGACGAGAAAATACTCGCCCTATACACTGATGAAATGGCTCTTTACCGTATCAGGCATACTGATGTTAATTGTGGCAGGTCCAGACATAGCGGCGACAAAATGGAGTACACTCCCTACTGGCACACTGTTGGAAGTTGGTTATGTAGTAGTGTTCGGTACATTCGTTGCCTATGTTTTACTCCCTATGGGACAGCGTGTACTAATGCCCACATCTATAGCAATGTATAATTACCTACAGCCAATTGTTGCTGCCATATTCTCTGTACTTATCGGCGTGGCAACAATTACAATGCCCACAATTATCGGTTCGGCACTGATTTTTACTGGCGTTGCGATGGTCAACAGGAAATATCTGGCATAATATCAATAATACTATGTGTCATTTGGCGTTCACATTGACATTTGTCTGAGCCTTTGAACCTCCCACGAAATAAGGCCAACCGTCCTTTCCAATACAAATTTCCTGTATTATCGGCTGACGTCCCTGTTTGTATCTACCCACTAGATAGGCGTGGCAAAGGTAGTACATTCTGTTCTTTGGCGTGCGAACCATAGTTCCGTGTCCGCAACTTTGAATATCTGCATCATTGCCTTGCAGTATCGGGTTACCCGAGAACTTCTCATAAGGTCCGAAGAAGCTCTTGCAACGCGCCACCGAAACAGCATAGTCACTCTGCGGAGAACAGCAATCACGGATAGAGTAAAGAATGTAGTAATACTCACCTTCATGGAATATGCACTGTCCCTCCATACCAATCCTCTCGTCATCACGCAACAATGAGAATGGCTCACCCTCAAGATGCAAACCATCGAAAGACAGTTTCTGTGCAAGGATTTCTATCGGGCGGCGACTGGGATCAAGCCCATATGCCTTCCATGTTATATACAATTGCCCATCAACATCTATCACGAAAGCATCAATTGCCTCATTTGTAGTCTTCACCAACGGTCCTTTGTCCACAAATGGCGAACCGATACCGTCGGATACAGCCACCCCAATGCAAGATGTTCGGTCTGATTTTTGAAGCGCAGTATAATAGCACAATACCCTCCCATTATGTTCATAGAATTCGGGAGCCCAGAATGCTCCAGCCGCCCAATCTGGCCATTGGTCAAACACAGTATTACATGGTGTCCAAGTAACAAGATTTTTCGATTCGTAAATGGGGTATACCCTTTCTGCATTTCCGGATGTCCCAGTGGCATAATAGTTTTTTCCAATTCTAATGATGCTCGGATCCGGCAAGTCGGTTTTTATAACCGGGTTAGCAATTTCTTTCTGTGCCATGCCGGTCAAGACTGAAATAGACACAGAACAAAGCAGAATAAACTTTCTCATATCTTGTAACATTTAGATTTTTCACTTCTACAAAAGTAAGGAAATAACAGCTTATTTTATCAGAAAAACAGGCATATTGATATAAAAAACGATTCAAAAAAACAAGGAGTGACACCCTTGTGGGGTATCACTCCTGACTTTTTACGGTAAGACAAGTCTGTTTTTACTTGACCTTTGCCACTACAGCCTTAAAGGCGGCAGGGTTGTTGACAGCGAGATCGGCAAGAACCTTGCGGTTGATTTCTATGTTCGCCTTGTGCAGAGCGCCCATCAGCTGTGAATAGCTGAGTCCCTCGATGCGGGCAGCAGCATTGATACGCTGAATCCAAAGAGCGCGGAAGTTGCGCTTCTTATTACGACGGTCACGATAAGCGTAGGTCAGACCTTTCTCCCAAGTGTTCTTTGCAACAGTCCACACATTCTTGCGTGCGCCGTAATAACCCTTGGTCAACTTCAGAATACGAGTCCTCTTTGCCTTTGAGGCAACATGATTTACACTTCTTGGCATAGTTTTCTTTCTTCTCTAAAAATTAAACATTGGGTTAATTAACGCAGACAAAGGAGATCACGAACCTGCTTTACATTGGAGTGATCCACGAGGGTCGTGCCGACGAGATTTCTCTTCTGCTTCTTTGTCTTTTTTGTAAGAATGTGGCTGTGGAAAGCGTGACGACGCTTAATCTTACCTGTACCAGTGAAAGAAAAACGCTTCTTTGCGCTGGAATTTGTCTTTACTTTTGGCATTTTGTTTGTTGTTAAATTGTTATTATATAAACACTGGCCTCAGAATACTGCACTTTCCTTGCGGAAACTTCCTGCAGACATAAGGCAGACGGCAACGCATACCAACGCGCAACTCGTCTTTATTCTTCAAATTTCAAATTCTTCAGGGCATCGGCTCCCTTGACATTGCCAAGTCCATTCTCTGCCGCCCTATTCTCATTCTCTATCCGCTGGGCTTCCCTTGCCTCTGCTTCACGCTTCTCACGATCCATTTTCTGCTGGCTTTTCTTCACCACCTGCGAGGCCTTTTTGGGAGCTATGAAAAGGAACATCTTTTTCCCTTCAAGTTTGGGAAGCTGCTCTACCTTGCCCAATTCCTCCAAATCGTTTGCGAAACGAAGTAGCAAAACCTCGCCTTGTTCCTTAAAAAGAATTGAGCGACCACGGAAGAATACATATGCACGCACTTTGTTGCCTTGTTCAAGGAACTCTTTTGCATGTTTTAGTTTGAAGGCGTAGTCGTGTTCGTCAGTCTGCGGTCCGAAACGAATCTCCTTGACCTCAACCCTAACCTGTTTCTGCTTTGCCTCCTTTTGGTGTTTTTTCTGCTGATAAATAAACTTGGAGTAGTCGATTATACGACAAACCGGCGGCTGGGCATTGGGGGAAATCTCAACAAGATCCACACCTTGCTGGCGAGCCATATCCAAGGCTTGCCGTGTCGGCATCACTGTTGCGCCCTCGTCACTTACTACGCGTACCTCTTTGGCACGTATTTGTTCGTTGGTTCGGTACTGGAATTTCAGTTTGTCGTTCTTCATCAAATGCTTTTGAATATCAGTATAATCGGGCACACAGACGCCCTATCACAAATCATCCGCAAAGTTACTAACTTTCTCACCAACTATTAACAGATACGCCTATTATGTTATATCAGCTTAATTTTTTTTAACTAACAGCAAGATTCAATCAGTATCCGTATCTTGTTGTCCTGTTTCTTTGGGCAGCGATTTCTTTTTCTTCGGATCCTCTTTCGCACCATATTTCAGGAGTTTGTTTGCAGACGTGACAATGCTCTGGCCTGTCGGCGAGACAGTGAGTTTAAGCTTTGACAAGCTCTGCTGCGCCTTTGCAAACTCTGACTCAACAGCAAGGAAACGTTCATAGAACGACTGTACCCTTGCGACAATCTCATCGGCACAGTCGATGATGTTCTGCTGGTTCTCCACTTGTGCCATCTGTTTCCACGACAACTCGAGGATACGGAGCAATGCATACAGATTTTGCGGTCCTGTAATAAGCACGCCCTGACGGTAGGCCTCCTGCCATAGGGAGGCATTGTTGGATATTGCGAGTTGGAGAGCACTCTCCGAACACATAAACATTACGACGAAATCGAGTTTTATACCCTTCTGGTTATACTGCTTCCAATAACTCTTCTGAGTAAGTTGACGTATCTGGTTTTTCACCGACTGGACATGATCGGCAAGAGCCTGCTGGCGTTCCTTGTCGGAAAGAGATGTATCCTTATAGCGCAAATAGGCAGTGAGCGAAACCTTGGAATCTATTATTATGTCACGTTTGTCGGGAAAATGAAGTATCACATCCGGCTGCATTCTACGGTCACTGTCCTCGCCAAGAATAGCATCTCCCTTATCATCGCGAAGTGTAACTTGCTCTTCGAACTGCACACCACGCACAAGCCCCATGTCCTCAAGCATCTGCCGGAGTTGCAGTTCGCCGAAACTGCCCTGGTATTTATTGTCCATCGCAAGAGCCTGTGTGAGGTTTTCTGTCTTCCGTCCCAGCTTTTCCGCCTGCTCTACACTCTGACTAATGGCAGTCTTCAGGTGAGAAACGCTCTCAGCCCTCTCTATTCTGCTCTTCTCAACCTCATCCCTCATTAACCTGATGCCTGTTTGCAGAGGGTTCAAAATCTGTGCGAGTTGCTCCTTATTCGCCGTTGACAATTCTTCCGAACGTTCCTTCAGCACCTTCTCGGCTGCGGTCTGGAGTTGTTCTCTTAGCAATTCTATCTGTACCTTGAGTTGCTCCTCATTATGACGCTTCTGTTCTTCTAATTGTACTTTACCGTCTGTCCGAAGGGCATCAAGTTCAGCTTTATGCTCCGTCTTCAGTCTTTCAGCGGCAGTCTCCGCCTCCGCCTTATGGTCTGACAGCAGTTTCTCAAGCATAGCGACCTTTGCTTCTGCCCCACTCTTACGGCTGTAACCCAAGGCAAAACCTGCCACAGCCCCAACAACGATACCGATAATCAAAGACAAAACATCCATTGTTGTGTATATTTATTATCACTTCATACGTTTTATGACGGAATATGCGTCATAAAGTCCCAACTCTCCAGCCTTGCTCAAATCCTTTGCCGCAGATTTCTTGTCACCCTGTGCATAATACAGAAGTCCGCGATTATAGTAGGCTTCCGCCATATGCGGCTCGATACGTATAGCCCGAGAATAGTCCTCTATCGCCTCGCCTGTATTGCCGCTCCCAACTTGCAGGGAAGCACGGTCATAATAGAGATAGGCGTTGTCAGGCGCAAGTTCGATAGCTTTATCAAAATCCGCCATAGCCTTTGCGGTCTTCAGACGTGCATCAATTCCTTGGGAGAGGTTGAAATTGTTCATCATTGTCTGACAAACAGCCCTCTGCCAGTAAGCCAACATCGAGACAGAGTCGTTACGAATGACCACATCAAGGTCGGATATGGCATCGGGGTAGTTCTGCAACACGGTATATGCCACAGACCTTTGCAACAAAAGCCGAGATATATCCCGAGGGTCTTCTTCCACCGATATGTCCGCTGAGAGCGAATCAACAAGAGCAAACGCCGACGTAGCGACATCAGAGCCAAGCCCCAGATTTCCACAAGCCACAAAGAGATTATGGCGGAGCGGTTTACGGGCATTAAACCTTTCCACATCACGGTCGAAAGCTTGGTATGACTTCATTCCGTTTGTGTAGGGATAGAGCGTCAACAAGAAGAGCGGACGATAGTCCATTGTCACGCTCCGATTTTGTATGCGCCCTCGGTATTCACTCTGATATTCGTGGGTCTCTGGCGCATCTTCCACCACAATGGAAGAGTATTTGTCAGGATCAATCTCACCACGCTTGCGCATCTCCTTAACCTTGTTTGCCGACCAACGAGGTTGGATGCCAAGGTGCTTGTCGGTCTGCGCCTTGAATATACGAAACTCGTCTTTCTCCGCACGGGCATTGAGCCCAAGTCTGCGATAGCATTTAGCACGGTGTTCAAGCCCCACCCAAAAATTGGGGAACTGGTCAATAACCTTGGAGTAATCACGTATTGCGCCGTGTAGGTCACCTGTCTTGTCACGGAGCAGGCCTCGGTTGAATATCGCCATAACATTGTCCGGCTCCATCTCTATCACATAGTCAAAATCACTTATTGCATCGTTGTCGGCTCCGAGTTGCATTCGAAGAAGACCGCGATTGTAGTGCCCGAGGAAGTTATTTGGATCGAGATCCAACGCCGTATCATAGTCACTCATCGCCCCACGAAGGTTGTTTGTATTCAACCTGGCAAGCGCTCTATTAATATAACTCGGCACATGCTTCGGTCTGAGATGTATCGCTTTGGACAGGCACGAGTCCGCAAGTCCCCACTCTCTGCGTGACAAATGAACGGAGGCCCGTGTCATCCATGTATTTCCATCATAGGGATCAATCTCAAGGGATTTGTCCAACCATCGTGCCGCCTCCACCGTATCATTCTTCTGGAGGTAGATTTCTGCTTTTAGAGAATAGGCATTAGCAAACTTTTCCCACCTTCTATTTATGGTGTCAATCTGCTGAAGAGCCACGTCATAGCACTTCATGCTGTACTCACAGATAGCCCGATTGTACCAGTAGTTCTGCTGAACAGGATTGATTTTTATCGCCGCAGTATAATCGTCGGCAGCCTCTTTGTACTTCTCCTGCCGTATTCTGGCAATGGCTCTAAGGTCGTAGATGACATCCACATAGGGATTAAGGCGTATTGCTTCTGACGCATCTGCCTCGGCACCGGCAAAATCTTCGAGATAGAACTTTGCCGCTCCACGCAATTGCCACGGCTTGTATAATTGTGGGCGCAGTGATATTATCTGGTTGAAATATTGTATTGACAACACATAATCCTCATAGTGGAGAGCAATCTCGCCACTTGTAAGCATACGATCAATGTTAAACTGCGCCTTGGCGTGTAGGCCAAGCACAAAACAACAAGCAAGCAATATCAGCCTTTTCACCCCAAACAAGAATGCGTAAACTATTGATGACGTGTCTTATACTTATACCTGCACCTTACGTTTCCTTGAAGGAAAGATTTCAACTTGGTCTTTACCAATTGCTTCCTCAAAGGAGAAAGTCTGTCGGCAAAGACAATTCCCTCCAAGTGATCAAATTCGTGTTGTATAACGCGAGCAAGATATCCTTCAATCCATTCGTCATGTTTCTGAAAGGACTCGTCCATATATTGCACCCTAATACGGGTGGGACGTGTCACCCTCTCCTGTAGTCCGGGCAAGGAAAGACAACCCTCCTCAAGGGTCTCCTTGTTCTTGTCGTCATACTCGACAATATGTCCGTTGATGTAGACTTTCCTAAAGTCTTTGTATTCTGGCAGGTCTTCAGACAAGAGATCAAGGTCTATCACAACCACCCTGATATCCTTTCCCACTTGCGGAGCAGCCAATCCAATTCCTTCGGACTGCTTCAGCGTGTCCCACATATCACTTATGAACTGCCCCAAATCAGGATAATCCCCCTGAATATCCTGCGCCACATTGCGCAGAACGGGCATACCGTATATATAAATAGGTAATATCATTTTCTACTTCTCATCCAATCTTGAAGTATGATAGTCGCACTTATCTCGTCAACAAGCCCCTTGTCAGCCCTCCGTTTTCTGCCTAGCCCGGCATCAATCATTGTCCGGTGAGCCAGCACAGATGTGAATCTCTCATCGTAATACTCTAATGGGACGCTCTGACGTTTCCTCCATCTGTTACAGAACTGCTCTACCCTCGCAAAATTCTCGCTCTGTTGCCCATTGGGCTGAATTGGTTTTCCGACTATTATACGTTCCACTTCCTCTTTGGCAATGTAGTCAACCAGGAAGTCATAAAGCTCTGTTGTTGCGACAGTCACCAATCCGCCAGCAATAATCTGAAGCGGATCGGTGACTGCTATACCTGTGCGTTTCTTTCCGTAATCAATAGACAGGATGCGCGGCACAATATGTTTATTTTTGGAAAAGCAACCATGCGTCAGGATACTTCGCACGCAACTGATCGCGTGAAGCCACCGCATCTGACTTAGTGTTAAAACTTGACGCTACGACCCGATACATATTTCTACCCGCATTATAGGCTATACGCGATTCGTAACCAGATGAACGCAATGTCTTTGCCAAGCCCTCTGCGTTTGCCTTGAGACTGAACGAGCCAACCACAACACTATAGTTTTTCAGCGCTGCGCCATCAACTACTGACAGCTCTTCCGTACGAACGGCTTCATTTTCAACGTTTGTAGAAGTGGATGTCACCACAGTCGTGCGTGTAGCAGGAGTTTCCACCATCGGAGTAACCACAGGAGTCTCCACTACGGTTTCTTCTGTTTGAGCAACAGATGTCTCCGATGCTTTTGCTTTCTCATAGGCCTTCTTATATGCACTTTCAGACGACTTACAACCCGTAAGTGCCGAAACCAAGACCAAGCTGGCACAGATTACGAAATTCTTCTTCATAACTTTTGCTTTGTATTTTTATGTTATTCAATTCCGGTAATACGATTTCAATACGAGTGCGAAGATACTAATAATCCATCGTAAAACAACACTTATATCGCGAAAGCACGCATAAAATATGTTAAAGCACCCATTTTACAGAGAAAAAACTTGCAGTTAGGAAAACTTTGCTTACTTTTGCATACATCACAATTCAACTATTTAGGATATGAAAACATTAGGTTATTTAGGTGCATTCCTCGGCGGAGCAATCGCAGGCGCAGCACTCGGTGTTCTTATGGCACCGGAAAAAGGTTCGGAAACTCAGAAGAAACTTGTTGATACCATTGATGATTTCTGTAAGAAACACAACATTCGCCTTTCAAAAAAAGATGTTGATGATCTTGTAGACGATATCAAGGACGCAACTGCTACGGAAGAATAAGTAGAGGTTATGCCAACTCTACCGTCGAAAAACTACTGAATGTTCAGCAACGACCACAATATTGAAACCATTGCCCGACTTATAGAGGAGTTAAAAAAATACGCTTCGCTAAAGGGAGAGTATATCCGACTGAATATCGTGGAGAAGGCTGTGAGACTGATAACTGCTCTTACAGTCGTATTGACTGTCGCTATTCTATTCTTGTTGGCACTGACATATTTCTCGTTCGGGCTTGCCTATGCCATGGCAAACATAGTTGGCGACACGATAGCATTCTGCATTGTAGGAACGGTGTATGTATTCTTGTTCGTTGCGTGCATTCTATTCCGTAAGTCATTGATAGAAAAACCGTTGGTCAAGTTTCTTGCTAGTATATTGATGGAATAAGGATTATGGAAACATCAAAAAGAACATATAGTTCGCTTGATGACATTCAGCGCAGAAAATCTGTATTGCGGGAAGAATTGGCTGTCAACGAAAAAAGGATTGGGAAGTTGTGGAATGGGTTGTTTCACCCGGAGAAGAAAATGATGCAGACACCTTCCTTGAGGCTGGCAAATCTTTTTTCAACAGGAGCAGGATTGCTTGACGGGGCGTTGCTCGGTTGGAAACTATATAGAAAGTTCCTGAAATAATCAGGAACTTTTCTTGTCCATTACGTCAACTTATTTCCTGTTCTCCGTTGGTACACTCGCCCGTTTGGTAGCTCCTTGTCATGTCTTGCAGAATGCCTATCATCTTCTGCCGCAGACTCTCGGGCTGCAGCACCATGATGTTGCGGCCGTGCCAGAGCAGTTCTTGCAGGAAGTCGCGGCTGGGGCGCACGGTGAGTTCGTACTCGCGGTACAGGCCGTCCTTCGATTCCGTCAACCGTCGTTGACTCTCATGCAGCGGCACTTCCTCTATCAGGTTGTACTCGGGATAGAAAGCACGGATGCGGATGCGTTCCACTGGCTCGTTCTCCATACGCATGATGCCAAAGCAATCCTCGTAGTAGTTTTCGGGAGTGAGGAAACGCTTCATTTCTGCCGACAACGGATGCTTCTCGCAGATTACCTTCAGATAACTGATGCGGTCGAAAGGCAGGCAACGAACGAGTTTCTTCTCGTCGGTATCTGAAGACGACTCTTTCACCCCAATAACGTACCACCGCTGCTTGAAGTATCTCACGAAGGCTGGTTGCAATACGATGTCGCTCTCAGTACCGAAAGCCGAGACGTACTTGAACTTCAGGAGATAGTGCTTGTCTATCGCTCCGAGAATATCGTCAAGGTATTCGGAGTTGTAGGGTGGCGTGTCGAGCATCACCTTGTTGTGGTACTTCAGCTGGTCGCCCAGCGAGGCCAGGCGCATGCTGCTGAGCATCCACTCGGTAGTCTCGTCACACTCCACCTTGCAGGTCTTGTCAAGCCAGTCGTGCATACAGACGGAAATGGCTTGCCGTTGGGAGCTGAAGCAAATGAGTCCTATATCAAATACCTGTCCCTGTGACCCTATCAATAGCCGTCACGCAATTATCTCATTTGAAATTGACAACACAGGAAAAGAGGGGAAGGAAAAGGGCAGGACTTCCCGACGGAAATCCTGCCCTTG
>CAVFZF010000029.1:0-22970 GCA_963627025.1 Bifidobacteriaceae bacterium | reverse complement strand
GCTATGTGTAGCAGGGCTTACAGCCTGTAGAAAGAACGAGTGTGTGCCAGTTTTGACACACACTCCTTTTTTTGTTGAAAGACGAAAACGGATAAACAAAAACAGGAATATGTAAATTTTTCATCACAAAAAAGGTTCACTGATTTTTCGCGATATAGAAAATCGTTTCCTGCCAAAAAGGGTGTTTTTGTACAAGCCGGAAATTTCTGCACACCAAGAGCGGTTGTGCCATTTTGCAAAAGCACCGTTCTTGCATCGCTAAAACAAGGTACTTACACAGTCATTACATATGTAGTGAGAGACCAAGAACGGTGCTTTGAGGAGGCAAGAACGGTGCTTTTGCAGAACAAGAACTTTGCTTTCGTTTTGCTATCTCTGTACTTTTCTGAAAGACAAGCAGTTGTGCCAAATGTGATTTTTGGCGGTTTTTTGGAGCAAAATTCGGGTTGCTGAATTCCGAAGGCAGTTTTAAGAGATTGTTTGTCAGGATTTTTCTTGATGAAAAACGCAAAAAACGGTCGGTAGAAAGACGCGTCCGTCAGAGTTTTCTGGCAGCCACAAAGTCGACATAAGCCACGAGAGCCTTGGCTATCTCAGGCTTTTTCACCTCGTTTTCGATAAATTCCAGAGCCCTGTCACGGTATTTCATCATGGTCCGTTCGGCATATTCCATGCCGCCGTTTTCCTTGGTAAACGCCACCAACCGGGCTATCTCTTCCTTAGTGACATTGCGGTCTTTCACCTTGTAGGCAATCTCCGTAAACTCCTTGTTTTGTGTTGAGTTGAGCGCATAGAGCACCGGGAGCGTCAGTTTGCCCTCCGCCATGTCGTTGCCAGTGGGCTTTCCTATTTCTCCATCGTCATAATAGTCGAATATATCGTCCCTGATTTGGAAAGCGATACCGAGATTTTGACCGAACAAACGTGCTTTTTCCACGGTTTCATCGCTTGCACCAGAACTGATGGCACCAGTGGCTGCGCAAGCCTCAAAGAGGGCTGCGGTCTTCTGTTTTATGACATCGTAATAGACCTTTTCCGACAGATCGCGGTTGTCGATATTGGCAAGTTGGAGCAGTTCGCCGTTGCTCAGCGTCATGCCGAGTCTGGCGAGATAGTCCACGATGCGGTGATTGCGGGTCTGCGAAATCTTGAGCAGCGCAGTGGAAAGGATGAAATCGCCGACCAAGACGGATATTCTGTTGTCATACAGGCTGTTGACCGATGCCTGTCCTCGTCGTTCCTCGCTCTCGTCGACCACATCATCGTGGACGAGAGAAGCCGTATGAAGCAGTTCCAGACCTACGGCAGCATACTGCGAAACCTGTGAAACTTCACCGAAAGCCTTGGCCATCAAGAGGATGAGCATAGGGCGCATGCGCTTTCCGGCACGTCGGCGGATATAGCCCAACACCTCGTCGAGCAGTCCGTCACCGAAAGTCAACGAAGAGGCGAACAATTGTGAGAAATCTTCAAGTTCCTGTTGTATCGGACTTTTTATTGTTGACAGATAATCCATTCGCAAACGTTATTATGCTGCAAAATTACTCAAATTGCGTGTAATTGTGGGTGTTTTTTTGTAATTTTACCAGCATTAAAGATTGTATATATGGATAAATTGTTCCTTATTGACGCATACGCTATCATCTACAGGTCATATTATGCTTTCATAAAAAATCCGCGCATCAACTCCAAGGGTCTCAATACCTCCGCCATCGTTGGCTTCATGAACACTCTCAACGAGGTGCTCACCAAGGAGAAACCCACCCATATCGCCGTGGCTTTTGACTTGGGCAAGACATTCCGCAACGATGTTTTCCCCGAATACAAGGCACAGCGCGAGGCGACGCCCGAGGACATACGGCTGGCGGTGCCGATTATCAAAGACCTCTTGGCGGCGATGCACATCACCTGTCTCGAGGCTGAAGGCTTCGAAGCCGATGACATCATCGGCACGCTTGCGCTGAAAGCAGGTTCTCAAGGCGTTGAAACCTATATGCTTACGCCCGATAAAGACTACGGTCAACTGGTGGGCGGAAACGTCTGTATCTACCGTCCGCGCCACGGGGGAGGCTACGAGATGCTCGACGAAAAGGCGGTCTGCGAGAAATTCGGCATCACTACCCCACTCCAGGTCATAGACATCCTGGCGCTCATGGGCGACTCTGCTGACAACTTCCCCGGCTGTCCCGGCATCGGACCGAAGACCGCCACCCAACTCATAAACCAGTTCGGGTCAATCGAAGGGTTGCTTTCCCACACACAGGAACTGAAAGGCAAGATGAAGGAAAAGGTGGAAGCGGCAACCGAAGACATAAAGATGTCGAAGTTCCTCGCCACCATCCGCACCGATGTCCCTGTCGACCTCGACATGGAAAAATTCCAGATGAGAGAACACGATGAAGAAAAACTCAACGCCCTACTCTCCGAACTGGAATTTAAGACGCTCGCAAACAAGATTCTTAAAAAAAGTACTCCGTCTCAAAAAAAAGTTAATTCCCAACCCGATTTATTCGGCTTTTTCCCGCCCGAGAGTACAGACGACGAAAAAAACGCCAGTTTTGAGACGTTAGAAACCACCCCTCACGACTATCAACTCGTTGAGTCCGTGGAGGAATTGCAGAGGATTTGTGATTTTTTATTGACATTTGAAAATCTCGTTTTAGATACGGAGACCACTTCAGTCAATGCCATTGACGCAAAATTAGTGGGATTCAGTTTTTCCGTGGAGAAAGGAAAGGCATTTTATGTTGCCGTGCCCGATGATGCGGAAAAGGCACAGTCAGTGGTCGAAATTTTCCGTCCCCTGTTTGAAAACGGCAAAATCAGAAAAATCGGACAGAACATCAAGTACGACATACAGGTGCTGCGCAACTACGGCATAAATGTCTGCGGCGAACTCTTCGACACGATGATAGCCCACTATCTCATAAATCCCGAATTGCAACACGGCATGGACTACATGGCGGAAACGATGCTCCACTACCGCACTATCCACATAGAGGAACTCATAGGTCCTGCCGGCAAACAGCAGAAGTCCATGCGCGACCTGCCCCCTACCCTCGTCTATGAGTATGCGTGCGAAGATGCCGATGTCACAATGCGCCTCTATGACATCCTCAAACCGCAGATCAGCGACAACGGAATGGAACAACTGTTCTATGAAATAGAGATGCCTCTGATATATGTACTGGCAGACATGGAGTACAACGGCGTAGTTCTCGACCTGAAAACTCTTGGCGAAACGTCAGTAATTTTCACCGAGAGGATGAACGGGATAGAGCATCAGATTTACGAACTTGCCGGACATTCGTTCAACATCTCGTCACCCCGGCAAGTCGGAGACGTGCTGTTCGGCGAGATGAAGATTGTCGACAAGCCCAAGAAGACCAAGACCGGGCAGTTCGTGACCAGTGAGGAGGAACTGCAAAAGCACGCCTCAAAACACGAGATAGTAAGGAAGATATTGGACTACAGAGGATTGAAGAAACTCATCAGCACCTATGTCGATGCCCTACCCCAACTCGTCAATCCACACACAGGACACATCCACACCTCGTTCAACCAGGCTGTCACAGCGACAGGACGGCTCTCTTCGAGCAATCCCAACCTACAGAACATTCCGGTAAGGGGCGAAGACGGAAAGGAAATACGCAAGTGTTTCATTCCAGAAACAGGATGTAAATTCTTTTCAGCAGACTATTCGCAGATTGAACTCCGTGTCATGGCTCACCTCTCAGAGGACGAAAACATGATTCATGCCTTTGAGAACGGACTCGACATACATGCCTCCACCGCTGCAAAAGTGTACAAGAAGGACATCGGCGAGGTGACACGCGATGAGCGCACCAAGGCAAAACGCGCCAATTTCGGCATCATCTACGGCATCACCACATGGGGTCTCGCCGAGCGGCTTCTCATAGACCGCAGCGAGGCAAAGGCACTCATGGACGGCTATTTCGAGACTTTCCCGCGCGTAAAAGACTATATGGAACGTGCGAAAGAGGAAGCACGGCAGAACGGCTACGTCGAAACCTTCTTCCACAGACGGCGGTACCTGCCCGACATAAACTCCGCCAACGCCACCGTGAGAGGCTTTGCCGAGCGCAACGCCATAAACGCTCCCATACAGGGATCGGCTGCCGACATCATCAAACTGGCTATGGTGAGGATTTTCAAGCGGTTCAATGACGAGGGCATACGCTCGAAGATGATACTCCAGGTACACGATGAACTCAACTTTTCAGTGTGTCCCGGCGAGGAAGAAAAGGTGGAACGCATCGTCATGGAGGAGATGCAGGGAGCATACAAACTGCGTGTTCCCCTTGTGGCAGACTGCGGTTGGGGCGACAACTGGCTGGAGGCGCACTGAAGCCCCTACTCTACCCTCCATATATGCTCCGCCGACAAGAAACGCCAAGACTTCGGCTACACGGCATTGAGTCAGCCCCATACGTGAGCCGAACAGCGGTTTTTGACACTCCATAATTGACAAAACCAAAATAAAGCGTTACCTTTGCGGTCGGAAAAAGAATACATACGGCAGGAAACAGAGACTGTTTCGGCCGGAAACAAATATACTTGATACAAGAATGGCATTAAAATGTGGTATAGTGGGACTGCCCAACGTGGGCAAGTCCACCTTGTTTAATTGTCTGTCAAGTGCAAAGGCACAGGCAGCAAATTTTCCTTTCTGTACAATCGAACCCAACGTCGGCGTCATCACAGTGCCCGACGAACGGTTGACAAAACTTGCCGAATTGGTGCATCCCGGACGCATTGTCCCTGCCACCTGCGAGATAGTCGACATCGCCGGACTGGTGAAGGGAGCAAGCAAAGGCGAGGGTCTCGGCAACAAGTTTCTCGGCAATATCCGCGAGACGGATGCCATTATCCATGTGCTGCGCTGCTTTGAGGATGAGAACATCACCCATGTTGACGGTACGATAGACCCTATCCGCGACAAGGAAATAATCGACACCGAACTGCAACTCAAGGACTTGGAGACAATCGACTCTCGGCTCGCCAAGACCCAGAAGGTGGCTTCCACCGGCAACAAGGATGCCAAGGTGGAGGCAAAAGTCATGGAAGCCTACCGTGATGCGCTGCTTCAGGGCAAGAACGCACGCACCGTCAGTTTCGATTCGAAAGAGGAACAGGATGCCGCAAGAAACCTCTTCCTGCTGACAAGCAAGCCCGTGCTCTATGTCTGCAATGTGGACGAGACATCTGCCAAGGAAGGCAACAAGTGGACAAAGCAGGTGGAAGAACTGGCAAAAGAAGAGGGTGCGGAGAGCATGATTGTGGCAGCCAAGACGGAAGAGGACATTGCCGAACTGGAGAGTTACGAGGACAAGCAACTGTTCCTCGAAGAGTTGGGGCTGGAAGAGAGCGGCGTCAACCGCCTGATAAAGAAAGCCTACTCGCTCCTGAACCTCGAGACATTCATCACCGCAGGCGAGATGGAGGTGAAGGCATGGACCTATCACAAGGGTTGGAAGGCACCGCAGTGCGCCGGAGTGATACACACCGACTTCGAGAAAGGGTTTATCCGTGCTGAGGTCATCAAGTATGACGACTACATAAACTACGGCAGTGAGGCTGCCGTACGCGAGGCAGGAAAACTCGGAATCGAGGGTAAGGAATACATAGTGCAGGACGGAGACATCATGCACTTCCGTTTCAACGTTTAACAAAAATAGGGTAGGGAGATGCTGGACCTTCTAAATTATATCGTATGGAATCCCGACACGACAGCCATCAGCCTGGGATTCATCACTATAAGGTGGTATTCGCTGTGCTGGCTCCTGGGGCTTGTCGGTGCCTATTTCATGGTGCAGTGGCTCTACAAAGACCAGAAGATAGGTGCGGAAAAGTTTGAACCGCTGTTCATCTACTGCTTCGTAGGCATCCTTATAGGCGCACGTCTGGGGCACTGCATATTCTACCAACCCGACTATTTCCTCACTTCAGGCAAGCATATCGTGGAAATGCTGCTGCCCATACACTTCCTTCCCGAGGGAGGATGGAAGTTTACGGGCTACGAAGGGCTCGCTTCCCATGGCGGAACAATCGGTCTGATGATAGCCCTTTGGCTCTATAGCCGCCACACGAAGGTGAAACTGTGGACGGTGCTCGACAACATTGCCATAGCGACACCTGTCACAGCGTGCTTCATACGCCTCGGAAACCTCATGAACTCCGAGATTATAGGCAAGGTGACAGACGTGCCTTGGGCGTTCATATTCGAGCGGGTGGACATGCTGCCACGTCATCCGGGACAACTCTATGAGGCAATTGCCTACTTCTGTTTCTTCTTTGTGGGACTGTATTTCTACCGTAAGCGCAAGGTGGAAACTGGCCGCGGATTCTATTTCGGCCTCTGTCTGGCACTCATATTCACGTTCCGTTTCTTCATAGAATACACCAAAGACATACAGGTAAGTTTCGAGTCCGGCATGCTTTTCAATATGGGTCAGATACTCAGCGTGCCGTTCATACTGCTCGGAGTGTGGTGTATGCACAGGGCAAAAAAGTAAAAAGGAATGTTAAGTTCGTGTTAATAAGACCGCAAGCAGTTAAACTGTCTGCGGTCTTTGCATATCTAAGCGTATGTAACATTTACAAACAGACAAAGCGAAACAAAGAATCAAGACATGAGAGAGAAAATCATTGCCGTGGGAATGACGCTTGTTTTGTCGGTGCCGTTGTATGCACAGAAGCAATGGACACTGAAAGAATGCATCAGTTATGCCCTTGAGCACAACATCCAGTTGCAGAAAAACAAACTGCAGAAAGAGTCTTCTTCCGAAGACACAAAACAGGCCAAGTCGCAGTTGTTGCCCTCACTCAACTTCTCCACAGGACACAACATCAGTTACAGACCGTTCCCCGAAGGCGGCGGAACAAGTGTTACCAACGGATATGTCGACACCAAGGTCAACAAGACGTCCTACAACGGAAACTACAACATCGGCGCAAACTGGACGGTGTGGAACGGCAACAAGAACACCAACACAATCAAACAGAGCGAGATAACAGAACAACAGGCGGACCTTACGGCACAGACCACCGCCAACAGCATACAGGAACAGATTACCCAACTGTATGTCCAGATACTCTACAACACAGAGTCCATAAAGGTCTATGAGCAGGTGCTTGACATCAGCAAGGCTAATCTCAAGCGCGGACAGGAGATGTATGCCACCGGCACAATGGCGAAAGCGGAGGTGGCACAACTGGAATCACAGACGGCAACCGACGAGTATAACCTCGTCAATGCACAGGGTCAGGTGGCACGCTACAAACTCCAACTCAAGCAATTGCTGGAACTCACCGACACCAATGACTTTGACATCGTGATACCCGAAGCCAGCGATGACGCGGCACTCGCTGCCGTTCCGTCCATGGCGGACATCTATGGCAATGCGCTTGTCACACGTCCCGAGATAAAGAATGCACAGTTGGGAATAGAGGCAGGCAAACTCCAGGAAAAGATAGCGCGCGCAGGCTATATGCCGACAATAGGCATCAACGGTTCCATAGGTGCGTCAACCACCTCCATATCCGACAATGCATGGACAAAGCAGATGAAGAGCAACCTCACCGGAGGCTTGGGAGTGAACCTGAGCATACCGCTCTTTGACCAGCGTTCGACGAAGACAAGCATACGCAAGGCAAAGATTCAGCAGCAGGAACAGCAACTCGACCTGCAGGACAAACAGAAGGAACTGTGGAGCACTATCGAGGGTTACTGGCTCGACGCCAACACCAATCAGGCGCGGTTCAAGTCGGCACAGGTCAGCACCGAGAGCGCCAAGGAGAGTTACGAACTCGTGAGCGAGCAGTTCAAGGAGGGTCTCAAGAACATCCAGGAACTCACTACCGGCAAGACAACACTGCTCAATGCCGAGCAGAACCGCCTCGAAAGCAAATACACAACCATACTGAGCATGCAGATGCTCAACTTCTACAACGGCGGCGACATAGACATCTAAAGCCCCATACACACACATTATACAAAGAAGAAAAACAGAACATATATGAAAAAGACAGTGAACACAGGGCTTGCAATCATAGCCCTCGCACTAATGACAGCATGCAGCAGCGAGAAGAGCGTCACCTACTCAACCGCCAAAGTGTCGAAACAGAATATCTCAACGAGCATCACCGCCACGGGAACAATAGAGCCTGTGACCAAGGTGGAGGTAGGTACTCAGGTGTCAGGTATCATTGACAAGATATATGTAGACTACAACTCGGTGGTCAAGAAGGGTCAGGTCATCGCCGAACTCGACAAGACCAACCTCGTGTCGGAACTCAACTCGGCACAGAGCAACCTCGCAAACGCACAGAGCAGCCTCACATACCAGAAGGCAAACTACACACGCTACAAGAACCTCTACGACAAAGGACTCATCGCTGCCAATGATTTCGAGAGCGCACGACTGTCGTATGAGCAGGCTGTGCAGCAGGTAAAGATACAGCAGCAGGCAGTGGAAAAGGCACGCACAAACCTCGGCTACGCCACCATAACATCGCCTATCGACGGCATCATCCTGTCGAAGGAGGTTGAGGAAGGACAGACCGTGGCTTCCGCAATGACCACTCCTACGCTCTTCAACATAGCCCAGGACTTGACCGACATGCGCGTTATCGCCGACATCGACGAGGCTGACATAGGTGGAGTAGTGGAGGGACAGCGCGTGACATTTACCGTCGATGCCTTCCCGGATGATGTTTTCAACGGCTCTGTCACACAGGTTCGCCAGGAGGCAACCACCGAGTCGAATGTCGTGACCTATGAAGTCGTTATCTCCGCACCCAATGACGACCTCAAACTCAAGCCCGGCCTGACCGCCAATGTCACCATTTACACACTGGAAAAAAACAACGTGCTGGCAGTGCCTTCAAAGGCTTTGCGCTTCACTCCCAACGATGCCATCATGACTGACGGCGAGACTATCGATGACGTAAAGGCGAAGAACAAACTCTGGACACGCGAAGGCAACACGTTCAAGGCACACGCTGTCGAAATCGGAACTACCAACGGCACGCTCACAGAGATTGTTTCCGGCATATCAGAAGGCACGGAAGTGCTCACCGACTTCAACATATCACAGGCGCAAGACGGTGATGAGGAAGAGGAGACAACATCCAATCCGTTCATGCCAGGACCGAAAAACGACAAGAAAAAGAGCGGTAACAGCGGCAACGGCGGAGGCGCTCCCAAGAAATAAGCGGTCATAATTTACCAGAAGACAATTATGAGTGAACAGAAAGACAACAGGAAAGTCGTCATCGAACTCGACAACGTGAAACGCTATTTCCAGGTTGGTTCGGAAACGGTGAAGGCTCTCCGCGGCGTGAGTTTCAAGATTTACGAGGGCGAGTTCGTGACTATCCAGGGCACATCAGGTTCCGGAAAGTCCACGCTTCTTAACCAGTTGGGATGCCTCGACACGCCTACAAGCGGCGAATACTACCTCGACGGAGTGTCGGTAAGGCAGATGTCAAAGAACCAGAGGGCACATCTGAGAAACCGCAAAATCGGTTTTGTGTTCCAGAACTACAACCTCCTGCCGAAGACAACCGCCATTGAGAACGTGGAACTTCCGCTCATGTACAACAACAAATACAGTGCCAGCCAACGCCGTGAGGCTGCGATAAAGGCCCTGGAGTCCGTAGGTCTGGGCGACAGACTTGACCACAAGAGCAACCAGATGTCGGGCGGACAGATGCAGCGTGTCGCCATAGCACGCGCCTTGGTGAACGATCCGGCGGTGCTGCTGGCGGACGAGGCAACGGGAAACCTCGACACACGCACTTCCTTTGAGATGCTTGTGCTCTTCCAGGAACTCTACAAGCAGGGGCACACGATAATCTTCGTCACCCACAATCCCGAGATTGCGGAGTATTCAAGCCGCAATATCAACCTGCGTGACGGCAAGATTCGCGAGGACACAACCAACAACAACATCAAGTCAGCCGCAGAAGCACTGGCGGCATTGCCAAAACCACAAGACGATTAAAACATGAATATACTTAATCTCTTCAAAGTTTCATTCAAGGCTGTTGCCAACAACAAGATGCGGAGTTTCCTCAGTGCACTCGGCATCATCATCGGTGTGGCGGCGGTCATCATAATGATGAGCATCGGACAGGGTTCAAAAGAGAGCATCCGCAAGGAACTCTCCACCATGGGAACCAACCTCATCACCATAAGGCCCGGTGCCGATATGCGTGGCGGTGTCCGTCAGGATCCGTCGTCAATGCAGACACTGAAGATTGCCGACTATGAGAAAATACTCGAGGAAAAGAAGTTTGTCACCGACGTGTCGCCCGAAGTTACCGCCTCTGGACAGGTGGTCTACGGCAACAACAACACCAATACCAGCGTCTACGGCGAAAGTCCTGAGTATCTCGACATCAAGCAATGGGTAGTGGAAGACGGTGAATGCTTCACCGAGGAGGACATAAAGAAGTCTGCCAAAGTGTGTGTCGTGGGCAAGACTGTCGTAGACGAACTGCTGGGCGAGGGGGCGGATGCCGTAGGCAAGACAATCCGTTTCAAGTCCATACCGATGCGTATCGTGGGCGTACTGAAGTCCAAAGGCTACAACTCTTGGGGCATGGACCAGGACAATGTCATAATCGCTCCCTACACGACAGTGATGAAACGTATCGTCGCACAGACGTTCTTCTCAAGCATAAACTGCTCTGCCATCACCGAGGAGATGTCGGATGCCGCCATCGAAGAACTGACCCAGATACTCCGTTCGCAGCATAAGATAAAGGACACGAGCGGCGACAGCGACGATTTCACTATCCGTTCGCAGGCTGAGATGATGCAGACCATGTCGTCAACCATGGACACTGTGACGCTCATCCTTGTCGTTGCAGCGGCTTTCTCGCTGCTTGTCGCAGGCATAGGCATCATGAACATCATGCTCGTTTCGGTGACGGAGCGCACCAAGGAGATAGGTCTCCGTATGTCAGTGGGCGCGACCGGTCTCGTCATATCACTGCAGTTCCTCATCGAATCCATACTCATATCGTTGACAGGCGGTTTTCTCGGCATATTGGTGGGCTGTGGAGCATCAGGCTTTATAGTGCCCAAGTTCGGTATGCCGTCAAGTGTTCCGATGTGGTCTATATGGGTTAGTTTCGGCGTATGCGTGTTCATAGGTGTCATCTTCGGATATATCCCTGCGCGCAAGGCTGCCAACATGGACCCGATAGAAGCCATAAGGCACGAATAATCCCAAGCCGGCAGCAAGTCCAACTTGGGAAAACATACAGATACTCGTGGGGTAGGGCTACCCTGCGAGTATCTTTTTTATGTCATTGAGTTTGTTGAGTGCCTCCATAGGCGTGAGGTTGTTGATGTCGAGACCTATTATCTCGTCGCGTATCTGCGACAGTACAGGGTCGTCAAGTTGAAAGAACGACAGTTGCATACCGTCGCTTGCACCGTTCAGTTGCGCCACCTTCGCCGTGATGTCGCCCTCCTGCCGCTTGTCACCGGCAGCCGATGCCGCTTCCCTCGACGGTGCCTCGAGTTGCTTCAGCACCACGTTTGCACGGCGCACAATGGACTTCGGCATACCCGAAATCTCCGCTACATGGATACCGAAAGAGTGTGCCGAACCGCCACGCTCGAGTTTACGGAGGAATATCACCTGACCGTCAATGTCGCGCACGCTGACATTATAGTTCTTTATACGGTCAAACTTGCTCTCCATCTCGTTGAGTTCATGATAGTGTGTGGCAAATAGAGTGCGTGCCTGTGCGTGCTTGTTGTCGTGCAGATACTCCACTATCGCCCACGCTATGGATATGCCGTCGTAGGTGGAAGTGCCGCGTCCCAACTCATCAAAGAGCACCAGCGAACGGTCAGACACGTTGTTCAGTATGTTGGCAGCCTCCGTCATCTCCACCATAAACGTGGATTCTCCCAACGAGATGTTGTCGGATGCGCCCACACGGGTGAATATCTTGTCCACCAAGCCCACACGAGCCGAGTCGGCAGGAACATAGCATCCTATCTGTGCAAGCAGCACTATGAGAGCCGTCTGGCGCAGCAATGCCGACTTACCTGCCATATTAGGACCGGTGATAATCATTATCTGCTGTTTCTCATTGTCGAGATACACATCGTTGGGAACATAGTTCTCGCCTGCAGGCATCTGCGTTTCTATCACCGGATGACGTCCCTGGCGGATGTCAAGAACGAAGGTGTCGTCAATCTGGGGGCGTATGTAGCGGTGTTCTTTTGCCACGTTGGCAAAAGAGAGCAGACAGTCTATCTGCGCCACGACCACGGCATCCTGCTGTATGGGAACGATGTATTTCTGCATCTCGGCGACAAGTTCAGTAAACAGTTTCTCCTCCAATGACTGTATCTTCTCGTCCGCCCCGAGAATCTTCTCCTCATATTCTTTCAGTTCCTGGGTGATGTATCGCTCAGCCTGTGCCAAGGTCTGCTTGCGCACCCACTCCTGCGGCACCTTGTCCTTGAAAGTGTTGCGCACCTCAAGATAGTAGCCGAACACGTTGTTGTAGCCAACTTTCAGTGAACTGATGCCGGTCTTTTCCACCTCACGCTGCTGTATGTTGAGCAGATAGTCGCGTCCTCCCTGTGATATCTCGCGCAGTTCGTCGAGTTGGCTGTCGTAGCCCTGACGTATCACGTTGCCGCGGTTGAGCAGCAGAGGAGGCTCCGCCACCATCTCCTTTTCTATCCTTTCGCACAGTTCGCTGCACAGTTCCAGTCTCTCGCCCATACTGTGAAGCGTGTCGTTTTCCGAGTGCAGGCAAGCCGCCTTCACGTCCTGCAGCGCCACAAGGGCATTCTTCAACTGCACCACGTCACGCGGACTGATTCTGCCCACTGCCGCCTTTGATATCATGCGTTCCATGTCTCCGACGAGGTGGAGTTTCCCTTCCACAGTGTCACTCACCTCCGGCTGGCGGAAGAAACTGTCCACAGCATCGAGACGTGCGTCGATTTTGCGCTTCTCCTTCAGCGGAAAGACCACCCAACGGCGCATCAGACGGCTGCCCATCGGCGTTATCGTGCGGTCTATGACACCGAGCAATGACTGTCCGCCTTCATTCATCGGACAGACCAATTCCAGTGATCTTATTGTGAAATTGTCAAGTCTCACATACCGCTCTTCCTCTATTCTTGAGATGCTGCTGATATGTGCCGTGTTGGTGTGCTGCGTGATTTCAAGATACTGCATGATTGCCCCTGCAGCCACCAGACCGTTCTTCAGGTGCTCCACACCGAAGCCCTTGAGGTTCTTGACATTGAATTGGTGAAGCAGTTTCTGGCGTGCCGTCTGCTCCGTAAACACCCAGTCGTCGAGTTCAAACACACAATACCTGCTGCCGAAGAACTGTATGAAGTCGCGCCGTTGGTTTCTGTTGTAGAGCACCTCCTTCGGTTGGAAGTTGCCCAAGAGTTTCGCCACGTTGTCGGCAGTACCCTCGTCGACGAGGAACTCGCCTGTTGAGATGTCGAGAAACGACACTCCTATAGCCCCTTTTCCGAAGTGCAGGGCGGCAAGGAAGTTGTTTTCCTTGTTGTTGAGCACATTGTCCGACATGGCGACACCGGGTGTCACCAGTTCCGTAATGCCTCTCTTGACAAGTTTCTTCGTGAGTTTCGGGTCTTCCAACTGGTCGCAGATGGCAACCCTTTTGCCTGCCCTGATGAGTTTGGGCAGGTATGTATCGAGCGCATGATGGGGGAAACCGGCCATGTCAGTGGAGTCTCCCTGTGCTGAATTGTTCCTTTTTGTGAGTGTTATGCCGAGGATGCGCGATGCCTCAACTGCATCATCGTGGTATGTTTCGTAGAAGTCGCCGCACCTGAACAGAAGCAACGCCTCGGGATGCTTGGCCTTCAGGTCAAAGAACTGCTTCATCATCGGCGTGAGATTGTTGGTGTTCTTTGCCATTGCAAATATGTTTTTACATGAGCAAAATTACAAAAAAAATTTTATTGTTGAAATATTTTGTCGTATCTTTGCACGAGACAGAAAGCGGTCGGACAGCCCTTTTACAGACGTGTTTCCGGCCTCTCGGAATGTCACAACAGAACTAACGGCGAGCGTGGACTATGAAGATATTTTATGTCACATTCCTTTCTTTGCTTTTTACCGCCAGTGCATGGTCACAGGAATCGCGCAAAGAGATAGAACAGAACGTCAATCTTGCAGGCAGCAACTACCTTGCCTATCCTGCGCCGACAAAGCCACTGACACCTGCACCGAAAGGCAAGAAGCCCTTTTACATCTCACATTACGGACGGCACGGGTCGCGTTTTCTCATCGACAAAGACGATTATTACAAGACACTCGGCATCTTGTGCCGTGCCGACTCTGCCGGCAAGTTGACCGACACGGGCAAGGAGGTGATGCGCAAGGTGAGGTTAATGTGCCGTGAGAGCGACAACCGCTACGGCGAACTGACCGAACTCGGGGCACAACAGCACCGTGACATAGCGCACAGAATGTACAAACGCTTTCCGCAAGTGTTTGGTGACAGCGTGGTGGTGGATGCCAAAAGCACAATCATAATACGCTGCATTCTGTCCATGGAGAATGAACTCCAGGAACTGACAAGGCTCAATCCCACTCTGAAGATAAGGCACGACGCGAGCGAACACGACATGTATTACATGAACTACACCGACAACGACCTTGTCGGAAAACGCAGCAACGACGCCACAAGAGCCTATCTCGACAAGTGGGACAAGGAGAACGTCAACCCCACAAGGGTGATGTCGCGGCTATTCAACGACGATGACTATGTGCGGCAGAACGTGAAGTCGCGCGACCTCTACTCACGTCTTTTCCAACTTGCGTGCATCCTGCAGAACTCCGAACTGCGCCACACGGTAAACCTGTTTGACATTTTCGATGGGCAGGACATATACACTCTGTGGCAGCGACACAACATCGGGTGGTTCTGTGAGTTCGGTTCATGCGAACTCAACGGCGGCACACAGCCGTTCACACAGCGCAACCTGTTGCGCAACATCATCCATGAGGCAGACTCATGCATCACCCTTGACAGACCGGGAGCGACACTCAGATTCGGCCACGAGACTATGGTGCTGCCGCTGACATGCCTCTTGAACCTCAACGGATACGGCAACCTTATGCACCCGAATGACCTCGAGGGCAACCATTGGTACAACTTCCGCATATTCCCAATGGGCTGCAACATCCAGTTTATCTTCTATCGCAAGAACAAAAACGACAAAGACGTATGGGTGAAAGTGCTTCTCAACGAAGAGGAAGCCACCCTTCCCATAAAACCTGTCGAGGGTCCTTACTACCGTTGGAGCGATGTCAGGAACTACTATAACGCCAAACTCGACGCTTACAAACAATAATCACTGCGTGTCATGAAATGGAACGATGAATACTGGCCACTGCTTATCAGACTCTACAAACGCAAGCCTGAGGGGGTGAAAGCGGTCTATTCCCACGACTTGACCGACATTGCCCTGCACTTGCACATACATCCTTTGGAACTGCACAGGAAGATGATGGAACTCCGTCACCCCGAAGCACCGTTTCTGAAACACCTCGTCGAGGAATACCAAAGTCCGAAGAAACTCAACAAGGCGGTGAAAACCATCTTGGAGAAGGAGGGCTACGGCACGGCAGGGAAATACTATGACGAGGTCGACACCAACGAATCGTGGGAACTGGACTTCCGTCCGCTTGAGGAGAGAGCAGATGTCATGCCGGTGCAACTCATAATTATCCTCGACCAATATTTCCGTCTCACGCCCACGACAATGGTGACACAGACAGAAGAGATACAGGAACTGGCGAAACTAATGAAGATGCCTGTCGCACTCATAACACAGATAATGGAGATATTCCAGTTCTGTGACCCTTACCTCAACCGCGGAGACATCATGATAGACCCATTGCTGTTCCCCTGCCAGAAGGTGTGGAACAGATACGGCAACGGCAACTCCGAGAAACTGGCAGCACTCGCTGCGCAGATGAAAGAATACTTCAGATAATGGAACAAGGGCTTGACCAACACCAGATACAGGAGCAGAAACAACTGCAACAGCAGCGCATCACGCAGCAGCAACTGCTGAACGTGAAGTTACTGAGTATGTCGCTTGCCGAACTGGAACAGAATGTCGCCGCCGAACTGAACGACAATCCGGCTCTTGAAGAGGCTTATGACGATGACCGCACAGACCTTTCCGCCGACAGCAACCCCACGTCAGACATCGACGAAGAATACGACAACGACAGCGATACGGAGGAATCCATAGAGAAAGAGGAGCGTCAGGACGAACTGAACCAGGCTCTCGAGAACATGGGAAGCGACGATGACATGGACGGAGACCGGGACTATAACTACCGTGACACCGCCGATTACGAAGAAATGGTCTACGGAGACACGCAGTCATTCTATGACAAATTGAACGAGCAGATGGGCGAGACGGAACTCTCAGACAAGGAGCACCGCATAATGGAATATCTCATCGGAAGCCTCGACAACGACGGCCTGCTGCGTAAAGACCTCGACACCATTGCCGATGAACTCGCCATCTATGAAGACACCGATGCCACAACGGAAGAAGTGGAGGAGGTGTTGCACAAACTGCAGGAGTTCGATCCGCCGGGCATAGCCGGACGTTCACTGCGCGAGTGTCTGCACCTGCAGGTGGAGAGAATGGACGACAGCCACCTCAAAGAGCGTATGCTCAACGTGATAGAACACCATTTTGAGGACTTTACAAAGAAGCGTTGGGAAAACCTGAAGGACGAACTGGGACTCGACGACCTGCGGATGCAGAAACTCATGGAGGGACTGCGGAAACTCAATCCCAAACCCGGAGCGGCTATGGGAGAGACAGTCGGCAGGAACATGCACCAGATTACGCCCGACTTTATCGTGTATACCACCGAGGACGGACGCATCTCTTTCGACATCAACAACGGCAGTCTGCCCAGCCTGAGAATCTCTGACTCGTTCGAGGAGATGCTCGACAGTTACGGCAAAATGGATGACAGGCAGATGAGCAAGGCAAACCGCGACGCTGTGGTGTACATCCGCCGCAACATGGAAAAGGCGCGATGGTATATGGAAGCGATGCGCAAACGGCAGCAGACAATGACTCTCACCATGCAGGCAATAATCGACTGGCAGCGCAAATTCTTCCTTGAGGGCGACGAGTCCGACCTCCGTCCGATGATACTCAAGGACATTGCCGAAAAGACAGGGCTTGACATATCGACCATATCACGCGTGAGCAACGAGAAATACGCCCAGACACAATGGGGCACATTCCCGTTGAGATTCTTTTTTACCGACGGTTACACAAAGGAAAACGGCGAAGAACTGTCGACAAGAAAAATCAAACTTGCCCTCAAGGACATCGTTGACAAAGAGGACAAGAAGAATCCGCTTAGCGATGAAGCAATCGTCAAGATAATGAAAAAACAGGGATTTCCCATAGCAAGGCGTACCGTGGCAAAATACAGAGACCAACTCGGGATACCAAAATCGCTCATGAGGAGAAACTGAAAAACACCCATGGAAAAGAAACTTATCATTGCCGCACGGGCACTGAGCCTCATTTTCAACCCCTTTTACCTGCCGTTGGTGGGACTGGTACTGCTTTTCTGGTTCACCTATCTCGACCTCCTGCCGTTGTCCTACAAACTCACGGTCGTCGCCTTGGTATACCTCTTCACCATCCTTTTCCCCACTTTGCTCATACATTTCTACAGGAACTACCACGGTTGGAAACTCTTCCAACTTGGCAAGCGCGAGCGGAGAATGGTGCCTTACATCATCTCTATCGTGAGTTATTTCACCTGTTGCTACATCATGAACTTCATACGCATACCGCACTTCATAAGCACACTGCTCGTGATAGCCATTCTTCTGCAGACGGTATGCGCCTTCATAAACGTGTGGTGGAAGATTTCCACCCACACGGCAGGTATAGGTGCGGTCACCGGCACACTTGTAATCTTCAGCGAAATCTTCGGCTTCTACCTGTTGTGGTGGCTCTGTCTGGCACTCGTAATCTCGGGTCTTGTGGGAACATCACGCATGATTCTGCGCCAGCACAGTCTCTCCCAGGTGCTCGTAGGCTACGCTTTGGGTATAGTAATTTCTATTTTCACAATATTGTATATATGACTCCATTGGTTAGCATTATTATGGGTTCGACAAGCGATATGCCCGTAATGGAAAAAGCTTGCAAGTTTCTTGACGACATGAAAATTCCCTTCGAGGTGAATGCTCTCTCCGCACACCGCACACCGGATGCCGTGGAAGAGTTTGCCAAAAATGCGAAGGGTAGGGGGATAAAGGTAATAATCGCTGCCGCAGGCATGGCTGCCGCACTGCCGGGAGTGATTGCCGCAAGCACCACGCTTCCTGTCATCGGAGTGCCTGTCAAGGGTATGCTCGACGGTCTTGACTCCATGTTGTCCATCATACAGATGCCGCCGGGAATACCTGTTGCCACCGTCGGCGTCAATGCAGCCATGAATGCGGCTATTCTGGCGTGCGAGATGATAGCCCTCGCCGACGAGTCTGTGGCGGAAAAGGTACAGACCTACAAGTCTACACTCGGCGAAAAGATAGAGAAAGCAAACAGGGATTTGGCAGAGATACACTATGATTTCAAGACGAATTAGTTCGGTAGTAAAGGTCGGCAACCTCCTTATCGGCGGCGACAACCCCATAAGAGTGCAGTCGATGACTACCGCCAACACCAACGACACGGAGGCTTGTGTGGCACAGGCCAAGCGCATCATCGATGCCGGCGGCGAACTCGTGCGCCTCACGACACAGGGACGACGCGAGGCGGAGAATATGCAGAACATCGGCGACGCACTGAAACGCGACGGCTATAATACCCCCCTCGTGGCGGATGTACACTTCAATGCCAACGTGGCTGACATTGCCGCACAGCACTGCGAGAAAGTCCGTGTGAACCCAGGCAATTATGTTGACCCGGCAAGGAAGTTCATAAAGCAGGAGTATACCGACGAAGAGTATGCGGCGGAACTGCGCAAGATAGACGAGAGATTTACCCCTTTCCTCAACATCTGCAAGGAAAACGGCACGGCAATACGCATAGGAGTGAACCACGGTTCGCTGTCTGACCGCATCCGCAACCGCTATGGCGACACGCCTAAGGGCATCGTGGAGAGTTGTCTTGAGTTCTTGCGGATATGCAAGAGGGAGCAGTTCGGCAACGTGGTATTGTCCATCAAGGCGAGCAATACTGTCGTCATGGTGCAGTCGGTGCGTCTTCTCGTAGAGGAGATGGACAAGGAAGACATGCACTATCCGCTCCACCTCGGCGTCACGGAAGCAGGAGAGGGCGAAGACGGGCGCATAAAGAGTGCTGTGGGCATCGGTGCATTGCTGACCGAAGGAATAGGCGATACCATACGCGTGAGCCTCTCTGAAGAGCCTGAATGTGAGATTCCGGTAGCAAAAAAACTCGTTTCTTTCATCGGAGAGTGTGCGGAGATGCGCCAAAAGGCACGCATCGACGATGACACACTGCGTCTCGAGTTCCATGAGAGCGACCGTGAAGACCTGCAACTCAAGGCAGCCATGACAGCCGGAGCACTGCTCATCGATGGAAAGGCACACAGTCTTGTCATAACAAACAACGGTACTGACGAAACGGAACTTGCCGACTCAATCCTCCAGGCAGCACGTGTAAAATTCACCAAGACGGAATATATCAGTTGCCCGGGGTGCGGCAGGACACTCTACAACCTACAGGGCACCATAGCAAAGATAAAGTCCGCCATAAAGGAAGCAGCGAAAGAGAATCCGAAACTCAACACCCTGAAGATAGGAATCATGGGCTGCATCGTCAACGGACCGGGCGAAATGGCTGACGCCGACTTCGGTTACGTCGGCGCAGGACCGGGCAAGATATCGCTATACAGAAAGCAGGAGTGCATAGAAACTGGCATTCCCGAAGACGAAGCAGTGGACAAACTGCTCAAACTTATAATGAAATGAACCTAAAGGAACGATACGTTGCGGCTGAGAGCCGATACGACAGAAGCGATACCATGTACTGTCGCTGTGGACAATCGGGCATCTTGCTGCCTAAAGTAAGCCTCGGTTTCTGGCACAATTTCGGCGGTAACGACCCCTACGAACGGTCGCGTGCCATCACCCACTATGCCTTCGACCACGGCATCACCCACTTTGACCTCGCCAACAACTACGGTCCTCCCTACGGCACAGCGGAGGAAACGTTCGGCAGGCTCATGGATGACGACTTCCGTCAGTACCGTGACGAACTGTTCATTTCCTCAAAAGCGGGCTATGACATGTGGCCGGGTCCATACGGAAACTGGGGTAGCAGAAAATACCTCATGGCAAGTCTCGACCAGAGTCTCAGGCGTATGCACCTTGACTATGTGGATCTTTTCTACAGCCACAGGCTCGATCCTGAGACACCATTGGAGGAGACACTGCAGGCTCTCGTGGACATTGTGCGCTCTGGAAAGGCACTTTACGTCGGCATAAGCAATTGGCCTCTGGAACAGTTAAAGGTCGGTCACGCTTATCTGAAGGCTCATGACGTGCCGTTGTTGATATACCAGGGACGGCTCAACATGATAGACAAGAAACCGCAGGAGACAGGTATCACCGATTTCTGTGCCGACAACGGCATAGGTTTCATAGCCTTTTCTCCGCTCGCACAGGGACTTCTCACCGACCGCTATCTGCACGGTGTGCCAGACGACTCACGTATGGCAAGAAACCTAAACCTGAAGAGAGAACGGCTGACACCTGAACTTCTCGCCCAGTTAAAGACATGGAACGCCGAGGCTGAAGCCGCTGGCCAGACCCTTGCTGAACGTTCCCTACGCTGGGTATTGCAGCAACACGGCGTCACAAGCGTGCTCCTTGGTGCCAGTTCCGTGCAGCAGCTGGAAAAAAATCTCCGCTGCATAGACTGACCTAAACGCCCTTTTCGTTGCCTTAGAGCGAAAATTTCGCCACTACAGTGCCACAATTTCATCAATTGTAACTAGTGTTCGCTAAATAATAAATCTATGAAAACTATTTTTTTAAGACCTAAGGATAGACAAAAAACGAGCTATTCCAAAAAATCTTCACAAGAATATTACTTGTGTTCCTTGAATCGTATTCTTACAGGAAGATGCCATTCTGGTGACGAAAATGGAAAAACGTGGTTTGAAGATGCAAAATTAGAGGCTGTTGATGAGTCTGGTAATCTTGTGTCTGGTGAGATTTCTGTTACATCTATAGAATGGTCTGAATGGTCTAAAGAGTCATCTGGACAAGGTTTTGATGCATTAAATAATCGGGTTCTTGTAGGACGTGAACATAAAGGAGATGAAAATGGAAAAACAAGGTATGCAACAGCAATAGTCTTATTTAACGGTAAAAATTGCATGACAACGGATAGAGTTTCTTCTAATTCTATCAAAGAGTCTAAAGGTATTTGGTGTTGTTCGGATTCAGAAAGGGTTATGACAGGAAGGCATCATTCTGGCGATGAAAATGGTCGGACTTATTATAATTATTCCAAAATTTATTCTTTGGAACCATCTACAGAACCTGCGCCAAAGGGAACTAGAATTGTACCAGATAAAAGGATGCAGAGTGAATATATGAAGGAGAGTAAAAGTTCTTTTTTGTGTCCATCAAATATGATATTGACTGGAAGGCTTCATTTTGGTGATGAGAATGGTAATACCATTTATGAATACGCATCTCTAAAGGCTATCTCTATTAGTGGAGAAAAAATCACTGATGCTGATATTACCATTAAAAATATAATATGGATGGAGTATAAAAAAGAGTCTACAGGGGAAGGATATGATGCACCTTACGGAAAGGTAATTGTAGGAATAAGGCATTCTGGTGATGAGAATGGTGACACTGCTTATGCCATTGGTGATGTTTTTTATAATGGGCATCCAACTTTTATTGACAATTATCATATATCTGCTCCTAAGAAAGAGTCTGATGGCATTTGGTTTAAGGTAAATAATGATTGTGTAATTACAGCTCGTCATCATTATGGTGATGAGAATGGCACAACTTATTACGGGGTTGGAACGATTGTTTGTGATGAGCCAACCAAGCCCGATGAGAAAATCATATTGCATATAAAAATGCATTCAAAAGATCCTTATTTTCCAATGAGTCCTGTAGATTATATCCGCTTGTCAAGATTGCGTCGTCATGTGAAAGGTGGTACTGATTATGGCTATAATAAAAATACCAATACTTTTGTGGAAGGGGACTCACATTCTTCGGAGTATTATGATATTCCTTTAAGGGTCATTATGAATCAGCATACTCCTTATGGAAAATATGAATTGATGAATCTTCGTCCCCATGACCCACATAGTGTAGGAAAAGGTGAGGTATTTTTGCAGCCAGATGATCATTTAACAGGTGACTCTGATCCAAACAATAGAGTACCTTGCATTGTGCATTATGAAAGTGAGAAAAAGGTCTCTTATTGGTTTTTCTTTGGCTATGACTATGCAACAGATACAACAGGGACAATAAGTGGAAGTCATCAAGGTGATTGGGAATGTGTAACGGTCTATCTAGATAATAATGGTAAAATTATTGGGGCAAATCTGAGTTGTCATTCTGAATCTAATTATCATTCTGCTGAAGAATTAGAGATAACACATATAAAGAAAGATGAGTTGACTGTATATTGCGCTAAGGGCTCTCATGCTTTTTATAACAAACCGGGGAGATATTCCACGAAACTATTTGGTGTCACTGTAGGTCATGATTATACAGACAATACAGGCTATGATTGGGTAGCAACTAATTGTTTGATTTCATTAACAGATTTTTCTCAATTTTGGAAATATTTTGCTGGTGCTTGGGGGGAAATTGGCGAATAAGCTATGACGACAGGTCCTTTAGGA
>CAVFZF010000028.1:0-23098 GCA_963627025.1 Bifidobacteriaceae bacterium | reverse complement strand
CCTGGATGCAATAGCACACAATCGGTACACTCTGTTGCGATCAAGGCACAATAAAACAATATTTCTTGCGTTATTGTCCATAATGAGGAAGGCTGTCGTTTTCTTGATGTTGCTCTTTTCCGCCGCACTCATGGCGCATGAGCACTTTGTCTATCTGACCACAGAAGAGGTACAGATAGACTCTGTCGTACCGCACGTCGGTTACAGCATCGACCTACCTGCCGACTATCGCGACTCCGTCTACACCGTGACACTCGTCTACCCAGAGTACATTGACATGGCTCCATCAGACATTGCAAAATACAAGAGACTGTCGGAAAACGAACCTCCTCTCTTCCCTACCCCACAGACATCCATTGTTTTCGACCGCAAGAAACCAATCCTCAAGACCTGCGTCATGCCTGTCGCGCTCATTGATGGCAAGTACAAGTGGCTCGTGAGTTTCATGCTGCGCATCGAGTCCAGACCTGCAGACACCAAAAGAGCGAAGTCCATGAGCCGGGCATCGGGTACTTTCACCTATGCAGAGCATTCCGTTCTGTCAACAGGCAAATGGGCAAAAATAAGGGTTAACGACACCGGCGTGTTTGAACTCACCGATGCCGTGATACGCAAAGCCGGCTTTACAGACATCAACAGGGTAAAAATCTACGGTTACGGAGGCAACCTTCAGCCCGAGAAAATCAGCAGCGCATATCTCGCCGACACCGATGACCTGAAAGAAGTTGATCAGTGCATCGTCAACGGAAAGCATCTTTTCTACGGCAAAGGTCCTGTCTCGTGGTCATCGCAGACTGCTACCACACGCACGAGGAATCCCTATTCTGACTACGGCTACTATTTCATCACACAGTCTGAAGACCTTGCTGCAACCGTCGACTCCGCCACTTTCGTCAACAGTTTCTACCATTCCAACGAGGATTACCACTCCCTCTATGAGAACGACAGTTTCGCATGGTTTTCCGGAGGACGCAACCTCGTCGACAGCAAGGCAATAACCAAAGGGCAACCAGCCACTTTCACACTGAAGAACGACACTGGCAGCCACAGTGGAGATGTCCTTGTCCGCGTGACGGCAGGTTCTGCCACCTCCGTTTCAATAGCCATCAACGACTCCCTTGTAGGTTCTCTCTCTATGAGTGTCGGCACATACGATATGGGAAAATCCGTGTCTCGCCTCTTCAACATCAACTCTCTGAAAGAGGAAAACAGCGTGACGCTGACCACCACGGAGGGCGGTCCGGCACGGCTCGACTACATAAGTATCGCATACAGTCAACCACGCGAGAACTACAACCTGACCCGACAGCATCCCTCGGCAGAGCATGTCCACAACATCACAAACCAGGATCATCATGCCGACGACTTCGCTGACATGGTGATAATCATACCTACCTCACAGAAACTTCTTGCCCAGGCGGAACGTCTGAAGGCTTTTCATGCCGAGTATGACGACATGAGAGTCAACATCGTTCCTGCCGATGAACTCTACAACGAGTTCTCAAGCGGCACGCCTGATGCCAACGCTTACCGCCGATATCTCAAGATGCTCTACGACAAAGCGGAGAACGAGGCGGACATGCCAAAGTATCTGCTGCTTATGGGCGACGGTGTCTGGGACAACAGGATGCTCACGTCCAACACCCGAGGTCTCAATCCCGACAACTATCTGCTGTGCTTTGAGAGCGAAGATTCCTACAACAAGATAACCTGCTACACTGATGACGGCTGGTTCTGTCTGCTCGACGAGGGCGAGGGCGAAGACCCTCAGAGTTCCGATTTGCTTGACATGGCGGTGGGAAGATTTCCTGTCACCACCGAGGCTGAAGCCAAGACGATGGTTGACAAGACTATTGCATACGCCCGGAACGAGAACGCCGGGGCTTGGCAAAATGTCATCATGTTCCTCGGAGACGACGGCAACAGCAACATACACATGGACGATGTGAACGATGCCGCCAACGAAACGCAGACCAACCACCCGGGATACCATGTAAAAAAGGTGATGTGGGACAGTTTCGAACGTGTGACCGCATCAAACGGCAACACCTATCCCGAGGTAACGAAGATAGTGAAGGCGCAGCAACAGGCAGGGGCATTGATTATCGACTATGCCGGTCACGGAGCAGAGACACAGATTTCCCACGAACGGGTACTCAACATCGGTGACTTCGCAAACTTTTCCAACACCAACCTGCCACTGTGGATTACCGCCTCATGCGACATCATGCCATTCGACGGAATCATCTCCACCATAGGCGAGACAGCAGTGTTGAACAGCAAGGGAGGGGCGTTCGCATTCTTCGGAACGACCCGTACAGTGTACGCAAACTACAACAAACGTATCAACATGGCGTTCCTCCGCTATGTCCTCCAGCGTGTTGACGGCAAACCGAACACCATAGGCGAGGCACAGCGACTTGCCAAGAACTTCCTCACAACATCTGCACAGGACCGCACAACCAACAAGTTGCAGTTCTCCCTGCTCGGCGATCCGGCTATCGCACTCAACCTTCCAGAACCTGCAATAGAGGTTGACTCCATCAACGGCATGGCGGTCAAGGACGGCAATATTCCCACATTGAAAGCCGGCTCAACAGCGACAATCACCGGACGCGTGGCAGGGATGGACAGTTTCAACGGCATCGTGACATCGACAGTGCGCGACTCTGAAGAGACGATAACCTGCCGCCTCAACGACACGTCCCAGAAGTCCGGCGCACAGACACCATTTGTCTATACCGACCGCACAAAGACACTCTTCAGCGGTTCCGACAGCATTCGCAGCGGACGGTTCAAAATCACTTTCGCCGTACCAATGGACATCAACTACTCCGACAAGAGCGGTCTCGTCAACTTGTTCGGCGTGAGCGACGACAAGAAAACCACCGTTCACGGAGCCAGTTCCGACTTTATCGTAGGCGGAACGGACAGCATGGGCACAGACTCCATAGGTCCTTCAATCTACTGTTACCTCAATTCGCCCGACTTCGTCAACGGCGGCAGCGTCAACAGCACGCCCTATTTCGTAGCACTGGTAACAGATGAGGACGGCATAAACACCTCCGGCGCAGGCATAGGACACGACCTTATGCTCATCATTGACGGCGATATGTCGAAGACCTACAATCTCAATGACAATTTCACCTACGACTTCGGCACTTACACCAGCGGCTCTACCTACTACTCCATACCTGCTCTCGACGAGGGCGAACACACGCTCCAGTTCCGTGCGTGGGACATCTTCAACAACTCCTCCACGTCAACTCTACGCTTCAAAGTGGTCAACGGACTGAAACCGTCGATAGTGGAAATCGGATGCACGCAGAACCCTGCACGCACATCAACGACATTCATCATCAGCCACAACCGCACAGGGAGCGCCCTTGACGTTACTATCGATGTCATGGACACCGCCGGACGGATACTCTGGACCTACTCGGGACAGGACACCACAGATACAGGCAACTGCACCGTTGACTGGGACTTGGCCGACAGTAGCGGCCGTGCGCTCCAGACTGGAGTGTACCTCTACCGCGTGAGAATAGCGTGCGAAGGCAGCAGATACACAAGCAAGACAAAAAAACTGATAATAACAAGATAATGAGGTGACACGTCTTTCCACACGGAAACCGCCTCCGACAACGACAACAGCAAAACAAATGAACAACAGAAAGATGGCTTCAGCCACACATACACGCCTCTTCAGCGTCATCATCGCAACGTTGATGCTGTCACTGGGCACAGCAACAGTAAAGGCACAGAGTAAGAAAGATTTCTTCAATCCTGTCCACACGAGCGTCACATCACAATCCATCGCACCCGACGCAAGGGCTGCCGGACTGGGCGACGTCGGTGCTGCCACCGAACCTGATGTAAACTCGCAGTACTGGAATCCAGCCAAATATCCGTTTACCATCAGCCGTGCAGGAGTGGCACTCAACTACACTCCGTGGCTCCGCCAACTGGTCAGCGACATGGATCTCGCCCAACTGGCAGGCTACTACCGCATCGGTGACTACTCCGCAGTGTCGGCATCACTGCGCTATTTCAATATGGGTAAGGTCTATACTAATGACAGTAAGGATGCCATGACTATCAATCCGTACGAGATGTCAATAGATGCCGCCTACTCACTCATGCTTAGCGAGAAGTTCTCCATTGCTGCCGGACTGCGCTGGATCTACTCTGACCTCACCTACGACTACTCCGACGACACTGCGCCTGGGTCGGCTTTCGCTGCCGATTTGGCTTGTTACTATCAGGATTATGTCAACTTGGGCGACCGTGAGTGCCAGTTGGGACTGGGTATGAACATATCAAATATCGGTACGAAGATATCGTTCGGTGGCGATGACAACTCTGAGTTCATCCCCACGAACCTGCGCCTTGGTGCATCGCTTGTCATCCCCGTGGACGAGTACAACCGCTTCACCGTGGCAGCAGATGCCAACAAACTGCTCGTGCCTACCTACCCCAAGCAGAACGACGGCGAGACTACCGAGGACTATCAACAGCGTGTCCAGAAAGACTACTATGACATTTCGTCTATCAGAGGTATCTTCAAGAGTTTCTCCGATGCCCCCAACGGAGCGAAGGAAGAACTGGAAGAGGTGCAGTGGAGCGTAGGTGCGGAATACTGCTACCACGACCAGTTCTCGCTGAGAGCGGGCTATCATCACGAGTCAGAGAACAAAGGTAACCGCAAATACTTCACCGTCGGTGCCGGATTCAAGATGAGTGCGTTCTCACTCGATGCCGGTTATGTCATCTCCACCGCCAAGTCCAACCCTCTCGACCAGACGCTCCGCTTCTCCCTCACATTCGACATGGACGGTCTCAAAGACCTCTTCGGACGCAGATAACACCACTTTCACTGATATGGCAACCGACAACACGACTTCTTTCCGCATAGGAATGGGCTACGATGTCCATCGCCTCGCCAAGGGATATGACCTCTGGTTAGGCGGCATAAAGATAGAACACGAAATGGGACTTGTGGGACACAGCGATGCAGATGTGCTCATCCACGCCATCTGCGACGCCCTGCTCGGGGCGGCAAATATGCGCGACATCGGTTATCACTTCCCCGACACGGCAGCCGAGACAGAGGGTATCGATTCCAAGATACTCCTCCGCCGCACCGTCGACCTCATCGCCACCAAGGGCTACAGCGTGGGCAACATCGATGCCACGGTGTGTGCCGAGCGTCCGAAAATCAATCCCCATGTGCCAGCCATCAAGGCTTGTCTGGCGCAAGTCATGTCTACCGACGAGGACAACATCTCCATCAAAGCGACTACAACAGAACGTCTCGGTTTCACAGGGCGTGAGGAAGGCATCTCCGCCTACGCCGTTGCACTCATCTGCAAATAGTAATCATGCGGGCAGAAAGCCCAGCTACACATAGCCCAGGGCAACACCCTGGGCTATAAGAATCTGCCCCTTCGGGCGTAGAAGTAAGGTTTGTTATTAGGTACTGTGATGTAACAACACACATTACCCGATGTTGCGACATCGACAAGACTAACATCTGCAAACTACCCAACCATTTCCTTACATCAACAAATCTGACATTTCACATCCCTTTTACTCGTTAAAACACACCATTTTATACATTTTCGGGGGGGGGAGATATGAAGATTATTGACAAAAAAACTTGCAATTATCAGATAATATTCATAAGTTTGCACGCAAGTGAATTAATCGTCATGTGACACTCTAAAACAATTCTTCATTTATGAGACATTCTATTTTCGTAAAGAGCATTGCTCTGCTGGCATTGTCATGCGTTGGAACAACTGCCTATGCCCACACAGACATCCCCTTGCGCAAAATCAAGGCAGTGAAGCCTGCTTCTCAGGTCAATATGCTTGACAGCGTGAAGGGCGAAGACTACAAGAAAATCTACAGTTATAACGACTACGGATACATCACCTCGGTGATGGTGTATCACAAAGACACCGATTGGACACTGGACACTGGTGCTTCCTATCTGCAAGATTATGTGTTCAATGCCGACGGACAATGCACATCACGCACACGCTACAATGTGGACGAGCAGGGCAAACGTGTCTCCGTAGAAGACAAGGGAGAACTTGTGGTCAAGGACGGACTGACATGGGAATACACCTATGAGCGCTTTGCAGACGGCAAACTGCATCCAGTCACTGCCAAGGCATACGACAAATGGGGTAACCTTACCATTGACATGGAGTACGAAACAGACTGGAGCACCCACGAAGACTACATCTCCTCTTATGAGGAAACCCGCTATTCCGGCCCCGCACATACGGGTACACATCACGAATACTCGTTTGTCGAGGCATACCGTACCTATCATGTCGAGGCACATTCCTGGGATTATAGGACAAGCGTGGTGGATGAACTGCGCGTGAGCAGTTGTGATATGGTAACATGGGAACAGTCCGAAGGCAAACTCATTCGCAAGCAGTTCACTTTGCGTTATAGTGACGGCGAAGTCACAATAGGCAACGTAAAGGAGCATCTCACACTCGTCTGGGAAAACATCTACGGACTGAACGCCGCCGGCACGCGTCCCGTCAGCATGACATCAATGGACATATCGGACTCTGAACAGACCGTTACCGGTTACGAAGAATACACATGGGACGACAGCAACAGACTTACGGGACGTGTCTATAAGGATTCTTACGACAGCAAAACGAAACGCCTGTATACCTACACTTATGCCGACAACTATGCCAAGGAGATGTCTCTCATGGATGCTGTCTACGCCATTGCCTACGACCTATGGCTGTATCCCGAGGACGAGATGTGCCAATTCGGGCGGTTGGCAACAGAGTATACAGAATATAGAAAATACGACGAAGATGACGAACTCATTGGCAAGAGCCATCTAATCTACACATGGAATGCCGACGGTCAGTTGACATTGGTTGAGGGAACGGATTCTGACTATGAGTACAACATTGATTCCGACAAATGGGAACTGGTCACAGAAAAAGGCGAAGAGCACTATTTCTACAATGCCGACAATCACATGTCGCACCTGATAAGTGTAGTAGAGCATAATGGCGGAAGTGCCGATGAATACATCAAGATAGAGTTCATCTACGACCAAGCCGGCAGGTGGACAGGCGAGAAAGAGTATTCCGGCGAGTCATTTGACGGTCCGTGGACTCTTGACTATGAAAGCAACAGTCTACGTTCAAGACGCCCGGCACTCAAGTCAGCACCTGTCATCGACGACATGAGTGAAGGCTATCACCGCATATACGGCAATGACGGCATATTCCAGACCGAAGGCACTTATGTGGTGAAAGACGGCAAGATTGCAAGCGGAAACTATTCGCAATACATCGTCAGCACTGCTTCCATACCGCAGAACCCTGAACTCTACTACACCGACCCGGTTGTACCGTTCGAGATAACTGATGACGAAGCCGACAGTGCCCGAGGTTTCTGGATATATGAATGGAATAGGGAGTCGGAATCATGGGAACTGGAGGTTGGTCCGGACTTTGATTCGTACATCTACAGGAGCGGCAATGACATCATCTGCGACACTTACAACATCGAGCAGGTGAAAATCTGTACCACGACATACAGTCTTGACGAATCGAAAAGGCTTATCAGGCAGTCGGGCAGCAACTGCGAGATAACATACGAATACCTCGCCGACGACTCCAACTATCTGCTTGAAAGTGTCACCACCATTGACGGAAAGCGCAGTGTACTGCACTATTACTACAGTCTCCACGACTATATATCACCCACAGGCATTGATTCTGTGACGGCTGCCGACGGCAACGACGCATACTATGACCTGCAGGGCAGGCGCATCACCAATCCGTCAGCCCACGGCATCTACATCCGCAATGGCAGGAAAGTGGTGAAATGACGTTTATCATTATATATTATCTCAAGAGGGTGTGCCTATTTTGACACACCCTCAACTACATTGTATAGGTTTGATTATTATGCAGTTGCCCTTGCAGGGCGCGCTATTTACTTATCCGTCCACCCCCAGGATGCCGTTGCTTCGCAACTCTGCCCTGGTCTGTGCGCAATTGGGCTTTCAGCCCGTTTATCAGAGAACTTGTCTGTTTTGACACACTCTCGTTGCCTCTATATGGAGTTTTTGTCACTTCAAGTCAGTAGCCACTCAACTTTGTTTCTGCGCTACAAGATTACAAAAGTTTCCGGAATGAAATCCGAAAACTTTCAGAAATCGCAATGTTTTAGGATTACGGATACCAAAACTTCGCCGATTCAACAAACAGTCCAGACTGTAATCAGATGATGGCTGTTGCCGTTTTCACTTGCGCGCTCCCGGCTTTCTGTTTCCGTGTCCACGCTTGGCAAGGCGGTTCATTATCTTGCGCTCCTGCTCATACACCTTTTCTATCTGCGACTGGGTGAGGAACTTGGAGTACTTCTTGTAGTATTTCTGGCGTATGTTGAGCACTTTCTCGCTCGTGGCGAAGCGTTGCTTGATACGCTCTTCGTTCTCTTGCTCCGACAGGGTCTGTTTCTTCGAACGCTGACGGGGACCTACAGCCCATATCTCCTTCTGGCAATCGCAGTATGTCTTGACAAATTCCGCCGTAACATCATCGTTGAATGCCAGTTCGTTGGCAATGTGTTTTGCCTGTACCTCGGCAAGTTGCTCGCGCGACATACGCTGCTTCTTGTCAATACGCTGTGGGGTGTTCTGCTGTGCAAAGGCTGTTGCACACGATGCAATCATCATGATTGCCACGATAAGATTTCTTACATTAGATTTCATAATTCCCGTTTTTAAGGTTAGACTTCCGTTCTTTGTCTCACGCTGCACACTATTCGTTGATGAAGACATCTTCCTGATAGATTTCCAGCAGATAAGTCTGGTCATCGAAAGACAGTTGGCTGAATTGCCTGTCCACATCGTCTATGGTGACCGGGCTCGGCTTCGACACGCCCATGTTGATTACGACCAGCAACGCGACTGCGGCTGCCACAGCCATGGCACTGCGCACGACGAGACGCAACCCACCGCTCTTTTTCTCCCTGCGGTCGGTCTTCACCTCCTTCCAGACATCCTCTTCGAGTTTGTCGAAGAATCCTTCTGGTACGATGTAAGGCATCCGCTTGCCCACCTTGTCGAAATCAAATCCCTTGTCATTCATTGTCGTATGCTTTTTCAATCGTTCGAGTTCATGTATCTGACAATCTTCTCCTTGGCGACGTGAAAGTTCACCTTTGCCGACGAGGGGGTCGAGTCTGTCGCCTCTGCAATCTCCTCATAACTGAGTTCATCGTAGTAACGGAGGTTGAAAGTCGCCTGTTGTTTGGCGGGTAATGAGAGGATTGCCTTTTGCAGTTTCACCGTTTCCAAGTCGGTGTAGTCCACATCGGTATCCGCCAGGATGCGGTCTGCCCCGTTCCCTTCCCCCTCCAGCGACACCTGGTTCTGTCTTCTTGAACCGACAATACGGAGTGCTTCGTTGGTCGCGATTCGGAACATCCAACCGCGAAAGGAACTGTCTTGCCTGAACTTGTCTATGGAACGGAATATCCTGATGAACGTTTCCTGCGTGGCATCCTGCGCATCATCGTGTGCGACTACCAGTCTGCGGATGTGCCAGTACACCGCTTGGCCGTACTTCTTCATCAGCAGCCGGAAACCCGCTTCTGACTTTTTTCTGAGAGCCTCTACGATGTCTTTGTCATCGGTCATCATATCACATCACGTTTTTTTGCCGTTCTGCACACATAAGTGCCGTGTATGCGTCACGCAGGAACTGTCGCAATGTCCTTCCTTTTGTCTGTTCCGGCAGAACCTTTCTTTGTGGACGCTACGACTATATGACCCAATGACAAGCGGAAAGTAAAAAATGCGGGCGGCAAAAAACTTACAGGAAATACTTTACAAGGAGGCTCACATTATATATATACAGGTATAATGTAATCAGCGACAGCAGTACCGCCAACCCCTGTCTGCATCTTTTGCCCACCCGAGGCACTATGCACGCTATCGCTATCGGCACTGCGAATATCCAGTGGGCGGACATTATGTACACCTCGTTGATGCCGAAGCCAAGTCCGACGTGCAGTGCCATGTCCATGCCAAAGCAGCCCAGCACCAGCCAGAGGAATTTTCTCCTGCTGCCGAAGAATATTCCGGCGACGAAGAGTGCGGCGATGACGGCTTCTATGGCATAGTTCCACCACCATCGGTAGTGCACAATCATGGGACGTGAACGCAGGACATCGCCCAACAGGTAGTCGGGATGCAACTGTATGGACTCGCCGAACAGGTTTTCGACTGTTGCCGACAGGCGCGATGAGGTCACGTCCGTCCAACTCATGAACTCGCCGTTTGAAATCGGCGCACCACGCTTCGGACCGCGTTTCTTCTTCTCCTCTGCCTTTTTGTCGGCGGCGGCAGCCTCAGCCGCTTTGCGTGCCATGACGGTGGCAGTGTCCCCATTTGCCATCATTACGGAGTCCTTCCGCGCCTGTGCCACCTTCATCTCGTAGGCTTTCTTCTTCTTTGCCTCCTCACGTTTCTGGTTCACCTTGTGCCTCGCAGTCTCCTGCGGCCACACGAAAGTGGCATATTCCCAACGGCTGAAGCCCCATATCAGCGCAGCAGGAAGCAGCACCCCGACAAACAGGTTCAGTGGTCGGAAGAAGCGTCTGCCGTTGACAAAAAGTGACGAAAGGTATACCTTCAGACCGTTGTTGAGCGATACTCCGGCGGTGACAACAAACAGCAGGATGCTCTGCATCAGTGTCATCTGCCGTCCTGACTGCATCTTTCTGCCCGAGATATAGAGCACCATGAGCAGCAGCATCATGGAGATGATGAAGTGGTCGGGCACCATTGCCGACAGCATAACATAGGCAAAGGAGAGGAAAAACAGAGTTATGAGCGTTGCCATGCTCCGTCCGAGCCCTATCAGGTCGCGCGTTATCCTGTAGAAGAACAACATTCCATAAAAGCCCCAGAAGGTCTGCATCGCCGCCACAACAAACATCGCGCAGTTCTGCCCGGTGACATACATCAGCCCTTGGTTGACAAGATAGGGCACGAACATGAAGAATGCGAGCAGCGGATGGCGGTAGACATTGTAGCCGGCACTCCACTTTGACACCACGCTATAGGTTATCGGGTCGAACCCGGACACATGAAAGTTGTGGATAAAGAGCGGCCAGTAGAAACCGCGCGTATCTATCTTGGAAAACATGCCGTAGTATTTGCATATCACCAAGGCGTGGAGAAAAAGCAGGAATATGAGGATGCCGCCCATGAGCAGCCGCTCTTCCTTCTTCACGCAGAACATATCACGCACCGCCGAAAACCAGCGGCGGCACTTGTTTTTACAGTCTTTCATCTTGTCCATAAGTCCTTTTGCGTCTGTCATTCCACAGTGCGCCACGGTTTGAAGTGGCTCTCGTCGGCAAGGGCAAGCAGTTCCTTGTCGCCTCCACTGTCGCCATACGCCACGAGACGGTAGCCCTTGCGGTCAGGGAAAACCTCCAGCAGACGCTTTGTCTTCTCCGCTCCGTAGCAGTTGTTGGTACTGAAACGCCCCGTCAGCCTGCCGTCCCTGACCTCTATCCGTGTACCTATCACACGCACATCGGGGAAAAAAGGCTGCACCCAGTTCTCTATGCTGGCACTCACTATCACCACTTCGTCGCCGTCAGTGCGCGCCTTTTCCAGCATCTCAATGCCGCCCCGGCGCAGTATGTGGCGGTCTTTGGCGGCATAGGCACGGCACTTGGCGTTGAACTCCTCCTCGCCCATGCCACGGAAGAAGTGCGAAAACACCTTCTGTTTGAGTTTCCAGTTGGGACACACACGCAGTTTCATGAGCACTATCATCGGCAGATAGAGCGTGAAACCGCACAGGAACCGCACGTCGCCACAGGCGAAGCGGATGAACCGCAGCAGTGTGTCGGCACTGGTGAGAGTACCGTCGAAGTCAGTCGCTATTATCGTCTTCATCGGTCAGACTACATATATCATCAGTACATACGCCAACAGCCACAGCACGATTACCGCCTGCAGGAAGCGGTCGGAGTAGAGCAACCGCGTGGGATCTCCCGACTTGTTGTCCACGGAAGTGAGTTGCATATAGCGCAGAAGTCCCAGCAACACGAGTATGGTTGTGAGGTATCCGTATCTGAAATTTGTCCTTGCCGTCACCTCAGGCGATATCGTGTACATCAGATAGCACACAAGCGTGACCGAGGCAGTGACCGTTATGGCCTGGTTGACAAACGTCATGTTGTAGCGTTTGGTGTTGTGACGCGGAGCCTCTCCTGTCGTCATCATCCTTATCACATCGTCCCTGCGCTTGGCAAACGACAGCAACAGTGCCAGCAGGAAGGTCATCATCACGAGCCAGTGCGAGGCTACGACACCCGTGGCGGCACTGCCGGCGAGTATGCGGAGGACGAAACCGAATGCCAGCACGCACACGTCCACCACGGCAAAGTGCTTCAGCCAACGGCAGTAGACCATTTCCAGCAGGAAATAAGCCGCTATCACCGCCCCCAGATGCGGTGCCCTGTCACCTGCCGACAGCACCGTCAGACCCGACAACAGCAGCAGCATCGCCATTATGACATAGCCGCCCGCTACGGAGACAGCCCCCGACGCTATCGGGCGACGGCACTTCTCACTGTGACGGCGGTCGGCTTCCACGTCGAGAACGTCATTGTAGCAATACACCGCAGATGCCACAAAGCAGAACGCGAAGAACGCCACGAGGCTGCCCATGAGACAGCCGGTGTCGGTGAGAGCGCCGCCGAAGAACACAGGCAGAAACACAAACACGTTCTTCACCCACTGGTAGGGGCGTATCAGACGGATTATATCTTTCATGTTCAAAGCACTTTTGTCAGCACTGAAGTGACCCTGCCCATCACCTTGTGCAGTATCCATGCTATTGACAGGGATATGACAAGGGTTATAAGGAAGGTCGGCCAGTAGCCGAAATGAAACTGTTGTGCCGGCAGCAACACGAACTGGCAGTGTATGAGATAGGTCTCGAGCGACACCGTCCCCACCCATGCCAGTGCGGCATTGAGGCGTTTCGGCGCGACGGCAAACAGTCTGCCGAGCAATATGAGCAGCGTCACGGTGAGGGGGATGTACAGCAAACGCTCTATGAACAGCGGGAAACGGCCGTGTAGGTTCTGCTCAAGGAACAGACCGACTGACAGCGAAGCGAGGAACAAAGCCCACACTATCCACACGCTGCTGCCCTTCCTGTGCTGTCCGCTCTTCACTGCCTCGCCCATGGAGATGCCGATGAAGAATACAGGCACACGGCTCCAGAATATCTCGATGTGCCCCACCGCCTGGTGTATGGGTGTCACCCACTGCACCGCCACCGTCCACACTATGGGCAGGAGCACCAGCCAGCGGCAGTCGGCATTGCGCCGCAGGAGTTCCATAAAGGGCGGAGCGAAGACATAGAGGAGCATTATGGCAGGGATATACCAGAAAGTCAGTTCATCGTGAAGCCAGAAATCCCAGTTTATGAGGATGTCACCGGCAAGGTCCAACAACCCGTGACCGTCAGCCCACAGTTGCGTCCCGTGACTGTAACGCGGTATGTAGTAGAGGCAAGCCACGAGCAACCATGTGGGATAGACACGCCACAGACGGCGGCGGTAGAACGATGCCCAGGCGGCGACAAACTGTTTTCCGCTCTCAGCCACGGCGTGTTTCGTCCACGAGAACCACAGTCCCATACCGCTGAGAAACAGGAATATGTCGACACCGATATTGCCCAGGCGGTGCAGACCGAAGAAAGCGGAACTGCGGGGCAACGCCACATGGAAGAGGATTATTGCCAACATGGCCACTCCCATATACTCTGAACGGAAACGGCTGAGGTGCGACAGGTCGATGTCTTGTGGTTTTCCCATAATCATTTCTTGTTTTTCCGGAGTATGTAACTGAAGCCCATGGCGAGCACAAACGTTGCCACCATATACATCAGCAGTCCCGTGTAGGTGTCGCCTTGGCGGCTTATGGGGATGAAAATCTTCCTTGTTATGGGGTGGCACACAAACATTGCCGACGAGACAGCACCCACCCAGACGAGCAGGTCATTGACTTTCTCCGGCAGAACCTTTACTGTCAGCACGCAGAGAAGGCACACTGCCACTGGCACCCACAGCCAAGACTGGAAGTCGAAACTCCAGTTGTAGACAACAAGGACGAGCAGCAGCACGGCAATGGCAGTGCAACTGACCTTGGCAAGGGCGCGTTCCGGTTTCCATCGGAGACTGTCCTCCCATTTCGTTTCTGCCAGACGGCCGTAGAGAAGTCCGAGTCCGAAGGGCAGCATACCGCCTATGAAATTGTAGCGCAGGCGGTTCATGGTGTCTCCGTCGGGGCTGCACAGAGCCTGAAGGAGCGTACACACGAGCATGAAAGCCACCGTCACGCCCCAGTGACGCTTGTAGAGGAACAGCCTGTAGACAACATACAACTGCATCATCAGTCCGAAAAACCAGTAGGGACCGGGCCAGATGACGTGGTCAGGGTCGGGCATGAGGTTGTTGACGAGCAGCAACTGCGTCACCACATCGGTGAGTTGGTAGTGCCTTGGCCCGGGTGTCATGCGGTCTATCATGATGAACGCGGCAAAGCCCACTATCATCATGCCGAAGAGTTTTAGGAAATGTGCCTTCAGAAAAGCCCACACACGGTCTTCCGCACCGCCGTTTTCATATTTCATGGTCAGTCCGTAGGCACTGAGGAAGAGGAACACAGGCACACCGTAATGGCCGAAAAACGACAGCAGGTGCACGGGCAAGTCCCATGTGGGATTGGCTATGGCGCGAGCCAGACCGTCCGCTTTTGCCAGCGAAAACGTGTACTCGTTCTCCTTCACAGCCACACCCAGCCAGTGACAGTAGTTGTGCAGCACTATGCCGAGAATGGCTATGCCGCGCATGGCAGAGCATTCTCTCCTACTTAAGGCTATCATAATCGGTGGTGTTCTTGAGTATTCGCGGACGGTTATTGTCGTATCTCGGACTGATGAGGTTGTACCTCTCGTTGTAGTCCTTGGTCTCTATGCCGCCGAGATACAGCAGCAGATGCGGCAGCGCATCGGTCATGAAGCGGCGGTTGCGTGCCGCCTTTATCTGGGCGAAAATCTCCGGGTGGTTCTTCTGGTAGGTCTTGGTGCAGTATATCCAGAACGGGATGTCAAACTCGGCGTGCGCCAACCGCGCGTCAATGTCGGCACTGTGCATACGGCAGAAGAAGTGCATGTCACCCTCATAGCACTCCTCTCCGTGGTCGGGAACGTAGATTACGATGGCATCCTGGTCTATGAACTGCTTGACAATGGCAGCCACCACGGAGTCGTTATAGAGCATCGCGTTGTCATAGTCGGACAGTATGCGGCGCTCACGGTCGTTGAGATGCGGCTTCGCTTCGAGGTAATCCTCCTTCTTGAACACCTTTCTGTCATGCGGTGAACGCTGGCTATACTGCACATGCTGGCCGATGAGGTGGAATATGGCGAGTTCTCCGCGGATGTTGTCCGTCGGTTTCAGCCGTTTGTAATCGTCTATCAGGCTCTCGTCAAACTGGTGCAGACGGTCATTCCGGGTGTCAAACTGCGCCGCGGAGAGCGTCGGGTCATTGAGGAAGAAGCCTCCCGAGAAATCATAGACAGCCTCCTTCGCCTTGGGCAGGAACTGGTTGGTGAGGAACGTGACATGATAGCCGGCCTTGCGGAATATCTCGGGGAAGAGCGGATAGTCACACCATTCGCCGCGGTCACCCACCGTATAGGTGGAGAACATCAGTTTGAACACGAAACTGGTAAGGTTCCACGGCGACACCACATCGGTGAATTTCACCATGTCGCCAGTACTCTCAAACCACGCCTGACGCGGTGTCGTGGGCTGCCAGTAGCCGTATTGCTGCGAGTGGTTGCGCGACACGCTCTCGCCTATGATGAGCACTATCTTGGGCGAAGTGAACGAACAGGAGTCCACTCTCACACTCTCCGCCGACTTGCGGAGTACCTTCAACTGCTGCGAAGTGAGCGAATTACTGTAGAGGCTGAACACAAACCGATAGGCCGACAGATAGGTCACGCCTCGGTCCTGCTCCGTCAGCATATGTTCAATCTCGCCTATACTCTTGGCGGTGAGGTATTTGCACAGCCCTTTCTTGTTGGGAAACGACATGACGCCGGTGACGGCAAACGCCACGAGAAAGACGAACCCGAATACCGGGCGCACCACTCTCTCCTTCACGCTCTCGTCGAGCCGCACGTTGCGGGACAGGCGGCTGACGGGCTTGATGAGTATGTTTACGATGATGAGGAGCAGAATCCACCCGGTCTTTCCGAAGATGATGTCGGGCGAAAGCACTGTTTTCGCAAACTCGCCCGCCTCCCTTGTGTTGGTCTCGGAGAGGAGAAGGATTACCGTGGGGGTGAGTGTGGTGTCGTAGGTCACGAAACAATACACGTCGACAAGAGCCAACGCATAGCCTACGACATAGAAAACGCCACGGAGCACAGGTCTGACACGTCTGCCCACAGCCCACAACACGACACACAGGAAACTGACATCAAAGAAGAGTTCAGTATACAGATGTTCGTAGAGTGTCGCTCCGCGGTGGTGCGGAATGGTAAGCCACGCCACCACACACCCGAGAAGATACATCATGAAGAAGAACGTCAGGTTCTCCGACCACGGCTTCACCGCAATGGACAAGAAGCCCTCTGATTTCCTGTTTCTGCTCATACCTGTCAGCGTTTTGGCAATCTATATGGGTGCAAAAATACTCATTTGTTTCCATTCCGACAAGTTCACAGACAGAAAGTTGCCGCAGGCAACAGTGCAAGGACCGTGTTGTGGCAGCGCAGAAAGGGTGTCCGGGCAGTCCGTGAAGGGTGTTCAAGCGGTACGGAAACGGTGTTGTGGAGGCGGTACCACACATGAAGTACGGTCGTACCACACATGATGTACGAGCGCACTTCATCTGATGTACAATCGTACCCCAACTGATGTACCGCCGCAAAAACGGTGCCTTGACACCGCCTAAACTGTGGTCTGACATCACTGGAAAGCAGTGCAGGCGACATTTCCACGGTGTTCCTGTCACGTTTTTCCACACATTAGTGTTACCTTTGCGTAACAAACCGAGTTACAAAAGGAAAACATGAAAACAAGCAAAAACAGCCTTTATGCCGTCATGTGTGCGGCTCTGACAATGCTGAACCTGTCGGTGGCATCATGCTCTGACAACGCCAACGCCAACGAAACGCCCAAACCGGAGAGCGAAGAACTGCTCAAGACATCGCAGAGTTGGGACGGCGTGGACCTGCCAAACTACCTTGAGGGCAAGCCGGAACTGCGTGTGCTGAAGGTGACGCTGCCTCCACACTGCGCATTGCCCAAGCATCACCACGACGTGATGTCCTATGGCGTGGTCAACAAAGGGCAGTTGACCCTCGTCAGAGATGCCGACGGCAAGGAGACGACAGTGCATGAAGGAGAGGCTGTGGTGGAGACTGTCGGCACAGTACACCACGGCGAGAACCGCGGCAACGTGACTACCGAGGTCGTGGTGTTCTACCTTTCCAAGGAGGGAATGCCCCTCTCGGTGGCTGACGAATGACAGGAAAGACAAAAGGAGCGTTTCTCCGCATGAGGAAAAAACGCTCCTTTGACTTTGCAATTTATCAATTGTCGGCTTCCGCCATCACTTCCTTATTCCTGGAATTTCATCACTCCGCGTATCATGTGACGCATGGATGCCAGCAGAGCCTGTGTCTCCTGAACAATGTTGAGGAACACTGTCATGGTCTCGATGTTGGCAGTCGACGCCTGTATATCGTCGATTATGCGCTTGCGGTAGTCGGAAAGGTTCTTCTGTATGTTCTCCGCATCGGTCCTGATTACCTCCGCCTGGTCCATCGTGTTGTCCTCAAGCATCGCCACGGTGCGGTCGAGCAGTTTGCCCACTTCTGTACCCAGAGCGTTGAAAGAACTTACATACTTGGCGGGAACGGGCGAGAAATTGTTGCCCACATGTTCCCTGCAGGGGTCGTTCATACGCTTTATGCAGTAGAGCATCTGCTCCATTGACGTGTTGGCAAGGAAGAACCAGGTGTTGCGCTCAATGGCTACTATCTGGTCAATCTTGCGTATGCCGATAATCTCCTTGCGGCGCTGGCGCTTCATCTCCTTGCGCTCGTCGTTGAGATCGCTCTCCACATGGCGCAAGCGACGGTACTCCTCGTGGAAGAAAGCCTCCGTTGTGGTGGTGTAGGCCTGGCGCACGAAACGCAGACGAGCGGCGGTCTGCTGGCGCACATGCTGGCAAAGCAGTGACAGACGTTCAGTGTTGTCGCGGCTGCGAATCAGTTGAGTGAACACCGTATCGGGCTGGTCATTCTTTGCCTTCTTGCCGAACATCTTGTTGCTGCGCAGCAGTGTGATGACAGAGATGGCTATCATTATGACCATGGCTACATAGGAACCGAAGTACATGATAGTGGCAACGAGAGCGCCTACGAGGAATGCCACGCCGGCGGTAACGAACCATCCGCCGATGACGCTTATCACTCCGGTGATGCGGAACACGGCAGACTCACGGCTCCAGGCACGGTCGGCAAGGCTCGAACCCATGGCTACCATGAAGGTGACGTAGGTGGTTGACAGCGGCAACTTGTAACTCGTGCCGAGCGCAACGAGCAGTCCCGCGAGCACCAGGTTGACAGATGCACGCACAAGGTCGAAAGCCGCACCGGTCTCAATCTGCGCCTCATCGGTGTTGAAACGCTTGTCTATCCACTTGGCAACAGACTGGGGAACGAACGAACTCACGGAACTTGCCATACGGGTGGTGCTTCTCACGAGGGTGCGCGCCACGCCGCTCGAACCGAACATCTCGTCTCCCTCTTCCTGACGGCTGAGGTCTACGGATGTCTTCACTACGTTCTGGGCTTTCTTGGAAAAGGTGAGTGACAACACCATAACCACGCCCGCACCGAGCAGGAACACTATAGGCGTGTTGGCACTGGCGTTGAGCGAGTCCATCATAAAGGTGTAGGGGTCACCCGAACCGTTGGCTATATAGTCCTGATAGGATGACAGTCCGGCGAGCGGAACGCCGATGAAGTTCACCAGGTCGTTGCCGGCAAACGCCATGGCGAGGGCGAATGTACCGAGCAGAACAACGAACTTGAGCACGTTGACCTTTACAAGGTTGAGCAGAGCCATAAGCAATGTGGAACCGACAAAGCAGGTCACAATTATCATAAGCGCATTGTCACTGATCCATGCTCTCAGTTCGGGAGTCATGATAGTGGAGCCTTTCAGTCCGTTGATGAGCAGGAACCAGATGATGCTTGTCACTGCTATGCCACCGAAAACAACCACCTTGAAACCGTGCTGGTTCACTTTGAACGTGAACAACAGGCGCGACAGCCACTGCACTATTGTACCGAAGAAGAACGCCACCGCCACACTGAGGAAGATGGCTATTATCACCGACAGTGCCTTCTCGGTGTTTATCATGTGTCCGAACGACAGTTCGGGATTGCCGGCGAGGGTTATCAGCGCAATGGCACACGAACCTCCGAGCAACTCAAACACCAGTGACACGGTGGTGGAGGTGGGCATTCCCAGTGTGTTGAACGCATCGAGAAGCACCACGTCGGTCACCATGACGGCGAGGTAGATGCACATCACGTCATAGAAGGAATAGTACGACGGCGACAGGATGCCGTGGCGTGCAACGTCCATCATGCCGTTGCTCGTGGCAGCACCGAGGAAAACGCCTATGGCAGCCACAAGAATGATAGTGCGGAAACGCGCCGCCTTTGCCCCGACAGCGGAGTTGATGAAGTTCACGGCATCGTTGCTCACGCCCACGACAAGGTCGAACACGGCGAGAACGATAAGGAAGCACACGATGCCAAGGAAGATTGTGTTCATATAAACTTATGGTAAAAGTTGATTTTTCAGCGGGTGCAAAGTTACCGCAACACTGTTGCAAAGATGTTATCAACTTGTTACGATTATGTTAAGAACTGTTTTCTCCCGGACGGAGCATCTTCTCCAACAGACCGGGACATAGCCCCTTACATCAAAAAGCCTCCCCTCCTGCCGGTGGCAGGAGGGGAGGTTATGGAGTAAGTCCCGTTATTTACGGCAGTCTGTCTTCCTGTTCGTAATAGCAGGAGTAGTCAATACCGTTAATGGGGACGGTATTACATGATGCCGATCCAGCGCAGTATGTCGTTGAGATTGGCCACTACCATGAGCAGAAGGATGAGGACAAAGCCGACGTATTCTGCATATATCATGAACTTGTCAGACGGTTTGCGGCGCGTAATCATCTCATAGAGGAGGAACAGGACATGGCCTCCGTCGAGTGCGGGGATAGGAAGCAGGTTCATGAAGGCAAGGATGATGGACAGGAAAGCCGTCATCAGCCAGAATATGTGCCAGTCCCAGACAGGCGGGAACAGGTTGCCTATCGTGCCGAAACCGCCGAGGCTCTTCACACCGTCGGACGAGAAGAGGTACTTGAGGTCGCCCACATAGCCGCCGAGAACATTGAGACCGTACTTTATTCCGGCGGGGAAACTCTCGAAGAAGCCGTAGTCCACCTGCGTCGTTTTATAGTAACTGTATATGTTGGTCATGCCCACTCCGAACTTCATGTCGGGTGTCAGCACCACCGTGGCAGTGTCTGCTGCGGTGCTGCCTTTGTGGAGGAATACCACCTGAGCGGTGCGCATGGCCACGGAATCGCCGCTTGTGTGTGCGTCGACAAGTCCTTCCGCACGCTGGGCGAGCAGATCGTTGAGTTCATTCCAGGAGTCCACGGATTTCCCGTCGAGTGCAAGTATCTTGTCACCATGGAGCATTCCCGCTTTCTCCGCAGGACTTCCGGCAAGCACGCTGTCGATGTCAGCAGGCACGAGAGGGCGCACAAAGGAGGGTACAGACTTGAGCATCTGGAGCAAATCCATGTCTCCGGGGAGTTGGATTGTCACCTCCTTGCCGTCACGGAGCACGCGGCATTCCTTCGCCTCGGCAATTTCGCGGTAGAGGTCGGCGTCAAACTGCTTGAAGTCTCCATTCTCCGTACCGAGCATAATGTCCCCGTCATGGAAGCCCAGAGCCTTGGCTTCCGTGTTGAACTTCATGCCGTAGGTCATGTCTTTGGTAGCAATGTAGGAGTCTCCCCAGGTGTAAAGCACCATGGCATAGATGAACAGGGCGAGCAGGAAGTTGACAAGCACACCGCCAACCATGATGAGCAGACGCTGCCAAGTGGGCTTTGAGCGGAACTCCCACGGCTGTGCAGGGGCTTTGAGTTTCTCTGCGTCATGCTGAGTCTCGTCTATCATGCCCTCTATCTGGCAGTAACCGCCGAGCGGAATCCAGCCGATGCCATACTCAGTGCCGTCATATTTATATGTGCCGTCCTCGTTTTTCTCCACCGGCTTCTTGTGCCACAGTTTGCGCCACCAACCGCTGTAGGTGCTGAAAAGTGAGAATTTCCAGTCGAAGAACACGTAGAATTTGTTCACGCGAACGCCGAAAAGTTTGGAGAAGAAGAAGTGTCCGCCTTCATGAAGGAATACTAACAGGCTTATCGCAAGAATGAACTGGAGAGCCTTGATAAAGAATACTTCCATGTGTTTAGTCTATTGTTTTCTTGTTTGAATGATGTTTTAACTGTTGAGGAGTTCCGTTGCCAGACGGCGAGCCTCGGCATCCGAGGCGAAATAATCGTCGAGGGTGGGCTTCGGAACGAATGTTACCTTTGCCATGGTGCGGTCTATTATGTCGCCCATTTGCAGGAACGAGCAGCGTCCTTCACGGAATGCGAGGTTCACAACCTCGTTGGCTGCGTTCATGACACAGGGTGTATTGCCGCCCCGGCGTATCGCTTCGTAGGCCATGGCGAGGCACTTGAATTTTTCCATGTCAGGTTCAAAGAACTCCAGAGGCTGCCTGAAGAGGTCGAGCCTGGGGGCATCCAGCGTCAGCCGTTCGGGGAAAGAGAACGCATACTGGATAGGAAGCCTCATGTCGGGGATGCCCAATTGCGCCTTCACACCGCCGTCATGGAACTGCACGGCGGAGTGGACGATGCTCTGCGGATGCACCAGCACCTGTATCTTTTCAGCCTCAACGCCGAAGAGCCACTTGGCTTCTATCACCTCGAAACCCTTGTTCATCATCGATGCGGAGTCTATCGTAATCTTCGCGCCCATGTCCCACGTCGGGTGTTTCAGTGCGTCTGCCGCCGTCACAGTCCTCATCTCGTCGAGCGAGAACTTGCGGAACGGTCCGCCAGAGGCCGTGAGGAGTATCTTTTCTATCTCGTTGCAGTCCTCTCCGACCAGACTCTGGAAGATGGCACTGTGCTCCGAGTCCACAGGAAGAATGGGGGCATGGTACTGCATGGCGAGGTCACAGACAAGTTCGCCAGCCACCACAAGCGTCTCCTTATTGGCGAGACAGATTTTCTTTCCCGCCTTTATGGCACTGACAGTGGGGCGAAGTCCGGCAAAGCCTACCATTGCCGTGAGCACCATGTCGACAGGTCCCGCCGCTGCCACCTGGCACAAAGCGTCGCTGCCGGCATAGACATTGATGTCCTTTTCGTCGGCAAGCAGGCTGCACAACTCGTCATAGCGGCTGTCGTCGGCTATCACCACACACGCCGGATGAAACTTTTTCGCTTGCCTGGCGAGCATCTCCACCCGTGTGTTTGCCGTCAGGCAGTACACCTCGTAGCGGTCTGCGTGGTGCTCAATGACATCCAGAGCCTGCGTGCCGATAGAGCCTGTAGACCCGAGAATGCATATCTGTTTTTTCTCTGTCGTGTTGTTGTCCATCACAAATCGAGTAATCCCTCGGGGATTTTCATTACTATTTTCCTTGTGTCAGTGTCGATGTCCTCTATCCACTCCTCCGCAACGGGGATGAGTTTGCCGTCCTCCAGTTCGAAGAGCAGGTTGGAAGTGGTGTCGTCGACCGACGCTATTATACCTATTATATTATGGGTGGATGAATCTTCGATGCTGTATCCCACCGTCCTTAC
>CAVFZF010000027.1:0-27469 GCA_963627025.1 Bifidobacteriaceae bacterium | reverse complement strand
ACGGAGAAATGCCGCCGATATTACAAAGTACGTTGTCTTTTTTCAGATTTCTTCACTTGAAGAAAAGTTCCCTCATCACACGCAGACTGCGCCTGTTGTTGCGGCACTCCCACGAATTGCCCAGCACCGACACGGAGACACTGCCTACATTCTCTATCTTCAAGTCTGGCTGATAGACCACTTTCAGGTGACAACGCAACAGCAGTTCGGCAAAGAAAATCTCTTCCGCATACATGAAAGAAGGGTATTCGAACGACTGCAGCGTACTGACGAAAGCCCTCGTGAACAACATGAAACTGCCGTGAGCGGCGTACATTTCCATTTTGTCTGTCGGTTGCGGTTTCCGGCTGTGGCGAGCCCATGAAATGCGTTTCATCAATCCATAGAGCAAGGGGGATGCATACATCAACTCCCATTTGAGAAAATGCCGCTTCGTCGGTCGGTGCAGCATGAACGGATTCTCGTGAGTGCCACGCCCCGGAGTGTATATGTCGGGGGCAATCCACCCGATACCGCTGTCGTCAACAGAAGAAAGGACTGCGAAGAAATCCGGCGCCAATGCCATGTCCACATTGGAGATTGCCACATAGTCATATTGTGCAAGGCTCTCCTTCCCTATCTCCGAAAATATGCGGAAGGCACACCCGAGATAGCCAAGATTGGTGTGGTAAGGATAGGAACGTATCTCCATTGCATCGGATTGGCAGTCTATGTCATGTGCATTCACCTCTGTGTTGTCGCCGACAGCAACCGTCACCGCCATGCCGGGGGCTTTCCGTGCGGCAGCCTCCACAGAAGCGATAAACTTGTCAACCTCTTCGTAGGAGTTGTAGGTGACACATACCAACAGGAAACTCTTCTTCATAGCGAATATTCACAGAGCACACGCACGAAAACGTGCAGGAATGACAACGGCAACAGCAATATCGAGACAATGAAAAGGAGCACGGGGCGGAAACCGGTAAACAGTTCCGACAACAGTTTCAGAGACGACAGTTTTCTGTATTTGGCACATCTGCCAAGAAGAAGGAGCACCTCGCATGACAGGCGATATGCCAAGAGGATAAAGTCCCCCACTCCAACCAGACGGCATTTGTACACCAAGTAGCCTATATTTCCCTTGGTTATCTTGTCGGCGGAACTTGTTTTCCCCTTCATGTTCATGCGGTAGAATGCCCCGACATAACCGTCTATGCGCTCCACTCTCGGGTGTGCGTTGCTGACGGAGATGTGGAAATCCCAGTCTTCACGGTAGCGTATGGACTCCGAAAAGTGCAGATTGTTCTTCTCCATGAACTCCCTACGGTAGAGGAAAGCACAGGGCGGCAAAGAGAAATCAACACCCCAACGGGTGAACAAGGAGAAATGCAGGCCAAACAAAGCACGCGACTTCACTTTCGAGTGAGGAACAAGCGTGCGCCCGGAATGTTCGTCCTCGCGGAAGTGAACAAAGTCCGTGAATGTCACGTCCAGACCTTTGACATCCATAAGTTCCGTCTGCCTACGCAGTTTGTCACGGTCTATCTCGTCGTCAGCATCCTGAAACTGGATATATTCGCCCGTAGCATGACGCAGCCCCATGTTCCTTGCCGTGGCAGTACCACCGTTTTCCTTTCTCACGACTGTGAATCTGGAGTCGTTCTTGGCATACTCTTCCGCTATGGAAGCGGAGTTGTCGGTAGACCCGTCATCAACTATTATGCACTCAAAATCGCCGAGTGTCTGCTCGCTAAGGTTCTTCAGCGTGGACGGAAGAAATTCCGCCTGATTGTAACAAGGAACTATTATACTGACTTTTCTCATTTTTCTAATCTTTCGTTATCCTGTCCTCTGCCACCACACGCCTGCTGTTATAATAGGTGACGGTCAGCAACAGAAAGAGGAAAAAGAACGGGTAGACCTCCATAAGCATCATGAAAGCATAGGTAAGAATACCCGACACCAATATCCAGGAATAGTATGAGGTCTTGAAATTGTTGTTTCTCAGTGACACGAAAACGAGGAATATCAGGATGGCAAACAAGACAAGACCACCGTTGACGAGCACTGAGTAGATGAAATTATGCGGTCCGATGGCCACATTTGTCATGTGCGCGACATACCATTCGCCCGGAACCCAACCGTAACCTATCAGTGGTGACTCTGAAAAGATTCTGCCTGCGGCATCCCAAAGCACAGTACGGTTGGTGAACGTCATGTCCTTGCCCATCACGTCTTTTATCAGATAGACTGCCAAAGAATTGTCTTTCAGACCTCCGCCGGAGAACACCACAAAGACCTGGAACAAGACATAGACGGCAAAATAGCCTCCCAAGGCGACACTTCTCAACGCCGGTGATTTGAGCATACACAAGATGGCGAAGATGATAAGGGATGCCAGCGATGTCATTGAACCCACAATGCCGAGCGACCACATGGACATCACGAAATACAGTATCATGTTAATCCACCAGCGTCTGCCGTATCTCAAGCACAGAATGTCAAGCACCAAGCCAGGCAAGATGCGCCCTCCCATCTGGTTGTAGTTGCCTCCTATGAGATAGGAATCAAACTGGTTGTATGCCTCTGTCATCCAGTCTGGCAAGAGTAACATTATGATGCTGTTCATGTAAATGCACATCGAGAAGGTGAGAGCCATTGTCTTTATGACGAGAGAAAAACGGTCGCTGAAATAATTGAATATCATTATGAGCGTCATGACCTCTATTGCACGGTGGATTGCTCCTCCCACATCTGTTCCCGAAAGCAATGTGGTCAACAAGAGGAACAGCACATAGGTAAAGGCAACGAAGTCAAATACCGTCATCTTGCGTTGGCGCACATAGAAATAGAGCAGTACGACGAAACTCAGCAACCCGAACAGATTCTGGAAGCGATAGATTGACTGAAGCATCGGAGCAATGTCGTATGATATGGAGACCCCCGTTATGAGGACGGCGGAAGCAAAGCACACGAACCACTTTTGACCCTTCAGATCTATTGACATGACTTTCTCTCGTTTGACAGGAGACTATCTTTTCCGCTTCTCCGGCAGAGTTACAAGATTGCCGAGAATGGTTTTGAACTCTCTCGTATAGAAGTTATTCTGACCTGAACTTGCAGTGAATGTCATCTCACCGAAATAGGTCTTGCCGCCAATCTCATAGAAATCGGCACGCAACTCTGGAAATCCTTTTGACAATATGCTTGCCGCCTCCAACATACGGTCGAGCGTAGCGGGGCGTGTTATGGGTTCTTTCGCCAGCACATAGTGAGACGTAGAACATGAGTATTCCGGGTGGAAATTCCATTCTTTGTCATAGACTCCCACCACACAAGTATGCCCCTGACGGTTGTGCACTGCCCATATATATTCCGGTTTGCCGTCCAAGCACCATATCTTATAGTCTATCAGCGACGTTGAAGGATAGTTTTGTTCCTCCACCGGCATGAGTTTCTCGGCAATGACACACGGCTTTATCTTGGCATAATGCAGTTCCGCCTTGTCATAGCCATATTTCTTCTCCAAAGTCTTGTGAAAGAATCGTGTCACCTCTTCCCTGTCCACCTTCGACTTGTCATGACAAATGAAGGCATCGCCGCTGGCATGGTTGGTCTTGAGAACGAACTCCCGAGGCAGTGAATCCCAGTCTATGTCCTCTGCCCTATCCCACTTTCCATAGAGAGGAATAAGCATTTCGCCCAGTCCCTTCTCCTTGATGTATTCCCTCACACGGTATTTGTCTGCACAGAGAGGCCACATCGTGGTGTCACCGTAAATCTTCAACCACCCTATCTTGGCGTCTATATCCTGCGGAGAAGACCAGTCGAGGCGCTCGCCTGTCATCCTCCAGTAAAACAGGGATATCATCGTCTTTGGGAAATGATGCCCCATAAACGTGTTGAAACTTTTATGCAAACGGTCTATAACTCTCATTTTCTCTTCACCTTATCTATAATGTATGTTCTCTCTTCTTTTGTTATTCCGAAGAAATATATTGCCGGCAATGTTGCAATGCAACACACAAATGCAGTCAATATGAACCTGTATCTCATGTCAAACAGATGTGCAACCAACAGTGAGACTGCGATTTCCGCCAACAGGGGCACTATGACATAGGGCAGCGTGCCACCGATGAACGAACGGACATCAAGACCTGCGGTAACCTTGAGAAACGGTATACGTGCAACGGCACACACCAGTTCAAACGCCACATAGAGCGTTATGGCTGCCAGGACGCCCTTTCCCAATAGCAAAGATACATATACCGCCGGCAGCGTCAGCACCTTTATGGAGTTTATGACGACAGAATAGTTTCTGATTCTGCCTATCGCCTGGTTTGCCACACCCAATCCTATGGTAGACTGGTCGACAAGTGCCGCCACGAGAACTCCCACACACAACATCGGAGTATATGCCGGCACGGAGTGGCCGAGCCATGCTTCCAGCACACCATTCATCTCCACACAGAGCGGTACTACCGCCTGAGAGAGAAGCAGAAAAGCATATCTTGACAACATGGCACTCATGTCGAGCATCCTCTTCCGGTCCTTTTTGCCTTCCGCCATCACTATCTGCGGCATCATGGCATTGACTACCGCCTGTGCCACAAACTGCACCGCATTGAGCACCTGCATGGCTATACCGTAGGCTGCATTTACCGTTGTACCGAAGAAACGGTTGAATATGACGGCCATACCCTGTGTCCTGCCTATGATACAGCCTGTACTGTAGAGCGTCCAACCCGAGAAGCCGACCAGTTGTTTCTGTATCTTCATGTCGAAATGCTTCCTTTTCGGCAGTACCCTGCACTCGTCAAACGAATAGAAAGCATAGAGTGCGAATGCCAAAAGATTGAAAGCCATGATGCCGCACATGAGCCATGAGTAAAGCAACAGGCGGTCGCCGGAGGCGCAGGTAAGCCAAATGGCGAGCAGTAACTTCAGCACTCCGTCGAGTATGTCAATGAACGAGATATACACTATCCGCTCTCTTGCGAAGATTGCCCCCCGGTATGGAGCAGCCAACATGGAGAAAACGAGCGACAGTATCATCACTTCGTAGACCAGACGTGCGGTTGGCACCCGGTGCGGTGCGATGTTCAGCAACGAACCGCCAAAGACCACAGGCTCCAATACCAGCATTACAAGCGACATCAACACGGCAAGTACGATGTGCAGAACCAGACAGTTGGAAAACAGGCGGCGCACTCCATCGACATCGGAATTGACATAGTGGAAAGCCAGATTGCGCTGCGTGGTCACCAACATGGCATTGGTGATGAATCCCAGCATCATGATGATGCCGCCGACAAGTGAGTAGATACCGAAATCGTCAACCCCCAACGCCTGCAGGACAAGGCGTGTGGAATAGAGCACCAACAAGGTGTTGATTATTGAACGCACATGCTGGGCAAGGGTGTTTATCGCTATCCGTTCGGTATTTGTCATCTTTGTCGCCTGAGAGAAATGCTGTTTCTACGGCACAGACTGCGCCTTTACTCCTCCTCTTTCTTTGGGAACAGTATGTCTCTTGCCTGATAGACGGAGGTTATAAAGGTCGCCATGACGAGCATGACAAATACGAATATCATCCGTTTCGGTCCTGAAGGCTTTATGGGAACGGTGGGCGACTGAAGGACGGTGAATGCAGGCGTGCGTTCCTGGAGTTTCGCTTTCGCCGCCTGAAGTTGGGTGTTCATCGCCGAATAGGTATTAAACTTCAGTTGCATATCGTTCTCTATGTCCTCCTGTTTGGCCTGAAAACTGGGCAAAGTCACCTCAAGATTGGCGTCAGCATAACTGCCGTATGTCCGGCGAACCCTCTCATAGGCTGCCTTTGCCTCCGCTGTAATCTTTTCATAGTACTGCACATCCACTCGGGCTTTGCTTGTGCGGTAGTCTATGATAAAACTTTGCAGTCGCGTCCTTACGGAGTCTGCCAGTGAGGCTGCTATCAACGGATCCTGCGCCCTCACGGTTATCGTGATGACCTCCGTCTTCTTGTCCACGCTACAAGTGATGTTGTTCCTCAATTTGTTGACCATTGCCGTCTGGCGCTTGTCAAGCATGAAGGAGTCCAATTTCTTCCCTTTGCCTTTGGCACTGTTTGCATCCGTCTGGTCGTCCTTGTCTCCGAACGTGTTGCGCATCCATCTTTTCAGAGCCATAAAGGGCTTCATATAGAATGCGACCTTCTGTTTCTTTTCAAGATAAGTATAGAGATTGCACTTTATCTCCCCGTCAAGGCTCTTCACAGGAATGTCCATCAACTGCACGATAAAGTCATTTGAGGAGATGAGGTCTGGATAAAGCAACGGATAGATGGCGTCATTGACACCCGCACCAAGGTTTACCCCGAAACTGCTCGCGAGCGAACTCAGACTGCCTGACTGCACCTCGCCCGCCATTTCAGGCGCGAGCACTGCCGATGCATCGTAGTATCTCGGTTTGGGCAGAATCCACAGACACGAGAGCAAGAATGTTATCACCCACACCTTGAGGAAGCATTTCTTCTTCGAGAGAAGTCTCTTCAGAACCTTCCCCAGGTCTATCACGTCTTTGCTTTTGTTTGTCATCGCTTCCATTTCAGACTATTTCAGGATATTCGCCAGGGTGGCGATTATGGTCACGAGCGAGGCTACGCCTGTACCAATGGATATCCACTGCTGCACGTTTTGCACTTTCTTGCTCTTGTAAGGCACTATTATCTCGCATCCAGGCTCTGGCTCTGCTCCGTCGGAAACCTTGGCGGCATTGCCGTTCTGGTATATTATGTACGCACCTTTCTTGTTGGCGTTGTTACTGTAACCGCCGGCTTGCGAGAGGTATTGCTTGAATTTCTTGCCTTTGGTGAAGTTCACCGTATTCGGATAGAGCACCGCTCCGTTGATTTTTACCGTAGCATTGTAGACCGGCACGATTATCTTGTCGCCCTCACGCAGGGTGATATCCTCGTCACAACCGGGGTTTGCCAAAGCCTTGTCAAGTTCTATTCCGACATAGTAGGTGTCGCGCACCTTGAACTTCTGCACCATTGCCGACTTGTATATATCATTGTTCATGCCAGTGACGCTTGTCTTGGCACTTGCCATAGAGATTGCCTGTTCCTGCTGTATCTCCTCATATTGCTCACGCTGGAGTTTCATCACCTCCTCCATACGGATGCGTTCCTCGGCATTGACCTTACGCTCCAGACGTGCGCCCTTGGCATATCCGAACGGCGTGACACCTCCTGCCGCTTTCAGCACATCGCTCAAGCGCTGTGTCTTTGCAGCCAACGAGTAGTCTCCGGGGAACAGTACCTCGCCCGAGATAGTGACATCAACGGGATCGGTTGTACCCGGACTTTTCCTCACATACACCTCATCAAAGGGCTGGAGTACGAATCCAGGTGTGCCGTCAACCACGAATCCGTCCTTCAGGGATATTGAAAAAATCTCCGCCAAATCATCTTCCGACTGCGTGGCACCCGGGTTCACCTTACGTCGGCTCACGTCCACTTTCACCGTGGAGGCAGTCTCTTTCAGTCCGCCCGCCTGCAAGATGAAGTCCTCAATGGTCTCGTTCTCCGCATACTTGTATATTCCCGGATAGAATACCTCACCCGAGATGGTTATCGTTTTCTCCATGTTGAGTTCCTCCTGTGTGGGGATAAACAACACGTCTTCGTTCTTCAGAGGCACGTCAGCCACAGTTCCATCAAGTATTCCCTTGAGGTCTACCCTCACCACTTCGAATGTCCTGTCCTGCTTCATACGGTGAATGATCGCGCGGTTGAGGAACGCCTGTTCCGTCACACCCTCGGCTTGCTCCACCAGAGTGCGCACTGAGTTGATGCCATCGCCTATCTGGTACATTCCCGGACGGAACACTCCGCCTTTCACCTCCACCATATTCTCATAGCGGACGAGCACCGAGTCCACGCTCACTGAGTCACCGTCGGCCATATAGAACTGTGCCTGGTCAAACTCGTTCACATTGTACACGCTGTACTGACGGCCGGTCTTCCTTACCACACGCACAGATTTGGAATAGGCATCGCCCGTGAATCCGCCGGCATATTTCAGCAATGAAGCCATCGATTCCGACGTTTTCATCTCATAGTACATCGGACGCTTCACCTTACCCGTGATGTTCACGAGGCAGTTATATGGCCCTACCATGATGACATCGCCCTCTGCCAGTCGCACGTTACCGCTCAGTTTGCCGTTGAGCATATAGTCATAGATGTCGACAGACGCCACCTGCTTGTTGTTGCGGAACACCTTTATGTCACGCAGAGTACCGATATCGTTCGTGCCGCCTGCCATATACAGGGCATGGAAAACGGTGGAAAACGCCGACAGGGTGTATGTTCCCGGCACTTTCACCTCGCCCATCACATTCACGGAAATGGTCTTCGTCTGTCCCACGGTCAGTTTTATCGTGCTGCTGGAATAGCGTTTCCCCAGTTCCGACTTCACCCGTGCATTTGCCTGCGACACCGTAAGTCCAGACACAGAGACCAGTCCGTAGCCCTCCACATTGATGTAGCCGTCGGGCGAAACCGTCATTTCCAACGACTTGTTGGACGCTCCGTAGATGTCAACATAGACGGCATCACCGGGACCGAGCACATAGTTCTCCGGCGTGGCGATATTCATGTTGGGCTCAAAAGAGAGGTCTTTGTTGTTGAATATGTTGCGTCCGAACACTTTCTTCCTGTTCTTCTGCTTTTCGTATTTGTCGCGTATGAAGTCGTCAAACTCGTCTTCCAAGGTGAGAGAATCAGGCATCACGTCCTTGTAAACCTTCAGGAAAGCCTGGAATTCCTCGTCATCCTCATCGTAAGTATGGCGCACTGACTTGTCACGCTCACGCTCCACAAGTCCCGAGGTGCGTGCTTCCGACTCGTCAGGTTGTATCTCCGCATTTGCGGAATTGCCCTTACGGCTGCGGTCATCGTTCTTGTTGACATTGCTGACGACGCCCATTCCGTCAGCGGAAGCGGTACGTTCCATCTTCTTCTTTACCCTGCGTATCTGGCTGATGTCAACTCCTCGCTGCATCAGTTTTGTCACTATCTGCTGCTGTGTAGAACCCGCTTTTTGCTCTTTCACTGCAAATTGCAGCACCTGATCATCTGTCATTGACGACTGTGCCGACGCTTCCATGCAGGTGAACACGGCAAAAAGTAACAGGCATAGGTATTTTCTCATCTCAGTAAAAACGATATTTGCAAATCCACAACCGTCCGCAAAGGATGCGAAACGGCATTTTCGGTCATACTATTATATACAACTCGTATTTAACTATTTTATTGCAAATATAGTCATTTTTCCGCAATAACTGTCCCAGACAGACTTCAAAAGCGACACGAAACAGGCAATCGGGAAATATCCGGCTGACAAACGGCTGTCACGGACAGGAAAAGAAAGAATGGGGAAACTATGCTTCCGCGTGGTTGTTGTGCACTATCACCTTCACCTCCGATATTCGGCGGTCTTCCATTTTCGCCACTTCGAAAGTGAAATCATGATAGTCTATCCGCTCGTTGAGAGTGAGGAAATCGCCCTTGAGTTCAAGTAATATTCCGGCAAGGGTGTCAGCATCGCCTCCCACTTCGGCGAACTCGTCCATCTCAATGTTGAGTGCCTTGCAGAAATCGCTCAGCAATGTCTTGCCCTCAAACAGGTATGTGTTGGCGTTGAGCCGCGTAAACGCCTTTTCCTCCTCGTCGTATTCATCGTTGATTTCACCCACTATCTCCTCCAGAATGTCCTCAAGGGTAATCAGTCCGATTGTTCCTCCATATTCGTCAACGACGATTGCCATGTGCACCTTGTTCTCCTGGAACTCGCGCATGAGGTCGTCTATCTTCTTCGTCTCGGGCACAAAATACGGCGGACGCATCAGACTCTGCCAGTGAAAGGACTTGCCTTTCGACAGATAAGGCAGCAAATCCTTGATATAGAGAATGCCCTTTATACTGTCCGTCGACCCGAGCGACACGGGAATACGGCTGTAGTTGTTCTCCACAACGCACGCAAGCACCTCGTCAAAAGTGCTGTGCAGGTCAATGTCCACTATGTCGCGGCGCAGTGTCATCACGTCTTTCGCCGTCTCGTCGCCAAACCTTATTATTCCCTTCAGGATATTGCGTTCGTCCTTGATGGTCTCTTTGTCGGTGAGTTCCAGTGCCTGTTCCAGGTCATCAACACCGATTACAGGGTTGTCCTGCGGCATCACCTTCTCCGCCAACACACCGCTGCGCAGGAGTACAGAGGCTATCGGCCACACTACGCGACGCGCTGCTGCAACATATACGGAGCACATACGACAGAAAGCCAGAGGGTTCTGCCGTGCATACACCTTAGGCATTATTTCGCCGAAAAGGAGCAACAGAAACGTGAGGAGTACGGTAACAATGACAAACTGCAACCAGAAATTGCCGTGGAAGTCAACCACACGGCTGAAGATGAAGTTGCAGAGCATGATGATAGTGACATTGATGAAGTTGTTGGCACACAGTATCGTCGCCAATGTACGCTCACTGTCACTGCGCAACATCTGTATCCTTGCGTCACACTCGCGCTTGGCAGGTTCGAGTTTGGACACATCCGTAGGGGTCAGACTGAACATTGCAATCTCCGAACCGCTTGCCATTCCCGATGCAGCAAGCAGTATCACGGTCAGCACAATCGACACTATGACTGCCACTGACGGTGCGGTGAATGTCACGTCTGCGAGTATGCTATATAATAATATGTGGTACACGGTTCAGGAAAAACTATCAAAAAGGCAGTTCTGTGGGATTTTCCTCCTCCGCCGGACTTGCCGTCTCGGGTTTCCTCTCGGCTGTCTGCGGTGCAGTCTTCGGTGTCAGCAGTTCCATATTGTCGGCGAGTATCTCCGTCACGTTCTTCCTTATGCCGCGTTTGTCGTCATACGAACGGTAGCGGATCTTGCCCTCTACATACAACTTGTCACCCTTGTGAACATATCTCTCCACCACCTTTGCCAGTCCGTGATAGAGATATACGGTGTGCCAGTCGGTGCGGTCGGGCACCTGAGTCCCGTTTTTCAGCGTATAGCCGCGCTCGGTTGTGGCAAGCACGACCTGTGCCACAGCCATGTCACGGTCATAGTAATGCACCTCGGGCTCTTTGCCCACATTGCCTATAAGCATCACCTTGTTCATGGCATCAACCTATTTCCACTTGCCGAGATATTCGAACTTGAAATTCTTGCCCTTGGCAGACGGGAACTGCGAACGGCCGTCCACACGAGTCTGCAGGTAGTCCACGATGCGGTTGTAGCAGTCAATGCCCGACACAGCCTTACACCTGTACTCCACATGAGTATCCCTGTATTCGAACTTGCCGGTCTGCGGCACCATCATCACACGCTTGAAATCCAGTTGACCATCATACCAACCTTCCTTCATGTCGTTAAGTCCCTGCGGCACGGCACTGCTGCCTTGGCGCTGCACAGCGGTCTTTTCGCCCTTATGGGAGTTCACAGCCTTCTTCTGCTTGAAGTCCTCCATTGTGGCTGCCGTGGTCTTTATGACGATGAAATACACCCTCGGACGAATCTTGTAACGCTTGGGATAACAGATGTCACTTGCCGCATAACTGCGTATATCCGCCTCAAGTGAAGCGTCCATGCCTATTTCCGGTATGGAAGCAAGAAAATCCAAAGCCTCCTCTACACTGTAACAAAGCGTTTCGTAATCAAAATATCTGAGATAAAGATTCATCCTAACTGAAAAACAAATAATGTAAGGTTGATGTGTTTCTGTTTAGTAAAGAGCGGAAAACGGGACTCGGACCCGCGACCCCAACCTTGGCAAGGTTGTGCTCTACCAACTGAGCTATTTCCGCAACAAAAAGAATAATATGGTGAAGAGGAGGAGACTCGAACTCCCACGTCGCAATTGACACTACCCCCTCAAAGTAGCGCGTCTACCAATTCCGCCACCTCTCCAGCATTAAAATGTTCTGTTGTGCCCAGAACAGGACTCGAACCTGCACGCCTCTCGGCACACGCACCTGAAACGTGCGCGTCTACCAATTCCGCCACCTGGGCAAATTGAAACAAAAGTTCCCTCTTTTCAGAACATTTGAGCGGAAAACGGGACTCGGACCCGCGACCCCAACCTTGGCAAGGTTGTGCTCTACCAACTGAGCTATTTCCGCTTGTTCAAGTAAAAATAGGTCTGTCAGCGTAGACTGGAACAAAACTGCGTCGCAACGCAATCGCCATTATGCCTGCACCGACATTCCTCTTTTGCTTTTCTCAATAAATTAAAATATCACATTTCTCCAAATGCGGTGCAAAGGTATTGCTTTTTCCCGAAACCTCCAAACATTTCCGGCTAAAAGTTTCGAATTGATTTTCTTTTCTTCTTTTACACCTATTATATATAAGGGAACGACAGGAATCCGCCATCACTTCATGCGGTTTACGGAGTTGCGGGCATAGTCGGCAGGGGTGATGCCGTAAGTTTTCTGGAAGCACTTGGAAAAGTAACTCGAGTTGGAAAAGCCCACCATGTACATCACCTCCGACACAGTGAACTTGCCTTTGCGCAGCAATGACGCAGCATGCTGCATCCTTATGTGCCGTATAAACTCCACCGGGGTCTTCCCGGTAATCTGCTTCACCTTGCGGTAGAGCAGTTTCGAACCGAGCCCGAGGGTCTCCTGCAAGCGTGTGACATTGAATTCCGAGTCGGCGATGTTCTGTTCTATCGCTGCCGTCACCTTGGCAAGCAACCGTGCATCGGCACTTTCCGGTTCAGGTGCGGAGTTTTCCGCCGATGTGTCTACCGTCGATGTCTGTTGCCTCACAGGGCGGTGTACATCGGCAAAAGTCAGTCTGATGACGAGTTGTGAGCCCGACAGGGACGCCGTCACAGCAGACCCTTCGGCATCGGCAAAGTCCTTCACATCTGCCAAAGCCCCCGGTTCATGCACTCCACCGGCATTTTCCGCCGACAGATAACGGTTGAAAACGAACGGCACATCCTGTTCCGTGAGCGACACATGGGGCACAGTGACACAGATGGAGACGCCCCCCTCCCTATCATCTACCGACAACACAATCGGGTCGGCAGCCGTTTCCGCTGCCACATCGCTGCCCAGTTGTGCAGCCGCAAAAGCCAGCATACGCTCCAGCACCGCCTGTAGCCTCGTTATATCAGTGTCCACATACGCCTTCAACACATCGGTGCGGAATTCAGGTGCCGCCTTGCGTCCGTAGCCTATTCTTGCGTCATCTGCGACACGACGGCAGAAATCCACTATCTCGACATGCGCTTTCTCCGCCTGGCTGGGCAGTATTGAGTTGGCAAGAGGACTGTCGAGACATTCGCCGACGAGGCGGTTGATGACCACGGCATCACGTCTCACACGGTCCAACCGTGCCGCATCCTCCATGTCGTCTGTGCGGTGGAGCATGGCGAGCACCGAGGAGAAGATGCGCCCGAGAGGTTCTTTCAGCCGGCGCGACAGACTGTCGAAGAATGCCTGACGGGCTTCCGACTGCCGCAAAATCCGTTCCCGCTCCTCGCGCTCTCTCCGCAGACGGCGGCGCATGAGGCTGAAATTCACCGCCCACCACAACAGTGCGGCGGCTATCAGGACATAAATCATCTTCATCCAGACGGACAGATACCAAGGCGGAAGTATCTTCACGTCAAGCGTATAGACATCTTTCGCCGCGTCGACATCGCCTCCGACCACTCTGACGTGCAGTCTGTAGTGTCCCGGAGGAAGCGAATTGTAGCCTATGCGCATCTCTGCCGCATCCATATACTGCCAGGTGCGATCCACACCGTCAAGCATATATGCATAGAGACATGCCGGAACTCCCTGCATGGGCATGTCAGTAAAGAGGAAATCGAGATTGTTCTGTCGGTAGGAAACGGTTATCCCTGACACGAAAGCCGCGCTGCCGCCGTCGGGCACGAGCACCTTTCCGTCGCTCTCCACGGCGGAGAGGATGAGCCTGTGCTGCGTTCTCGCCGCCTTGGCTGATGCCACGGGGATGACGGCAAGACGGTCGTTGCCGCCAAGCACCACACTGTGCGTCACGCTATCGTAGTACAACGCCAGCGGAGCAAACACCTTCTGGGAAAAGCACGACACAGTTCCGTCACCGCCGATGACCGTGCACTGTCTGCCCCGGAAAGCCCACACATCGTCCTCAACGGCTGCGAGCAACGACACGCCGCCACTCTCCGACCCTGCCACTTCCACCGCCCTGACATCCTTGCCGTCAGCACCGAAGCAGCGCACGACATCGCCTATGGCAGCCCACACGTTGCCTTTGCTGTCGGCAACGACACTGTTCACATGAGTCTTGCTGTCCGTCACATGGCTCACCGCCATTGTCCTGGTGTCTATACGGTCAAGTCCGTTGTCATACAGGCTTGCCCATACGCCTCCCTTTGCATCGAGTGCCAGTTGCCAGACGTGCAGTCCCTGCAGTTCCTTTAACAGGTGACGGTCTGCCACAACGGTGCTTTCACCGCCGAGCATCCGCCCTTTGTCTATCACAAACACGCCTCCCATGTACGAGGCTATCCAGTAACGTCCCTGCCTGTCGTCCACTATGTCATAAGCCCACGCCGTGGTGTAGCGTCCCGACGGGTCGGTCACGATGACATTGCGGAACTGTCTTGTCGCAGGGTTGTAGATGTTTATGCCGTGGTCTGTACACACGAGGAGACGCCCATCGGCATCGTTGACAATGCGGCGCACGCGGTTGTGCGACAGGGGAAAAGCCGTTGAGTTGAACCTGTACCACGCTGTCGCCCTCATCTGCCCGTCCGCCAGTCCTCCGCCGGCGGTGCACGCTATCAGTCCGTTGCTTCCTCCGAGCCACACCGAACCGTCCATGTGGCGGTAGATGGTGTGCAGGCAGTTGCCGTCACCGTTGAGTGTGATGTCTGCAAGCGGCACTTCCGCCGCCTGATTCGGCATTGCGAGTGCCGACAGGCCTTGGTCCGTACCTGCCCAGAGGTTGCCCCATCGGTCGGAAAGCAGCGACCACACGATGTTGTTGGCTATCGACCGCGGTTCACGCGAGTCGTGCGTGGCATGGCTGACGGCGTGTGTCGAGGGAGAATAGGTGTAAAGTCCGTTGTCCGTTCCCACATACACGCATGCTCCGTCCGCAGCAAATGACTTCACGGAGTTGCCCTGCAGTCCGGGAACGGCCTCCATACGGCGACTGCCAAAGGCATACATAGCACCTTCCGTGCCCACCCACACGCAGCGGTTTGCCTTGTCCTCGCACAGTGCGTTCACAAGAGTGTGCCTGCCTCCGGGCATCTCCACAGCGGCAACCTTGCCGTTTGCGTCCACCGTGTTAAGTCCCCTTATCGTGCCGACAAGCAGTCTGTTGCCATGGGGAAGCAGCGAATAGATATTGTGAAGTCCCTGTCCGACTGCCGTCACGGCGAGTGTCGACGGCGACAAACGGAACAGTCCCTCTGCCGAACCCAGCCACACATCGCCCTGCCACTGCTCTATGGAGCGCACCTCCGACAGTTTCTGCACAGGCGAATCGAGGTAGCGACCCTTGCGGATGTCGTATATGAGCACGCCAGTGTCAGTGCCGAGATAGATGCGCACGGAGTCCACGCACAGCGAATAGATGCGGACATCATGTCCTGACCCGCGCCCAAAACGCTCCACCGCACGGTAACCATCATAGGAATACAGTCCGCGGTCGGTGCCTATCCACACCATACCGTCAGCGTCCTGTCCGATGGCATACACCGCCACGCCGCCACCGATGCCGACATTGGCAAACTGCTTGCCGGCGGCAACTGCCGCAACGCAGAGCAGAATCCACGCTGAAAAAAGGCACAAAATCCGTTTGGCGGTCATCATAGGTCAGTAAACATTACATATAACAGGTGTGCAAATATACGGAAAATATCGTATATGCAAGCCTCGAGAGAACTTCTTTAACTAAAGCGACAGACGTACATCTGCGCTTGCGTTGGGTTTTCCCTGTCTCTTCCTTCCGTTTTCAGCGGTGGCTATTGCTCCCAGAAGGTCCTTTTCTCCAAGCCCTCGGTCTGCCGTTTCACGTCGTAGGAGATTGACGGCAGGCAGTCCGGGAGGTCAAACACGTCGGTCTCGCTCTTGTCTTTCATCTCCTCTTCAGCCTCTTTCTTGCTGAGCACGGTCACATTCAGGGTCACAAAGTCCCTGATTTCCTTGCAGTCGATGGGTTCAGACTTCTTGTCCCACCTCCATGTATAGTTGAGCAAGCCACGGTAACTGACCAGTGAGCTCATCTCGCACTCGGGTTGACTGAATGTCCAGTCGTTGATGTTGGTGGTAACAGAGAGCGACTTGGTGTCTCTTTTCTTGAATTTTGTATTGTCTATCACCTGACGGTAGAGGCCTTTCTTCTTGTCAATGATGACCATGCAGCCATCATTCGCGCTGTATTTCCTTATGCTTGCCGCCAGGAAAGTGGTGTCGCCCTTGGCACTGCTTACCGAGTCGACATCGAAATACTGGATTTTGGCCAGATTGAACGACTTGCCATGCAGCATGAAAGTATCCAGGGTGAACAGTTTCCTCAACTTCTTGTGCTCGTATTCCCGGCATGCCCACACATGGCGTTTTGTCTTCCCGGTCTTCACATTGATATAGAAATCGACCATACCTTCACGATACAGTATGGTCTTGTCGTCGTTCGTGCAGATGTCACGGAATGCTCCACGGATTTTGACATAGTCGGTTTTCCTCACCACCACTTCGGGCAGCGCATACTCTTTCGGTTCAAGCGTGACGTCGCCATGCGCCGTCGAGGCGTCAACAGTGAGCGGTTCATAGGAGAGGATGCTTATTGTCACCTTGCCCGTGAGTGCCTTCACCTGTCCGTCGGCATCGCTCATGCACAGCAACTGGTTGTTGGCGTCAAAGACATAAGCGCCCGCAACCGGACTCCCATCAGTTTTGTCTACCAGTCGAAACTGTGCTGACGCCTGTGTGCAACCGATGATTAACAGGAGGAACGCAAGGAAGCGTCTTGCGTGTTTTGTGCAAATGGAATAACGGTTCATGTATTCAAGTGATTACGTTTGTTGATACAAAACTATTAAAAAATCGGCAAAGACAACGCTTTTTCAGAGTTTCTTTTGTCCGCGCCGACAGTTTTTGCGGTGCGAAAGCACAGTCCATGCTGTGCGGAAACGGTTTTCTTGCATCGGCACATCAGATGAAGTACGCTCGTATATCAAGTGAAGTACGCCCGTACATCAACTGAAGTCCGTTCGTACACTACATGATGTGCCGCCGCAAAAACGACGGTTACGGAGCGCGAAAGGACAGTACAGACGGCGCAAGAAGCATTCAGTCCGATTTGTTTCCGAGGGGCAACAAATTTGCCAAACTTAGCCTTTTTCAGGGCATTACGGGTGTTTTTGTCCAATTTGTTTTGTCTTTTGTCCGATTTGTTGCGGTTGATTTATGTCAATGACGATAATTTTGCACCCGGACAAAACCTGAATCTACGACAGTGGGACAGAAGTCCGCAGGAAACTGGAAATAACCAAATTTACCTAAATAAAACCGATATGAATTTATCTTCATCCAATTGCATCGTGGGCAAAACGGCTCTATGGCTGTTTCTCATGGTAGCGTTCATCAACCTGTCGGCATCGGCGCAGACCCGTACCGTAAAGGGTGTGGTGACCGACGGCACCACTCAGGAGCCGCTTATGGGCGCAACTGTCATGCTGGAAGACGGCAAGGTGGGCGCAGTAACCGACCTGGACGGCAACTTCGACATCACTGTTGCCAGTGGAACAAAGAAAATCACAGTGTCATACATCGGCTATGTCGACAAGACTGTGGCTGTGGGTGACGGTGTGATAAAAGTAGTAATGGAGCCCGATGACCGCCAACTCGGCGAGGTCGTGGTAGTGGGTTACGGTACGGCACGCAAGAGCGACCTCACCGGAAGCGTCTCTACCGTGACGGCAAAGGACTTCAACAAGGGTTCGATTACCTCTGCCGAGGAACTCATCAACGGCAAGGTGTCGGGCGTGCAGATTATGTCCAATTCCGGTTCCACGACCTCCGGCAGCACAATCCGTGTGCGTGGAGGCGCTTCACTCAACGCTTCCAACGACCCGTTGATAGTCGTTGACGGTGTGCCATTGGAACTTGGAGGCATCGCAGGTGCCGACAACAACTTCCTGAGCCTCATCAATCCGCAGGACATAGAGTCGATGACGGTGCTCAAAGACGCCTCTTCTACCGCCATATACGGTTCGCGCGCGTCCAACGGTGTCATCATCATAACCACCAAGAAGGGTTCCGACTCGAAACCGAGAATACAGTTCACCACCACCAACACGCTGCAGACACGCGCCAACATGGTGGAGACACTGACCGCAGACGAGTTCCGTGACCTCATCAACGAGCAGGGTACCGACGCCCAGAAGGCTCTCCTCGGCACTGCCAACACCGACTGGTTTGACCAGGTGTACCGCACAGCCCTCTCCACTGACAACAACCTGTCCATCTCAGGCAGCCTTGTCAAGGGCCTTCCGTTCCGTGTGTCACTGGGCTACTCCAACCAGAACGGCATCATACTCGGCGACCAGGCAAAGCGTTACACGGGCAACATCGTGCTGTCACCGAGTTTCTTCCAGGACCATCTGAAACTTACTGTCAACGCAAAGGGCACTGTTTCAGAGAACAGTTTCAACAACAGCAGCGCCATTTGGGCGGCTGCCACGTTCAACCCGACACTTCCCGTATACTCGGGCAACAGCAACTACGGCGGCTACACGGAGTCTCTCGACGCCAGCGGCAACCCTATCAACACCTCTGCAGGCCAGCGCAACCCGCGCGGACTTGTCGACCAGTATGACGCGCACAGTACTATCAAGCGCTTCATCGGCAACTTCGACATCGACTACAAGGTGCACTTCCTGCCTGAACTGAAACTCCACGCCACTCTCGGCACCGACATCTCAAACGGCAAGGGAAGCGAATACATTCCCGAGTGCGCCGCTTCCAACTACACCAGCGGCGGCTACGACTATCACTACGGTCCGCAGAAGAACACCAACAACCTGTTTACCGCCTATGCAAACTACGGCAAATACTTCGAGGAAGCGAAGAGCAACGTCGACGTGACCGTGGGTTACGACTGGCAGTACTGGAAAGCGACGAAGCCGGCATCCATAGCCTATAATGTGGCTGGCGACGAACTGAGCAGTTACAAGGCTGAAGACTACCGCCACGCACTGCTCTCCTACTACGGACGTGTGAACTATTCGTTCGACGGACGCTACCTCCTCACAGCGACAATGCGCCGTGACGGTTCGTCACGATTCGGCAAAGACTACCGCTGGGGTACGTTCCCGTCAGTCGGTCTGGGCTGGACGCTGACGCAGGAGAAGTTCCTCCGCGACCAGAAAGTGCTGAGCAACCTGAAGATTCGCGCCTCTTACGGTGTGACAGGCCAGCAGGAAATCGGCGGCAACTACAACTATCTGCCGGTCTACACCTACAGTGCCAGCGGCGCAGAGTCATATATCAACGGACAATGGATTTATACCTACCGTCCCGAAGCATACGTCTCGAACCTGAAATGGGAGACAACGACATCGTGGAACTACGGTTTTGACTTCGGATTCCTCGACAACAGAATCAGCGGTTCGTTCGATTTCTACACACGCAAGACCAAAGACCTCATCGCCACGATACCCTCCGCAGCCGGCACGCAGTTCGCAAAGAACATCACTACCAACGTGGGCAACGTCGACAGCCACGGTATCGAGGTGACCCTCAACGCCACTCCGGTGAAGACCAAGGACTGGGAATGGAACTTGAGTTACAACTTCACATGGCAGAAGATGACAGTGAAGAACCTGTCGAAGGTGGCAAGTTCGGAGGTGACAAACATGATTGTGGGTCCGTATGTAAAGGACAACGACCAGGTGCAGGTACTCACCGAGGGCTACACTCCCAACATGTTCTATGTCTATCACCAACTCTACGACCGTTCGGGCAAGCCTATCGAGGGCGCATACGCCGACATCAACGGCGACGGAGTCATCAACGAGAGCGACCGTTACCGCTATCACTCACCGATGCCGGACTACATCATGGGTCTGTCAACATCCCTCCGCTGGAAGCAACTGACACTCGGCATGAGTTTCCGCTCCAATATCGGCAACTATGTATACAACGCTACAGCCATGGGAACGGGTGCTTGGGAACTCGAGACATGGGCAAACGGCCTGCAGTTGAACAACCTCAACCGTTCATATCTCAAGACCGGATTCCAGACACGCCAGCAATTCTCCGACTATTATGTGGAGAACGGCTCGTTCCTCAAACTGGACAACCTCAACCTGAGTTACAATTTCGGCCAGGTGACCAAGTGGTTCTCACTCACGGCATCGGCTATGGTACAGAACGTGTTCTGCATCACCAAGTACTCCGGACCTGACCCGGAAGTGCCGAATGGAGTGGACAACAACCTCTATCCTCGTCCGCGCACCTACACTCTGAGTCTCGGCCTGCAGTTCTAAACAGGGAAGCAACGACAAAAAAGTTAACTTTCAACAAAACGAAAACAATATGAATATCAAACATATAATGACCGGTTGTGCGGCTGTAGCAGTCCTTTCCCTCAACACAGCCTGCACCGGCGACCTCGACCAGTACCCCCACACCGAGACAACCTCGAAGCAGGTGTACACCTCAATAGAAAATTACGAGGCCGTATTGGGCAAGATCTACGCATCGATGACAGCCACCGGACAGACCATATCGGGCACTGACCTGTCGAGCAACAAGGGACAGAACTACATGCGTACATATATTAATGTACAGGAAGCGCCGACAGACGAGATGGCGTATGCATACTGTTCGGGCGACGGACTGACCAATCTGTCGTACATGAAATGGGACGCCAGCGACATCTGGGTTAGCGACATGTACTACCGCATCTACTATAACATCTCGCTTTGCAACGAGTTCCTGCGCAACTGCACGGACAGCAAGATGTCTGCCTTCGGCGAAGAGAACAAGTCGAAAATGGAGCGTTACAGAGCGGAAGCACGGTTTATGCGCGCCCTGTTCTACTATCACGCCCTCGATCTGTTCCGTTACATTCCGTTCGTGACCGAGAACGACCCCGTGGGAAGTTACACTCCACCGCGCTATACCCCGGCACAGACATTCTCATACATAGAGAGTGAACTCAAGGACTGTGTCAACGACTTGGCAGACCGCAGCACTTGCCCCTACGGAGAGGCATCGAAAGGTGCTGCCTACACACTGCTCGCAAAACTCTATCTCAACGCCGAGACCTACACCGGCGAGGCAAAATACACCGAGTGCATAGAGGCTTGCAACAACGTACTGTCCATGGGCTACTCCCTGAACAGCGACTACAAGCAACTCTTCAACGCCGACAACGACAAGCGCACAAACGAAATCATCTTCGCATTGCCGCAAGATCCCACACATCTGGTTACCTGGGGTTCGACCTCTTACCTTATTGCGGGTTCTATAAGCAGCACTTCTACCGTGCTTGACTGCGCCGCTTGGGGTGCAACTTCTGCGTGGGGCAACTTCAGGGCACGCGCCCAACTGGTGGACAAGTTCACTGACGGCAGTGCCGACGGACGCTACTGCTTCTTCACTGACGGCCAGAGCAAGAGCATAACAGACGACTTTGACAACCAGCAGCAGGGCTATCTCTACATGAAGTGGACAAACCTCACCGATGCGGGAGAGAGTGCTTCCAACATCAACAGTTACGGTGCTGCAACGGACTTCCCGATGTTCCGCCTCGCAGAGGTATACCTCATGTACGCTGAAGCAGTGCTGCGCGGAGGTCAGGGAGGCACTTCACAGCAGGCCTTGGAATATGTTAACGAACTGCGTAAACGTGCTTATGGCGACGACAGCGGCAATATCCAGAGCAACCAGCTCACCGCAAACTTCATCCTCGACGAGCGTGCACGCGAGATGTATATGGAGGGCGTGCGCCGCACAGACCTCATACGCTATGACAAGTTCACCACCGCTTCCTATGTATGGGAATGGAAAGGCGGCACCCAGGAAGGCATGGCAGTAGACCCGAAATACAACTACTACCCCATCCCGACTACCGATCTGACGGCAAACCCGAACCTGCATAACGACAACTATTAAACAAACATCCATTATGAAAAAGACATTAAGCCAAACAATACTTTTCCTTTTCGCGCTCGTGATGTGCACAAGTTGCGAGAAGGACGGCAACATTGCCTACGTCGACGGCTTCGAGGCATCAGACCTGATTGCCAGTACCTCGGAACTGAACCTCGACGTCAGCCAGCGCGCAACGGTGGTTCTGCAACTCGCATGGAAGAACCCCACTCTGCTTTCGAGTGACGAAGACCAGCCCGTAGTGGACAATATGCTCAGCACATACCTGCAGGTGTCTGCCTCAGAGGACTTCGCCAACGCCTCACAGTCAGAGGTCAAGGGACTGACAAAAGCCTATACCGGCACGGAAATCAACACCTTGGCACAGAACCTTGGCATCAACGTGAATACCACAGGCGACCTTTACTTCCGCATAAAGTCGGCAGCAGGCGTCAATATGACACCTGCCTACAGCAACGCGTGCAAGGTAACGGTCACACCATACTATGTTGACATGAGCCGCCTCGCAGTGCTCGCAAAGAACAAGGTCGACACCCTTGCTTACCTGAACTCGCCCGAGAAGAACGGCATCTATACCGGTTACATGAACGCGACAGGCTGGTTGAACTGCTGGTTCTATGAGTATTCAGGAGTGACATGGGGCAACTACGGCGAGTCCGGCCACACTTTCGAACTCAGCGACGACGATTCTGCGTGGAACGCATGGTTCGCTGACGGCACAGGACACTGGTTCGTGACGGTTGACACACAGGCTATGGAGTGGAAATGTATGCTCTTCTCACAGGTTAAAGTCAACGGCAATGACATGACATACTACAACAATAAGGGGCAGTGGGGCTACTACATCACCACGACTTCCGCCAACGAGACATTCACAATCGAGGCGGTGGGACACGAATCCGACAAGTCTACCGGCGACGCTGCCTACAACGAGAAGGACGTGAAGTTCGCACTCAACGACGGAATCATGACCCAGGCAGACGCAGCCACAACCGCCACGATAGCCGAAGCAGGCACCTACACCATCATCGTGCAGCCCAATGAAAAGGGCGAATACACCTACAGTGTGGTGAAGGGCACGGTAAGTTTCACCGATGACGACGAGCCTGTGATAAGTTATCCTACGGAACTCTACATGATGAACGCAGACTGCAGCACCGACCTGACCACTCTGGCAAAGGTAGGTACAAGCACATACAGCGGCACATACACAGTGGCAGCCGACTGGGAGAACTTCAAGATTGTGGACAAAGAGAACGGCATCTACTACGGTTCTGACCCAAGCGACCTCTACACACTGTCAGCAGAAGACGGCTGCTGGAACATCTGGTTTGATGCCGGCGCACCGGCAGGTTCGACTGTAACTGTCAGCGTGGACTTGGAAACGAAGAAGTGGAGTTACACGATACAATAACCTGCAACAAGAATTGAGTGTAAACAGAAATGAACAAAAAGGGGGCAAGGGAGTTGCCGCAAGGTTTCTCCCTACCCTTTCAAATACAAACCGACGCAATGAAAAAATCATTTATAAAGACAATGTTGCTTGCCGCCGCGTGCATATTCTCGTTGGCAGCCTGCAACGACGACGACAACACGACACCGCAGAAAGCAAAGGAATACGACATGACCGGCTTTGCAAAGGGTGCAGACGTGAGTTGGCTGACACAGATGGAGGCTTCAGGCTATAAATTCTACAACGCTTCGGGAACGGAACAGGACTGCATGGCATTGCTGCGTGACCTCGGCATGAACTCTATCCGTCTGCGCGTGTGGGTAGACCCCACGACAGGCTGGTGCAACAAGCAGGACGTGCTCATCAAAGCATGGAGAGCACACAACCTCGGCATGCGCCTGATGATAGACTTCCACTACTCTGACACTTGGGCTGACCCGGGCAAGCAGAACATACCGGCAGCATGGGCAGACTATGACCTCGAACAGATGAAGACCGCAGTGGCAAACCACACCAAGGAAGTGCTGCAGTTGCTCAAGGACAACGGCATTGACGTGGAATGGGTGCAGATAGGCAATGAGACACGCACCGGTATGCTGAAGCCTATCGGAGCAATAGACAACAATGACTTCACCAACTTTGCCGCACTCGTTGACGCTGGCTATGACGCAGTGAAATCGGTTTACGAGAATGCACTTTGCGTCATCCACATCGACAACGGTCACCAGATAAGCCGTCTGACATGGATGTTCAACGGCCTCAAGTCAAAGAATGCCAAGTATGACGTTATCGGTGTGTCGCTGTATCCCGAAGATGACACATGGGAAACAGTGACCGATGACTGTCTGAACAACCTCAAGACACTGGCAGAAACCTACAACAAAAAGGTCATGGTGTGTGAGATTGGCATGAGTTGGGATGCAGTGAACGCCGAAGCAATGCTCAACAAGATGATAAAAGGCTGCGAAGCAATCGACGGATGCCTCGGTCTCTTCTACTGGGAACCCGAGTGCTACGACGGTTGGGAGAACTACAGCAAGGGTGCCTTCGACAATGACGGCAAGCCCACTGCCGCTCTCAACGCTTTCTCTTCCACGGTTGAATAATCTCTCAACATAAGGTTAATATTGCGACGGCGGGGCACTTGTACAGGTGTTACCTGCCGCCGCTTTCAATGAAAGCCCGACCATGGCTTGGCATCTTACGCCATTCGCTGTTGCCGCAGCACTGTCTGTGTCTGCCGGCAAGCGACAACTGGCACGCTACCGACAGGCACAGTACCAAACAAAAAAGCACTAAACCTAACGATTAGGAAATGAAACGACATCTGATAACGGCAGTTGCACTGGCATCGGTTGTGACTGCCACAGCACAGACACGACAGGTCATTGACCTGAAAACATGGCAGTTCTCGCGCGACAGCGTCAACTACGAGGCAGTGACAATACCCCACGACTGGGCCATAAACGGCCCTTTCGACAAGAAACACGACCTGCAGTTTGTTGCCATAGAACAGAACGGCGAGACCGAAAAGAGCGAGAAATCGGGACGTTCGGGCGCACTGCCGTGGACAGGAAGGGGCTTCTACCGCACCACTCTCCACCTCCAGAACATTCCGGGAACGGCCTTGCTCTGCTTCGACGGTGCCATGGCAGAGCCTCATGTCTACATAAACGGACAGTTGGCAGGTATGTGGGCTTACGGCTACAATGCCTTCCGCATCGACGCGAAACCCTTTCTGAAACAGGGCGAGAACACCATTGAGGTGAGCCTCAACAACCGTGAGGAGTCCTCACGGTGGTATCCCGGCGGAGGATTGTACCGTCCCGTGAAACTGATAACCACGCCCCGATACGCTTCTATCGACACTTGGGGCAACTGGTTCCGCACCGACTCCATAGCCGACGGCACGGCTTTCGTGACCGTCAACACACGTCTTGCCGACTACGACAAAGGGCACAGCGTTGCCGTGAAGTTGTATGACGCCAACGGAGAGCGTGTCGGGGGGTACGAATGCGGCGGTTTCGACGAGCAGGGCAATGCCGCCTACGGTTTCAATGTGAGAAATGCGCACCTGTGGTCACCCGAGACACCCTATCTCTACACCCTTGTGACAGAGTTGTATGACAACGAAAAACTCATTGACCGCACATCCACGCACGTCGGGATACGCACTGTGGCGGTGTCAAAGGAGGGCGGTTTCCAACTCAACGGCATCAGCCGCAAGATAAAGGGAGTGTGCCTGCACCACGACCTCGGTCCTATCGGAGCGGCAGAAAACAAGTCGGCATTCATCCGTCAGATAAAGATAATGAAGGATATGGGCGCAGACGCCATACGCACAGCCCACAATATGCCGTCATCTATGGAGATGGAGGTGTGCGACTCATTGGGAATGATGGTCATGGCGGAGAGTTTCGACATGTGGATATATCCCAAGTGCAAGAACGGCTACGCCCGATTCTTCAAGGAATGGGCTGACCGCGACATCACCAATCTGGTGCTCAACCACCGCAACCACCCCTCTATCGTGATGTGGAGCATAGGCAACGAGATTCCCGAACAGTGGAGCGAGGAGGGCAGACAGATAGCAGTGCACCTGCAGGATCTCTGCCACAGGCTTGACCCTACACGCCCCGTGACACAGGGAATGGACAAGACCGAAGAGTCAATCCAGTCAGGTTTCGCACAGGCAATGGATGTTCCGGGGTTCAACTACCGTGTCCACAAGTATGACAACAGCATAAAGAGTCTGCCGCAGGGCTTCTTGCTCGGTGCAGAAACGGCATCGACGGTCAGTTCACGCGGTGTCTACAAGTTCCCGGTGTTCCCCAGCGACTCCACGACCTATGCCGACGGACAGTGCTCAAGTTATGATGTGCAGTACTGTTACTGGAGCAATCTGCCTGACGATGACTGGAAGATGCAGGATGACCGCACATGGACGATAGGCGAATTTGTGTGGACAGGTTTCGACTATCTGGGCGAACCGACCCCCTATGACGAGTATTGGCCGTCGCGGTCAAGTTATTTCGGCATCTGCGACCTTGCCGGTCTGCCCAAGGACCGCTATTGGCTCTATCGCTCACACTGGCGCACCGACGATGCCACACTGCACATCCTGCCGCACTGGACGTGGCCTGACCGCAAGGGAAAGGTGACACCCGTCTACTGCTACACGTCATATCCGTCGGCAGAACTCTTCGTCAACGGCAAGAGCCAGGGACGCATCAGCAAAGACCCGGCATCACGCCTCGACCGCTATCGCCTGCGTTGGAACGACGTAAAATACAAAAAGGGCGAGATAAAAGTTGTCGCCTATGACGACAAGGGCAATGTTGCTGCCACTGAGACTGTGCGCACGGCAGGAAAGCCTGCACGCATCCTGCTCACCGCCGACCGCAACACGCTCTCGTCAGATGGCAGCGATCTGGCTTTCGTCACAGTGCAACTCGTCGACAAGGACGGCACTCCCTGCCCCACCGCAGACAATGGCATGACTTTCAGAGTGGAGGGCGCGGCGACCTATCGTGCTGCCTGCAACGGTGATGCCACCTCGCTTGTGCCGTTCAACTCCACCACGATGCCGCTCTTCAGCGGTCAACTGGTTGTAGTGGTAGAGGCGAAACACAAGGGTGAAGCCACGCTCACGGTGAGCACGAAGGGGCTTCCCGATGCCACAATGCAGATTTCCGTGAAGTAGGCTGCCGCCGTCCCGTAAAGCCAAATATGGCATAGCGGCACAAGAAAGCGGCTGCCGGCAGAACGGCAAAAACAAAACAACGGTGTCCGGCAAGATGACCAATCATCATCTTTTGCCGGACACCGTTGTGTCATACCA
>CAVFZF010000026.1:0-30166 GCA_963627025.1 Bifidobacteriaceae bacterium | reverse complement strand
GAGCCAAGGCTGCAACTCTCAGCATCACCACCGACGACGAGACCACGGCGATAGACGAACTCAACAACATGGAGGACAGCAGCAATGCCGAATACTATGACGTGGAGGGCCGTCGCCACGAAGGACTGCAGAAAGGACTTAACATTATAAAGAACGGTAACCGGAGTATGAAGGTTATAATCCAGTAACAAAAGAAGAGAAATATATCAAATATGGAAAAGAAACAGTACAAAACGCCTTCTGTAGAGACGGCAGATGTGTTGGCAATGGAACTGATTTGCGCCTCAGGTGGAGGTGGAGACACTGAGTTTATTCCTATCGGAGATGAAGTAAGTCCAGATTCTGGTCTGAGTCCAGATACTGGTGATGATGGACTTTGGATTGGAGATTAGCACCACATCAGCCAATAAGAAAACAGCGCAGGGGCAAACAAGTCCCCTGCGCTGTTTCTTTATCTCTGCGAATAAGCCCTCATGGCGTTGAGCACGGCGAGAACCATGATGCCCACATCTCCGAAGACGGCCACCGGCATGGCGTAAGTGCCGAGCAGTCCGGCGGCGACAAGCAATAGGATGAGTACCTTGAGACTTATGGCGAACACGGCGTTCTGCATGGCAATGCCTATGGTGCGGCGCGAGAGACGTATGGCTTCGGCTATCTTCGACGGTTTGTCGTCCATGAGAACCACATCGGCAGCCTCTATGGCAGCATCGCTTCCGAGTGCTCCCATGGCTATTCCCACATCGGCACGAACCAGTACCGGGGCATCGTTGATGCCGTCGCCCACGAACACGACCTTGCCTTCGCCACTCTGTTCCGACATCAGACGGTCGACATGGCTTACCTTGTCGGCAGGCAGAAGCGAGGCATGATACTCGTCGATGCCGAGTTTGTCTGCCACGGCAGCGGCGGTTTTCTCGTTGTCACCGGTCAGCATGACGGTCTTCTTTACACCGTTTTCCCTGAGTTTTATGATGGCTTCGGCGGCATCATCCTTTATCTTGTCGGAGATGACAATATGCCCCATATATTCTCTGTCGACCGCAATGTGGATGACAGTGCCCACATGAGAGCGGCACTCTTCGGCGAGGGTAAAGCCGATGCCGGCACTTTCCATCATCCGCACATTGCCCACCAACACCTCGCGCCCGTTGACTTGGGCTTTCACACCGTTGCCTGCCACCTCCTCGACACCAGTCACATCGCAACCGTCATCGGTCTTGGGATACGCCTCGCGCAGTGCCGTGGCAATGGGGTGGGTAGAGAACCGCTCCACATGAGCGGCGAGATGAAGCAGTTCGTCGGCACTTGTGACACTCGGATGTACTGTGTCAACGGCAAACACTCCCTTGGTCAGAGTGCCCGTCTTGTCGAAAACGACAGTCCCTGATTTGGAGAGAGCGTCCATGAAATTGCCGCCCTTGATGAGTATTCCCTTGGCAGACGCTCCGCCGATGCCGGCAAAAAACGTGAGAGGAACGGAGATGACAAGTGCGCAAGGACAACTTACGACGAGGAAAGTCAGCGCACGGTAGAGCCACACGGTAAACGCCGAGGAATAACTTGCGGCGAACAGCGGCGGCAGGAAGGCGATGGCGAGTGCGGCGAACACCACTATCGGAGTGTAGATGCGTGCGAAACGCGTGATGAAAGTCTCGCTCTGCGACTTGTTGTCGGCGGAACTTTCCACCAGACTTATTATCTTCGCCACGGTGGACTCGCCGAACGACTTGGTGGTTTTCACCTTTATCACGCCCGAAAGGTTGATGCATCCGGAGATGACATCATCGCCCTTGGCGGCATCGCGCGGCACACTCTCGCCGGTCAATGCCAGCGTGTTGATGCTCGTTGCACCCTCTGTGATTGTTCCGTCGAGCGGTATCTTCTCGCCGGGCTTCACTATTATGGTCTCACCGATAGCCACACTGTCGGGCGAAACGGTCGTTACCGTGTCTCCGCGCTCCACATTGGCACTGTCGGGGCGTATGTCCATGAGGGTGGAAATGGACTTGCGGCTTCTGTCTTCGGCGTAGTCTTCAAACATTTCGCCCACTTGGAAGAAGAGCATCACGAATACGGCCTCAGTGAACTGCGGTTCTGCACCGGGCAGGAAGCCGATGAGCAGTGCGCCGACAGTGGCTATCGACATGAGAAAATCCTCGTCAAAGGGGTTTCCCTCCATAATTCCCTCGGCGGCTTCCGCCAGCACGTCATAACTGATTAGGAGGTAAGGGACGAGGAAAACAGCCAGTTGTGCCCACACAGGCAGGTCGAGCGAGCGGGTAACAAAACAGGCTACGGCGAGCAGTGCCGCCGTAGCCAGAATTCTGATGAGTTTCTTGTTCATAGTCTTTACAGCGTTTTGATTTACGCTGCAAAGTTATCCATAATGCGGTGCAACCTGGTTGCAAACACGTCAACTTGCCTTTTTCTTCACCCGTTTGGACAGTGTGACAGCACCGACAGGACATACATGCAGACACAACAGGCAGCCTGCGCATTTCGCACCGTTGACACGCGGCATGCGATCGTCGCCGACAGTGATGGCCTGATGACCTCCGTCTTCACACGACAGGTGGCATCTGCCGCAGCCGATGCACTTCTCGCGGTCGATGTGGGGATAGACTATGGTGTCACGGTCCATGGCGGAAGGCAGCACGAAGTTCTTCAGTTCCTCGCCGACAACGGTGCTGATGCTCTTCAGTCCCCGCTGTGCGAGATAGGAGGTCATGCCCTCTATGAGGTCGTCGATTATGCGGTAGCCATACTGCATGACCGCTGTGCAGACCTGGATGTTGGTGCATCCGAGTTGCATAAACTCCAATGCGTCACGCCAAGTCTCTATTCCACCGATGCCGCTCAGGGGCGTGTACTCGAGAATGGGGTTGTTTGCCATTTCGAGAATATAGCGCAGGGCTATCGGTTTCACTGCACGTCCGGAATAGCCCGACACGGTGCGCTGGTGCGATACCATTGACGAGTCGGACATGGTGACGCATTTTATCGTGTTGATGGCGGATATTGCATCGGCTCCCGAGAGGGCTGCTGCCACCGCCGGCTGGCTTATGTGGGTGATGTTGGGCGTCATCTTCACGATGACAGGGATGTTCACGCGATGCTTGACGTATGAGGTGTAGTGCATGACGAGTTCCGTGTTCTGACCCACATCGCTGCCCATGCCTTCCAATCCCATCTGTGGACAGGAGAAATTCAACTCCACTGCATCAAGTCCTGCATCCTCTGCCATGTGCGCAAGCATGGCCCAGTCCTGTAGTGTCTGTCCCATGATGCTCGCCACAACGACCTTTTGGGGATAGTCGTGCTTCAGTCTGCGGAGTATGTCGAAGTCCACTTCCGCCGGATTCTCGCTGAGTTGTTCCATATTGCGGAATCCGTAGAACTTGCCGGTGTCGCCCTGTTCTCCCACGGAATCAAACCGTGGCGACACCTCATGGATATCTTCCAGACAGATAGTCTTGTAGAATACGCCGCCCCAACCGGCGTCGAAGGCTCTGGCAACCATTTCGTAGTTGGTGCAGATGGCCGATGAAGCGAGGAAGAAAGGGTTCTCGCACTTTATTCCGCAGAAGTCTATGCTCAGGTCGGGCTTCGTTTCCGGCTCTTGCTCGGTGGCGTTCGCAGTGCTGTCGCACTTGTTCAGTTCGGCCAGACAGTCGGCTACCTCGCGTATACGGATAGGACGGTCGTAGTGGATGCAGGCGTTTTCCGCCGCCTCCAGTTCCTCTGTAGTGCAGTCAACGACCCATTTTCCGGCGTTTGCAGTGTTGTCGAAGCGTATGGCACGCAGCATCCGTGCCGGGTCACCGTGCTTGCAGACGGCACTGCAAGGTGCGTTTTCGCAAAGGAGACAGCGTGATGCCTCTTCCTTAAAATAACTGATTTTCATAATATCTCCTGTTTTTCGGTCTTTAGTATCTCTTTTCGGGTCAGCGTGATATGCGCTTTTGAAGTCACCCTATAGATGCAAAGGTAAGAATAAATATGTATAAAGGGCAGGTGGAAGGAGAAAAAAACGAAGATGTTTGCAAAAAACTTCCGAAATGAAAAACTGCGCCACGGAAGTCATGCGTATCGCTTCCGTGGCGCAGTAAGTGTCAGTTGAGGGCGGCAATCACCTCTTTCCAGTTGTCGGCAAGAGCCTGCATACTGGAGAAAAGCCTGTCCGCACCCTGTTCGAGCAGTGCACTGTCGGGCAGAGGGCCCGTGTTTACCGCAATGGTATAGGCTCCCGAAGCGTGCCCCGCCTTTACTCCGAGGGGAGCGTTCTCCACCACAATGGTTTCGGAAGGACTGTATTCGCCGCATTTCTTCATGCCGGTGAGATAGGGTTCGGGGTCTGGTTTGCCGTGCTTGACATCGAAAGCGGTCACTATACGGTCTTCGCTCACGAAGTCGGAAAAGTCGTTCAGGATGCGTGCTATGAGCGGTCGCTGCGCTGAACCGGTGACTACGCCGACTTGAAGTCCGCTTTCCGTAATCTCCTTCATAAGTTGCTGTGCGCCCGGCATCACCTGTGCGGTGGGCAGTTCGGCAAATCTCGCCGCCTTAACTTCATACATCCGCAGTGCCTCTTCCTCGCTGATGTCCTTGTGAAGTTGTTCTTTGACGCATCTTCTTATGGTGTCCACGCCGCGTGCTCCCTCTGTTGCGTAGGAGTCGTCGGCAGTGAACTGCAATCCGAAAGATGCCATCGCCTTTATCCAGGCAATGGCATGATTGGGCATGGAGTCGTATAATACTCCGTCCATGTCGAAGAGTACGAGCCGTCTCATTCGCCCAGACGCTCTCTTATGGCTTTGCTCTCGGCTTCGTAACCGGGCTTGTTGAGCAGGGCGAACATATTCTTCTTGTAGGCTTCCACGCCCGGCTGGTTGAACGGGTTCACACCAAGCACGAGACCGGAGATGCCGCATCCCTTCTCGAAGAAATAGATGAGTTGGCCTATGTTGTACTCGTCAAGTTTGTCGATTGTAATCTTGATGTTCGGCACACCGCCGTCCACATGGGCAATCTGTGTGCCCAACTCCGCCATCTTGTTCACTTCATCGATGCGTTTGCCGGCGAGGAAGTTCAGGCCGTCGAGGTTCTCGTCGTCAGAAGGCACCTGAAGTTCGGTGTTGGGAGATTTCACTGAAACGACAGTCTCGAAGATTGTGCGCTCGCCGTCCTGTATCCACTGACCCATGGAGTGGAGGTCTGTGGTGAGGTCAACGGATGCCGGGAAGATTCCCTTGCCGTCTTTGCCCTCTGACTCTCCGTAGAGTTGCTTCCACCACTCTCCGAGATTGTGGAGTTTCGGCTGGTAGTTTGCCAGTATCTCTATCTTCTTTCCTGTCTGGTAAATGGCATTGCGGACAGCGGCATAGACTGCAGCCGGATTCTCGCCGAACGGTTTGTCGAGACCGCATTCAGCCTCCATGTCCTGCGCACCCTTTACCAACTGGGCGATGTCATAGCCCGCCACGGCGATAGGAAGCAGACCTACAGGCGTGAGAACGGAGAAACGGCCGCCCACGTTGTCGGGAATGACAAACGACTTGTAGCCCTCTTTGTCAGCCGTAGTGCGTGCTGCGCCCTTCTTGGCATCGGTAACAGCCACGATGACCTTGCGTGCTTCCTCCTTGCCACGCTGGTCTTCACACATCTTCTTCAGCAGTCTGAAGGTGATGGCGGTCTCCGTTGTGGTGCCAGATTTGGAGATATTGATTACTCCGAACTTCACTGTCTTCAGGTAACCGATGAGTTCCGAGAGGTAGTCTTCGCTGATATTGTTGCCTGCAAACAGGATGCGCGGTGTCTTTGACGGCTTGTACATGCCGAACGAATCGGACAGTGCGTCGATGACCATCTTTGCTCCGAGGTAGGAACCGCCGATGCCTGCTACGACCACTGCGTCGCAGTTGTCCTGCAGAACCTTCGCTGTCGCGTTGATTTCCGCGATGAATTCGGGTGTGATACTTGTCGGCAGGTGCATCCAACCGAGGAAGTCATTGCCTGCACATGTCTGGTTTTCAAGAGCCTCCTGAGCCGCTTTCACCTGGGGAATCAGCGACTCTACAGCACCGGCAGCCAAGAACTGCGATGCCTTTGTGATGTCTAATTGCATTTTCGTTTTAGTTTATCTGAATTTTCCAGTCAATCCTTTTATTGCCTCAATTGGCCTTATGTCATTGTAAAGTATGTCGTACACGGTTTCCACAATGGGGAAACGGTAGTTGTCATGCAGTGCGAGTATCTCCTTCATGCAGCGTGCACCGTAGTAGCCTTCGGCGATTGTCTCCATCTCGCTCTGTGCAGCCTTTATGCTGTAGCCCTTGCCTATCATCGTGCCGAATATCCTGTTGCGTGAGAAATTGGAATATCCTGTCACGAGCAAGTCGCCGAGATAGACGGAGTCAGTGACGTTCCGCTGTTCGGAAGGACTGAGCAGGGAGAGTATGTCGGTCATCTCCGCCACGGCGTTCGCCATATATACGGCATTGAAATTGTCGCCGCAGTTGAGTCCCTTGCATATTCCTGCACCGATGGCGTAGATGTTCTTGAGCACAGAAGCATACTCTATGCCCTGCACATCAGAGGAAATCCTCACCTGAATGCTCTCTGACTGTATGGTGGAAGCGAACGCCCGTGCCTTCGCCTCGTCGGAACAGCCCACCGTAAGGTATGTGAGGCGGTTCATAGCCACCTCCTCAGCGTGGGATGGACCCATGAGACAGGCGAGTTGTTCGTAGGGAATGCCGTAATGGAAGTGGAAGTAATCGGAGATTACCATCTGCTCTTCTGGCACTATGCCCTTTGTCGCCGACACGATGAACTTGCCCTTCATGTCTTCCGTTACCTTGCTCAGGTGCTGCTTGAAGTAGGGTGACGGCGTGACGAAGATGAGCGTGTCGTACTCGCGGATTATCTCGTTGATGTCCGAAGTGAAGAATATCTCGCTCGTGTCAAAGTGTACCGAGGTGAGATAAGCGGCATTGTGCCCCGTGCGCTTGATTTCCTCTATGCGGTCTTCACGGCGCATATACCAACCGATATGGTGGGTTTTCTCCACCACAATCTTCGCTACGGCTGTGGCCCACGACCCTCCGCCGATGATGGCAATGCGGCCGCAACTGGTCCTATTCCTTCGAAAGAGCAGTCTCAATCCACGAAGCAAACTCTTCAACTTTCGGATTATCATAGCCTAACTTGTATTTCTTGTTCACGCCACATACGTCTTGCTGCAACTTCTGCGCCTTTACCGACTTGATGTCGCTCACAAGATAGTAGCCTGCTTTGTTGAAAAGGGGAATCCATTCCTCGGGAACTCCGATGGCAGTCCACTCCGCTGCGCTTGAGCGTGGGGCTTTCTTCTCCGGCTTCATCTGTGGGAAGAAGAGCACTTCCTGTATGAACGGGTTACCGGTCATGAGCATTACGAGGCGGTCAATGCCTATTCCGATGCCGCTGGTCGGGGGCATTCCGTACTGCAGGGCACGGAGGAAGTCGTGGTCAATAATCATTGCCTCGTCATCACCCTTGTCTGCAAGTTTCATCTGTTCTACGAAACGCTCCTCCTGATCGATAGGATCATTGAGTTCTGAATATGCATTTGCCAGTTCCTTACCGTTGACCATGAGTTCGAAACGCTCGGTAAGTCCGGGCTTAGAGCGGTGCATCTTGGTAAGCGGAGACATCTCTACGGGATAGTCGGTGATGAATGTCGGCTGGATGAAAGTGCCCTCGCAGAACTCTCCGAACAGTTCGTCGATGAGTTTGCCCTTGCCCATTGTCTCGTCCACTTCCATGCCTTTCTCCTTGCAGAACGCCCTTATCTCGTCCTCGGTCTTGCCGTTGCAGTCGTAGCCGGTCTTTTCCTTGATGGCGTCGAGGATTGGCAGACGGCGGTAGGGGGCTTTGAACGAGATGACATTGCCGTCAATCTCCACCTCAGGTTTGCCGTTTACAGCCACGCATATCTTCTCGAGCATCTGCTCTGTGAACGACATCATCCAGTTGTAATCCTTGTAGGAGACATACAACTCCATACAAGTGAACTCCGGATTGTGGTTCTTGTCCATACCTTCATTACGGAAGTTCTTGCCTATTTCGTACACTCCTTCGAAGCCGCCTACGATGAGTCTCTTCAGATAAAGTTCCGTTGCTATACGCATATACATGTCCTGATTGAGGGCGTTGAAATGCGTTATGAACGGGCGTGCGGACGCTCCTCCGGCAATGCTTTGCAGTGTAGGGGTCTCCACTTCTGTGTAACCGGCTTCGTCAAGAATCTTTCTGAGGGTGCGTATGGCGGTGGCGCGCTTGAGGAAAGTGTCCTTCACGCCGTCGTTGACGACAAGGTCAACATATCTCTGGCGGTAGCGCAGTTCCGGGTCATCGAACTTGTCGTATGCCACGCCGTCCTTGTATTTCACGATAGGCAACGGCTTCAGCGATTTGGAAAGCAGCGTCAGTTCCTTTGCGTGGACACTGATTTCGCCCGTCTTTGTGCGGAACACATAACCCTTCACGCCGATGAAATCGCCGATGTCAAGGAGTTTCTTGAATACGACATTGTATAAGTCCTTGTTCTCTCCGGGGCATATCTCGTCCCTTTGCACATATATCTGAATGCGTCCTTTGGAGTCCTGCAGTTCGGCGAATGCCGCCTTGCCCATTATGCGCTGTCCCATCAGACGGCCTGCTACCACCACGTTGCGGCTGTTTTCCGCTGTCGCCTTTCCCGGGATGTCGTTTCCTTCCTCGTCTTTCCCCGTTGGGAGGTCAACGAACTGGGCGCAAATGTCGTCACTCCACGCGTCAACCGGGTACTCGGCTGCCGGATACGGGTCAATGCCGAGGTTGCGCAACTCCTGTAGACTGTTTCTTCTTCCTATCTCCTGTTCTGATAGTTCCAGTATGTTCATATAGTGTAAGTCTTGTATTAAGTACTGATTGCAAAATTAATAATAAATTTCAGAAAACCCCAAACAATCAAGGTAGAAGTGCCGTGTTTTGACTTTGCGTTACTGTTTTTAATGTTCAAGAACACACTTTACTCCTATTTATTCTATAGTTTTATGGGAATTGATTACCTTTGTGATGCGGTTAAATCGGCATCGATATTGTCAAATGACCGAAAGATGAGGTACTTATGGAAACAAACATACAGGAGTATAGACGGGCTGTATCCGCTATAAAGGAGGCGATACTGCACAGCCAATACAGGGCGGTCAAAATGGTGACCGGTGAACAACTGTCATTGTATTTCGGCATTGGGGGGTATGTGTCGGCGCATTCGCGTCAAAAAGTATGGGGTACATCTGCCATAGACCGTATCAGTGAGCAGTTGCGCCGTGACCTTCCTGGTTTGCGTGGATTCTCTGCGCAGAATATTCGCAATATGCGCTCGTTCTTTGAGTATTGGGCAAAATACTTGATTTGCTCGCCCACGGCGAGCAAATTGCAAATAACGGCAATTGAAAGCGAAATAGACATTGACAGTTTCTCTTTGCAGAAATGGTCGCCTATGGCGAGCGAAATCAACAGAGACGAGTTTCTGGGTATAAGTTTCTCTCATCATATAGAATATGTCATCCGTGACTATAATCACCCTATGGGAGTTGCAACATATAAGACGGCACAAGATATGAGCGAAGATTTGCGTAAGGCTCTGCCCGATATGGACGAAATGCGCAGACTACTTACGGAAAGTGAGAAGTGAGTTTGCCGTCAATTGAAACCGTACAGACGTTTGTACTGACAACTTTTCTTTTTTGTGGCAGTTGCTTTTCGCCCTCGTCTTATTTTTGTAATTTTGCACGGCTGAAGGCGGCGGAGTGCGTGAAAGCGGCTCTCTGGCGGCGATGAAGCCGGCAATTGCAGAAACGAAGAATATGAAACTGACAGATAAAGTACTGACTATGAACGACGGTCTGACAAAGACCATCGGGATAGAATATATCTCTACGGACGACCCTGACACCCTTGAGGCGAGGATGACGTGCACCAAACAGACCTCGCAACCGTGGGGCTATATGTCGGGAGGGGCAATTCTCGCTCTGGCTGAGAACCTCGCCGGAGTGGCGTCAATGTGTCTCTCGCCCGAGAAGATAGTGCTCGGGATAAACGTATGTGCCAATCATATCAGTTCGGTTCGCACCGGCGAGCAGGTCGTGGCGACAGCCCGGCTGCTGCGCAAGGGCGGCACTCTCCACAACTGGCTTGTGACTGTGCACAACGGGAACGGCGGTGTTGTCTCGCAGATACAGGTGACCAACTACACCATCGACGAGAGTAAGGCGAAGAAAAAGTGATGTTTTGGCTATGAACGGACTGTATACTGTTATCCTGCTCATAGCGAGCAACGTGTTCATGACATTCGCTTGGTACGGCCATCTGCGCCTTCAGCAGTCGGGAGTATCCGGCAACTGGCCGCTCATAGTGGTCATCGCCTTCTCCTGGGCAATCGCCTTTTTTGAGTATTGTTGCCAGGTTCCGGCCAACAGGATAGGTTTTTCGGGCAACGGAGGTCCTTTTTCCCTTGTGCAGTTGAAGGTAATCCAGGAGGTGATTTCGCTTGTTGTGTTCTCCGTGGTGGCCACTTTCCTTTTCCAGGGGCAGCACCTGCAGTGGAATCACGTTGTGGCTTTCCTGTGTCTCATCGCCGCTGTCTTTTTCTGTTTTTACAAGTAACGTTTATGATACAGGCTCTTCAGGGTATAGAACCCCATATAGGTGACGGCACATTTGTCGCCCCCACCGCCGCCGTAATCGGTGATGTGGTCATCGGCAACGGCAGTTCCGTGTGGTACAGTGCTGTCATCCGTGGCGATGTCAACAGGATTCGCATCGGCAACCGTGTGTCAATCCAGGACGGCTGCTGTCTGCACACGTCGGGCGGAGACGCCTTTATTGAGATAGGCAACAATGTCACTGTCGGCCACAATGCCACGCTTCACGGTTGCAAGATAGGCGATGACGTGCTGATAGGCATGGGCTCGACGCTCCTCGACAACAGTGTCGTGGAGTCGGGCAGCGTCGTTGCCGCCGGAGCCTTGGTGCTCTCCCGCACCCGCATCCCGTCGGGTGAACTGTGGGGGGGAGTGCCTGCCAAGTTCATCAAGAAGATTACTCCCGAGGCGGCAGAGCGCATCTTGCGCCGCGGACCCGAGAATTACGATTACTGGACAAAAATATATTTGCAGGAAAAATGAAGACTTTCAAAGCAGCATTGTTCGACCTTGACGGCACACTGATAGACAGCGAGAAGCAGTATTCGGTCTTTTGGACGGAGATGGGCAAGGTCTATCAGCCCGACAAACCCGATTTCGCCAAGATTATAAAAGGTACTACGCTCACGCATATCCTCGGCACTTATTTCCCCGATGCGGAACTTCAGGAGAGGATTGTCCGCCGTCTCTATGAGTATGAGAACAGCATGGACTTCTCCCTTGTCCCCGGTGCTGCCGACTTCTTGGCTGACCTGAAGGCGCACGGCATCAAGTGTGCCGTGGTGACAAGTTCCAACCGTGACAAGATGAGGCTCGTCTACAACCGCCAGACGGATTTCATGCAACTCTTCGACGAGGTGCTCACGTCCGAGGATTTTTCCGAGTCCAAGCCCTCTCCGTGCTGCTATCTCCGTGCTGCAGAGAAACTCCATGTGGAGCCTGACGAGTGTGTCGTGTTTGAAGATGCGTTCAACGGCATCCATGCAGGGCGCAATGCAGATATGTTTGTCGTCGGTCTTGCCACGGAGAACAGCCGTGAACAGATAGCGGAACTCTGCGGTCATGTCATCGACGACTATGTAGGTTTCTCCCATGACGACCTCGTTCGCCTTATATAGACTGCCTTACTCCGAGACCTGCACCGAGGTGAGGTCGGAGAGCAAGCCTGATGCCGTTCCCTCAATCAGTGAAATAGGGTCGGCTTCCGGTTTTGTCACAGCACCTTTCGACTGCTCTTGCGCCGACACTCCGATAGCGTTGATACGTCCCGACAGCGTGCAGACAAAGCCTTTGGACAGTGTGACGGTCATGCCAAAAGGCTGTTCTGTGGCGAGGGAAACGGTGTCGGAGGCTTATGCAAATGATTTCCGGCGATTCCATGAAGCCGTGTCGCAGGGCACATTCCGCAAACTCGTGCTGTCGCGAACAAAGGACATGGAATTTCACGAACCCGACTTGCACCGCCTTTTCATGGAGGCTTGCCGCCGCTATCCGCGCCTATGCGTGATGCTGGTGTCCACTCCTCTGACCGGCACTTGGCTTGTCGCCACCCCCGAAAGGCTTCTTGTCGGCGACGGCACATGGTGGAAAACCACAGCAATGGCAGGTACTATGCCCTACGAAGGCGGTTTTCAGGAGTGGAGTGTGAAGAACCGTCAGGAGCAGCATATTGTGGAAACATACATCGAAGAACGCCTTTCCTCTTTGGGAAAGGATATCATCAAGGACGGACCTTTCACCCGCAGGGCTGGCAATCTCGTGCATCTCTGCACTGATTTCAGGTTTCATCTTGCCCCGCAACACACTGTCGGCGACGTGCTCACGGCACTTCATCCCACGCCGGCGGTATGCGGCATTCCAAAGGAAGAGGCGTATCGGTTTATCATAGACAACGAACACACTCCGCGACAATACTATTCCGGTTTTATGGGACCTGTGGGCATCGGCGGCAAGACCAGTCTCTATGTGTCGCTACGCTGTGCCCGGCTCGACGGCAACAGGGCTGTCCTCTATGCAGGAGGAGGCATTATGCCGGGGAGCGAGGCTCTGTCGGAATGGGATGAAACGGAAAATAAAATGCAGACTGTCGGCGATGTACTCAGATAAAGAAAACGTCAATATCCTCACGGCACTGCTCGTTGACTACGGCATACGCCATGTTGTGGTGTGCCCCGGTTCGAGAAATGCACCGCTGGTGCACAATTTCAACGAGTGTCCTTCCATCATCTGTCACCCTGTGACCGACGAGCGTTCGGCGGCTTTTGTCGCTCTTGGCATCTCGCAACAGACCCGTGAGGTCACCGCAGTGTGCGTCACTTCCGGGTCGGCTCTGCTCAATGTGTTGCCCGGAGCAGCCGAGGCTACCTACCAACGGCAGGGCATCGTCGTCATCTCTGCCGACCGTCCTGCGGCATGGACAGGGCAGTTGGACGGTCAGACCATGCCCCAGCAGGGGGCATTGGGCTGTTTCGCCGGCAAGAGTGTGTCCCTTCCCGAGTGCAAGGATGATGTTGAGCGGTGGCATTGCCGCCGTCTGGTGTGCGAGGCGGTCAACTTCCTGTTGGCGAGACGGCAGTCCGTACACGTCAATGTGCCCATTGCCGAACCACTCTTCGGGTTCTCCGTGCCGGCACTTCCCGCAGTGAAAGGCATCAAGACAATATCTTCGGAACAGTTCATGTCACTCTTCCGCTCGTCCCGGCGACCCATGTTGGTGTGTGGTCAGGGTGCTTCCTCCGATTGGCAGTGCCCCGGCGTGGTTGTCCTCGCGGAGCAGTTGTCGTCCGCAGACCCCGTCCTATCACTCGACACCCTGTTCTCCCTCATGGGCGAAACGGATGACTACAAGCCCGACTTCCTGGTCTTTACCGGCCGTACCACCATAAGCAAGCGTCTGCGACAGTTCTTGCGGACGCTTGATGACTGTGTCATTGTGATGCACAACCCCGACGGTGACATCGAGGACATCACCTGTCATGCACGCTATATCCTTACCGATGCGCTTCCCGGGATGCACTGCGACGAGACGGAATTTGCTCTCCGCTGGCGCAGACTCATGGCTCTGACAGCCGAAAGCCTCGCTGCCGACCCCGAAGACCTGTGCTCCAAGGCGGTGAAAGCCTTTGAATCGCTGATGCAGAAAGGCTACATCGTATATTATGCCAACTCTTCGGCAGTGCGTCTGGGTGCAAAATACGCCCGGCATCATGTGCGCTGCAACCGTGGGCTCAACGGCATCGAGGGGTCACTGTCCACTGCTGTCGGTGCATCACTGGCAACAGACGACAATGTCTACTGCGTTATCGGCGACCTGAGTTTCTTCTATGACCAGAACGCACTGTGGAACCAACGCCTCCGCGGCAACCTCCGCATCCTTCTTCTCAACAACTTCGGCGGTGCGATTTTCAGGTCTCTGCCCGGTCTGGGTGCCTCTCCTGCCTGTGAAGAGTATGTGATGGCGAGCCACAAGACCACCGCTGTCGGTGCGTGCCACCAGTACGGAGTGTCACGCCGCATGGTGTCCGGGCCCGACGCCTTGGCAGATGCCGTGGAGTGGCTCGTGCATACTAAGTCTAACCAACCTCTGCTTTTGGAGGTTCTTGCAAAATGATATGGATTGGAAAAAGATACATGATTTCGAGGAGATAAGCCTCGAGTGTGCAGAGGGAATAGCCAAGATAACCATCTGCCGCCCCCGTTACCGCAACGCATTCACGCCCAAGACCACGGCGGAACTGTCGTGTGCGTTCTCCATAGTGCGTGAACGCCAGGATGTGTCTGTGGTCTTGCTCACCGGACAGGAGACGCCCCGGCAGGAAGGACAGACCGAAGAGGATTGGCTCAAGACGCAGGCTTTCTGCGCAGGAGGCGACATGAACGTGAAGGGACGCGGCGGTTACGTCGACGAAGAGGGCGTTCCTCGCCTGTCGGTACTTGATGTGCAGATGCAGATACGCCGCCTTCCCAAACCGGTGATTGCCATGGTCAATGGCTTCGCAATCGGCGGTGGCCATGTGCTGCACCTCGTCTGTGACCTCACGATTGCAGCGGATAATGCACGCTTCGGACAGACAGGTCCCAAGGTAGGCTCGTTTGATGCCGGCTTCGGCAGTTCCTATCTGGCACGGATAGTAGGGCAGAAGAAGGCACGCGAGATATGGTTCATGTGCCGTCAGTACACTGCCAAGGAGGCGGAAGACATGGGCATGGTCAACAAAGTAGTGCCTCTGGCACAACTCGAAGACGAGTGTGTGGCGTGGGCAAAGCACATGATGGAACTCTCGCCGCTGGCTCTCCGCATGATCAAGGCAGGTCTCAACGCCGAACTCGACGGACAGGCTGGCATACAGGAACTTGCCGGTGACGCCACCATGCTCTACTATATGCTCGATGAGGCACAGGAAGGCGGCAAGGCGTTTTTGGAGAAAAGAAAACCCGATTGGACGAAATTCAAGAAACTGCCCTGATGAACATAGACCTCTTCCACAAGACTTTGCACTTCAAAAAGCCTGCCCGTACAAGCCGGGGGGCATACGACACGCATAACATGATACTTGTCTCCATGTCCGACGACAACGGCAGAATCGGATTGGGGGAATGTGCTCCGCTGCCCGACCTCAGTTGTGACAGGGAGGCATACACCATGATGAGCGATGTGGCGAGGCTCATCAACGAGGCTCTTGCCAGCGAAGACTATTCCGAGTATCTGCGCCCTTATCCTGCGCTTCTGTTCGCCTTGGAGTCCGCCATGTATGACATGACGAAATCGCCTGTGCTCTATGACACTCCGTTTGCACGCTGCGAGGAGGGCATACCCACCAACGGACTGGTGTGGATGGGCAGTTATGACGAGATGCTCGCAGAGGTCAAGAAGAAGATACTGGCAGGTTTCCGTTGCATAAAACTCAAGATTGGGGCTATCCGTTGGGAGGAGGAGATTGCGCTGATACGCTTCATCCGTTCGAAATACCGTCCCGAGACGCTCGAACTGAGGGTCGATGCCAACGGCGGTTTCTCCGTTGAGGAAGCGCCGGAACGGCTCGTGGAACTCGCACGCTACGGCATCCACTCCATCGAACAACCCATAAAGGCTGGGCAATGGGACGCTATGGCGGAACTGTGCCGCACCTCTCCGCTGCCCATAGCACTCGACGAGGAACTCATAGGACTGAACCGCCTGCATGAGAAACAGGCTATGCTCGACACAGTCCGACCGCAGTATATTGTTATAAAGCCCACTCTCCACGGAGGCATATCGGGTTCAATGGAGTGGGTTAGCGAGGCCCGGAAGCGCAGCATCGGTTCTTGGATGACATCGGCACTGGAGAGCAATGTCGGCTTGCGCAATGTCGCACTGCTCGCGGCACGCTGTTACGGCCCGTCCATACGCTTCTCGCAAGGCTTGGGGACAGGCCAACTCTTTTCCGACAACATAGAGATGGACGTGCAAATGCGCGGTTCGAAAATGTGGCGAGAGGAGACCGATGGACGTTGAAGACTTCCTCTCGGAGTGGCATGACGACAGTCCGTTTGTGACTGTGAGGACAAGCGGCAGCACGGGAGAACCGAAACAGATGCTCGTGGAAAAGTCACGCATGAAGGCTTCGGCACGCGTCACCTGCGATTTTCTGGGACTTAAACCGGGTGACACGGCACTTCTCTGTATGTCCGTCGACTACATCGCCGGCAAGATGATGGTGGTCAGAAGCGAGGAGCGGCATCTCCGCCTGCACACAGTCACGCCTTCCAACCGCCCGTTGAGGGGGCTTTCCGATTCTTTCGACTTTGTTGCCATGGTGCCGTCGCAGGTCTTTGAGACTCTGCGGCATGAGAAAGAGGCAGCCCTGTTGCGCAGAATGCGCCACATTATAATAGGTGGCGGTGCCGTGTCTGCGGAGTTGTCGGAGCAGTTGAAGACCTTTCCCAACTGCGTGTGGAGCACCTACGGCATGACTGAGACCCTCTCGCACATAGCGTTGAGGCGGCTCAACGGCATGGAAGCCTCCGACTGGTACACGCCGTTCGACGGTGTCGGCATCTCGTTGCATGACGGTTGCCTCGTCATCGATGCCCCTCAAGTCTGCCGGGAAGTGCTTGTCACCAACGACATTGCCGAAATCCGTGACGGCAAATTCCGTATTCTCGGGCGCAAGGACAATGTGGTCTGTTCGGGCGGAATAAAGATACAGATAGAGGAAGTGGAGGCTTTGCTGGACGGAAAACTGCCGTCGCCGTTTGTCGTCACCAAGGTGAAGGACCGCAAGTTCGGTGAGGCGGTGGTGCTTCTGGCCGAGACCGACGACCTGCAGACGGTAAAAACCGTGTGCGAGACGGTGCTGCCCCGATACTGGCAGCCCAAGCACTATCTGCATACAGACCGCATCCCAATGACAGAAACGGGCAAACCGGCACGCCGGAAAGCGGAGATTATGGCCTTGGCATTGCTGTAGGCTTGTGTATGTGGGCGTTTTTTGCTACCTTTGTCAGTGCAACTAAAAACTGAAACAAAACAAATGGAAACAAGAGAACGCATAGTCTTCATTGACTACATCCGTGTCGTGGCTCCCCTTATGGTGATGCTCGTTCATGCAAGTGAGAATTTTTTCGGTGCAGACGCATCGGGTATAGCCGGTGACATGTCGGTATTGGCAAACGAGTCCAACCGTTTTTGGATAGCCTTTTATGACCATTTCATCTCCCGCACCTGCGTACCTCTTTTCATTATAGTGTCAGCCTATCTGCTCGTTCCCATGAAACCGGGCGTCACCATGACGCAGTTCTACCGCCACCGCTTCGGCCGCATACTGCCGCCGCTGGTGTTTTTCCTCATCCTTTATTGCTTCTTGCCTGTTCTGTGGGGCGGAATGACGTGGGAGGACTGCGTGGCAAGTTTCAAGACTGTGCCGTTCAACTTCCCTCCAATGGGCGGTCATCTGTGGTTCATGTATCCTCTCATATCCCTGTATCTCATAATCCCGGTGGTGTCTCCGTGGCTTGAGAAGGCCACGGCAAAGGAAGAACGCATATTCCTCTATATCTTCGCCTTCACCACTCTGATACCTTTCATCCACAAATTCGTCACTCCCGAGGTGTGGGGCGAGTGCTTCTGGAACGAGTATCATGCCTTCTGGTATTGCTCCGGCTACCTTGGCTATCTCGTGTTGGCACATTACATCCATAACCATCTGCACTGGGACCGCAGCAAGAAGTTGCGTGTCGGGACGGTGACATTCCTCATCGGCGCCGCCCTCACGGCGTATTTGTTCTGGTACTGGGGTGAGCCTGGCAGGGTAATCCGCACAACCATTCTCGAAGGAGCAGGTGAGTTTTGCACTCCTAACGTGCTCATAGCCACTTTCGGAGCGTTCCTCCTGTTCTCCTGCATCGGTCAGAAGAAGGCGCCGAAGATTGTCACGGAACTCTCCCGACTGTCGTATGGCATGTACCTCATGCACCTGTTCTTCCTCAGCGTTATTGCCGCCTGGTTTGTCAACGGCAGCCCTGCCTCACCGCGCATCCCGGTCTATTTTGCCATACCTTGCATCGCCGTGCTCACCTACATCTGCTGTGCGGTGACGTCAAAACTCATCTCTTGCCTGCCCGGCAGCAAGTATCTCATAGGCTAAACCGCACCACATGACCGCTGTTATGCAGAATGACAACAGGGAAAGGGTAGTTTTTGTCGACTACATCCGTGTGATAGCACCGCTGATGGTGATGCTTGTCCACTCCAGTGAGTGCTTCTACGCCGTCTCGGGCATGGACGGAGACTTTTCGAGGATAGACAATGCGGCAAACCGTTTCTGGGTTCCGTTCTACGACGGATTCCTCTGCCGTTCGTGCGTACCGCTGTTCATGATGGTGTCAGCCTATCTTCTCGTTCCCATGAAGCAGGGCGTGACCATGGCGGGGTTCTACCGTCACCGCTTCAAGCGCATACTTCCTCCGTTTGTGTTCTTCCTGTTTCTCTACTCGCTGCTGCCCCTGCTGTGGGGCGCAATGACGTGGGGCGACTGCGTGGAGAGCCTGAAGACACTGCCTCTCAACTTCGTTCCGATGGGCGGACACTTGTGGTTCATGTATCCCCTCATAGCCCTCTATCTCATAATCCCGGTGATTTCGCCGTGGCTGGAGCGGTCTACGGCGAAGGAAGAACGCCTGTTTCTGCTGCTTTTTGCTGTCTCCACGTTTTTCCCTTACCTGCACACGGCGGTATCCGATGAACTCTGGGGCGAATGCTTCTGGAACGAGTTCCACGCCCTGTGGTACTTTTCCGGTTTCATCGGCTATCTCGTCCTGGCTCATTATGTGCGTTTCCATATCCGTTGGAGCACGGCGAAGAGGTTGCGTGTGGGCGTCATCTCGTTTGCCGCCGGTGCGCTTTTCACCGGCGTGACATTCAGGATGACTGGTGTTCCGGGCAGACTTGTCGAGACACCGGTAATGGAGTGGGGGTGGCGGTTCTGCTCTCCCAACGTGGCTCTTGCCACCTTTGGCGCGTTCCTCCTGTTCTCCTGCATACGCCAGAAGAAAGCCCCACGGCTGGTGACGCAGATATCACGCCTGTCGTTCGGTATGTATCTGATGCACATGTTCTTCCTCAGCCCCATCTCGGAATGGATAATCGGCGGCAGCGCAGCAGAGCCTCGCATCCCTGTCTGCCTCGCTATTCCGTGCATAGCCGTTCTCACTTATGTCTGCTGTGTGGTGACTGCGAAACTCGTTTCCCTCGTTCCCGGCAGCAAGTACCTGATAGGTTAGCCTCCGAAAGGCAACATCCATATAAAGGCAAGGACTGTCGGCTTCACAGCCGGCAGTCCTCTTGATTTTGAGAAATATTATAGTTATTGTATTAGTAGTCGCTGTTCTGCGGATCAAAGTTTGTCCAACCGCTGAGCCACTTGTCGCCGGCAGCGAATGCACCGAGGTAGTTCACCTTGTCGAAACCGCTGCTCAACTTGCTGTTGCTGAATGATGCTGCGGTGAGCAGGGGTGACCCTGACTGTGGCTGATAGGCTGCTCCGAGACCTGCTGCATCGGTGAGGAGCCATGAAGATGCGCTGTCAAAGTATTTGTTTCCTGTCTGTGCGAGGAAGAAAGTGCTTGAGAAAGACTTCTTGCTGCTGTCCTCTGCCTTTGCAGACCAGTCGTAGAACACGTCACTGAAGAGTTTGTTCTTGTCGCTTCCGAGGTTGTCCATGTTGGCGAACCAGATGTTTTCGAGGGTCAGTCTGCCTGCTGTCGCGCTCGCCTGGCTGTCACCTTTCTCGCCGTCGAGGATGAGACCGATGGGGTAGCCCACTGCTATGGAGTTGAAGCAGTTGAGTCTGCTGGCGCGGCGAATCTGCATTGCAGACTGGAACTTGCCGAGGCCGGAACCGTTGTTCGGGTATACAGAACCGCCGTCGATGTAGGTTTCGGTGTTTTGGAAATCACTGGATACCGCTTTCGGACCGATGAATGTCACATTTGAGAATGTGCATGAGGTGTATGGGTCAACAAGTGCGCCGTCAGCACAGTTGTCACTTTCAAAACCGTTGGACATCGACTTGTCGGCAATCTTCGGGTCACGCACTGACAGGGCGAACTGCACCTTGCCGCTGAAACCGTTGTCGGTGTCGAACTCGTCATCCCAACCCTTGTAGGCGATGAGGTATTTGCAGTTCACTGCACCGCCGAACCACTCGTAGGAATCGTCGTTGCTGTAAGCCACCTGGATGTGGTCCACCTGTGTGCCACTACCTACAGAACCGAATGTAACGGCGTTTATCTCCTGGTCAGTGGCGAACGGATAGCCGGCGAACTCCACTCTCACATAACTGATGATACCTGAGTTGTCAGCGTCATCGTTGCCTCCGTGTATGGTGCGCGGACCACCCTCAATCTGCATTGTGCCCTGGTTGTTCCTTGCCTTACCGCAGATGATCAGTCCGCCCCAGTCTCCAGGCTTGCGGCTTCCCTTCGCTTCACCGCTGGTGAACACGATTGGTGCAGAGGCAGTACCCTTCGCGTAGAGTTTTCCGCCCGGTTCAACTATCAGGGCAGCCTTGGTCTTCTTGTCGCCCTTGATGATTGTGCCAGGTTCGATGGTCAGTTCCGAACCGTCAGCGATGTACACCCAGCCCTTCAGAGTGTATGTTCCCTTCTTCAGGGTCTGCTTTCCCTTGAAGACAAACTCCTGGTCTCCGTTGCCGATGACGTTGTCGAAGAGAATCTTGTTGCAGGAAGTGACGCCTCCGTCCTTGCCCCACACGATTTCCGTGTCGCCGTCGCCATCGGGGTCATCATTGTTGCTGCATGACGTGAGAGCCGTTCCTGCCAGCATCAAGGCAGCGATTGCCGCCAGATAAAATTTCTTTTCCATAAAATTAGTTGTTGGTATAAGTTGATGAATATTATAGTTTCACTGATGCGCCTATCTGTATCGTCACTCCCGGACGGTAACTCTTCGTCGTCTCCTTCACCGTCTTGGCCGTGCCGTCGCTGCGTGTCACGTCGTCAATCTGGTTGTAGAACACTTTCTCGTTGAGCAAATCCCTCACCGAGAGTTTTATGCTTGTGCGCTTGCCGAGGCTCTTGCTCACCGAGAGGTCGATGACATTGCGCGGCATCTCGTAGGAGTCGGGCACGTTGGCGGTGCTCTCTCCGCCGGCACTTCCGACGTTGCGTCCCACTCCGACGATGCGTTTTCCTATGCGGTTGTAGAGTACCGCTGCCTGCCAACCGCTGTTCTCGCTGTTCCAGAAGAAGCCTGTGTTGACGAGGTAAGGCGACTGTCCCTGCATCGGACGGTCTCTGTGGCGGCTGTTCTCACGGAATTTCACCATACTGTGAATCAGTGCCCCGTTGAATGTCCAGGTGACATTGCGCAGCCCGAAGCGGTCGAGTTTCAGTCTCGCATCGAGTTCCACACCGTAGTTGAGTGCCGATTTCGCGTTTTCGTAACTGTAGACGAGGTTGGTGCCTCCTGCCACTGTGTAGGTCCACTCTATGGGGTTGGCGAAGTTCTTGACGAATGTGCCCACCACAATCTGCTCGCCGTTGGAGGGATAGAACTCATATCTCAGTTCGGCATTGTCGATGAAGCAGGTCTTCAACTCCGTGTTTCCCTGCACGTCACTCGCCAGGTCGAAGTCGTAGAACACCGAACTTGACAGTTCGCGGAACTCCGGGCGGTTGCAACTTCTGCCGTATGCCATGCGCAACTGGTGCCGGTCGTTGAATCCGTATTTGATGTTGAGCGAGGGGAACAGGCTGTTGTAGGTGTATGTTTCGGAAGTCTCGCTCTTCTCGTAGTCGCGTGTGTTGCTGATGAGTTCCATTGAGTTGTGCTCGAAGCGCACGCCTCCGTGTATCTCCAGCCTGCCCACCGGAACAGTCGCAGACACATATCCGGCACCCACGGTGTTGTTTCCCTTGTAGTTGTTGCGCATCTTCACCTCCTCGAGCAGGTGCAGTTTGTCAAGACCGTAGTTGCTTTCGTTCATCAACTGGGCTATCTCCATGGTGCGGAATCCCTCCGGCAGCGTGTTGTGGGACTGGTCCCAGTTGTAGATGAAGTTGCGTGTTGTGTACTCCCTGTGCCGTCTTTCGCCCAGGGCACCGACCTTCACTGTCGGGTTGATGCCCGCTACGGCAAGTGCTTTCTTCCAGTCTGCCGCCACCGTGACGGTGTGTTCGTCGAGCCGTGTCCACTCACGGTTTATCTCATTGCCGTTGGTCAACTGCATCACTCCCATTGTCAGGGCGTCGTCGATGACATATCGGCGTCGGTCGGGGAGGTTTCTGTTGGAGTAGGCGTATGCCGTTTTCCAGTCCAGTTCCGACCCTGCCACCTTGTGCTTGCCGCCAATCTGCGTGTTGTAGGTCACGCGGCTGGAGTAGTAGTATTCGGCGCTCTGCTCGTCATTGCTCTGTGCGCTCACTCCGTTTCGGGTGATGAGGCGTGCGTGTCCCAGCACGTTGAGCATGTTTTTCCACTCTATCCGTGTGCCGTCGTATGCCGACCTGTACGCCAGGTTGAGCATGGAACAGATTTTGGAGTGCTGGTTGTACTGGTTGTCAACGCTGTTTCTGAGGTAGTTGCTCCTGTCGTTTGCCGTGTCATAGACACCGAACAGGTTGTTCTGCATATTGAGGAATGTCTTGTAGGAGTTGCTCCAGTTGAGCGTGGCTGCCAGCCCGAGCAGTGCTCCTTCCTCGTTCAGGGTGTACCGGCGGTTTATGTTTGCCCCGAGGCTCATGTCAGGCAGAGCCTTCATCTGGTGTATTGTCCAGTCGTTGTTCAGTCCGTTGCCTGTCAGGTTGACGGCCTGTGTGCTGCCGTCTATATAGTTCAGTTTGCCGTTGATGCCCCCTTTGAGGTTGCGCAGGCCGCCGTCAAATCCCAGAAAATCGCTCCACGAACCTTTGCCGTAACTGTAGTCGGAAAATGTCGTTCCCGTGTTTCCGCCCACAGAGGCGTTTATTTCCGTCGTGTTTTCGCTCGGTATGTCCTTCGTGTCGATGAGTATCATGCCGCCTCCGAAGTCTGCCGGATACTCGGGAGAGGGCGACTTCACCACCACCATGTTGTCAATCTGCGAACTCGGGATGAGGTCAAAGGAGAACGCCCTGGAGTCCGCTTCCGAACTCGGGGCGGCACTTCCGTTGAGCCATACATTGTTATATCTCTGTGCAAGGCCGCGCACCATGACGAAGCGTCCGTCGTTGAGGCTAACACCGGCGACGCGTTTCACCACCTCGGAGGCGTCCTTGTCCTGTGTCTTCTGTATCTGTTGCGAACTCACGCCGTTCTGCATCACGTCGGCATTCTTGGTCGCCTGCACCATGCCTGCCTCGCCTGTCTTCTTCGCCTCGCCCGAGATTACCACCTCGCCCAGTTCGTTGGCATCGGCAGAAAGGCGTATTTCCACCGCCTTCTCGTCGCTGACCGTTATCTCCACGGTCTTGTATCCGATGTAGGAACACACTATGGTGACAGGCAGTTTCGCCGTTTCCATGCGGAAAGATCCGTCGATGTCGGTCGTCGTTCCCTGTGCCGGATTGTCCTTCAGGCGTACTGTCGCCCCGATAATCTCTTCGTTGGTCTGTGCATCTCTCACTGTGCCGGAGATGCTGGCGGCATGAATGGCTGCATATGCCAGTGCCAATACAATAACTGTCAAAAGTCTTCTCATCGTCAAAATCTTCTCATCGTAAATTCCGGTGCAAAGATATTGGCGTGATGTTGCGGTATTGTTGCAGGGCTGTTAAAAGGAAGTTGCATTGCCGTTTCTGCGTGCGAAATAACACGTTTGTAGCATTCTCGCAATGCAAATGCAATGCTGTCGCACTCCGCAAACACCGTTTCGGTGTCCCGCAAGTGCCGTTCTGGCGTGGCGTGGGCGGTGTTGTGGCGGCGGTACATCAGATGAGGTACGCCCGTACTTCATCTGTTGTACACCCGTATTTCATCTGAAGTACAACCGTACTCCAGTTGATGTACCGATGCAAAAACGGCGTCATGACACTGCCAAAAGACTGCTGTGGCACTGCTGTGGCGCCGTTCTTATGCTGCGGAAGCGCAGTCAGAGCGTTTCTCGGAAAAAGTCAAGGGCTTCGCAAATCTCCTCTTTCGAGGCTGTCTGGTCGAGTTCTATGCCGCCGATACCGTGCAACAGGGTGAAGTTGATGACCCCCGCGGTGTTCTTCTTGTCGTGTGTCATGAGTTCAAGAAGTTCGTCGTAGTCGTTGCAGGTGATGCCGAGCGTGCCGTAGTTGGACCGTATGAAGCGCACGGTCTGGCGCATCTTGTCCGTCGGGAAGCCTGTCTTGGCTGCCGAAAGGTAGAGTTCCACGATGATGCCGAATGCCACTGCGTAGCCGTGGAGGACAGGACAGCCGTGGCGCATGGACCACGACTCCAGTGCGTGACCGGCGGTATGGCCCACGTTGAGAGCCTTGCGGATGCCGTGTTCGTGTGGGTCGGCGGCGACGATGCGCTCCTTCACCTTCACCGAGTCGGCGAGCATGCGGCTCAAGAGGGCATAGTCGGGACTGTCGAGGTCGAAGTTGACGAGTTCGGCCCACATCTCCGTGTCGGAGATAAGTCCGTGTTTGAGCATCTCGGCATAGCCCGACCGCAGGTTGGCGGCATCGAGCGTGCGGAGAAAATCGGTGGAAAGGATGACACATTCCGAGTCGTTGAACACGCCGATTTCGTTCTTCAGTCCCCCGAAGTTCACCCCTGTCTTGCCGCCGACGGATGCATCGACCATGGCGAGCAGGGTGGTGGGGATGTTGATGAACTTTATCCCGCGCTTGAAACAGGAGGCGGCGAAGCCTCCCAAATCGGTTACCATGCCTCCCCCGAGGTTTATCATCAGCGAGTGGCGGGTAGCCCCTTTGGCCTGCAGTTGCTGCCATACCAGACTGGCGGAGTCGAGGTTTTTGTTGGTGTCACCCGAGGGTATGGTGATGACGTGCGCCCCGCTCAAGCAACCGCAACCGTCCAGCAGAGGCAGACAGAGGTCGTATGTGACGTTGTCGGTGAGTATGAATGTGCGGTCATGTGCGCAACTTCCGACGGCTGCCTTCAGGTCTTCCGTGAGGTCGGTGGAAATGATTACTCTCTGCATTGTTTCGCTTCTGTTTCGTGGGATGAGACATTGTGATTGTGTTACAAAGGTAGTTGATTTCACAGGCAGGCGCAACTTTTTGTGTGCGTTTTTTGGTCATGCGGTTAAACTTATTGTCCCTTGTTGCGTCAAAGAGACGGAACTGAACCCAAAAACAAGGAAATCCATTATGCGTAGATTGCTCTTCATGGCACTGTTCGCAGCGGTGTCACTCACGATGACTGCCCAGTCGCGTGCCATTAAAGGTCGTGTCTCCGACAAGGAAACAAAGGAGACGCTGGCACAGATTGCCATCCAACTGTTGCGGACGGACAGCACTTTCGTCACAGGAACGGTGTCGGCAGACAACGGAACATTCATTCTCAAAGCCCCGGAAAACGGCAAGTACCTGTTGAGATTCTCAAGTGTGGGATATGCCACGGACGTGAAGAACATCGTCATTGCCGATGACCACGACCTCAATATGGGCGAAGTCGCCATGCGGACGGATGCCGTGATGCTCAAGGAAGTGACGGCTACGGCGCAGGCTCTGAAGGTTACGCTGGTGAAAGACACGTTCGTCTACAACAGTGCAGCGTACAGTCCGCCGGAGGGTTCGGTGATAGAGGAACTGGTGAAACTGCTCCCAGGCGCATCTGTTGACGACGAAGGAAACGTCACCATCAACGGAAAGACGGTGAACAAGATAAAAATGGACGGCAAGGAGTTTATGACCGGCGACACCAAGACAGCCCTGAAGAACCTGCCGGTGTCGATAGTGGAGAAGGTGAAAGCCTACAACGAGAAGAGCGACCGGGAACGGATTACCGGCATAGCCGACGGCGATGAGGACATGACTCTCGACTTCTCGATAAAGAAAGGCATGAACAAAGGCATACTCGGCAATGTGGATGCTGGCTACGGAACGCACGACCGCTATGCCGAAAGACTCATGTTGGGAATGTTCAAAGAGGACTTCCGCATGATGGCATTCGGCAATTTCAATAATGTGAACGACGCCGGTTTCGGCGGAAGAGGGGGCGGTTTCGGCCGCGGACGCAACGGTCTTAACACGTCGAACATGGTGGGAGTGAACTTCAACTACGAGAAGAAAGACCTCCTGAAAATGGACGGCTCAGTGCGATGGAACCACAATACCTCGGACCAACTGACCAAGAACTCGAGCGAAAGTTTCGTTATCGGCAACCAGAGTTTCTCCAACAGCCTGTCGCAGAGTTACAGCAAGAACAAGAGTTGGAATGCACAGATGCGCATGGAGTGGACTCCCGACACGATGACAAACATCCTCTTCCGTCCCTCGTTCAGTTATTCCGACAACGACGGACGCTCCGGCTCGGCTTCGGCAACGTTCGACTCCGACCCCTATGAGCACACGACCGACCCGCTGAACGAGATAGGCGTGATGGAAGGACTGGGGCTTGCCAAGAACTCGCGCACGGGAAGTTCGCTGTCATACGGCACGTCGAAGAACGTGAACGGACGCCTGCAGATAAACCGCAAGTTCAACAACCGCGGACGAAACCTCACTTTCAGCGCGACAGGACGCTACTCCACGTCGGACAACAAGAGTTTCTCCACCAGCAATGTGAAACTCTATCAGGTGGAAGGACAGGACTACAGCATCAACCGCTACAATGTCACGCCGTCGACAAACTGGAACTACAGTGCGGAGATAGGCTACAGTGAACCGCTGGCAGACAGGACTTACCTGCAACTGTCGTACAAGTATAACCACTCCTACTCCAAGAGTGACCGTGCCACCTACGACTTCAGCGACCTCACGCAACTGCCGTCCGACTATGTGAACCTGCTGGCTTCGCTCGGCATAAACAGTATTCCCGTGTACCGCTGCTGGGGCACTTACCTGCCGGAAGGCTACACATCGTTTGAAGACGAGAGCCTGAGCCGCTTCACGGAGTACCGCAACGACAACCACGAAATAGAACTCCAGTTCCGCAGGGTGCGTGACAACTACAACTTCAACGTGGGCGTTTTCGTGCAGCCACAGAGGAGCAACTTCATCCAGAAATACCTCGGGCACAGGACAGACACCACCCGCAACGTGATAAACGTGACGCCTACGGCGGACTTCCGCTACTATTTCAGCAAGGAACACCAGTTGAGGTTCAGGTACAGAGGAAGCACTTCGCAGCCCTCAATGGCGGACATGGTGCAGATAACCGACAACACCGACCCGATGAACATCTCTATCGGTAACCCCGGACTGAAGCCTTCCTTCACCAACAACTTCACCCTCAACTACAACAACTTCATCCGCAGCCACTACCAGGTGATAGGTGTCAACGGCGGATTCCGCACTGTCAGCAACGCGACAGCACAGAGGGTGATATACGACAGTGAGACAGGTGCACGCACAACGATGCGTGACAACGTGAATGGAAACTGGAACGCGAACATCAACGCCAACTACAGTGTGGCTCTCGACACGCTGGCTTTGTGGAACGTAAGCACCGATGTGGGCTACTCATATAATAATAATGTGGGTCTGGTAAGTACCGCCCTGAACGCCAATTCGCAGAAGAACATCACGCGGGTGCACAATATCAGCGACCGTCTGGCACTGAGTTTCCGCAACGACTGGCTCAATGTGGAGACCGACGGATCGGTGAACTACACCAGTTCATCCAATCTCCTCAATCCCGATGCCAACCTCGACACATGGTCATTCTCCTACGGAGCGAGCGTGAACGTGCGGCTTCCGTGGAACATGGCGCTTGCAAGCGATGCCCATGTGAGAAGCCGCCGCGGCTACAGCGACAAGTCTCTCAACACAAACGAGTTTATCTGGAACGCCCAGATATCCCAAAGTTTCCTCAGGGCGAAGAACCTGAGCGTCATATTACAGTTCTACGACATACTCCATAACCAGAGTAATTTCTCGCGTACTATCAATGAGATGATGCGCAGCGATACCGAATACAACGCCATAAACTCCTATGCCATGCTCCATGTGGTGTACAGGTTCAACCTCATGGGAGGCAAGGGCGGACGCGGACACATGGGGCCGCCTGACGGCGACCGCGGTCCTCGCGGCGACAGACGTGACTTCCGTGGCAGAGGCGACCATGGTCCCGGCGGATTTCCGCCTCCGGGAGGATTCGGAGGACCGAGGTAACGGGAAATACTCTGCCCTGGTCTGTGCGTAGTTGGACTTTCGGCCTGTTCCTCGGAGAACCTGTCTGTTCAGACGCTCTGCCGACAAATTCCAATGTGATACAATAATCCCCGGCTGCCTCTTACATGAGATAGCCGGGGATTGTTCTGCTTTTACGGGGATTACATAATCAATTGCCTTGCCCATTCAGGAACGTCGTCAATATACTGTTTGAACACTTTTCCATCAACAGTCCTATAAAGCAATCGCGGTAAATGGTTTTCTATTGAATTGTCATATATGTATGCACGGTCAACAAAACTTATTGCTTCGCTTGCGTTAACCAAGGACTTGTAATATCTCGAGATAATTTTAGATATGGGAACTTCGTGTCCACCTTCAAGAAACCGCTTGGTTATTCTTGCTACATTTATCTCTGGACTATCGGTACATACAAAGAAAAAACGAATGAAAAACCCCAACTGGTGAGCTTTCTTGAGGAATTTGAGCTTTTCGTCGGACGAGAACACCGTTTCAAACACAAAGTCCTGTTTGCTTTCAAGGCATTTATAACGCAGTTCAGTCGAATAATGTGCAGCCTTCAAAACTGCTTCTGGTGAATTCCAGTCCCCGAACTGCTCTTGGGCTATATTGTCTGGATTTATATATAGACAATTCTCTGCCCATTCATTCGACAGAAGTTGTATGGTCGTAGATGTTTTTCCAGAACCATTAGGTCCGGCAACAACACACAATACAGGTTTTGTCAACTTGTTCATAATCCAGTTCTGTATGCCGCTTTGCGTCGGGCGATCTCTGTTTTTGCGGCATTAAATCGTTTGTCAAGTTCTGCCTTTGCTTTGAGCGTTGACTGATATGCCGACTCCTGAACGGCAAGCATTATGGCTTCCAACATCTCGTCTGTCGGTTCATCTGCTGAATTTAATCTGTATGACCTGAGTTCTTCCTTTGACATTGCAGAGAATTGTTTCAAATGACAATTAATATTTTGATGCAAAGATACTACGTATTTTCAATACACGACAATAATTTAAGTAAAATAAACAGAGGGCGTGTCAAGACAGAAACACCATCGCTCTTTTTACGGGCTGTAAGCCCTGTTGCACATAGAGGATGTGTCAGAACAAAAACAACATCTGTCTTTTTGCAGGCTGAAAGCCCAGTTACACATAGCCCAGGGTAACGCCCTGGGTAAAAAAGTTCCGCTAACCCTTGCGCCCTGTTAGGGCAACTACATTGCATTGGATTGATTGTTGTGCAGTTGCCCTTACAGGGCGCGCTATCTGCTAATCCGTCCTTCCCAGGGTGCCGTTGCTTCGCAACTCTGCCCTGGGCTGCGTGCAGTTGGGCTTTCAGCCCGTTTACCAGAGAACTTGTCTCTTTTGACACGCTCTCAAGAATAGTCTTGTAAATCTTTGCGCCCTGTAAGGGCAGTTGCATTGCATTGGATTGATTGTTGTGCAGTTGCCCTTACAGGGCGCGCTATCTGCCAATCCGTCCTTCCCAGGGTGCCGTTGCTTCGCAACTCTGCCCTGGTCTGTGTGTAGTTAGGCTTTCAGCCTGTTCCTCGGAGAACCTGTCTGTTCAGACGCTCTGCCGACAAATTCCAATGTGATACAATAATCCCCGGCTGCCTCTTACATGAGATAGCCGGGGATTGTTCTGCTTTTACGGGGATT
>CAVFZF010000025.1:0-32126 GCA_963627025.1 Bifidobacteriaceae bacterium | reverse complement strand
ATACATAAATTTATAATTTCAAAAACAAAATTTTCGTTCAAAGACTTGTATGCTCTGATTATTTGTTTTACCTTTGTAAAGTCTCTGAAAAAGCCCCTTTTTCGTCGTGTTTATGACCTGCGAGGTGTGTGAAGAGGCATATACAAGTGTAAAAAATGAAAGATCGAATCCGTCAGTTAATGGAAAATCAGCATCTCAGTCAACAGAGTTTTGCCGATATGCTGAACATATCACCGGCTTCATTGAGCAGCATCTTCAATGACCGTACACGCCCTACCCTCAACCATGTCGATGCGATAAAGCGCAGTTTCCCCAATATAAACCTCTCGTGGTTGCTGTATGGAGATGGCGAGATGTTTACTCACGGAGAGGAAAATGAGCCCGACAACAGTGCGTCACAGGCTGTTCCGTCAGTCCACTCCCAACCGTCGGGCAACGATCTGATGCTCGATTTCTCCGCTGCTGCTCCCACTCCACCCGCAGCGAGAAGCCAACAGAGTTTCTCTAATGTGCCTTCAAAACCCGAGGTTGGGCATGATTCGCAATATCAGAAAATAATTGACATCAAGCAACGGAGAATTTCTGAAATCCGCATCTTCTATGATGACCAGACTTGGGAGACTTTTATTCCCAAGAAATAGTCCTGTTCTGCAATAATCGACACCTCTTTTTATATAGGTTGGCGCGTCCTCGTCGCATCCATCAGCCGCGCGTTTCTCCACGGCGGAGCGTGCGGCGAAGGCGCTGCACCCGTCATCATGTCGTATCAATAGAGCGCATTTCTCCTGCGACAAACCCCTTTTCTCGATATTTTTGTCTACTTTTGCAGTGATGAAATCCCACCTTATTATATATGTATGAAGAAATGTTGCGCTGATTTAAGGGTCAGGTCGGTTGACCGTCCCACGCCACACCATGTGGTACTTCGCCTTGTTTCCCCCGTGCCGGTACACGATATATTGCCCGGACAGTTTGTTGAGGTGCGTGTGGACGGCACTCCTTCCACCATGCTTCGCCGCCCCATATCGGTCAACAACGTCGTTCCCGAGGACAACGAGATATGGTTGCTGGTGCACAATGTGGGCGACGGCACCGACTGGATGGCACGTCGGCAGCCGGGAGACACGCTCAACTGCGTGCTGCCACTGGGCAACGGGTTCACTCTGCCCACCGCCGGCGAACGCCTGTTGCTTGTCGGAGGCGGTGTGGGAACAGCCCCTCTGCTCTATCTGGGCAGGCGTTGCGTCGAACTGGGGGCTACTCCCGTGTTCCTCTTGGGGGCGAAATCAGAGAGCGATCTGATGCAGTTGGACGAGTTTGAAAAGGTCGGCAGAGTATGCATAACCACCGAAGACGGCAGCCGTGGAGAGCGCGGTTTCGTCACCAACCACTCCCTGTTGCAGAGCGAGACGTTCTCTCGCATTCAGGTATGCGGACCTAAACCCATGATGATGGCGGTTGCCAAGTATGCCGCATCCTGTGCTGTGGAGTGCGAAGTGTCGCTCGAGAACATGATGGCTTGCGGTCTTGGGGCTTGCCTGTGCTGTGTGGAGAAAACCGTAAAGGGCAACTTGTGCGTGTGCAAGGACGGCCCTGTGTTCAATATAAAAGACTTGTTATGGCAGATATAAGAGTAAGAATCAAGGGGCTTGAACTGAAGAACCCCGTGATGACAGCGTCAGGTACGTTCGGCTACGGACTGGAATATGCCGACTTTGTACCCCTCGACGAGATAGGGGCAATCATTGTCAAAGGCACCACGCTCCACCCTCGCGAGGGCAACGACTACCCCCGAATGGCGGAGACGGCGCAGGGAATGCTCAACTGTGTGGGACTTCAGAACAAGGGAGTGGACTACTTTTGCAGCCGTATCTATCCCGACCTGAAGGACATAGACACCAATTTCATAGTGAATGTCAGCGGTTCTTCGCCCGACGACTATGCCGAGTGTGCCGCCCGTGTGGACGCTCTCGAGGGGATACCGGCCATAGAACTCAACATCTCCTGTCCCAACGTGCGGCAGGGGGGCATGGCTTTCGGTGTCACCGCCAAGGGTGCTGCCAGCGTGGTAAAGGCTGTCCGCCGCAGTTACAACAAGACCTTGATAGTGAAACTCTCGCCAAATGTCACCGACATAACGGAGATTGCCAAGGCCGTGGAGGACGAGGGAGCGGACAGCGTGTCGCTCATCAACACCCTCATGGGTACGTCCATAGACATCGAGCGCCGCTGTTTTCGCCTGAGCATAGGCACCGGCGGACTGTCGGGACCTTCCGTCAAGCCTGTCGCATTGTGTATGGTACACAAGGTGTCCAAGGCTGTGCGCATCCCCGTAATAGGACTTGGAGGCATCATGACCGCTGAAGACGCCATCGAATTCTTCATGGCTGGAGCGTCCGCAGTACAGGTCGGCACCGCCAACTTCATCGACCCGCAGACCACCATCAAGGTGCGCGACGGCATCAACAGTTGGCTCGACAACCACGGATGCAAGTCTCTCGGCGAGATAGTGGGCTGTCTGTGACAAATAATTTAGGGCTACCGAACACGGTAACCCTAAACCAACACAAAAACTAAACTAGACTTTTAACTAGCAATCGTGCGAGTTTCGCAACCCAACGATTACATCCACAAAGTTACATCTTTATTTTTTATCTGCAAGCAATTTGCAGAAATAATTGCGAAAAACTTCATTCCGCCGTTTTCCACGGCACTTTGCTTCCCGCGAAAACGCCCTTTCTGCGGTGTCACAAAGGTGTTTTCGCAGTCCGTAAACGGTCTTTTTGCGGCGGTACATCAGTTGACGTACGGGCGTATCACACCTGAAGTACGGATGTACCGCACCTGAAGTACAAGCGTACCTCAACTGATGTGCCGCCGCAAAAGCGGTGCTTGCGTATGGCGCAAGCGGTGTTCACACGCAGCCCGAATGCCGTTTGCATAATGTCAATACGCTCCTTGCGGTGAGCCCTTTTTGTCTGTTATTGTTTGGTGCAATCATCAAAAAGCAGTAAATTTGCCCCCTGATAATAGACTATAGCCCGGTTGTATCGGGCGTAAACATTATAAACTATGATAAAAATAACTTTTCCCGACGGTTCTGTTCGTGAGTACGAGCAGGGAGTAACGGGGCTTCAAATCGCCGAGAGCATCTCACCGGCTCTCGCACGCAACGTTGTAAGTTGCGGAGTGAACGGTGAAACAGTAGAGTTGAACCGCCCGATCAACGGTGACGCAACGATCGCCTTGTACCGCTTCGAGGACGAAGAGGGCAAGCACGCATTCTGGCATACGTCGGCACACTTGCTTGCCGAGGCACTCCAGGAGTTGTATCCCGGCATACAGTTCGGTTTCGGTCCCGCTCTGGAAGCAGGCTTCTTCTATGATGTGCTGTTGCCTAACGGCGAACAGATACGCGAGGCAGACTTCCCGAAAATAGAGCAGAAGATGCTCGAACTGGCAAAGAAAGACGAGCCGCTTGTGCGCAAGGAGGTGTCCAAGGCCGACTCTCTGAAGGAGTTTGCCGCTGACGGACAGACCTACAAGTGTGAACACATCGAGCAAGACCTTGCCGACGGTACGATAACAACCTACACCCAAGGTAACTTCACCGACCTGTGCAAGGGTCCGCACCTTGTGAGCACGGGCATCATAAAGGCTGTGAAACTCACCTCTATCGCCGGTGCTTTCTGGCGCGGCGACGCCAAGCGTGAGCAGATGCAGCGTCTTTACGGCATCTCGTTCCCCAAGAAGAAGATGCTCGACGAGTATCTTGTCATGCTCGAAGAGGCGAAGAAACGCGACCACAGGAAGATTGGCAAGGAGATGGAACTCTTCATGTTCTCCGACAGAGTGGGCAAGGGACTGCCCATCTGGTTGCCGAAAGGAACGGATTTGCGTCTCCGTCTGCAGGACATGCTGCGCCACATACAGAAGAAGTTCGGCTATCAGGAGGTGATAACACCCCACATCGGTTCAAAGAACCTCTATGTCACGTCGGGTCACTACGCCCATTACGGCAAGGATTCTTTCCAGCCTATACACACACCGGAGGAGGATGAGGAGTATATGCTCAAGCCGATGAACTGCCCTCACCACTGCGAAGTGTTCGCCTGGAAGCCGCGTTCATACAAGGACCTGCCTTTCCGCTGTGCGGAGTTCGGCACCGTCTACCGTTACGAAAAGAGCGGTGAACTCCACGGACTGACCCGTGTGAGGTCGTTCACTCAGGACGATGCCCACATCTTCTGCCGCCCCGACCAGGTCAAGAGCGAGTTTCTCAGCGTGCTGGAGATTATCCAGGCCGTGTTCTCGATATTCGGTTTCTCTGACGACCAGGTAGAGTTCCAGATTTCGTTGCGCGATCCTAACGACAAGGAAAAGTACATCGGGTCGGACGAAATATGGAATACTGCGGAGCAGGCTATCATTGACGCCTGCAACGAAAAGGGCATCAAGGCCCGCGTGGAACTCGGTGAGGCAGCCTTCTACGGTCCGAAACTCGACTGCATGGTGAAGGACGCGATAGGCAGAAGGTGGCAGCTCGGTACGATACAGGTGGACTACAACCTGCCGCAACGCTTCAAACTGGAGTACACGGCAGAGGACAACTCGAAGCAAGTGCCCGTGATGATTCACCGCGCACCGTTCGGTTCGCTCGAGCGTTTTACCGCAGTGCTCATCGAGCACACCGCCGGACACTTCCCGTTGTGGCTCACTCCGGATCAGGTGGCGATACTTCCCATCTCGGAAAAGTACAACTCCTACGCAGCGGAAGTGCGTGCCCGGTTTGATGCAAACGGTGTGCGCGCCTTTGTGGACGACCGCAACGAGAAGATAGGAAGGAAGATTCGCGACAACGAACTCAAACGCATTCCCTATATGGTAATTGTCGGCGAGAAGGAAGCAGCAGAAGGTCTTCTGTCAATGAGACAGCAGGGCGGCGGCGAGCAAGCGACCATGCCGGTGGACGATTTCATAAAGCGGATCAACGAAGAAGTGGCAAAACAACTTGAAGCCACCAACATCTGACAGAACATGACTAAGCGATAGCCTCGGCTATCGCTTAGTTGCTTTATTGCCAATTTGAGTGATAATTTCATTCAGTTTGCCCTGACTCACTGGACTATAGAGTGGTATAATGGAATAGACTTCGCTCCGGACTTCTTGTATAGACAGGGTAGGGAAATTGCTTGAGACGGAAACCGGAGACTGCAGAATCGTCAGGATATAATAAAAGGCAAATGGTCGGTTGCACCATTTGCCTTTTGTTGTATTGTCCTTTCAACAGTTCCTTTAGAACGGTATGTCCGTTTTGAACAACAGATTGTCAAGGATTGTCATGGCTGCCATGGCCTCCACGATGGGCACGGCGCGCGGAACGACGCAGGGGTCGTGGCGTCCGTGTACGGTCAGAGAGGTCTTGTTGCCGTCTGCATCGACTGTCTGCTGCTCTGTCAATATGGTAGCCACTGGTTTGAAAGCCACCCGGAACAGTATGTCCTGACCGTTGCTTATGCCTCCTTGTATTCCTCCGCTGTGGTTGGAAAGGGTCGTTATGTTGCCGTTTTCCGCCGTGAAGATGTCGTTTTGTGTACTTCCGTGACCGCTGACACCGGCAAATCCCTCGCCGTATTCAAATCCTTTGGCTGCGTTGATGCTTAGCATGGCATAGCCGAGACAGGCGTGCAACTTGTCAAACTCGGGTTCGCCCAGACCGGCGGGACAACCCTTTATGACGCAGGTGACAATGCCACCAGTGGTGTCGCCCTTGCCTTTCAGTGCCGCCACATATTCCTCCATGATGCGCGCTTTCTCCTGATCAGGACAGCGCACAGCGTTGTTTTCCGTTGTGGAAAGGTCGAGTTTGCGGTAGTCATCGGTTACTGCGATGTCGCCGATTTGGGATGTGTAGGCCTGTATGGTGATGCCTTTCCGCTTCAGGGCGAGTTTTGCAAGCGCACCCCCGACACAGCGGCTGATTGTTATGCGCGCCGAAGAACGGCCGCCGCCACGGTGGTCACGGATGCCGTATTTTGCCGTATAGGTGAAGTCAGCGTGTGAAGGGCGGAACACATTGCGCAGGTTGTCGTAGTCGGAAGAATGCTGGTTGGTGTTCCTGACAATGAATCCGATGGGACATCCAGTGGACTTTCCCTCGAAGACACCGCTGAGAATCTCCACCTCGTCGGGCTCTTTCCTGCCTGTCGTGATGCGGCTTTGTCCCGGACGGCGGCGGTTGAGTTCCGACTGTATGAACCCTTTGTCTATCTCAATGCCGGCGGGCATACCGTCGACAACGCCGCCGATGGCTTCCCCATGGCTCTCGCCGAAGGTGGTAAGTGTGAATTTCCGTCCGAAAGTATTCATTGTCCTGTGTCGTTTCTTCCTTGTGTTCCGTCAAGAAGCGCAGTGGCCGCATCCGCCGCCACAGCAGTCGCTGTCATCGCAGCCGCCCTCTTCGCAGTTGCCGCAACCGCCGCATCCGCCGTCGCCACAACTGTTTCCGTGGCATCCTCCGCCACCACATCCACCGCAATGGGGCATGGTGAGAGCCATCACATCCTCGTCGGTGGCAGGGCGTGACTCCACTATCTTGCCGTTGACGAGCAGGTCTTTGCCGGCAAGAGGGTGGTTGCAGTCCACTGTGACATGCGTCTCGCCGACTTCAATCACCTTTGCACTCACGCGTTCTCCGTTCTGGTTCTGCAACGGAAGCATCGCTCCCGGTTGGAAAATCTCGCTGGCAAACTTGCCGTTTATATAGAGTTGCTCTTTCGGGATGTCCACTACCGCATCGGGGTCATACTCTCCGAACGCCATGTCACAGGTGAGCACGAGTTCATAGTCATCGCCACTCGACAGCGAGTTCCACTTCTCCTCCAGTGCCGGAAGCGGTACCATGTCAATCCCAGTGATGATTTGTATGGGGCGGTCTGGGTCTACCGTCTCGATGAGAACGTTCTTCCCGGCCGTTATGTCATACATACTGTATGTGGTGGTGATAAATTTTCTGGCGTTGACTGTCATGTTTGCGTTTGTTGTTAAAACCGTACAAAGGTAGTAATTTAATCCATAATACTTGCCGAAACCAATGTTTTTTGTTTATTTTGCCGTGCAAAATGATACATGGAATGAAGAGGTTCTACACATATATATATATGCTGGCTGTGATGTTGGCAATGCTTCCACTCGACGTGTGCGGTCAGCGTGCGGAACTGCGGAAGATGTCTCCCGCGGTCAGACGGATTGTCCTGACCCGCAATAGTGCCGCAGCCAAGGGTATGAATGGCGGTGATGGCGGGACTATGGCAACGGTTATGGCACTTGTAAAGGTCAAGGGCGATGTGTCGGATGTGTTCCGCAACAACGGTTGCAGGACGCTTGCCGCTTTCGACGACATCCTTGCCGTGAGCCTGCCTGTGGCAAATCTCGTCTCCGTGGCTGCCGACAGGCGCATAGAAAGGATAGAGGCGGCATCGGTAAACACAGTCCACAATGACCTCACATCGCAGTATATAAACGCTGTGGCGGTGCATGAAGGGCGGCATCTGCCGCAGGCGTTCACAGGAAAAGGGGTTGTCATGGGCGTGCAGGACGTGGGATTTGACCTCACAAATCCCAATTTCTATTCTTCGGATATGCAGACCTACCGCATCAAGTCTTTCTGGGATATGCTCTCCACGGATACTGTCGGCAGCGCATTTCCTGTCGGCAACGACTATAGGGACGAGGCTTCGATACTGGCGTATGCCCACAGCCGTGATGCCGAAATGATAGGTCACGGCACGTATACTCTCGGCACTGCGGCCGGAAGCGGATACGGCAGCAAGTATGCTGGCCTGGCTTTCGGCAGCGACATCTGCCTCGTCAACAATGTCGTCAGCAACAATATGGAACTCATAGACGATGCTGACCTCGACAAATACAACAGTGTCAGCAGTCTCCTCGGGTTCAAATATATCTTCGACTACGCCGATTCGGTGGGGCGACCGTGCGTCATCTCCTTCAGTGAAGGCAGCCATGAAGACCTCTATGGCGACAATCTGCTCTACAACGAAGTGCTCGGCAAGATGGTGGGACCGGGGCGCATAATAGTGGCATCGGCAGGAAACAAGAACAAGACACCGTCGTATGTCCACAAGCAAAGAGGGGAGGAGAGTGCCGGAACATTCGTGGAGATATGGGGAAACCGCCTCTATCTCATGGCGCAATCCGACCGTGACTTCACCGCAAGAATGGTAATCTACGGTTCGGAGCGCGACACCGTCAGCGTGTCATCGACCTGGCTGTGTCAGCAACCCGACTCGCTGGCGTCACAGACCGTCACTGTGGACGGCAGGGAGTACACGTTCCTCTTTGGGGCATATCCGTCTTGCTATGCCCCCGACCGTCTTGTGGTGGAATATGTGATAACCGGTCCCGACCACATCGGCATGAGTTCGGTGTGCCCGTTCAGTGTGGAGTTCGTGGGAACGGATGCCGACATAGAAGCCTACAGTGTTGTCGGCAACTTCGTGACACGCTCTGTCAACCCCTCGCTTTGCCGGGGCGAGTGTTCGCATGACATCAATTTCCCTGCCTCGTCGCCCTATGTCATAGCGGTAGGGTCTACCGCCTGCGTCACGGGCTATACCGACATCAACGGCAACAGCGTGACCTATGACTACGGCACGGGGGGCGTCAAGGCGACGTTCTCGTCTGTCGGACCTACCGTAGACGGCCGTGTGAAGCCGGATGTCATGGCTCCAGGGACGAATGTGATATCCTCTGCGGACAGTTATTACTATGAAGCCAATCCCGAAACGGCGCAGGGTGAAGACATCGTTGAGCGGTTTGAATACAATGGACGCGCCCATTACTGGAAGGCGGACACCGGCACTTCCGTGTCGTCACCGGCCGTCGGAGGGGCTATAGCCCTGTGGCTTGAGGCGTGTCCCGACCTCACCCGCGAACGGATAATGGATGTATTCGCCCATACCTGTATCCGTCCGGACAAGTCGTTGGACTATCCCAACAACCGCTATGGCTACGGTCAGATAGACGTCTACCGTGGTCTGCTCTACCTGTTGGGCATAGACGGTATAGAAGGAATCAGCGGTCACCAGCCCGAGAGCGTGGAGTTTGCGGTCACAGGCAGCCACTCTTTTGACGTGACTTTTGCAGTTCCGCTCAGCCGCTCGGCAGAAATCAGAGTCTACGACACGTCGGGACGGTTGCTCCACACGTCGTCTGTGGCGGCAGGAGCATCGTCTGCACGCATCGTCCTGCCCCTTTCCGTCAAGGGAGTGGTGGCAGTACAGGTGTCGGGAGACAGTAGCAAGACGACAGGTTCCACCCTCATGCGATTCTGAAAAAACGGTTTTGCAGAATATAAAACCGAAAAAAGGATGTAATATATTATGTATAAATTCATTCTTTTTTGTAATTTTGAACGCATAAACAAAATGAATTGTCTATGATGGATTACTTTATGGATAACCTCTGGCTGGTCTGGCTGGTTATAAGTGTTGTCTGCGTGATAATCGAAGTGACCTCTTTCGACTTTTTTGTTACCTGTTTCGCCATCGGCGCTCTCGGCTCTATGGTCGGTGCGATAGTGGGTCTGCCGCTATGGATGCAGATTCTTGTGTGGGCGGTAGTGTCGGTGCTGAGCATCATGTTCATCCGTCCGGCGCTTACGAGCCGCATACATGCTGGTGGTGACAAGCGCGTGTCAAATGCCGACGCACTCATCGGCAAGGAAGGAAAGGTGATAGAGACAATCGTGGCTGACGGTTTCGGCTATGTGAAAATCGACGGCGACGAGTGGCGTTCGGTGGCTGCCGACGGCAAGGAGATAGCAAAAGGCGAGCGCGTGACAGTTGTCTCGCGCGACAGCATAATACTGACGGTAACTAAAATCTGATAATTATGAACATCCTGACAATCTTTCTCATCGCACTGGTAGTGCTGGTGCTAGTTTTCATCAAGAAGACCGTGGTCATCATTCCACAGTCAGAGACACGCATCGTGGAGCGCCTCGGCAAGTACCATGCCACGCTCCAGCCGGGCATAAACATCATTATCCCGTTTATTGACAACACCAAGACGATAGTGACAATGGTGCGCGGGCGCTATGTCTACTCCGACAGCATCGACCTGAGGGAGCAAGTATATGACTTCGACAAGCAGAACGTGATTACCAAGGACAACATCCAGATGCAGATAAACGCACTGCTCTATTTCCAGATAGTTGACCCCTTCAAGTCCGTTTACGAAATCAACAACCTGCCGAACGCCATAGAGAAACTCACGCAGACCACATTGCGTAACATAATAGGTGAACTCGAACTGGACCAGACACTCACTTCGCGCGACACAATCAACACCAAACTGCGTTCAGTTCTCGACGATGCCACCAACAAGTGGGGTATCAAGGTGAACCGTGTGGAACTCCAGGATATCACACCTCCGCAGAGTGTGCTCAACGCAATGGAGAAGCAGATGCAGGCAGAGCGTAACAAACGTGCCACAATTCTTACCTCAGAGGGAGAGAAACAGGCTGTCATCCTGCAGTCGGAGGCTGACAAGACGGCGGCAATCAACCGTGCTGAGGCGACAAAACAGCAGGCTATACTCCAGGCGGAGGGCGAGGCTACGGCACGCATTCGCAAGGCCGAGGCCGAGGCAGTGGCGATAGAGAAAATCACGGAGGCAGTGGGCAAGAGCACAAATCCGGCAAACTACCTCCTCGCACAGAAATACATACAGATGCTCGAGCAGGTTGCGTCGGGCGAAAAGACCAAGACTGTCTACCTGCCTTATGAGGCCACGAACCTCATGGGGTCGATAGGCGGCATAAAAGACCTCTTCAAGTCAGAATGAAAATAGTGATTATGACAGGGGCGCGACCTAATTTCATCAAGGTTGCGCCCCTTATCAAAGCAATCGGAAATGCCAAGAAAGCCGGCAAGGACGTGGATTACGCACTGCTCTATGCCGGAAGTGAGAATGACAAATCGCTCGAAGGAACTCTCTTCGACGACCTGCAGATGCCGCGGCCGGATGTCTATTTCGGTGTCGACAGCCATGACACGATAGAGATAACGAGCCGTGTGATGGAAAAGATGGAGGGCTATCTCTCCGCCAATCCGTGCGACGTGGTAATCGTTGTCGACGACCTTGCATCCACAATGGCAGCAGCCATAGTGACCAAGAAACACGGCATAAAACTCGCGCACCTCGTTGCCGGTACGCGCAGTTTCGACATCAATATGCCGAAAGAAATCAACAGACTCGTCATAGACGGCCTTTCAGACCTGCTGTTCACCGCAGGGGTGAGCATAGGAACGACTGCCACACCGGCAAAAATCTACAATGTCGGCAACATACTCATAGACACTCTGCGCCAGAACATAGGGCGTTTCCGCCGTCCGCAGATACTGCAGGACAAGGGGCTGGACGAGTATGGCTACATCGTGCTTACCATCAACCGCAAGGCACTCCTCGCTTCAGAAGACAAACTGCGTGACATGGTCGGGATGATTTCAGCCAAATCGACATGGCTGCCGGTGGTGGCACCGTTGCGTAAACAGGCAAGGGAGCAGGTGGAAAAATTCGGTTTTGACAATATCATCACGACAGAACCTCTGCCGTATCTGGAGTTCGGCTATCTCACTTCCAAGGCCTGCGTCATCATAACCGACAGCGGCAACATAGCGGAGGAGGCAACCTTCAACGGCACACCGTGCATCACGCTCAACAACTACACCGAACACATCGAGACAGTGAAGCAGGGAACCAACGTGTTGGTCAATGAAGACGTGGCTCTGTTGGGTGAAACCCTTGAGGCAATACTGTCGGGCAAGATGAAGAGACCGTCCATTCCAGACTTCTGGGACGGACGTACCGCCGAACGGATACTGCAGACTCTCTTTGACACCTGCCGCAAATGAGGAAGCATGCGGAGGCTTGCCTGTGGGCAGCAGACCGGGAGCATTATTCCGGGGAATGGACTTTCCAAGGATTAAATAATGTTACCGATGCCTACATTGCACCTCTTTTAATTTGCAGAAACGCTGGAATGTTGCTAATTTTGCAGCGGTAAAAAGGGCTTTGTCCCTCCGTGGGATGACAAGTAAACACTTTATATAAATTATATAAAAACATTTTCTCAACTATGAAAATTTCAAATGTACATGCTCGTGAGATTCTTGATTCACGCGGCAATCCTACCGTTGAGGTAGAGGTAACACTCGAAAATGGTGTAATGGGACGTGCAAGCGTGCCGTCAGGTGCTTCTACCGGCGAGAACGAAGCCCTCGAATTGCGTGACGGAGACAAGAACCGCTACGGCGGTAAAGGCACTTTGAAGGCTGTCGACAACGTGAACAACGTTATCGCTCCGGCTCTGAAGGGCGACTGCGTACTCAACCAGCGCGCTATCGACTACAAGATGCTGGCTCTCGACGGCACTCCTACAAAGAGCAAACTCGGCGCTAACGCTATCCTCGGTGTTTCCCTCGCAGTGGCACAGACAGCGGCTAAGGCTCTCGGTCTTCCCCTCTATCGCTACATCGGTGGTGCAAACACATATACTCTGCCTGTTCCTATGATGAACATCATCAACGGTGGTGCTCACTCTTCTGCACCGATCGCATTCCAGGAATTCATGATTCGTCCGGTTGGCGCTCCTAACGAGAAGGAGGCTGTTCGTATGGGTGCAGAGGTTTTCCACGCTCTTGCCAAGTTGCTGAAGAAGCGCGGTCTCTCTACAGCAGTAGGTGACGAGGGTGGTTACGCTCCTGAACTCGACGGCATCAACGACGCTCTCGACAGCATCGTTCAGGCTATCAAGGACGCTGGTTACGAGCCGGGCAAGGATGTGAAGATTGCCATGGACTGCGCCGCTTCTGAGTTCGCTACCTGCGAGAACGGCGAGTGGTTCTACAACTACAAGCAGTTGAAGAACGGCATGCCGAAGGATCCTAACGGCAAGAAACTCTCTGCTGCTGAGCAGATTGACTACCTTGAGGAACTCATCACAAAGTATCCTATCGACTCTATCGAGGACGGTCTCGACGAGAACGACTGGGAGAACTGGGTAAAACTGACACAGCGCATCGGCGGCCGCTGCCAGCTCGTTGGCGATGACCTGTTCGTTACCAACACCAAATTCCTCCAGAAGGGTATCCAGATGGGTGCTGCCAACTCTATCCTCATCAAGGTTAACCAGATTGGTTCACTGACTGAGACCCTCGAAGCAATCGAGATGGCACACCGTCACGGCTATACCACAGTGACATCTCACCGTTCTGGCGAGACAGAAGATACCACTATCGCTGACATAGCAGTGGCTACCAACTCTGGTCAGATAAAGACCGGTTCACTGAGCCGTACCGACCGTATGGCCAAGTACAACCAACTTATCCGCATCGAGGAGGAACTTGGCGATGCAGCAAAGTATGGTTACACCAAACTGAAGTAATCACTCTTTAGTGAAATCCTAATAAAAGAGGATGTCCCACAAGGGCATCCTCTTTTCTTTTCCGCTCATTACGGTCCATTAATGCTGATTATTAGTGCAATATGAAAAAAAACTTGCGTTTTGTTGTAGTATGTAGATAATAATTGTTAACTTTGCATTGTCTATACCTGCGTGAGGGTTCTTATGGGCTGCAGGTGGGGTAGACATACATAATGTGGCGTTTACGTGACGCTGTGTTTGAGACTCTTCGAATCTAGCAAATTACGAATCTCTGTCTTGAACGTAGCAACGGTAGATGTCCCGGGTGTGATTATATCAATCCCGAGGAGACCTTGTAGGCATAGATTGCACATCATTTGGGTGCAGTCGGGTGCGTTATACAGGTCTCTTTCCGGAGAAATAGTCATAGCGGCGTGGACTCTAACGTTGTCTGTTCAACAGAGATAGGCAATGCTAGAGCCTCGGAGAGTGGAATGGACAATGGGAGGTTCCACGCACTTTTTTTGTCCCTACGCCGTCAAGATTAAGATTAATAATTATAAAATGTGTAGAGATTATGGGAAAACACTATTTGTTTCTCGCTGTAGCTGCCACGGTTATGGCGAGTTGTGCCAATGATGACTTTAACGGTGACGGCTCTGTAAGCGGTCCGCAAGCCATCGTGTTCAACATGAGTACGCCCTCTATGACGCGTGCAGAGGCAACAAAGACCGGTACAGATGCGGCAACAGCCCTCGGCAACGAATTCATCGTGTGGGGTGAGAAGAATGAAAACACGGCAACAGGAGGGTCGGCTGCTGCCACTGCTGAGAACATCGTGTTTGACAACTACCGTGTGCAGTATGCTGAAGGTACGGCAAACACCACAACAAGTAACACCAAGAACTGGGAGTATGTGGGCATTACTCCGTATGCTGCAAGCACTACAGCATACACCACAGGCTCTACTGCCAGTGAAGGTACAGCGTTTGTGTCTCCTTCTATCTGGCAGAATGCAGACACAAAGCAGACCATCAAGTACTGGGATTTTGACAAACCTTACACCTTCACGGCAGTTTCTGCGAAGAAGGATGACATCATGCAGCAGAAGGTAAAGATTACCAAGAACAGCAATGCGACATCTGCTGCGTCAAAAGGTTACACCATTGAGTTGGCTGAAGGTGCTGATGCAGCCAGCATCTACGTTGCCGACCGCCTGCCAAAAACTGTCTCCAAGCCAACAGATGGAAGCACAGTGGAGGCTGTCCAACTCCAGTTCCGCAACTTCCAGTCCAAGATTCGCTTCGGTATCTATGAGACCGTGCCGGGATATAAGGCGGTGATTACAGGTATCAAGTACGGTTCGGAAGAACATACATCAGCCGGCACAGACAAAAGTTTCGGCGTTGACGGCAATTTCGTTACAGTTGGCAGCAGCACAAGTACTACGAAGTACACGGTTACTTATACTGACGCCAACAAGGCACAGGTTGAAATAGACGCAACTTCGGCTGCTGCAACAACGTTCAATACGACAGGTACAAATTGGCTTAATACGGCATATACAACAGGTGATTACTCGAAATGTATCGGTGAAACCTCCGTTGCTGCCACCTATGACAAAACTGTAGATTCAGACACAAAGGTCTATACGGCCATCCTGCCAAACCCAAGCAACACGACGAATCTGAAGTTGCAGGTTAAGTTTGACCTTTATTCAGAGGACACAGGCGAGAAAATCGAAGGTGCCTACAAGACTGTTGAAGTGCCGGCAGAATACTGCCAGTGGAAGAGCAACTATGCTTACTCTTACATCTTCAAGATTACCGACAAGTCTGCCGACCTGTATCCTATCACCTTCGACGCTTGTGTCGTTACTGACGAGACAGGCAATCAGGAGACTATCACTTCTGTGACAGAACCGAGTATCACCACATTCGGTGTAAGTGGCGGCAAGTATGTTTACGGAAAGAATGAGTATGCGGGCGGTGATGTAATCTATGCCACTGTCGTTGACGGCTCTTCACTTGCGACATTGTCAGCCGAAAACATCAAACTCTACACAGTAACTGCTACCGGCACGCAGACCATCAGCGAGGCTTCTGTTGCCAACTGCCTGACGAATGGTACTAAGGACGCAAGTACAGATCCTACTACTTGGACTTCTACCGCTGGTACTGGCAATGTCCTGACAGTCAAATCGCAGTCATATACCGCTGCCGATGACCTGCTGAACAAGGTTCCTGCGGAGGACGGCACAGAGGTTACACTTGACGGCACAGATAAAAAGGCACTCAAGTGGACAGCAACTGCAAGCACTACTTACGCAATCGAGTACATCAAGACATCTGGTACAGAAACCAAGAAGTACTACAAGATTGTGAAAATTGCTGATTAATGACAACGCGAATCAATGAAGAGTAACAACTGAAAGAAATAAGTTTTTTTCTTAACTGAAAGAGATTCGTGTTACAAGAAGCCTCTGGTGCGTGAGCATCAGAGGCTTCATTTTTCCATTTGCCATTTCAGTTGTTGGTTGATAGAAATGCGTAGATATTTTGACTGGCAGTTGAAATGTTGGATAAAAAGGCTTACCTTTGTCCCCGAAATGTGCCAGTGATGGACGATAATAGCAAAGATATGGAAAAGCAAGTTTTTATTGTGAATGGCATGAAGTGCTGCCATTGCGAGATGAATGTGGAGAATGCCGTCAAGAGTATTGCCGGTGTGGCATCTGCCGACGCCGACCGTGAGGAGGGAAAAGTCACCGTGGAGTATGATGCTGCCAAGGTTTCTGCCGACGATATAAAGTCTGCCGTGGAGAATGCGGGCAACTATGAAGTAGTGATTTGACCGTTATGAAGCAGCCAATTACTGTCATTGGTGCAGTGTGAACGCCCGTCTCATCGACAAGACAGGCACTCTGACTATACCCGTCAGGGATGTGGGCATCACAAAATCCGATGCCCCCGGTTTTGAACAACGTGAAAACCTGAAGCCTGAGCGGGCAAGTCGGCTGATGACAATGTCGAGCGTCTGCGTCGTACTCGACAGTTTGCTGTTACAAAATAGGAGGGTGTGTCAAAACGGAAACAACATCTTTCTTTTTGCGGGCTGAAAGCCCAGTTGCACATAGCCCTGGGCAACACCCGGGGTAAGAATAGTCCTTTTAATCTTTGCGCCCTGTAAGGGCAGCTGCATTATATTGTCTTGTATTGTATTGTGTAGTTGCCCTTACAGGGCGCACTATCTACTTGCCCGTTCATCCCCAGGGTGCCGTTGCTTTGCAACTCTGCCCTGGGCTATGTGCAACTGGACTTTCAGTCCGTTAATCAGCCCCCCCGTCTGTTTTTACACAGCCTTTCGTTTATTTCATCTCGTCCGTTATCAACTGGCGAAGACCCTTGGCAGAGATAGCCTTTCCTGCCACTTTGCCTTCCGGTGACACCAGAATGAAAGCCGGAATCCAGTGCAGACCGTAGCCTTTTGCAGCCACGTTGTCGTGCCATTTCGGTTCGAGCGTGCTCACCTGCGGCCACTCAAAGGCTTCCTTTTTCAGGAAATCTTTCCATGCCTGTTCCTCTCTGTCAAAGGAATAACTGAGGAACTGCACATCGGAACCGTTGATTTTGGTGTCCTTGAACTCTCCGTACACTTTCTTCAGTTCGGGCACTTCGGCACGGCAGTCGCCACACCATGAAGCCCAAAAGTCAAGCACAACGTATTTGCCGGCATAGTCGCTGAGTTTTATTTCCGTGCCGGCGGTGTCCTTGGCACAGAAGTCCGGGGCAATGGTGTCTACTGCTATCTCCGGCAGATACTCCGGGTGGTTCTCCGCAACGGTGTCTACATAGACGGCACTTGCGGTGTCTCCGCAGCATGATTTCTGGGCGGTCTTGTTGCCGCAACTCATCACAGCCGCAGCAACGGCGGCGAATGTCAATAGTTTTCTCATCTGTCTTGTTATTTGTTGGTTACTGTCTCTTTCGGTGCGGCATTGCCTCTCATCTCGTTGCCGTCGCTGTCATACTGCTTGCGTTTGCCCACTGGAGGTTCGCCAAGCACAATCTTCACCACGGCGGTGTGGTTAAGGCTGCGCGCTACAGCATCCTCGAAGGCATCCATGTGAGAGGGAAGGAAACGCTCGCTTATGGCTCTCAGTGCGGCGGTTTTCTCCTCGTCGTTGTCCACCAGCGAGGCTTTTCCGAACGCCACTGCCGACTTGAACTCCAATGTAAAGGAGTTGTCTTTCGGTCCTGCCATGGGTTTGCATTTCGTCACTGCCGACAGGCACACCTCGGGATGTGCCTTTATGGCTTCCAGTTTGTCACCTTCAAGTGCGCAATGAAAGTAGAATGTCCTTTCATCGGCGCGTGCCAACGACAACGGCAAACCGTATGCCGTGCCGTCAGCACGCGTGAAACTTACAGTCGTGAATGGTGCTTTGTCAAACACTTCAAGTGCAAAGGCGGCGTCCATCTCACGCTTTTTCTTTCTCATAGTCATTGTTTATTTCAGTTTGAACTTCGCTTTCAGCGGCAGATTGTCGGATGCGTTGCCCACAAGAGCGGTAAACTCGCCCGGTTCAGCCTTCCAGTCATGAGCCTTTTCGTCAAAGAAACTCAGTGCCTGACGGTCTATTGTGATGCTCACCTCCTTGCTTTCGCCCGGATTGAGACAGACCTTCTGGAAACCTTTCAGTTCCTTGTAGGGACGCTCCACCGACGCTTTCGCATCGTTGATGTAGAGTTGCACCACTTCTGCGCCAGCCCTGTCGCCGGTGTTCTTCACCGTGACGGTGGCGGTGATGGTGCCGTCCTGGCTGATGACATCGCTGCTCAGACGCAGGTCAGAGATGCTGAATGTGGTGTAACTCAGTCCATGTCCGAAAGCAAACACCGGCTTCACCTTCTTCAGGTCATTCCAACGGTAGCCCACGAACACTCCTTCCTTGTACTCCTCATCGATGATAGTGCTGTCGGCACGCCATGTTCCGGGGTATGTGCCGAGTGCATGGGCAGCGTAATCCTCTAACTTGTCGTTCCATGTCATAGGCAGTTTGCCCGACGGATTGGCATCTCCGCACAGCACACTTGCAAGTGCTTCGCCAGCCTCGCTGCCGATAAACCAGCCCTGAACGATAGCGGGCACTTCCTTGACGAAGTCGAGATGAGCCGCATTACCGGAAATCTGCACATAGACAATGTTGGGATTGACCTTTGCCAAAGCCGTGACAACATTGTTCTGACCGTAGGGCAGGTCGTACGACTTGCGGTCATGTCCCTCGGCATCCTGGTAGTCAGACTTGTTGAGACCGCCGAAGAACACCACGAGGTCGGCCTTTTTTGCTGCGTCGCAGGCATCCTTTATGAGTTGCTCCGCAGAGCGGCTGTCCTTCAGGTCCTGTCCTGTGGTGACGCCATTGTACTCTCCGCCGACATCGCCCACATAGCCGCGCTGGTATTCCACCGCCACTCCGTCTCGCTGCAAACGCTCGCGCAGACCGTCGAGAGGCAATATCTCTTTCTGCACCTTCAGAGAAGACGAGCCGCCTCCAACGGTCATCATCTTGATGGCATTCTCGCCCACGACGAGCACTTTCTTCACTTTCTTCGTGTCAATGGGCAGCAATGGCTGCTGTCCTTTCTTCAACGGAGAGTTCTTGAGCAGCACTATGCCCTCCTCGGCAATACGTTTCGCCGTGGCATAGTGTTCGTCAGAGCAGAGGAAACCGAAGCCCTTGTTGCGGTTCATCGTCGTGCGGTAGAATGTTCTAAGTACTCTGCGCACCTTGTCATTGAGCCCTTCCATGGAGTATTTGCCCTCAATGATGCCCTTCATGTACGGGTCTGCCATGTAGTATTGGTCGTAGGCGTTGGACTTGCCCCAGTTAAGTCCGTTGGTCCAACTGCCGAACTCCATGTCGACACCGTGGAGTACAGCCTCGTCAGTGTCGTGTACGCCGCCCCAGTCCGACACTACCACACCGTCAAACTGCCATTCTCCCTTGAGAATATCGTTCAGCAAGAACTGGTTGGTGCAGTTGTGCTGGTCTTTGTAGAGGTTGTATCCGCCCATTACTCCCATGACCTTGGCGTCCTTGACGGCGGCATGAAATCCCGGAAGGTATATCTCATAGAGGGCACGGTCGCTCACTATGGCATTCACGTTGTTGCGGTATTCCTCGTCATTGTTGAGCGCGAAGTGCTTGACACATGCTGCCACGCCCTTCGACTGCAGTCCGGTGATATACGGAACCACCATTTTGGAAGTCAGATAGGGGTCTTCGCCCATATACTCAAAGTTGCGTCCGCCGAGCGGAGTGCGGTAAATGTTTATGCCAGGACCGAGTATCATGTCCTTGCCACGGTAGAGTGCTTCCTCTCCGAGAGCCTTTCCGTAGGCGAGGGACATCTCCGGATTGAATGTGGCTGCGAGGCAACTGAGGGCAGGGAACGCCACGCACGAGTCGTTGGTCTGGCCTGCCTGTTCCCATTCGTCCCACAACACGTCGGGCCTAACGCCGTGAGGACCGTCGTCAGCCCAGAAGTCTGGGAATCCCAGACGTTTCACTCCTGCCGACGAGAACTTCGACTGTGCATGGATGACACCTATCTTTTCGCGCAGAGTCATCCTTGACAAGGCGTCCTCGATGCGCTCTTCCACAGGTTTCGTGTCATCAAGATAGACCGGCGTTTGTGCGTAACTCCTCTGTCCGAAAGCGGAAACCAGGAGTGCGCAAACTATCAGTTTTTTCTTCATAATGTTACTGTTGCTATGAAAACGTTGAATTTTCGATTTTGTTGTACTTGGTTCTATTTCTTTGTAATGGTGAGTACTCCGTTGTTGCAGCCGCCTGTGAGGTCTACGGTAAATACATAGGTGTCGCCGTTAACCAGTTCTGCGCCGTCGGCAAGGTATATATTGCCGTCGTCATGACCGTTGGTACCGTCGCCGATGATGAATGTATCGCTCGATGTAGATATGTGATAGTCACCAGCCGTACCCTTGAATGCTATGTCCCAGTTGGCCTGACCGAAGAACTTGAAGTTTATGCCTGTAGCCGTAAGTTGCTTGCCTACAGTGAGGGTAATCTGGTAAACCTTCTCTGCCACAGGTGTCATGCAGTAGTCGTAATCCTCGCCTGTCCACCAACCGTGCACTGTGTTTGCCGTTACGGATGGCTTTCCTATGCACTCACTTCCTATTATCCACAATGCACCGCTGCCGTCTGCTGCCAGTGTACCGCTGGTAGTGGCATCGTTCATTGTCCAGATGCGGAAGCCGAGATTGTCGAAGTCAGCCTTCACGGTGTAAGTTCCCGTGAGCGCATTGAATGTGTATGTGCCGTCACTGTTCTTGGTAAACCAGTCGGAATCATAGTACCAGCGCGATGAATTGATGATTGCCTCGCCTGCAAACTCATAGTTGTGTCCCTGGATGAGTTCTCCCACATAGACATTGTCGGTCTTGGTGAATACTATTTCCGTGGAAGCCTCCGGGTCAGACTCTGTCGGAGCATAGGCGTAGGTGAGCACATTGAAACTCACTTTGTTGTTTCCCTTGTTGCCATTGAACTGTATTTCGTCAGCCACACCCTCGCTTATGTCGTCGTTGCCCTGTCCGAACGTGATTTCCGTGCCGTTCTCACCAACCTTGGGAGCGATGAAATGTCCCTTGAAAGTACGGTTGGCACTGTTGTAAGTGCCGGTGAACAGGTAAGGGTCAGATGCGCTTGGAGTAAGCGTGAGTTCCGCTCCCTTGCTGTCAACGAATGTGATGTGGTCATAGTGAGGACGGGTCAAGGCGATGTCCACGACCTGTTCGGTCTTGGTCAACTGTATGTTCTGCAGCACAAGTCGCACCTGTGCGTTGCCGTCAGGCACATTCTTGTAGAGTGGGGCATAGAGAGCCACCTCATAAGAACCCTCCGTATTGGTGCGCGTTACCTGCGAAGACACTTGCTCGCCGCTGTACTCCATGTAGGCCTTCAGCGTGGAGAGGTTCACTCCGCCGGCATCGGAACAGTTGACAGTGAAGAATATGCTGTCGCCGTATTGTGCGGTCTCTACCAGTCCGTTGACGGAAATCACTGGTTTGCCGCCGCCTTTTTTCACTTCGTCATCATCGCTGCAGGCAGTGGTGAGAACCATTCCCATGAGCAGCAAAAACAGATATTTCAGATTTTTCATAATGATACCTCCTTATTGTTTTAGCCATTTTACGGAAGAAACACCGTTGGCAGGAACGGTCACACGGACGTAACTGCTGCCGTCACTGATGTTGATGCTCTTCTCAGAGTCGCCGGTATTGACAATCACTGCACCGTATGTGCCGTCAGGATTGAGGAAACAGGAACTGATGATGCTTGTTCCTGCAATGTTGCGGCTTGTGCCGATGCGCACCGCACCGGTCTCTGCCGCTGCCGACATGTGTGCAATGATGTAGTAGTGGGAGTTCTTGTTGACGGTCTTGTAGTTCGACTGGTCAATGTCGAGAGCACCGTAGCACGTCTGGCAACCGCCGTCGAGGTTGGGACTTTTGTTCAAGTCGAGCATGAAGTTCCACACTATGGCAGCCTTGCACATCTTGTTCACTGTGCCGAGGGCAATGTTCTTCATGTCTGCCATCAGTCGTGCTGAGAGGTTGCGGCCGTCGTTCCACTCGCCGATAGAGGACTCCGAGAAGATGAGCGACTTCTCCGGCACCTGGTTGTAGATGTCAGTCAGTTCGTCGTTGCTGCCGCCATAGTCGTGGTAAGCGGCACCGACCACAAGTTCCGAACCCTCGAAACTGTTGCCCAGAGCATTGTATATCTTGACCGGATAGTCCTCCTGGCTACTGTCGTTGGAGTAGTCATAGTTGTGGTCATAGACGTAAATCTGGGTCGAGAGGTTCGCTTTCTTGAAGGCAGAAGCCATACTCTTCACCAGCAAAGCCTCCTCTGCCCACGGCATATAGGTGGAAGCGCAGTTGCCGGGGTTAAGCGGTTCGTTCTGGGGAGTTACCGCATAGATGTTGATACCCTCGTTCTTGAACGCCTCGACAAACTTTACGAAGTACTGTGCGTATGTGTCATAGTACTTTGGATTGAGGTGCCCGTCTGTCCAGGAGTCGTAAGGAGTGAGGCTTGCGAGGCTCTTCACCTTCATCCACTTTGGGCAAGTCCATGGGCTGCCGATGATTTTCATGTCGGGATTGATAGCCAGAATCTCTTTCAGAATGGGAATCACATAGTCCGTTTCGTCCGTATAGAGGCGGAAATTGTCCAGTCCCTCCTCGTCGCAGAGGGTGTACTCAGTGCTCGAGAAGTCATTGCATCCGATAGAGATGCGGCAGTAACTCACACCGTAACCGTTGGTCTTGGAGAATGTGCGGGTGAGAAGGTCGGTGCGGTCTTCCTTTGACATCTTCAGCAGATTATAGCATGAAGCATAGGTGATGGCATAACCGAAACCGTCAATGGTCTGTTTCTTCTGTGTCAGATCCATCTGTATGGTCGAAGGAGACAGACTCTGTCCTGTGTAGACATCCGCTTTCTCCTCAAAGAGACTGTAGTTTCCGTCGGCGGTAGTGGTGAATATCACTGCCTTGCCGGCATCAGGCACTCCTGTAGGGAACGGTTCGGGGGTGTTGTCGACAACGTTCTCGCTACTGCTGCACGCCGTAAGCGCAGTTGCCATCAATAGGCTGAATATATTAATCATTTGTTTCATAATCAGTAAATTAATAACCTGGGTTTTGTACTAAGTTGGAGTTTTGGTCGAGTGCGGTCTGCGGAATCGGCAGGAGATAGGAGTTTGCGTCAAACTGCTTCTTCTGTGCCAGACGGCCAGAGTCCTTGGCGTAGACGGCATTCATCACGCTTTCCACCTTGTTGTTGCGGCAAAGGTCATACCAACGCTCGCCTTCCATGGCAAGTTCCAGACGGCGTTCGTGCAACACGGCCTCAATCATTGCCTCCTTGGAGGAAGTCTTGTCACTTGTGAGGTCAGCCAGTCCGGCACGCTCACGGATTTTGTTTACCAGTGCTGCGGACTTGTCCAGTTCTCCTTTATATGCGTATGCCTCTGCCTCAATCAGGATAATGTCGGCAAGACGGCACTTGTATATGTTGTTGTAACCGGAGCGCAGTTTGTACATGAACGCATAGTTGGATGCCGGATAGTAGTTGCTCCATGTGCAGGACTCGAAGTGTACGGTCTGGTCAAGACGCTTCTGGTCGCCCTCACTCTCATAGTCGGCAATGAGATTGCGTGACGGAGTAATCCACTTTGCCCATGTGAAGTAGTAGTCGGGGTTCTCCAAGCAACGGCCGAACATCCACGATGCCCATGTGCCTGCGCCGACACTCCAGTGCAACTCGAGTATTCCCTCGCTGGTGTTGCGCTTCACGCAGTCGCCGTTGGCAAAGCCCCAGAGGGTCTCGAAGTCGGGTTCGAGTTCCAGTCCGGGAGTGGCTATGACCTCGTCTGCATACTGTATGACCTTGTCATAGTCCTGTGCCGTTTTCTCCGCATACACTTTTGCGAGGTAAGCCTGTGCCGTAGTCTTCGACATGACGGTGCGGTCTGTGGTTGAGAAGTCAGGAGCATACTGTGCACCGAACTCCAAGTCGGAGATAATCTGGGCGTATGACTCCTCCGGGGTGTTCTTCGGAGGATAGTAAGTGGGGTACACTTCCTCCACGTTCTCTGCCGTTATGGTCTTGGCAATGGTGGTGATAATCGGGAACGAGCCCCATTCGCGTGCCATGTCAAACATTGCAATGGCGCGGAAGATGCATCCCTGAGCCTTCATCCTGTTGTATTCATCCTGAGTCACCTGACCGTCCTTGAGCAGTTGGTCAAGACCATTGATGAGCACATTCGACTGTGCTATGTCCTCAAGGAAACGTGTCCAGTCGCGGCTAAGCACAGAGTTGCTGGCGTCAATGGAGTTGGTCTCGTAAGGTTCAACCTCCGCTCCTGTCGTGCCTGCATAGGCATTGTCGGAGTGAGATTCAGAGACCAGGAGTTTGTCCACATACCAGTGCTCCACGCGTGAGCGGAACAGTTCATACAGGTTAGTGAGTTGGTCTTCGGCAGCCTGCTTGTCTTTCAGCACGGCAGTGCTTTCCTCTGTCTGTGAACCCTCGGTGATTTCCGTAGGCGTGGATATAGGTTCGTAATCGAGCGAACAGCCTGTCAGCATCAGTGCAAGGGCACTTCCGAGAACGATTCTTTTATTTGTCTTCATAATATGTATTCCTCCTTAAATTAGAATTCAACCTTCAAACCGAATACGAACGAGCGGCACATCGGGTAGGTGCCCCAGTCTATGCCCTGCACAGCACCGCTGTTGCCATACTGGTTGACCTCCGGGTCCATGCCTTTATAGCCTGTTATGGTGATCAGGTTCGTGGCACTGACGTAGGGCATCAGGCGTGTGAGGTGAATCTTGTTGATGATGTTGCGCGGTATGTCATAACTCAGCGAGATGTCCTTGACACGCAGATAAGAACCGTCTTCAAGGAAATAGGTGGAGTTCTTCATGTCAAATCCTGCCTTGGGGACGCTTGTTATCTGTCCGGGAACCTGCCAACGGTTGAGCACAGCGGTCGTCTGGTTCTTTCCGTCGTACATTCCTTGGGTCTCCATCTTGCTCACATTGTAGATGTCATTGCCGTAGGAGCCCTGTATGAGGACACTGAGTGCGAGGCCGTTCCACTTGAACGTGTTGGTAAGACCATAGGTGAAGTCCGGGTTAGGGTCACCGATGTAGGTGCGGTCTGACGCACTTATGATGCCGTCTTTGTTGACATCGCGGTACATGAGTTCTCCTGTCTCGGGGTCAACACCGTCGGATATGTAGCCCCAGAAACTGCCGAGAGGCTTTCCCGGAGTGTTTCTCACGACATAGTCGTTGACATAGTCAGTGGTCTTTGCATCGTAGTAGATTTGCGTAAGCATCAGTCTTGTCAACTTGTTGCGGTTGAACGAGATGTTGAAATCGGTGTTCCATGAGAACTTGCCCACAAGATTCTTTGAACTGACGCTAAACTCCCAACCCTTGTTTACTACGTCGCCGCCGTTGTAGGTCAGGCTTGTGGCAGCCGCAGAGCCGGCAGGCAGTGTGACGGTCATAAGCATGTTGGTGGTCTTCTTGTAGTAGTAGTCTGCCGTAAAGGTCAGTCTGCTGTTAAGCACTGTGAGGTCTATACCGATGTCAGTCTGGTTTGTGGTCTCCCAAGTCAGTTCGGGGTTGCTCAGTGTCGACTGCGAACGGGTGGGGACAGCGTTGGCGTCGTAGCCCTCACCGAACCACTGGATGCGGTTGATGCTGTAACTTGCGAGATAGGAGTAGTCTCCCAGTCCGCTCTGGTTACCTGTCTGGCCCCAGCCGCCGCGGATTTTCAGGTCGTCAACCCACTTGATGTCCTTCATGAACTTTTCCTGTGACACGCGCCAAGCGGCAGAGAACGAGGGGAAGTAGCCCCAACGGTGGCCGGGAGCGAGTTTCGATGAACCGTCGGCACGGATGTTGGCGGTGAGCAGATAGGTGTCTTTCAGGTTGTAACTTGCGCGTGCGAAGTATGACATTATCGCCCATTCGGAAGCCGAAGAGCCTGTTCCGGTCCAACTGATTTTGTTTGCGCCGTTGAGGGTTTTGATGTCTGCGTCGGCATAGTTGGAGCCGTTTATCCAGTTTCCGCTGTATTTTGACCCGGTCCAAGAGGAGCCTGCCATGATGTCAACGCCGTGTATGCCGAACTGTTTCTTGAAGTTGAGGATGTTGTCCCACACCATCACCGTGTTGATAGTCCTCGCATCGTAGCCCGTGCCGTAGTTGTCACGTCCGTTGCCGGTCTTTATAGGGTCGAGGAAATTCATGGTTGTGCCCTGCGTACGGTCAAAGGTGTACTGGCTTGTGAGGGTCAGTGTCTGCGGAATAAAGGTGATTGTGGCTTTGCCGGAGGCAAGGAACTTGTTGTAGGAACTCTTGTTGTCCTCCGTGCGTGACAGGTTTTCTGCCGGCGAAGTGATGTTTACACCGTAGAAATTGTTGTAGTATTGTCCCGGATTTGTCGGGTCCCACACGGGCGCATAGGTAGGAGTGTTGATGATAGAGGTGACAACGCCGCCGCGGTTGGAGCCTGTTCCCGAGATGATGCCGGTGCCTTTGTAGGTGTAGTCGCTGTATGCTGCGCTTGCGTTAAAGGACAACCACTTGTTTATGTCGTTGTCAATGACGGCGCGCACATTGTATCTGTCGAAATTGCTTGTCTTCAGTACGCCGCTCTCGCCGGTATATCCGCCGGAGATGAAGTAGCGCATCTTGTCAGTGCCGTTGGTGATTGACAGTTGGTAGTCCTGCACTACGCCGGTGCGGAACACCTCGTCTGCCCAGTCTGTCTGGTCGGTCAGGTTGTTCGGAAGTTTCACAAGTCCTATCTCATCCTGTAGTTCCTTGTATTGCTGAGCATTGAGCGGTGTCTGGTTGTTGCGCACTGTGTTGGCGGAAACATGGGCGTTCAGGCTTACCTTTGCCACGCCTTTCTGTCCCTGTTTCGTGGTAATGATGATGACACCGTTGGCAGCACGCGAACCGTAGATTGCTGCCGAAGAGGCATCCTTGAGCACTTGTATCGTCTCGATGTCGTCGGCACTGAGGTAGTCAATGTCGGTCAGGGGCACTCCGTCGACTACATAGAGAGGGTTGTTGCTGCCGTTGAGCGATGTCGTACCGCGCACCCTGACAGTCGGAGACGAACCCGGTTGACCGTTGGCTTGGCTAATCTGCAGACCGGCAGCCTTGCCTTGCATGCCCGATACGGCACTTACTATAGGTCGCGTGTCGAGGTCTTCCGTCGAGACAGTCGACACTGATGTCGTCACATCCTTGCGTTTCACCGAACCGTAGCCGATAGCCACGACCTCGTCCAGGGTGTTTGCCTCTTCCGCCATGCCGACAGTCATGTTCTGTGTAGCCTTGACTTCCAAGGTCTTGAATCCGATATAGGTGATGCGGAGCATCGCCCCTTTCTTCACGGAAATGGTGAAATGACCGTCAATATCGGTCGCCACACCGTTCTGGGTGCCGATTTCCATAACCGAAGCCCCGATTATTGGCTCGTTTTGGGAATCAATCACCGTGCCGCTCACTGTCTCCTTCTGTGCGAAGACGACGACTGTGAGCATCATTGCCAGAAGCGTCGAGAAGACGCGTCGTGCTGATGTCGTTCCTTGTTTCATAGATTTGATGTTTATATTGGTGTTAATTGGTTGTCAGTAGATACAGCAAGGGCATATACGCACAACTTTTTGTCCGTATGCGCACATGCCCTGTGAAGATTACGACCTGTGCCCTGTTGCCGGGCTTACAGCCTTTTATTTGTTCATGATTACCTTCTTGCCGTCAATGATGTTCAGGCCTTTCTGTGCCTCTGTGAGTTTCTGGCCGGCGATGTTGTATATTGCCTTCTTGCCTACCTTGGTCTTCAGCAGCGTGATGCCGTCTGTCGTGGTGGTGATAGTGAGGTCTGCTGACTGTGCGTCGTCCGCTACTATCAGTACGGCATGGATGTCATAACTCGTTCCCTTCTCGCCGATCGTGAAGTTGTTGTTGTTGTTTCCGCGTCCGCAAGTGTATGTTTCGGCGAATGTAAGTGCCGTTGGCGCATCCTGTGCAAGGAAGCACTCCCAAGTCTTGTCAATGGAAATCTTGAAGTCTTCACCGCCGGGGAACGCTGTGACATCTACTGTCCAACTGCCGTCACTCTGCTCGGTGAACAGTGTTCCGTTTGCTGCATCCCAACTCTGGAACGTGCCTATGAGACCATAAGAGTGTGATTCCTCGAATGTACCCTCTACTTTCAGAGTGGCGCTTCCGTCTTCCAGGATGGTGAGTGTAAACTTCGCGTTCTTCAGAACCTTGCCGGTTGCGAAACCTGTGTTGTCACCGTTTTTCTGCAAAGTATAGGTATTGCCCGGCTCAAGTTCCGTGTTGCCGTTGCCGAGAGCACCGGTCCAACTGTTGTTCTTTACGATTTTCCAGTCTCCGTAAATCTCGTCAATGGATGCAGTGTAGACATTGTCGCCCTGATATTCAAACTTCAGAGGACTCTTTTCAAACGACCAACCCTGCCAGGTGCCGACCATCATGTAGTTGTCAACTGCGCTCTTGTCTACCGTAATCGTCTCGTCTGCGGTGATACGGAAATAGTCCGGTGTGCCGTCACTGCTGGGATAGAACTCGAAAGTGACGTTATGCAGTGTCACGTCGTTGTTTGCCGAGCCGAGATAGATGTTGCCGCCATTGCTGACGAGGGTATAGTCCGTGCCAGTAGAGATAGGCTCGTCGTAGCCAAACTGGCAGTCCCAACCGGTCGTGGCAGGATTCTTGATGATTTTGAATCCCTCTGTTCCGGTCTTGAACTCGTCGACTGTGGCAGTGTAACCGCCGTCCTTTGCAGTGAAAGTGATGCAGTTGTTTTCCAGGCTCCAACTGTTGTAATGTCCTGTGATGATGTAAGTGTCGTCAGCAAGTGCCATTCCGGTGGAGGCAACCAGTGCTGTCAATAGAGTAAACAATTTCTTCATGATTTTTGGTTTTAAGTTAAAGATTCTTTGTTTGATTGTTGTGACTTGGAAACCTCGCTCCTTATTATATATGGGACGGATGTTCTCATACATGGGACGGATGTTCAGTATTCCTTATCTTGATTGCAAAGATAGAAAAAGAAATTGCAAAGTGTGCACTCCCAAAGGTGTTAAAGTGGATAGAATTGTGAGTATATACAATGTAACTTGTTTGTTTTCAGCGGAGAAAAATTTTTGTGATAAATGTAGCAAAGTGGATTAAAAATTGTGTTTTATCAAGTTTTTCCCTTCTGAAAGTCATTGAAAACCGGGATATATTCTTAACTTTGCCACCGACAAAAAGCAGAATCTATGAATACAAAGCATCTTCCACCGCTTGCCGCAGGACGGCTGTTGCTCCTCCTTTTCCTTGTCTGCACACATGGAAAAGCCGTGGCGCAAAACCTCGACTCCATATATGCCGTGCTCGATGCGGAGGTGAGAAAGTCTGACACATATATAAATAATAAGGAGAAACGCATCACAGACCTTGAGGATGCCGTGAAGAGAAGCCGCAGCAACCTCGAGAGTTACGACATGAACATGTTTCTCTACGAAGAACTCAGTTCCTATGACAACGCCCGGGCAAAGGATGCACTCCACAAATGCCTCGCTATAGCGGAGAAACTCGGCAGTAATGAGCGGCAGGCAGAGGTGTACTCGCATCTGGCATACCAGAACTCCATGGCAGGATACTACACCGAGGCGCTCAACTGGTTGGAGCGTATTGATGAGCGGATGTTGCCGTCCGACGACCTCCCTTACTACTATTTCGTGTATGCGCACGTCTACGGCGAACTCGGCACTTACAGCGATGACACCACGCTTGCACAGGATTACTACCGGCAGTCCGACCTTTACGGCGAGCGTTTCTTTGCTGTGGCAGACCGTGAGTCATCCTTTTACCGCCAGCGCATGGCGTCTTTCCTCATCAACAACAACCGTCTGGAGGAAGCCGACAGTCTGTGCCGCCGTTGGGAACAGACCATCAAGGCTGACGTACACGACTATGCCATCATGGCCTACTACCGTTCCGAGATATACCACGCACGCCACGATGTGCACGGACAGTGCTGGTGGCTCGCCCTGTCTGCCATATCCGACTGCCGCAATGCGGTGATGAACCAGGCGTCGCTATGGTCTCTCGCACGCCTGGTGAGCAGCGACGGCAACATGAAACGCTCCCTCCTCTATGTGGAATACTCGTGGATGTTTGCCACAAAGTTCGGCGGACACACACGTTCGTGGCAGGTTTCGCCCATCATCACAGCCATTAACGAGAACTACCGCAACGGATTGAACCGCACCAACCGCAACCTCACGGTGCTCCTGACAATGGCAAGCGTGCTGGCAATACTCTTCCTCGTGTCGCTGCTCTTTGTCTACAAGCGCAACCACCAGTTGTCTGTTGCGCGCAACCAACTGCGTTCCACCAACGCCGAACTGGAGAACCTCAACCGCCAGTTGTATGATTCCAACCGGGTGAAAGACGAGTATATAGGCCGCTTCCTCAGCCTTTGCTCAAAGTATATTGACAAGATGGACGCATACAGGATGAAGGTCTACCGCCGCGTGAAGGCCAGTCAGTTCAAGGAATTGCAGAACATGACAGGGTCGGACGAGTTGTGCAATGAGGAAGCAAAGGAACTTTTCGCCAATTTCGATGCCGTCTTCCTCCGTCTGTATCCCAATTTCGTGGAAGACTTCAACGCCCTTCTCCGTCCCGAATACCACCAGACGCTGGGGGCGAACAACGAACTCACCACCGATATGCGCATGGCTGCGCTCATCCGCCTCGGCATCAATGACAGTGCCAACATAGCCGAGTTTCTTCGCCTTTCGCCCAATACCATATATAATTACCGCGCACGACTGAAGTCACGCTGCATAGGTGACAGAGACACTTTTGAGGAGAGAATAAGGGAAATAGGTATGTAGAGAAAGAAAAATTAGTAACTTATGCATAAATAATTCATATTATTACCGACTGTTACATAACATAATATATAATGAACTTCCTAGAAGAGAAAATCCTTGCCGACGGACAAGTGAAGCAAGGTGAAATATTGAAGGTGGACAGTTTCCTGAACCACCAAATAGACGTTGACATGATGCGTCAGATAGGTTATGAACTGAAGCGACGTTTCCGTGGCACTCACATAACAAAAATCCTCACGATAGAAGCAAGTGGTATAGCTATTGCCGCTTTCCTCGGTGATTTGTTTGACGTACCTGTGGTATTTGCCAAGAAAGGCGTGACAGCCAACAGTACAGACGACAAGTATGTGTCGCTGGCTTATTCCTATACTCACAAAGAGATAAACCACATCTTTGTGTCAAAGCCGTATATGCTCTCCACGGACAAGGTGCTCATCGTGGATGATTTTATAGCCAGCGGACAGGCAATGATGTCATTGATTGACATCGTTAACCAGGCAGGAGCAGAAATTGTGGGCATAGGCATCGCAGTGGAGAAAGGACAGCAGTCAGGCGGGCGACTTCTACGCGAGCAGGGCTACCGTGTGGAGTCCATCGCCATAATCGAGAGCATGGATCCCGACACAGGTAAAATTACCTTTAGAGATAAGTGATAAATTTATCCCGAACTGGGGTATTATTTAACTACCATAAACCGGGCTTTGCTTCTCCGTAACCGCCGTTGTTGCGGTCTGAAAGCGGCGCAATGGCGGCGGTACATCAGATGAAGTACGGGCGTACCACGGTCGAAGTACAGGCGTACCACGGTCGATATCCGAGTGTACCACAGTTGATGTACCGCCACGAAAATACCGTTTACGCACGGCGAAAACACTGGTTATACTCTGCTGTAACGTTTGTTGCGGTTGACGAATTGTCGGCTTTCGCGCCAAATGGCAATAGATTGTGACAAATTTGCGACATTGAGTGATATTTTTGCAGTTTTCCTTGTTGGAACGGAACAAATACATTAACTTTGCCGACAACAAACAAAAGAGACAGCAATGAACAAGTCTTACGCATCTTATTTCTACTTTTACTTTTACTTTGCAGGCGATTGTAAAGCGGGAAGTTGCGTGTAG
>CAVFZF010000024.1:0-32681 GCA_963627025.1 Bifidobacteriaceae bacterium | reverse complement strand
GCGGAACCACACAGACAGTGATTCTCGGCATCATCATGCTCACGATGGGATTGACTTTGACCACCAACGATTTCAAGATTCTGGCACAGCGTCCGCTCGACGTATTCATCGGAGCGTGCGCCCAATTTATCATCATGCCCGGCGTGGCCTACCTTTTGGTACATTTCTGGCATCTTGACCCCGCTCTGGCTCTGGGCATCCTGCTGGTAGGCTGCTGCCCGGGCGGCGTATCGAGCAACATCATGAGTTATCTCTGCCATGGCGACGTGGCTTTCTCCGTGGGAATGACCTGTGCCTCTACCATTCTCGCTCCCGTGATGACGCCTCTGCTGATGAAACTCACGGCAGGAGAGATTATCCATGTGGATGCCGTGGGCATGTTCTTAAACATTCTCATCGTCACGATTATCCCCGTTGCCATCGGCTGTGCCCTCAATTATGTCTATGGCAAGAAAGAGTACTTTCCTACTATCCAAAGTCTGATGCCTGGCGTAAGCGTCACCTGTCTTGCGTTTATTGTGGGTGGAGTCATCTCTACGGTTCACGACGACTTGGTAGCCCGCGGCTTGATGCTCTTCCTCTGGACCTTTGCCGTGGTGTTCTGCCACAACACTCTGGGTTATCTCCTCGGTTGGCTTGCGGGAAGACTGGCAGGATTCAACACTGCCAAGAAGCGCACCATAAGCATTGAGGTGGGTATGCAGAACGCCGGTCTTGCCACTGTCTTGGCTGGCAATTTCTTTGCAGCCCAGCCTCTTGCCGTCCTTCCTTGTGCCATCAGTTGTGCCTGGCACAGCATTTCGGGGACAATTCTTGCCGGAATCTTCCTGAAATGGGATCATCTGCATGGAAGGTGATTAAGTTCTCACAACCAGGCATCCCCGGTGGCTCCACGCTGATATTTGAGATAGAACTGCTGGGAATAGTATAGAGCAGGACAAAGAAAAAGCAAAAAGAAAAAGCAAAAAGAACGTTAAAGTAGAAATCGTAAGCATCTGATATAGGCATTGCTAACCGTCAGGTAACCAAGTGCGAAAAATGTGCCTACTTGTCTATGTGTCAGCGTATAGGTAACTTTGCTGCGCAGAAACAAACATCAATATTCATATTAAAAACAGTACAAGTATGGCAAATTATGCAATCAAGAACCTGAATGGTTGGGCAAGTGTAGAAGGTAAAATGTTCTTGGGCGAAGAACTTGGTCTGACTGGCGCGGAAGCATCGCTCCAGCGTCTGGCCGCTGGCGAGGATGCACCCTTCCTTCATTCCCACAAAACCCACGAGGAACTCTACGTCATTCTGTCCGGACACGGTGAGTTTGAGGTGGATGGCGAGAAAAACGAGGTGGGAGAAGGCAGCGTTATCAGAGTTTCTCCTGCTGGCGTAAGGGCTCTGCGCAACACCGGCAACGAAGAGATGGCAATGATGTGCGTCCAGTATGAAGCCAAGCCTATCACCGGCTTTATGGAAGATGCGAACATCATTCCATTGGATAAATGATTAAAACACCAGAACAGGAAGAAGTCTTAGACGCTTTGTTTCCCGACTGCCCTATACGCAACGTGCTGGCGCGTGTAGGCGACAAATGGTCACTCCTTGTGCTGTACACCCTACAGCACAAGGAGGTTTTGCGTTTCAAGCAACTGCAACGTGAGATTCCCGACATATCACAAAAGTCGCTTACCCAGACTCTCCGTGTGTTGGAGGAGGATGGCTTCGTCGTCCGCAAGGTCTATGCGGAGGTCCCTCCTCGCGTGGAATACGCTTTGACAGAGCGCAGCCTGTCGCTTCTCCCATTGGTCAATAATCTCATAGTCTGGGCCAAGGACAATATGGAGGACATTGTCAAAGACAGAGCCAGGCATTGCAGGCAACAGTAAACCACAAAAAGCATACGGAAAGAGCATTTAGCCACGCAAAGAAAAATGTATGGTACACATTGAAACATATAAACCGGAATACAAGAATGACTTTATCCGTCTCAACAGAGAATGGATAGAGACATTTTTCCAGATAGAACCTTCTGACATCGATACCTTCTCCCATGTGGACGAGATAGAGAGTAGTGGCGGCCAAATCTTTCTTGCCATTACCGACAGTGATGAGGTCGTGGGGTGTTGTGCACTGAAATGCCATCAGGAGAATCAAACCTATGAATTGGCAAAGATGGCCGTTTCTCCACTGCATCAGGGGCAGCATATCGGTCATTTGCTTGGCGAAGCCGTTTTGGAGTACGCCAGACGCCATGGCGTACAACGAATCTTCCTCGAAGGGAACACCCGACTGAAAGCATCCATTGCTCTGTATAGAAGTCTCGGTTTCCGGGAGATTCCTTTGAGAGGCAACGCTTACGAAAGGTGCGACATCCTCATGGAATGGACTTCTGCGAACGAAAAACAGAGTTTATGAGGGAGTTATAAGAAATGAGATGCCTCATTTGCCTCCTCGTCATCAACGTAGTGACGTCCAACGTCTGTGGCATTGACAAGTACAAGGCGAAGCACGCCATGGCGCACGGGGTGAAGTCCAAACAGCGGGACACAAGGTGGCGTCATCAGATAATTTTGCAAGAATGCAATGGTTCAATGAGCCGGAGCGGTATGAAATCAAGGACGGCTGTTTCGAGAGCGCAGTGGCCGACCCCGAAGAGAACTATGTCGAAATAACGGTTTGACGACTGTGCTGCTACAGAACCCGAATGCTGCCTGTGCGTAGACGGCGCTTTCGTGGTGTCGGAACGGCGTTTGGGTGGCGGTACATCAGGTGAAGTACGAGTGTACATCAATTGATGTACGGGCGTACTTCGGACGTGGTACGCGTGTACTTCATCTGATGTGCCGATGCCGAAAGTATGGTTGCGGACTGCAAGAACTGTGGCTGTGAAGTGCGAAAACTGTGGTTGCGCAGTGCCGTAACGGCCATGTCACGGTTTGTCCTGCAGCCTGACGTTTTGCAGGAACTTTTGTGGCGTCATGCCGTATTTCTTTGTGAACGAGCGGTAAAGCGAGGTGGAGGAGATGAACGTACACTCCTTCAGCAGTTCTTCCACATTCCTGTATTTGCCCGTGAGGAGCAGTTCCGCCACATATTCTATTCTCAGGTCGTTGATGTACTCGCTGAAGGTCTTGCCTGTGAACTGGCGGAACAGGCCGGCAAACTTGTTGGCAGGGATGTTGAATTCTTCCATCAGGGTCTTGCGCGAGAAGGTGTTGTCTATGAAATACTTTTCCCCGATAATCTTGTTCTTTATCTTTTCGAAGAGCAGTCTGTCGGCGTCTCCCTCCTCGATGCGTGGCAAAGGCGAGGACAGTGAGTTGAGGTTCTTCCGTTCAAGTTCCTCCTTGTATTTCATGGCTTCCTTCACATTGGCCACCAGTGAGACGTTCTTTATCCTTATGACACGGTAGTTGTAGGCGAGGATGCCGCCGACGATGATGAGTGCCACGACGAATCCGATGGTGATGACGAGTGCCCAGTGCTGGTTGGCTATCTGGGCTTCCTTGTCCTTTACGTCGTAGATGAACGCCAACTCTTGCGCGGAACTTTGCAAGTCCCTTATGCGCAGGCTGTCTCTCAACACTGCCAGTCGCTCAAAATAGTTTGCCGCCTTGTCATGTTGCCCCAGTCCCCGATAGGCCATGCCGTAGAATTTGAGCGTGGATGTCATGTAGAGGTTGATTGTGTCCTTCCTGCCTATCATGTCTTGCTCGCGTTGCCTGCACATGTCCAGGACGTCCTGGTATTTGTGCAGGTCGAGCAGGTAGGGCACAATCAGGTAGGCGTACCGGCGGTTGATGTGTCCCATCCCGGTGAACTCACGGTACGCTTCCGCCGCCTCCTTGTCACGTCCCAACTTGGAGCACACCACTGCACGGTGGGCGAGCCACTTGCATCTCTCCTGTTCGTAGAGTCCGTCCATGTCGGTCTCGTTGGCGTTTCGGGCATCCAGGTACTTTTCCAGTTTGTCCAGTATGCGGAGAGCCTCCTTGTATTTCCGGTCACGTTCGTAATAGATGAGCAGGTCGTTGCAGTCTGCCCGCAGATTGTCGTACTTGCGGTCGTAATGCGATTTTTCCATCATCTCCAGTGCTTGCGTCATATAGGTGTAGCCACGTTCCTTGGCGTTCTGTTCGTAAAGGCTCTTGCCAAGATAAAACAGGGCTACGGACTCCATTCCCTTGTCGTTTGCCAGCTTGGCTTCATTCATCAACTGCTGGACAATCTCCGCTTTCTGCTCCTCTTGGTACAATCCGTCGTAGCACGAAATGAGGCGGTGCAACAGTTTCATCTTCTTGTTGGCGTCTTTCTTCACTGCTCTTGATGCGAGGGCGTCCTTGTAGAAGCGTGTGGCTATGATGAATCGTCCCGTATTGTAATACAGGTCACCCTCCGTGATGTCCAGTTCGTGGGAAGCCTGTCTGCCTTGTTTGCGCAACTCCGCCATGATGCGTTCTGCCAACGGGGTGTCGGAAAAGGTGTATTCGTATACTTTGTCCTCGGTCACCATGCTGTCGGGCAGGGCGGTCTCCGTGGCGAACAGTGCGGTTGCCCACCATCCGCAGACGAGAACCACCAGCCACTTTGCCAACTTCTTGTTTGTAAAACTTTCTCTCATGTCCATTTTTAATGTGATGAAAAATTACTGAAATTATCCGAAATACAGCGTCTTTCCGCCTTTGTTTAATAATATTTGGGCAAGATTGTGAAGATTTGGCAATGCGATGAACTATCGGGAGAGTTTGGGTGAACAAATAGAGAAAACAGGCTTCCCGACGGTTGTGTAGATTTTTGTTAAATTTGCAAACAAAAGTTGAAGGCGTCATTTCCTTTGTTTGGCTTTGGATGATGAGAAATTTTTAATACCAAAAATACGATAATGATGAAACGAATCTTGTCTCTAATCATGGATGTCCTGCTCCTGGGCGTGTTGACATTCACTGTGTCTTGCAGCAATGACGACGACAATGTGCAGCCGGAACCTGCTCCCGATGGACCTGCCACGGAACAAACCACATACACGGTTATGCTTTATGGTTGTGGAGGTGCTTACCTTGATGAGTATTTGGACTACAACCTCAGTCAGATTGAAGTGTATGGCAAGCATTCGAGAGTCAACTTCACGGGACTGGTAAAGTACTCCGCTTCTTGTCAAAGTGACCCGGACAAGACAGGTACGCGCCTCTATACCTTGACCGACGAGGGGTTGAAAAACGAGAAAAAACATGAAGCCTCATACCGTTTGGACAATCCGGAGCATCTGTCAGACTTCATCAAGGAAGCCAAGGAGAAAATGCCTGCTGACAAATACATTCTCATTGTCAGGAGTTACGGTCAGGAGTTCGGCTACAATGACAAGCCGGTGCAGACGAGTTATCCCGAGGGAGGAAGCCAGTCGAGGGTTGCGGCATACGATGACAACACCAGCACTGCGTTGTCATTATACGAGTTGGAGAAAGGCATCAAGGACGCTGACGTGAAGTTTGACCTTGTTTATTTCGACCTTAGAAAGTTTGGAATGGCGGAAACCTATTACCAACTGAAGGATTGCGCAAGTTATATTATGGCGTCATCTCATCCAACTCCGTATCAGGGAGGAAACTACGCCCGACTGATGAACGACCTGCAGGAAAACGACTCTCTGGCAGATGCCATCAAGAGTTATGTGCCGGCAACGGTGAAAAACTGGGATACTGCGGAGAGCGGGACTGCTGACCTGGAATGCTATGACATGAAATATATGGACGAGTTCGCCCAACAGATGACGACAGCGACGTCAGAACTCATCAAACTCAGACAGAAAGAAACCGATGTGCCGGAGGGTCTGGATGATTTTGACGAGAGGCAACAAGCCAGGACATATTGGTTCGGGAAAACCCAATCAGGCACTGATCACGGTGCCCATATCTATCTTTTTCAAAACCTGAATGTAAGTACGGAATTGTGTTCTACATTGACACGCTTGTCAAGCATCTATCTGAATGGCAGGCTTTCGGGTGCGGCTGCACTCCTCAGGAGTACGGTTGACAAGATGACAGTTTCCTGCGCAGCCTCTGGTCTGCCCAGTTGGATGGACCGTGTCAGCATGGGCATCAACTGGCCGACACGGAGTTTCATAAACCGTCTCTCGGATAACTACAGGAAGAACCTTTCCTATTCGTCGTTCTATCAGGCTACGGGATGGGACAAGTTCTTGTTGGATTCTGACATGCCGGTCATTTCCGATGTTCCTTCTGTCTGTTATTCCAACTACTTCCACTATTATGAGGGCGAGATGTCTCAATACGGATATGCTTGGGATGTTTCCCTTTCGGTAGATGACAGTGGCGTTGCAGCAGATGACGTCGCTTATGTTCATGCCCTTGTCGACAATCTGAATGCTTGGTATGGAGAACTTCTGGCCCAATACGCCTTCCCTTTGAGACACAGCAGGGGACTTGCCGTGGATTTGCATAAGGCTTTTACAGAGGAAATAGAAGACGAACTTGAAGAATGCGGTGTCAAGAAAGTCAGCATTCATGTGACGCTGAAAGAAGGCGAGAGCATAGATTCCAATGATGCTGATGCGGGGAAATACCCGGTGACAGTAGATAGAGAATATGAATTGTAACCCTTTGGGGGCTAATATTAACTAATAAAACGGATGATGAAAAAGAATCGATTTTGTTTTGCCACACTGCTGCCTTTAGCCCTGTTGGCATTCTCCAGCGCAGCCATTGTCGGTTGTGCCAGTCGCGAAAACAAGACTGCATCCATCTATATGGGGCATGAGTATGTTGACTTGGAACTGCCCTCTGGAACAAAGTGGGCTACTGTCAACTTGGGAGGTGAAGACGATGAGTTGGCCACAGACTACTATGCGTGGGGCGAGTTGAGTACCAAGGATACTTATTCCAAGGCAAACTATCAGTGGATATCGGGTTATCCTCTAGACCATGGCGTCATTCTGGACGAGCATGACGTGGCTCATGTGAAGTGGGGTGGCAAGTGGCGACTGCCTACCAAGGAGGAGAAGGAAGAACTGATGGACACCGTCAACAATACCACTTGGGTGTTGTCACCGTTGAAGGGACATACCAGTTGGATTATAAAGAGCAAGAGAAACGGCCGCTCTATCCGTCTTACGGCACTGGGCTACATGAAAGACGGCAAACTGGAGCAGGACTCCATCGGTTTCTATCTCGGCGCCACCATTGCTGCAAGTCATGGAAATGGCTTCGAATGCCTGGGCTTCGACAAGGACTCCGTCAAGATGGGAGAGGCTGGACGGTATTGGGGCTACACCGTGCGCCCTGTGTTCAAGTAATTGACTGCGTCCTCTGACAAATCCATTACATTACAATGTCTATCGTTAACAAGTTGTTGATTATGAATATTACAAAGATGAATTTCAGGGCGATGATGCTCTGCTTGTTGGTTGTCCTGTTTGCTGGCAGTATGGTCAGTTGCAGTGGTGATGATGACAATTCTGGAGATGAGACTCCGGGAGACGACACTTCTGTTCCCGTTGCGGGGGCTATGTCGTGTGACTTCGTGCCGACAGATGACGAATTGGCACTCTTTGACGTTACAGCGGAGTATACCGATGCTTCCGGCAAAGTACAAACCGAAGTGATTACGGGAGAGTGGAAGAAGACGGTAACATTCACTTCACTGCCTGCCAACGCAACACTGACCATTAGGCAGTCTTTGAAGTCTGATGTAAAACTGACTAAGGAAAGTTATAAGTTGGGGGGTAAGATGACTTACGGATTTTCCGCCCTCAATTCAGCCGGGAAGGCAGTGAGTTTCAAGGGGACATTGTTGCCGGAGACAGTCCATAATCTGAGTATTGGCAAGGATAGGGTGGAGGAATTTGCAACAAAGAATCCTGTGCTCGCAGACTATGCCTATACAATCAGCAACAAGGCGAATTCGGAAGGCTATTTCATCTGGTAAGGCATTCGCAAGACCCCGGTATCGCAAGTGAATTGACAACGGCTAAAAACAGACGGCACTTATGAAAGCAAAACTGTTGGCAACGGCTGTTTCTTGTGTACTGGCAGTTAACACTGCCGGTGCACAGGACACAGACGTAAAAAGGTTCTTCCGGATAGATGACTACGTGCTCAAGACCTTTCAGCGCTACACTGTAGATTTCAACGTGGCAAACTATACGGGGGACGATTATCGTGCCGGGATGCAGACAATGGCCTACACTTTTGTCGGTGTAGAGACCGATGAGGATATTCCACGGACACATCTTGACAATCTGACTGCCTTGTTCACGTTGACCGACAAGTATGGCAGGGAGTATGTTAGATTGGATAACTCTGAGGTCATACTGTCAGAGGTCAATGACTATCTGGAGTATAGTGCCGGAAATCAGGAAGAGTCCACGACTCCATGTATGCTGACTTTCTCCTTTGCCAGAGGCGGTGAGTATACTGTCCGCAACTATTTTGACTTTATGGACTATGACAAGAGCGGGACCATAACCATAAAAGACGACCCCTCACTTCGTATTCTTGCCACTACAGTAGTCAAAACCGGCAGCGATGTATCCTTGCAGGCTTACTACAATACAGGCTATCCTTTTGACATCAATTCATTGACAGGGCAGGAACAGGCAAAGGTGACACTCTATAAACGCATTGACAAGTCTACGGTGGCAGAGGTATATGCCAAGCAGTTTCCGCTCAATCTGAAAGATGAGGCTCACCCGTTGATTGCAGGAATCGACTCGTTGGCTCTCCTGTTTGAAAAGCCCGAGGTCGGTGAGTACACCATTCGGCTTGAGTCAGACTGGGATGCCATTGCAACCCGCGATGTGCGGATGTCTGTGGAGGACACCCTGCGTGCCACTGTCAGTCTTGACAAACAGGCATACGATTTGGCAACAGACACGAAGGCTCGGCTTGGGTTGACGTTGGACTACGGATACCCGCACATATACGCGGTGACACCAGACGCCCTCCCCACCATCCGTGTATCGGCTGTAATCAAGCAGCAAGGTGACACTCTGTTCTGTGATTCGCTGAAACTGGTCAGTGACACGTTGCAGACAAAGGATTTGCTATATGATGAGGATTGGGAACTTGATCTCACGAAGATTGACCGGTCAAAGTTGGATGATACGGAGAAACTGCTGTATGTCACCATCCATTTTAACGGGACACAACAGTATGCGGCTGTTCTTCCTGTCAGCATCCTGTCAACCGCCAATGGCATTACCCGCATCAATAACAGTGGAGAGGATGAAGAGCCAACCTGTACGCTCGATGGCATACACGTCGGTTCGAAACATCGACTTCCGGCAGGTGTCTATATCCGAAACGGGAAGAAAATAATCGTCAAACCTGATTGAGGACAGCCCGGAATGTGTAGCCACCGGACAAAAGAATATTACATGATATCAAAAACACAACAAAAATGAAAAGAACCTTATATTATATTTTTGATGTTCTGCTCTTGGGCATATTGGCGTTAACCGTGTCTTGTAGCAGTGACAATGGTGATATATCACCGGAACCAACTCCTGATGGACCTTCTGTGGAGCCGACCACCTATACCATTATGCTTTATGGCAGTGGGGATGGAGTCCTTGATGAGTATTTGAAATACAGCCTCAGTCAGGTAGAAAGTTATGGCAAGCATTCGAGAGTCAACTTTACGGGATTGGTAAAGTTCTCCTCTTCTTACCAGGCAGACCCGAATATAGCCGGTACGCGCCTCTATACATTGACCGACGAGGGGTTGAAGAACGAGAAGAAATATGAGGCTTCCTATCGCTTTGACAATCCCGAACACTTGACAGACTTTATCAATGAAACCAAGGAGAAGATGCCTGCTGACAAATATATTCTCGTTATCAGGAGTTGTGGGCAGGAGTTCGGCTATTGTGACAAACCCGTACAGACAAGTTATCCTGAGAGTGAAAGCCGGTCGCGTGCAGCGGTCTTCGATGACAATACCAACACTATACTGTCGGTATACGAGTTGGAGAAAGGCATCAAGGATTCTGGCGTAAAGTTTGATCTCCTCTATTTTGACCTTAGTATGTTGTCAATGGCAGAAGCCTATTACCAATTGAAGGATTGCGCAAGTTATATCATGGCGGCATCTCACTCAGCACCGGCTTTGGGCGGAAACTACTCTCAGTTGATGAGTGACCTGCAGGAGAACGACTCATTGGTAGATGCCATTAAGAGTTATGTGCCGGCAACAGTGAACAACTGGGCAAATATGCAGAGTGGTACCGCAGACCTGGGATGCTTTGACACAGGATACATGGACGAGTTTGCCCAGAACATGAAGACTGCGACATCTGAACTCCTCAAACTGAAACATAGTCAGATTGATGTGCCAGAGGGACTGGATGATTTCGATCAAAGGCAGCAAAATAGGGTAGACTGGTATGGAAACCAATATTACAACACCAATGAGAGAGGCAATGTCTATGTTTACCCCAACATGAATTTCAGTGCGGACTTGTGTTCGTCATTGTCGCGCCTGGCTGACTATTATTTGCATGGCGGGCTTTCAAATGCTGCCACACTTCTATGGAATACCTTTAACAAGATGACTGTTGCCTATAGGGGTGTTGGATTGCCCAGTTGGCAGGAGCGTATCAGCATTGGCATTAATTGGCCAACAAAGGACTTTGTAAATAAACTTTCGGATGATTATAGGATAAACCTTTCTTATTCGTCATTCTATCAGGCTACAGGCTGGGACAAATTCCTGCTGGATTCAGATACTCCGCCTGTTTTTATGATTCCTTCTGCCTATTACGGCGACTGGGCTCATTGCTATGAAGGCGAGAAATCTCCATATGAATATGCTTGGACTGCTACCGCTTCTGTAGATGACAGCGAAATTACGGAGGCAGATGTTGATTTTGTGCATAGCCTCGTCGATGAGTTGAATGCAAAATATGGAGAGGCTTTGGCAAAAATAACTTACCCCTTGAGGCACAGTAGAGGAATTGACGATGACATGAATCTCGTTGTTACCTATGAGTATAAGGCAAGCCTTAAATATTATGGAGTCAAGAAAGTCCACATTCATGTGGCACTGAAAGACGGCGAGAACATTAATCCCAATGATACTGATGCAGGGAAATATCCGACAACAGTAGATGAAGATTTTTATTTGTAACCCTCTTGCGACAATGTTGAAAAGCCGACAGTCAACCAAGACTGTCGGCTTTTCAATGTCTATAAAGCAATGTCTGCTTTACTGTTTGATATTCAAAAGCGGAATATAAGTCTTGTTTTCGATGTCGCTAAAAGGATTTATTGCTGCGTGAATTTGCGGAGTCCTTGGCGAATGGAGTCAAAGGCAAACAGGTCTGTGTCAATCTTGTCCAGCGGAATCCAATAGTAGGCGGCCGCATCGTCCATGGCTTCTATATGGCTCAGGTCATTAACCTTCACCTTGAAGAACATGTCCAAGGTGTGTACCAAGAAGTCGGAATAGAGGTAGGTGTTGGGGTAACTGAAAAGATAAGTCACCTCGGTGGCATCCAGTCCCGTTTCTTCTTTCACTTCCCTTGCGGTGCCTTCCTCGCCAGTCTCGTCCATATCGATAAAGCCACCGGGCAAGTCGAGCATTCCTTTGCCTGGTTCATTCTTTCTGCGAACCACCAGCAATTCGTTCCTGTCGTTTACTATGAGCGCCACGCAGGCACTGCTTGGATTGAGATAATACTTGAATCCACATACGGAACACTTCTTGCTTTTCACATCGTTGGCTTCAAAGTGAGAAGAACCGCATACTGGGCAAAATCTGAACTTGTCTAATACGTGAGCCATATATTTGTCAGTTGTCGTGTGTATTGCCCGTATTGGCGCACAACGCACTGTCTACGACGAGGTTGCCTTCGGCGCACAGTCTCTTTTATTCCTGTGCTTCTTCCTCTTCCTTGGGTGCAGGTTTCACCACAAAGATTGAGAGTTCATAGAGTAGGAAGAGCGGAACGAAGACCAGCATGAGGGTGAAGGGGTCGCCCGAGGGAGTGATGAAAGCCGCCAGGACAAGCAGAATGACGATGGCGTGTCGCTTGTATTGGGTGAGAAACTCGCGGTGCAGCAGTCCCAACGCACTGAGCAGCCATGCCACGAGCGGCATTTCAAATACTATGCCCATGACCAGTATGAGCATGGTAAAGTTGTTTATGTACGACTGGAGGTTTATCTGGTTGACGATGTCAGGGCTGATTTCGTATTCCACAAGGAAGCGGAACGTAAAGGGAAACACCAGTGTGTAGCCCACGGCGCAGCCGAGATAGAACATGACAGTGCCGCCCGTGAACGCCGTCTTCACGTTGTGCACCTCGTAGTCGAAGAGTGCAGGGCGGATGTAACGCCACACTTCGTATATCAGATAGGGGAATGTCAGTATGGCTGCGAACGCCATTGACGTGTTGATATGCGTCATGAACTGCGACGTGACGTTGATGTTGATAATCTGGACATGGAATCCTTGCTGGAAGTTTATAAGCCCGTGCGTCCACTCGTTGAGGTATTTGTAGACGAAGAAACTGTCAGACGTCGGCCCGAGTACGAAGTCTGAGAAAATGTAGGGCATAGCCCACAGCAGTAGAATGAACAGTACAAAAAATACGCAGAGTACTCTGAAGAGTGCCCAGCGCAAGGTTTCGAGATGATCCCAGAATGTCATTTCCGTTTCCTGGGTGGCTGTTGTTTCCCGTTCGGTCATGTCGTGCGTTCACGTTGTCCGCCTCTTTGCGGCGGACGGTTCTTTTTGTAAAAGTCTCCCCTCCGCCCTGTTGACGGAGGGGAAACACTTGGTTTTATTTAGCGTAGTCGTTGGTCAGGAGATAGTCAATGCTCTGTTTCATTCCCTCAAGTATGTCGGGAGCGTCGCTTTCCTCAAGTTCTACTACGATGTTCTCTGTGCCTGCCTTGTCCAGATTGTTGAAAATGGCGTCAAAGCCAACCATTCCGCTCTGGCCGAGTTCCTTCTTGTCCTTTATGTGGAGCATAGTGAAGCGGCCGGGATACTTGTTGAAGTATTCCACAGGACTGACGTCCGCGATGACAGCCCAGTACACGTCCAACTGGAAGAACACCTTTGCAGGGTCTGTGTTCTGGAGCATATAGTCGTACCAAACCTGTCCTTCCACTTTCTGGAACTCATGGGAATGGCTGTGGTAACCGAACTTCATGCCGGCTTTGTTCACCATTTCGCCAACAGCATTCATGTAGTTGCACAGCACCTTAGCCTCTGCGAGGGTCTTCGGAGTGTTGAGCCAAGGCATCACCATGTACTTCATTCCGGCTTTCTTATGCGTTTCTACGCACTGCTTCCACCACTTCAGAGACTCCTTGAAGTCGCCCGATGCCAGTTCCTGGTCGCTGAGTCCGTGGCCTACATGGCTTGACAGCACCTTCATGCCAGCCTCTTCGATGTCGGCCTTGTACTGTGCCGGTGTCACGCCATAGAGTTTTCCGTTGTCGTAGCAGGCAGCCTCAGTCGATGTGTAACCCATCTTTGCCAGTTTAGCCAGCACCTCCTTGTGGTTCTGGGCATACTTTTCGGGGTTGCCGATGAGGTCACGCACGGAGTACATCTGGAAGCATACCTCAGGCTGTTCGAGGTCAATGCCGTCGGCATCGTCCATGTCCTTCACCTTGATATTGCGGTACCACACGTCGTCACCGTGGTCTTGCAGACCGATATATCCCTTGTGCTCCTCGCCGCCACAGTTCTTGAGCAGTTCGAAAGCGAGTGGCCATGACTTCTCAGAGAACTTCGATTTCTGGAGCATATCTGTCCACTGCTGTGTCCAGAGGTGATATTCCAGCACCTTCTTGCCGTTCTGGTAGTGGATGACAGTACCCTTGTAGCAGACGATTTTCGAGGTGTTCCACTCTCCGTATGGCTTGGAGTTCTGCGGTTTGGCGGGAATCATGTCATATAGAGATGCCGACTTGCGGTTGCCGTCCACGCCGAGCATCGCATCGGGATGGTTCACGTTGTCGAGAATCTGGAACTCCGGGCAGGAGATATAGATAGGCTCATAACGGTCGTTGCCCTTGTCGTCCTTTGTCGTTACCTCCTGTGCGAGGATGAAGACACCCGAGTTGGAACCTTTTGCCACCTTCCACTCGAACTCCAGAGTGAAGTTCTTGTACTGGTGGGCGAATATAAGGTCGCCGCCCTCGGCACTCTGTCCTTCGCCTGTACCCGATCCGTTAATCTTTATGCATCCGTCGTCAATGATCCATCTTGCCGGCACATGGTCTTTGCCGTAGCCTCTCCAACCGGTGAAATCCTTGCCGTTGAAGATTTGTGTATAGTTCTTCGCGTCGGTCTTGAAAGACTTGAGGCTCACCTCTTTCGCCTTTACCACCTTGTATGCCGGCACCTGTGCCATGGCTGCCACGCTCATGGCGAGAGCCATTACGGCTATAGTTAACTTTTTCATGTTTCTGTCTTTATGATTGGAAAAATCCCCTCCCGCAGAGGGGAGGGGCGTTGTTGTCGGTTAAGGAAGTTCAGGCAGTGTGTAGCCATTCTGGTAAACGGGCTTCACAAGTTCCGCTGCGAACTTCTGTGCGTCCACCGGATCCGACCACTTCTTGTTGAATGTGGGGTGTCCGTCGTGGATTTCGAAGCCGTCTTTTATCATTGCGCTGACCTTCGAACCTGCCGGTATGTTGGTGAACTTCATGTTCTCGCCGTCCCAGTTGAGTATCTGGTTCAGACCCTGCAGACGGATTGCGCACACGCCCATAGCCACCATCTCGTTGAAAGGACCTGCCTCAGAGAAGTCAGAAGCGGTCTTCACGCGTACGCTGGCATCCTCACGGCAAGCGCGGATCCAGTCACGCTGGTGGTCGAGTTCCACGCGGCGCATTACCTTCGGAGCGTTCGGCACACGACCGCTTACGAGGTACGGTTTGTCAGCATAGCAGCCCACAACGAGTGTGTCCTTGCTTCCGTAGAAGATTACGCAGCCGCCTGATGTGTTGAGATCCACTCCCTCGGGCAGCCCGGCAGGACGCTCGGGCTTCAGACCGCCGTCATACCATGTCACTTCTACCTCCGGCATGGCAACCTTCGGACGGTTCTCACGCTCCGGGAATACATATTTCACAATCTGTGCGCTTGGGCAAGAGTCGCTCATAAGCGGTGTTGAAGAACCCTGAACCTTGATAGGATACTTCAGATCGAGACCCATGAATACAGAGTGGAGTATGTGGCAAGCCATGTCACCCAGCGCTCCCGTACCGAAATCCCACCATCCGCGGAAGTTCCATGGGTGGTATATGTTGTTGTAGGGACGCATCGGAGCAGGGCCGATGAAGGCATCCCAGTTCAGAGTGTCGGGTATCTTGTGCACCTCGGTCGGGCGCTCCAGACCCTGAGGCCAGATAGGACGGTCGGTGAAAGCCTCCACCTTGCGCACCTCGCCAATCTCTCCGTTCCATATCCACTCGCATGTGAGGCGCAGACCTTCACTGCTTGAGCCTTGGTTACCCATCTGTGTTGCGACGTTGGCCTTGGCAGCCAGTTTGGTGAGAAGGCGTGACTCGTATACCGTGCGCGTCAGAGGTTTTTCGCAATATACGTGCTTTCCTGCCTGGAGAGCCTCGGCGCAGATGATTGCGTGGGTGTGGTCAGCGGTAGCGCAGATTACTGCGTCAGCCTCGTTGAGCAACTCTGCGAACATCGTCTTGTAGTCATGATAGAGTTTGCAGTTCGGATAGTAGCCCTTGTACTCGTCGAGTACGCCCTTGGCATACTTCCAGTCTACGTCGGCGATACCGATCATCTCTACGTCGTCATAGAGTTTGTCGCCGTTCTTGCAGCAACCGTTGATGACGGCATGACCGCGTCCGCCCACGCCCACAGCGAGCAGTTTGAGTTTCCTTGTCATGCCCTTCGGGGCTGTTTTCGACTTCTTCGCGAGCACGTCAGCAGGTGCCATAGACAGTGCGGCCGCCGCTGCTGTTCCTGCTTTGAGGAACGATCTCCTTGACATTGTTTTCATTGTCATTAAGTTTTTAGTTGTTTATAATAATGTGAATGATGTTTTCCGTTGCGGAGACAGACTGCTCTTATTTTGCAGCCTCGTTGTTGTCCTTCTTCGGTTCGGGGTCAGCCTCAATCTGTTTCTCCACCTCGTTGAGTCCGTCCTTGAAACTCTTCACTCCCTTGCCCAGACCTTTCATCAGTTCGGGAATCTTCTTTCCTCCGAAGAGAAGCAGTACTACTAAGGCTATGAGGAGTATTTCGCCCGTACCCAGATTGCCTAAGAACATTAGTTGATTTACCATGATAGTGTATATTTTTAGTTATTGTTATTGACGTTTCCTTATCTCAGCAGTCCGTAACCGTTCTTCATCGTCCTGCGGCGTTGGTGTATCTGTTCCAGTTCTTCCGCTGTGCCGATTACCGGGAGGTCATGTTTTCGGGCGTCCTCAAGCATCTTCCATGCAAACTCCGACGCTACCACGGCATCCCTGAACTTGGGAAGCCTCGGGTCTTGCCTGCCCGCGAGTATCGATTCTCCCATGAGTTGGTACATCCTGTCGATGTTCTTTCCTCCATGAGGACGCTCCACACGCTCCGTCACTGTGACGCCGTGCTTTTCCACAACCGCCGTTTTGAAGTCGTGATGCATCCTCACAATGCCCTTCGAACCTATGATGTCCATATACGAATTGTGTGTCTGGTCTTTCGACAACTGGCCGTAGACATGTCCTTGGGTGATGTCAAACACCACGCCGTTGTCAAATGTGCCGTGACACTGGAGCCACCACGGGTCTTTGTATTCCCACATTCTCACCGCCTGGGCATGGGCGGTCTTGAACTCGCTTCCTGCGAACCAGCGCGCTATGTCCACATAGTGCATTCCGCAGTCGTGGAATGACGGACCTTCATATTCGTGCCCTTCGCCCGGCGAAAGTCCAGGTGTCAGGTGGCAGATGCGCACTATTGCCAGTTCGCCTATCTCGCCGCTCTCTATGAAATCCTTTATTTCGTTCGTATACCAGGCGTTTCTCAGGTAGGTGTTCACCGTGCACACGAGGTTTGTCTTCTCCGTTGCCTCCACGGCTTTCCACTCGTCTTCGAGGGCGTAAGCCAACGGTTTCTCCGCCATGATGTGCTTTCCGTGCGCCACCGCTTTCTCTATTTCTTCGAAGCGGACATCAGCGAGGGCGCACAGCGCCACCGCATCTACATCCGGATCTTCGTATATTTCGTTCTCGTCAGTGGTGAATATGGCGTCCGGCGCAATGGCGAGCGCATCGTCTTTTCTGCTCTCGGATGTGTCGCAAACGTACTTCACCTCCCACATGTTGTTCTTCTGGAGTTCGTACAGATGCTTCTTGCCCATCCGTCCAAGTCCGATAACACCTATCTTGATTTTGTTCATTGTCCTTAGTAATACAGTTCTTACCTATTTAGCAAAGCGGTACAAATTTATAAAAAAAGTACGAAAATATAATTATCTCCGTACTTTTTATACTTATTTTAACCCCAAATGTATAGTAAATACTGTATTCTTGCGGGATTTTTACATTTTTGACACATCTCAGTAGAGTAACATCAGTCCGGCAAAGGCTGCAAGCCCTATCATCAGTATGGGGTTTACCTTTACCCATTTCGTGCCAACAAACGTCGCCACGAAGAGTGCCACGCTTATCCAGAACTGCCACGGGTCGACCGACGGGGTGGAGAAATTCTCGCTGTTCATGAGCATCAGCGTGGCGGCAGCGAGGAGTCCGACCACCGCGGGACGCAGTCCTGTAAACACGTTCACCACCACAGGGTGGTTCATATACTTCATGAACATCTTCGAGATGAGTATCATCAGTATGAGCGAGGGCAGCATCAGGGCCGCCGTTGCCGTCAGCGAACCCAATACGGCCATTGCTCCGTTGTAGCCGGCATTGTGCACAGCCACATAGCCACAATAGGTCGCGGAGTTTATGCCCACCGGTCCGGGGGTCATCTGGCTTATCGCCACGATATTGGTAAACTCTGCCGTGGTCAGCCAATGGTGGTGGTATACCACCTCCGATTGTATGAGCGACAGCATGCCATAGCCGCCTCCGAACCCGAAAAGCCCGATTTCAAAGAATGTTATGAACAGGTAAAGGAATGTCATGTCTCAGATGCCGTCAGGCGTATCAGTTCTTTGCAAGCCTGCCGTAGAGGTATCCTCCGAGGGCGGCGGCTATGATTATGAATATGGGATTCACCCCGAGCAGCCAGATGAGCGCCGCTCCTATGACGGGAATCCACACCGTGTAGAGGTTGATGTGCGCACTCTTGGCGAGGTTAAACGTCGGTACGGCTATCAGGGCTACCACCGCAGGGCGTATGCCACGGAAGCACGCTGCCACCCAGGGCACGTCCTGGAAATGCCTGAACACGGTGGCTATGAGCAGTATTATGAGGAACGAGGGTAGGGCGGAGCCCACTGCAGCGAGCACAGCCCCACGCTCTTTCTTCAGTTTGTAGCCGATGAAGGTGCTTATGTTTATCGCAAACACGCCTGGACACGTCTGCGCTATGGCGATGAGATCAAGGAACTGCTCGCGCTCAATCCACTTGTTCTTGTCCACCACTTCCGCCTCTATCATCGGAATCATAGCGTAACCGCCCCCGAAGGTCACCACGCCAATCTTGAAGAATGTCTTGAACAGTTGCCAGAACATATCATTTTCCTGAGTTCTTCTCCACCCACTTGCGTGCGTTGACGAACGCTTCTATCCACGGTGTGACCTCATCCGAGGCTATGCGATCCTGCGGATAGTCGGCGCATTGCCACGGGAACACGGTGCGTTCGGGGTGGGGCATGATGGCGAGGTGTCTGCCGTCGCTGCTCGCAAGGGCTGCCACGTTGTAGTCAGAGCCGTTGGGATTGCCCGGATAACCGTCGTAACTGAACTTCGCTACCACATTGTATTTGTCCTCCGTCAACGGCAGACGGAACTTGCCTTCGCCGTGTGCCACCCATGTGCCGATTTTGCTTCCGCTGAGCGAACCGAACATCACGCTGTCGTTTTCGGGTATCGTGAGGCTCACGAAGGTGGATTCAAACTTGTGGGAGTCGTTGTGCAGCATCTGCGCATAGTCCTTTGCATCGTTCACCGCCGACGTGTTGTTGAGCAGTCCCAGTTCTATCATCAACTGGCAACCGTTGCATACGCCGAGTGAAAGGGTATCCTTGCGTGCGTAGAAATTGTCGAGTGCCGTCTTGGCCTTGGGGTTATAGAGGAATGCACCTGCCCAACCCTTTGCCGAACCGAGCACGTCGCTGTTGGAAAAGCCTCCGCAGAACGCTATCACATTGACGTCTTCCAGCGTCTCGCGACCTGATATGAGGTCGGTCATGGTGACATCCTTCACGTCGAAACCTGCCAGCCAGAACGAGTAGGCCATCTCTCTCTCCGAGTTCGTACCCTTCTCGCGGATGACGGCAGCCTTCAGTCCGCTCTCCGTGCGGCGGTCAGGGTCAAGTCCCCACTGCGACAGTTTGCCGGTGAACGAGTCGTTGAACTTGTATTCCAACGGCTGTTTTCCGAGGTTGTCACGGCGCTCTTCCGCCTTGCCGTTGAAACTCTGGCGGCGGTCAAGCATATAGGAAGTCTCGTACCACACGCCTCTCAGCCTGTCGATGTCGAACGTAAAGGTGCGTCCGTCCTTCTTCACGGTGAGGTCTCTGCCCTCCTGCGGTACACCTATTTTTATATAGGCAACGCCGGCATCGTCCAGTATCTTCTTCACTCTGGTGCTGTCTGCGTCGCTCACTTGTATCACTACGCCCGGATTCTCGGCAAAGAGTGCCTTCACGATGTCCGTCTCCTGCATCTTGTCAAGGCTGACGGCGATGCCGCCGTGGACGTTGGCGAAGCACATCTCGAGCAGAGTTGTGACGAGACCTCCTGCCGAAATGTCGTGTCCGGCAAGTACAAGTCCCTCGCTGACGAGTTGCTGCACAGCCGTGAAGGCGTCGCTGAAGTATTCCGGATTCTTCACTGTCGGCACGTCACTGCCCACCTTTCCCTGGGTCTGGGCAAAGGCAGAACCGCCGAGTTGCAGTTCGTCAAACGAGAAGTCTATGTGGTAGAAGCGGCTCTTTGCCACGTTCTTCATCACAGGGGAGACGATTTTCCGCACGTCGCTCACCTCTCCGCCCGACGATACTATCACTGTTCCGGGGGCGATAATCTTCTCTCCGTCGGGATATTTCTGTGTCATCGACAGCGAGTCCTTGCCTGTCGGCACGTTGATATGCAACTGTCGGCAGAACGCCGACAACGCTTCCACTGCCTTGTAGAGGCGTGCGTCCTCGCCCTCCTGTGCCCGGCATGGCCACATCCAGTTCGCTGACAGCGAGATGCTTCCCATTCCGTCGGCGAGAGGAGCCCACACGAGGTTGGTCAGAGACTCCGCTACCGAGAGCACACTGCCTGCCTCCGGGTCTGCCAAAGCAGCCTGTGGAGCGTGGCCGATGGCTGTCGCTATGCCCTTGTGGCCGCGGTAGTCGAGTGCGACGGCACCGCAGTCGCTCAGCGGCAACTGCAGTTCACCCTGGCACTGCTGGCGTGCCACGCGTCCCGAAACGCTGCGGTCCACCTTGTTGGTGAGCCAGTCTTTGCAGGCCACTGCCTCCAGACGCAGCACGTCTTCTATGTAGTTGTCTATCTTGTCGGTGCTGTAGGTCACCACGTCATACTTCCTTTCCACCGTCTTGTCCACCATCACGGTCTTGGGAGACGAACCGAACATCTGGTCGACATCAAGGTCAAACGGACGCACTCCGTCCTCTTGCTCGAACGCGAAGTGTGCGTCGCCGGTGGTTTCGCCCACCGTGTACATCGGGGCACGCTCCCTGTCGGCTATCTTCTGCACATGTTCTATCGCCTTCTCGTCTATGAGGAGTCCCATGCGCTCCTGGCTTTCGTTGGCTATAATCTCCTTTGCCGACAGCGTCTTGTCGCCAATCGGCAGTTTGGACATCTCTATCAGTCCTCCGCAATCCTCGACCAACTCCGACAGACAGTTCACATGGCCGGCGCTTCCGTGGTCGTGTATCGACACGATAGGGTTCTCGTCTTCCTCGCAGAGGGCGCGAACCACGTTGTAGGCGCGCTTCTGCATCTCGGGGTTTGCACGCTGCACGGCATTCAGTTCGATGCCCGACGAGTAGCGTCCTGTCTCCACCGACGACACCGAACCGCCGCCCAGGCCGATGCGGTAGTTCTCGCCGCCCATGACAACAATCTTGTTGCCTTTCTGCGGTTCGCCCTTCAAGCAGTCGCGCTGTGTGCCGTAGCCCACGCCGCCGGCAAGCATTATCACCTTGTCATAGGCGTATTTCTCGTCCTTCTCCTGATGTTCGAAAGTGAGAACCGAACCGCAGATGAGCGGCTGTCCGAACTTGTTGCCGAAGTCGGAGGCACCGTTGGATGCCTTGATGAGTATCTGCTCGGGCGTCTGATAGAGCCACTTGCGCACCGGGAGCAGTTCTTCCCATGAGTTGTGCTGTCCTTCCTTGCGCGGATAGGATGTCATGTAGACGGCAGTTCCTGCCAGCGGCCATGACCCGACACCGCCTCCCATACGGTCGCGGATTTCTCCGCCCGTGCCCGTTGCAGCGCCGTTGAACGGCTCGACGGTAGTGGGGAAGTTGTGGGTCTCGGCTTTCAGCGAGATGACACTCTTCACTTCCTTCACCCTGAAGTAGTCGGGCTTAGAGTGGTCTGCCGGTGCGAACTGTTCGATGACCGGGCCTTCGGCGAACGCCACGTTGTCCTTGTAGGCGGACAGTATCTTGCCCGGGTTCTCGGCAGTGGTCTTCTTTATCATCTGGAAGAGCGAACTCTCCTTTTCCTCGCCGTCGATTATGAACGTGCCGCCGAAAATCTTGTGGCGGCAGTGCTCCGAGTTTATTTGGGCGAAGCCGAACACTTCCGAGTCGGTGAGTTTCCTTCCGAGTTGTCCCTCCACCTTGTGGAGATATTCTATTTCCTCTTGTGACAGGGCAAGACCCTCCTCCTCGTTGTATGCGTCGAGGTCTTCGATGTGGCGGATAGGCTCCGGCTGTATGTCGACAGTGAAGATGTCCTGGTCCAGACCGTTGTACATGCGCTGCAGCATGGGGTCGTGTTCCGCATCGGGAGAACTTGCCGGGAAGTACTCCTCAATACGCGAAATGCCGCCAAGATTCATGTTCTGTGCAATCTCAACGGCATTTGTGCTCCAAGGGGTAATCATTTCGCGGCGCGGACCGACAAAGTGTCCGTCGAGGGAACTGTCCTCCACGGCGCTTGCTCCGCCGTAGAGCCAGCAGAGTTTCTCCGTTTCCTCTGCGGTGAGGGCGTGGTCTGACTGTGTCGCAATGACTGTTTTGTTCGGGGTGTTGAAGAATGTTATCATGAGTGACTGTATGATAAATGATGCACAAAGGTACTTAAAAATGCGGTAACGGACAATTATTGCGGTCTTTTTTGCCCCTCTTTTTTGTCTTTCCACGCCGTTTTTGCACTCCCATTGCACCGCTCGGGCGGGTTGTTCACGACCGTGAGCAGAACGGCTGACGACCGTGGGCTGACCGGATATCGGTCGTGAACCGGTCGGACCACGACCGTGAACAACCTGCGTGAACACAGTTCTTGCACTGCAAAAAGGCAGTTCTTGCAGTACGAAAAGGGTGTATGCGGAGAATCAGAACAGGGCTGTCACCACGGCGGTGGCGAGGAAAAGGACGCCGAGGGCGAGGTTAAACCACCTCATGTCGTGCAGATAGCCGAGGCGCAATGACGTGCCGCGGTGGAGCAACACTGCCACTGCGGCGAGTGGAAGGGCTGTTGCCAGGGCGAAGACGGTGGGCAGTGCCAGTCCGGCTGGAGATGCCGCCGACAACGGGACGAGCACTCCGAAGAAGGCTACTGCCGCCTCGGGGCAGAAAGCCACGGCGATGATGACGCCCGAGAGGAACGCTCCCCACAGTCCGGGGAGCAGTTTGCGGTTGGACACTTCGTGGTGATGGTGGGCGAAGAGCGAACTTCCGATGAGGTAGATGCCGCCGATGAAGAACACCGCTGCGAGCAACGGCGCAGCCCATTCGGTCTCTGCCTGGTGGCTGAAGGTGATGATGCCTTTGCGCACAAGCCATGCTGCGGCTGTCCCGAGCACGGCGTAGAGCAGGGTGTGTCCCAGTACATACATCCACAGGACGGGCTTTCCGCCCTCGCTCTTGCCCTGAAGATAGGTCATGGCGGCGATGTTGGGCGCTGCCGTACAGGGGTGTATGATGATTACAAGTCCCAGAAGGAATGTGCTTAAAAAGTCTGTCATAGTCGTAATGTGGCGTCGCAATAGTCTACGACTGCCGTTCTGTGGGTGATGAAAATCACCGTCTTGTCATTTGATTTGAGTATGTTCTCCAGCAGCCTGCGCTCCGTCTGCGGGTCGAGGGCTGAGGTCGCCTCGTCGAAGAGCATGATGGGGCGGTTGCGCAACAGGGCTCTCGCTATGCCTATGCGCTGGCTCTGGCCCTCGCTGAGCCCTCCTCCCTTTTCTCCGTACTCGGTGTCGAGTCGCCCGGGAAGGTCGTGGACGAATTCCGCGCAACTCGTTTCCAGTGCCTGCCACATCATCTCTTCCGTGGCGTCAGGGTTGGCAAGGAGCAGGTTCTGGCGTATGGTGCCGCTGAGCAGGGTGTTGCCTTGCGGTACATAGACGAAGTTGCAGCGGTGCAGCGGACTTGCCATCTCCTCGTCTCCGCTGCCGGAATAGACCGTCACGCGGCCGCTCTGCGGGCGTATGAGGGCAAGCATCAGGCGTATGAGGGTGGTCTTGCCCGAACCGGTTTCGCCCAACACGGCGGTGCAGGTGCCCGGCCGGAAGTCGAACGTGAGGTGCTCTATCACAGGAGCGTCGTCGTAGGCATAGTCCACATCGGCAAAGCGCACTCCGCAGGGAGGTGTCATCTGCCGTGGGTCTCCCTGCTCTTCGAGCGGCGCTTCCTCCAGTTCCATGAGGCGTTCCGCCGCCGTGAACACGCTGACGAATGCCGGGATGAGTTTCGAGAGGTCGCGTGCCGGCGACTGTATGCGGTTGACGAGTTGCAGGAAAGCCGTCATGCCACCGAACGAGAGCGTGTGTGACGACATGCGCAGGGCTGCCCAGAGGAACGCCACAAGGTAACTCAGTGAGAACCCGAAATTGAGTATGAGGTTGGAGATGACGCTGAACCGCGTGCGCTTCACCACGTTGCGGCGGAGCGCGTGCTGTGTTGTCTCGAGTCTGTCCACCATGAGCGAGTCGCTCTCAAGGGTCTTTATGAGCATGCGGTTCTGTACTGTCTCCTGCATCACGCTCTGCACCTGGCTGTCGGAATCGCGCACCTGGCGTGTCAGGCGCCGCATCTGGCGGACGTATATCTTGCTGAGAAGGATTGACAACGGGATGATTGCCACGGTGATGAGGGCAAGAGTGCTGTCCATGGAGAACATGTAGGCGAATGCGCCGACGAAGAGTGCCGTCGTCGAGAGAGTGTTGGGCAGGGTCTCGGCGAGGAAGTCCACCACGGTGATGACATCCTGTTCGAGACGGTTCATCACGTCGCCGGAGTGGTGCAACTCGCGTCCGTGCCACTCCGAACGCAGCATCCTGTCGAGCAGTCTCTGCTGCATGCGGTTCTGCGCGCGTACCCCGAGGATGTTGCGCACCCATATCTTGGATATCTGGATGGCAAAACCGCAGAGGATAATGCACCCCATGATGCCTACGGAAAGGTAGATGTTGCCCGGCTTGGCCCCCGATGCCACGTCGATGGCACGCTGCACCGCCCACACGGAGAGGAGGCTCGCTGCCACCGAGGCAAGTCCGAGCGAGGCGTTGAGGATGGCCTGTCGTCTGACGCCTTTCCATGCCTGCCAGAGCCATCGGGCTATTGTGGCGGTGCCATACTTGTTGTTTGGGAGTTCGGGAAATCTCATGCCGGATAGTCGGAAAAGTCAGTTGGTGTGCCTGTCAGCGCACGTCAGCACCCCACATCATCTTCTCCCGCAGGGTGGAATAATAGCGTTTGTCCTGCAGTTTCACCACTTTGATGCAGTGGTCTGCCTTCTTCACCGTGACCTTCGAACCCTCGCCGAAGGTGCTGCTGCGTCCGTCTACGGCAACAAGGAAACTGTGTGAGCGGCTCTCCACGTTGAGCGTGATGACCGAACTGTCGCCGATGACAATGGGACGGATGTTGAGGCTGTGCGGCGCAACAGGGGTCAGGCACAGCGTGTCGGTGGTGGGCACCATGATTGGACCGCCGTTTGACAGGTTGTAGGCGGTGCTCCCGGTGGGCGTGGACACCACAAGTCCGTCGGCCTGGTAGGTCACAAGGTACTCGTTTCCTATGGTCACGCTGACGGTAATCATCGATGCGGTGTCGCGTTTGAGTATCGCAATGTCGTTGAGAGCGCAACTGCAGACCGTGCCGTCGGGCGTGTCGACCTCGGCGGAGATGACGGTGTGGTCCTCCAGTTTGTAGTTCCCGGCGTACAAATCATCCACTGTGTGTTCTATCTCGCTGGGCATTATGTCGGAGAGAAATCCCAGACGGCCGATGTTGACCCCTATGAGCGGAATCCCTTTTGTGCCCACACGGTTGGCAGCCTTGAGGAATGTGCCGTCTCCGCCCATTGAAACCACGAAGTCGGCATGGAAATCGTCGCCGTCGAAAGGCGTGGCTTTGCCGGCGTCGATATGCTCGTTGCGGAGAAAGTCGAGGAACGGACGGTCTATGACAATATCCGCTCCACGGTCGGAAAGGACAGAAAAGACTTTCTGGATGGATGCGGATTTCTTGGCCTGGAATTCGTTTCCGAAAATGGCGAAACGGAGTTTTTTGTCAATCATAGCCGCTTTTCTTTGTGTGTTTGCAGTATATTCACTAACTTTGCGAATACAAAAGTAACTAAAAATTATAAACTTTCAAAGTGTAAAATGGCAAAAGTGTACGAATTTCTTGCCAATGGTTTCGAAGACATTGAGGCGTTGGCACCGGTCGACATCCTGCGTCGTGGTGGAGTGGAAGTGGTGACTGTGAGCATCACAGCGTCGCGCAGCGTGGAGACATCCCACGGAGTCACGGTGGAGGCAGACTGTCATATCGCCGATGTTGACCTCTCTGACGCCGACCTGCTCATCCTTCCCGGAGGAATGCCGGGGGCTTCCAACCTCATGGAATCGGAGATTGTATGCAACGCACTCACTGCCCAGAACGAGGCAGGACGGCTGATAGGGGCGATATGCGCAGCCCCCATGGTGCTCGGCAAACTCGGTATCCTCAACGGAAAGTGCGCCACTTGCTATCCCGGATTTGACCAGTATCTCGACGGAGCGACCTATACCGGCGACATGGTGACCGTAGACGGCAACATCATAACAGGCAAAGGACCGGGTGCAGCCATGGCTTTCGGTTACCAACTGCTCTCCACATTCGTGACGGAACAGGAGGTCGAGGCTCTCAAAAAGGGCATGATCTACGAGGGATAACGGCGCAGAGAGTAGGGGAGAACAGTGCAATGTTGGGGGGATTGCGGAAAAAACATCTCCCTAAATTTGCGGTCTTGCAAAAAAAGAACTACCTTTGCACCCGAAAATTTTTGTGTCTATGCCCAGATGGCGGAATCGGTAGACGCGCTGGTCTCAAACACCAGTGGAGCAATCCGTGCCGGTTCGACCCCGGCTCTGGGTACTATTCAGTCTCTTGCAGTCCTTTTTTCGGAATCTGCAAGAGATTTTCTTTTGTTGTCTTGGGGATTTGTTTTGAAGTCCTTGTCTTTGCACAAGATAGATTATTTAAGGGATTTCCAATCACCGGGATACGTCTATGACTTTCTGGAAAAAGAGGTGACATACGGCAAGATGCGGTGATTCCCGGCGCATGCAGGAAGGTGGAACTCGGTGTTTTACCCCTTTCGCCAGTTGAAAAGCACATTTACCGTTGCCACGGCAAGGGCAAAAGCGAAACCCACAAGGCAGACTCCGTCCCATCCGCGCCAGTTCCACGCTATGCCCGAGCACAGAGTGCCGAGACTGCCGCCCACGAAGAGGTGGCTCATGAAGATGGTGTTTGCACGGTTGGTCGCCTCCGGCACAAGTGAGAGACAGCCGCTCTGGTTGCTCAACTGGTAGCATTGCGCACCCACGTCCACCATCATTATGGCTGCCACAAGCCCCGCATAACTGCCGGAAAAGACCCATGCCGCCGCCCATGCGGCAAACTGCAGTATGTTGCCGGTAAGGCAGAAACGCTCGATGCCAAACTTCGGTATGTACTTGCCTATGCCGCTTGCCGCCATTGCTCCTGCCAGTCCGCACAGTCCCAACAGTCCTACGGCGTCGCTGCCGGCATGGAACGGCGCGCCCGCAACATGGAACGCCATGCACGACCAGATAGCCATCATGCTGCCGAAACTAAGTCCGCCGCGCAGGGAATAGACGCGTATGGCAGGGAAATCACGGTATATGCCGCCTATGGATTTCATCAGTTGACCGTAAGAGCCGTGGAAACTCGCCGGCATTACAGGCAACGTGCGCAGCATGACCGCAAGACAGACTGCCATGACCAAGGCTGCGATGCCGAACATGGCTCTCCATCCGAACCACTCACCGACGTAACCGCTCACCACTCTCGCCCCAAGCACGCCGCTAAGCAACCCCGTCAGCACGATGCCCATATTGCGCGACTTGTTCTCGGGCTTGGAAAAGTGGTTCGCTACAGGCACAAACATCTGCGGCACTACACTGTTGCAGCCCAGTATAATCGATGCTGTCCACACGAGCCACAGGCTCTTGCTGAGGGCGATAGCCACGCAACAGATTACCGCAAGACTGATGTTTACGCCGATGATTTTACGGCGTGAGACCTTGTCGGCAAGTGGAACGACAAGGACAAGTCCCAGTGCGTAGCCCAGTTGGGTGATGAATGTGATGAGGTTAGCCTGCAGTTCCGTAGCGCCGAGTGCCTGTCGCATCGCTTCAAGCAGTGGCTGGTTGTAGTACAGGTTGGCGACTGTGAGGCCGCCAATGACCGCCATTGTGAAGAGAATATTCCGTGGTATGCCTCCGTTGGGCGTAAGTTCTTTCATCCTTTCTCTCCCTCCTGGTCTCTCTTTATCCTTTGATTTCTCTCTTGAATCCCACTTTGTCCTTGTCGGAAATCTCTCTCAACACACGGCAGGGATTGCCCACCGCCACCACGCCTCGGGGGATGTCGTGGGTCACGATGCTCCCTGCGCCGATGACGGTGTCGTCTCCTATGGTGACGTTAGGGAGTATTATGGTGCCTCCGCCTATCCAGACGCGGTTGCCGATGGTGATGTCTCCGGGGATGAGAGCGCCGTCCATGCGCTCCACGGCGTCGAGTGCGTGGTTGGCGTCATACAGTCCCACGTTGGGTCCTATGAGCACTTGGTTGCCGATAGTTATCTTTCCGCAGTCGAGGATGACGCATCCGAAATTGATATACACGTCGTTTCCTATGACAATGTTCTTGCCGAATTCACAGCGGAAGTCGGGTTCTATCCACACGTTTTCGCCCACCTCGCGAAACAGACGCCGCATGATGTCACGGCGTTTTTCCACCTCGCTGTCGTCCGTACGGTTGTACTCGCGGAACAGTTTCTTCGCTTCCACACGGCGGTTGAACAGGTCACGGTCGAAGTCATCATACACTTCGCCGTCCTGCATCTTTTCCCAGTCTGTCTTTTTCATTTCTTTACTGTTATGGTATGTCCTGTCCTGACGGTCGACCGGTAAGCAGTCTTGCCGCCTTTTGTTATCTTCACCTGCAGACGGTCGCCCTTCAGGCGTTTCACCTCGATATCCATGGGCGTGTCGGTGCAGGCGTATACGTTTCTGAACGAGTAGCAGTCCCAGCCGCGGGGCATCTGTGGAGTGAGTTCAAAGGAGTGGAATCCTGTGGCGCGGAAGCCCAGCAGACCCTCCGTGAAGATGCGGCAGTAGAGGGCATTCTCCGTGCTCAGGTGTCTCTGTCCGCCCTCCGGCCACGCTTCGACCATATAGGGCACATGCTCGCCCAACAGTCTTGTCGCGCTGAAACGGCGCAGATACTCCAGTCCCTTCTCCGTATATCCGGCGGCAAAAGTGCCCCTGAGTCCGTAGAGGGTGGTGCGGTCCCAGAATATCTTGTCGCCGCTCACGCTGAGCATGCCGTTCTCTGTCCACAGTTGAGGGCTGAACATGGCTTCCACAGTGCCCTCGGCACGGTCGTAGATGCCCATTGTCAGCGGTATGGCTATCCATGAACGCAACTTGTCGTTGCCCTCATAGTAACGGTAAGTGTCGTATCCTTCCACCTCGCAATGGAAGAAACTGTCTATGTTGCGCCGCAGTTGCGCCGCCTGTTTTCTGTATTCCGCCCCTACCTTTGCCGGCTTCCCCATGGCGTCGGCAAGGTATGCGGCACTCTTCAAGGCGTCGTAATAGAGGCTGCTCGTACAGAGATTGGCGTCGCCGGAGGGCAGTCTGTGCTCCAGTTCATCGGCTTCGCTGGCAACCACTCCGTGGCTGTTGATGCGCCGTTTGCAGTATTCCAGGCACCATTCTATCAGCGGCCACACTTCCTCTGCGGTCTTCCTGTCGCCTCTCTCCAGGCAGTAGCGGCCGGCGCCGTAGGCCAACATCGCCTGGTCACCGCGGTCAAACGGACCGAAAGTGTCGCTTCCGCCGCAGATGATGCTCCAGGGCATGAAGTGATAGTCGGGGTTTGTCAGTTTGAGATAGCATCTCCAGGTGGTCATGGCACTCTCGTTGCCCAGCCCGTAGCCGAGGAACGGGAAGAAAGGATTGATGTATTCTGCCTGGTCATTGCACCACATGGCGGCGTAATAGGATTCCCCTCCGGGACTTTGCATCGGTCCTGCGGGGGTGTCGAAAATGCTTTCCGCACACCTTATCTTTGCCATCGCAAAGAGCGTTGACAGCGTGTCGTCGGGACAGGAAAAGTCCAATTGGCCGGTGAAAGTGCCGATTAGCCGCTCCCTGTCCTCCGCTTCGCTGACGAAATCAGGTGCCGCCTCGCTCTCCGTCGCGGCGTTGTAGCCCTGTAGTGAGGCGTGGAAGCACACGCTGTCGCCGGGCTTCAGGTCGATGCACAGTTCCTCTGCGAATGCCGTCTTGGCTACAAGCCGGAACGGACCTCCCTTGTATTCCTTGCCGTTGGTGGTGCGCTCGCTGCGCACGGCAGGCACTCTCAGCGTCTTGGTCTCGCGCCCGGCGTTCGTCACAGTGTAGCGTTCGCACACCGCCTGCAGCGTGGTGCTCGGCCAGAGGGTGCGCTCTATGGTGAAGGGACAGCCGTCACCGTCGGCGGCAGACACCACTGTCATGCGTCCGTCGAGCGTCATGCGTGTCACCTTCTCGCCTGTCAGGCGGCGGTTGTTCACCGTCATCCCTTTCAGGAAGTCCGCATCGGAGTGCGGCATCCAACTGGCATGGGTGTTGTCGGGCAGGGTGCGCAGGGTGGGGAACACAAGATGTCTGTCCACGCTGAAGCGCCCCTCGCTGTCCACATTCCAGTAGTATACCACCGACACGCGGCGTCCGCTCATCTCTATATGGTCAGAGTGGGGCAGTCCGCCCTCGCTTCCGTTCCACTCCACGGTGTGGTGTCCGGCTATGTGCCACCTCTGTCCGCCTCTCATGATGCCCGCCTGCATCAGGGCGATGCACAGCAGCAGTATCGCTTTTCGTTTCATATTCTGGTATTTAATGGTTTCTCTTGTAGTTACAAAGTTAGCAATAAAAGCGACAGATTGTCTCCGTTGGCCGAAATAAAAGTGCCAAATGCCGCATTCGGCGCGTTTTTTCTGCAATCCCTTGCATATCTCACGCTTTTGGACGAACTTTGCACCCATGTTGTGCAATCACCGTTTTCTCCGTCAGCGTATGTCCCTTTGCATCGGCATACGCCGGTTTGCTGCCGTCCTGACGCTGTGCCTTGCGCTCGCTGCAACACTGCTGTCGTCATGCTCGCACGACACTCCCGAACCGCAACCCATCCACGCCGTGGTGCTCTATTTCCCTTGGACGGACGGTCTGGAGTCGGTTATCGCCGACAACATCGAGGACATCAAGACGGCAATGGCAGCCCTGCCGTCGTCGCAGACGCCACGGGTGATTCTCATAAAGGCCATTGCACGCAACGAGGCTCAGTTGATAGAGATATCCGTGCGCAAAGGCCAGTGCCGCGAGACACTGCTTAAAACCTACACCGACTGGGCGTTCACCGACAAGCAGAACATCCGCACCATGTTCAGCGACGCCGCTTCCCGTGCCGGTGCCGACACCTATTCCATGGTCATAGGAGCGCACGGCACAGGCTGGCTGCCGCGCGAGAGCCGTCCGGGACTGGCGAAGGCGTTCGGTGGGAATAGTGCGGAGATGAAGACCAACATCTGCACTCTCGACTCGGCAATAGTGGAGTCGGGCATCCGACACCTTGAGTACCTCTGCTTCGACGACTGCTATATGGCGAATATAGAGACCGCCTACCAACTCCGCGATGCCGTCGACTACCTCATAGCGTCCACCTCGGAGATAATGGATGTGGGGATACCCTATGCCGACACGTGGGCATACATGTGCACTGTCACGCCCGACTACAGTGCGGTAGTCTCCTGTTTCCACGCCTTCTACACTTCTTACACAAGCCCATTCGGTGCTTTGTCCGTCACGGACTGCCGCAAGACGGAGCGTGCAGCACAACTCATGCGCACGCTGAACTCTATGCTCGCCGACGCTGACATCAGTCCCTCTGACCTCTCGCCGCAGGTGCTCGACGGTTTCGATTCCCATGTTTTCTTTGACATGAAGGACTATACCGACCGCGCTCTCGCCGCTCTCGGCACACCCGAACCGCTCGCCTCGCAGTTTGAAATCCTCTATTCCGACATGATAGTGGCGCACAGCAGCACACCGCGAATCTACAGTCTCTTTATCCCCGGTTCGTTTCCCGTGGCAACCAACTGCGGACTTACCATCAGCGACCCCACCGTCAACAGTCAGGCTGCCCCCTATCTGTCCTCCACACCCTTCTGGATAGCCACCCATTAAGCAAGTTTTCATAATGCCAGACACCAGTTCTTGTCTGCCATAACTACCCTTTTTGCATCGGTACATCATTTGAAGTACAATCGTACCACACATGAAGTACGACCGTACATCACATGATGTACAAGCGTCCCTCAACTGATGTGCCGCCACGAAAACGCCGTTCTTGCGCCACGAAAGTACGGCTTGCGCACTGCAAAAACGCTGCTCATGTATCGCTGAAGCACATTTCCTGCACAGAAGCCGCTTTTTTCTTGTATTTTCAACTGATTTTGAACGTTTTGGAGAAAATGCTTGCGTATTTTGCGCAAATGCGTTAATTTTGCGCCTTAATACACATAGTGTATTCAACTCCAAACCGTTCAAAGACAATGAATACCGATAAACATACTCACAGAAACAAGGTTTCGAAATACTTTTTCCTGTCGGTGACGCCGCGGCTTGGCCTCGTCAGCGTGCTGGCACTGCTGTTTTCGTGCTTCTCGACTACCGTGTATGCCGACGACAATGCACCTGCGCTGAACGACAGCAGTTACTATGAGATTTCCACGGCGGAGCAACTCAAGTGGTTT
>CAVFZF010000023.1:0-38434 GCA_963627025.1 Bifidobacteriaceae bacterium | reverse complement strand
AAGTTTCCGAGGCTTTTGGCTGAACGCGAAATAATAGCGAATGCTTTGTTTTTACCAACGATGTCCGGGTCGTGGCATAAGCCAAACCCAACGGCAAAGATACAAAGAACAAGGGAATTTCAACCCTCAAACAACGGAAAAAGTGTCCCGAACAAGAAAATCAGCCTCTAATATGCCGTAACTGCTAAACGGGAACGCAGTAAAAAAACGGTGAACAGGGGGTGATATAGAGGGGAAAATTAGTATCTTTGCATAAGATAAAGCTGCACTCGGCAAATTGAAAGCAAGCTTTCTTTGCACTCGTTTGCATTGTCTTTGCATAAGATAAACTGCACTCGGCAATACGGAAAACAGGATGAAAGTAACGGACAGGATAAAGGACTTGAATGGCAGGAACTTCTCTTTCGAGGTGTTGCCGCCGTTGAAAGGCAACGGCATGGAGGCATTGTTTGCCACGATAGAGAGGCTTTCGGCGAACAATCCTCTGTATGTCAATATCACCACACACCACAGTGAATACGTCTACAGGGAACTTCCCGGCGGACAGTTTGAGCGCCAGCGTGTGCGTCGCCGACCGGGTACGGTGGCGATAGCGGCCGCAATACAAAACCGTTTCGACATTCCTGTCGTGCCACACGTCATCTGTTCGGGCGTCAGCAGCGACGATATAGAGTACGAACTGCTGGACTTGCAGTTCCTCGGAATAGAGAATCTGCTGCTCCTGCGAGGTGACAAGGCGAAGGAAGACCGCGTGTTCACCCCTGTGGACGGGGGGTATGCGCACACCACGGAGTTGCAGGTGCAAGTGAACAGATTTAATGAAGGCTTCTTCAATGACGGAAGCCAGATGAAGCATCCGGGCACTCCTTTCTCTTATGGGGTGGCGTGCTATCCCGAAAAACATGAGGAAGCGCCCAACCTGCAGATGGATTTGGAGTATCTGAAGCGTAAACAAGACCTCGGTGCAGAATATGCCGTGACCCAGTTGTTCTATGACAACAACAAGTATTTCGACTTCGTTGACGCTGCCAGAAAAGCAAGAATAACAATCCCGATAATACCGGGAATAAAGCCGATGGCGAAACTTTCGCAACTCACGGTAGTGCCCAGGACATTCCATGTGGATTTGCCTGAAGACCTCGCACGGGAGGCTGTGAAGTGCAAGACCGATGCCGACGCAAAGGCGTTGGGCATAGAGTGGGGTGTGAACCAGTGCCGTGAACTGTATGAAAAGGGTGTCAACACGATACATTTCTACACCGTCTCGGCTGTTGACTCGGTGGTGGAGATAACCAACAGGTTAGGACACTGACGGACGGAACTCCCATAACACATGACATATGAAGTTCAGTGAGAATATAGGACAGGAAGATGTGGTTGCCCGATTGCGCCTGATGGCGGAAGAGGACAGAGTACCCCATGCGCTGATGCTCGCCGGAGCGTCGGGCTACGGCACGCTGCCGCTGGCTCTGTCGCTGGCTTCATGGCTGTTGGGAGAGCGTGAAGAGGGTACAAACGCCAATGTCCAGGCGATGTTGAAGAAGTTCCGGCATCCCGACCTGCACTTCGTTTATCCTGTAATACGTCCCACCGGGACACCCTCGAACAGGGATATCGTCAGCGACGACTTTGCCTCCGAATGGAACGAACTGCTGCTCCGCTCGCCGTTTTTCACCTTTGAGGAGTGGCTCACGATGATGAAGACGGAGAACCAACAGGCGCAGATATTTGCCGCCGAGGCCGATGCCCTCATCCACAAACTGTCGTTGAAATCGAGCCAAGGAGGCTACAAGGTGTGCATAATATGGCTTCCCGAGCGCATGAACGTGGCATTTGCCAACAAGATACTGAAACTTCTCGAGGAACCGCCAAGCCAGACGGTGTTCCTGTTGGTGAGCGAAGAACCGCAGAAACTGCTCGAGACAATACGCAGCCGTGTGCAGCGCATCGATGTAAAGCGCATCTCTGACGAGGCTGTAAAGGCTGCCTTGGTGACCAAGAGGGGACTTGACGATGCTCTGGCGGAGCGTGTCACCCACATCGCTTGCGGCAATTGGCTGAAGGCGATGGAGTTTCTTGACACGGGAAACGAGAACCGCGAGTTTCACGAGATGTTTGTCATGTTGATGCGTTTTGCCTATCAGCGCAACACCATGGGCATGAAAAAGTGGGCAGATGCGGTGGCAAGTTATGGCAGGGAGAAGCAGAAGCGACTGCTGATGTATATGTCATCGCAGGTGAGAGAGAACTTCATGTACAACTTCGGCGACCCACAACTCGTGTATATGACCGAGGAAGAGGAGCAGTTCTCGAAGAATTTCGCGCGCTTTGTCAATGAAGCCAACGTGATAGGGATGCTGAATCTAATAGACAGAACAATGAGGGCGATAGGTCAGAATGCCAATGCAAAAATGGAATTCTTTGACTTTGCGCTCAAGACAATAGTACTTATAATAAGAAAGTGATGGACTACAAGGATATGAAATTCCGTCTTGCCGACGGATGTTGTCAGGGACTTTGCCGCAAGGGAGTGGGTCGTTCGGACCACCAACTCAATACTTATGACTGGCTGGCAGACGTTCCGGGCAACAACGAAACTACCGATCTGGTAGAGGTACAGTTCAAGAACACACGCAAGGGATATTTCCACAACACGGCAAACCTCGACTTGAAGAAAGGTGATACCGTGGTGGTGGAGGCCAATCCGGGACATGACGTGGGCGTGGTGACGCTCACGGGTCGTCTGGTAGAACTGCAGGTGAGAAAAGCAAACTTGCGTCAGCCTGACGATATACGGCGTATCTGCCGTCTGGCAAAGGAGGTTGACATGGACAAATTCCGTGAAGCAAAGTCGCGCGAACACGACACCATGATACAAAGCCGACAGATTGCGAAGAACCTGGGACTTGACATGAAAATCGGAGACGTGGAGTATCAGGGCGACTGTAACAAGGCTATATTCTACTATATCGCCGATGAGCGCGTCGACTTCCGCCAACTCATCAAGGTTCTTGCCGACACTTTCCATGTGAGAATAGAGATGAAGCAAATCGGAGCACGTCAGGAGGCAGGTCGAATAGGCGGTACGGGACCTTGCGGAAGGGAACTCTGCTGCGCCACATGGATGAAAAATTTCAGTTCGGTGAGTACCAATGCCGCACGCTTCCAGGATATCTCGCTCAATCCGCAGAAACTCGCAGGAATGTGTGCGAAACTGAAATGCTGCCTCAACTATGAGGCTGATATGTATGTGGAGGCAGGAAAAAATATCCCGGCACGCAACATTGTGCTTGAGACACAGGATGGCGAATACCATTTCTTCAAGGCTGACATACTCGCAGGGCTGGTGTCCTATTCCACCGACAAGCGCATTGCCGCCAATATAGAGACCATTTCCGCCGAGCGTGCCAATGCCATCATCGAGATGAACAAGCGTGGCGAGCGTCCCCTGTCATTGCAGGAGGACGGCAAGAAACGTGAGCCTGGGAAACCGAAAGACCTGCTTGCCGATGCTGACATCAACCGTTTCGACAAGTCGAAGCGCCGCAAGAACAACCGGCGAAACGACCACGGTCGCCGTAATGAAGGTCACAAGAAAGACAACAACAAGGAAAACAAGGACAACCGAAAGGATAACAAGGGTGAGGGTTAACCGGATATGCCTGTTGGCAACCGCCATAGTGGCATTGACGATGCTGTCGTGCAAGGGGCGGAAGGTGTATGACAGTTTTGCCCATACGCCGCTTTCGGGTTGGGAACGCAACGATACGGTGACATTCTGCGTGCCTGCCGTGGAGGAAGAGGGTACATACGGTCTGTTCCTCGATATGCGCACAGCCAACAATTTCCCTTTTACAAACATAACGATGACAGTCAACCGCAGTGTAAGTCCCTCGGGCTTGCACCGCACTGACACCTTGAAATGTGTCCTTGCCGACCGTGGCGGTCATTCCACAGGCAAGGGCATAAACCTTTATCAGTACCGTTTTCGCATCGCATCGGAAAATCTGGCGAAAGGCGACTCGTTGTGTGTGAAAGTCAACCACAACATGAGGAGAGAGATATTGCCCGGTATAGCCGATGTGGGACTGACTGTCGAGAAGGAGCGTTGATGCGCTTTCTCAGGACAGAAGCCTGTTGTTGCGGCTGGCATCTATCCGCAAGAAGATAAACAGCAGTATGGTGAAGCCCCACAAGGAAGAACCTCCATAACTGAAAAACGGCAGCGGAATGCCAATGACAGGCGTTATTCCCAACACCATGCCTACATTTATAAAAAGGTGGAACAGGAATATGCTCAGTACGCAATAGCCATAGATGCGCCCAAAGGCAAACGGTTGTCGCTCGGCAAGGTGTATGAGCCGCAGTATCAGTGCCAGGAAGAGCACCAGCACACCGGCACTTCCCAGAAAACCTTCCTCCTCGCCTACGGTACAGAAAATAAAGTCCGTGTCCTGTTCAGGCACATATTTCAGTTTCGTCTGGGTTCCGTTGAGAAATCCTTTTCCCTTGAGACCGCCCGAACCAATGGCAATTTTACTCTGATGGACATTGTAGCCTGCTCCGGCAAGATCCTCCTCCAAGCCGAGCAATACATTGATGCGCGTGCGCTGATGAGGCTGCATCACGTTGTTGAGAACATAGTCGGCGGAATAGAAGAATGCCATGCTGCCTACGGTGAACAGCAGTATGAACAGGTAGTTTCCTGCCCTCGTGTAGAGCCAACGGTATGCAAGGAATGCCACAAGAGCAACAGTAATGCCAAGTTGAACCCATGTGATGTCGAACGGAATGACATATACGGCGAAGAGGGTGGCAAGCGCCGTGCCGCCGAGACTTATCCCCAGCATCTTCAATGCGTGGTCTTTCTCGCTGCAATATACATACACCAATATGGAGGCAAAGATTTGCACGGCGAGCATGACGGTGTATTTTCCCACGGCGGTCGGCGTGTCGAACAGCATCACATCGGCGTATTTCACTCCCACGACAAAGTAGAATACCAGAGCAATGCCAGTGAACAGCACGCTGCCTGGCATTCCCTCACGGTAGAACATCAGGAAAAACGCAGCGTAGACGAGTGCCGAGCCAGTCTCCTTTTGTGCCACTATGAAGAGCATTGGCACAAGTATTATCGCCAAGGCTGACACAGCATCACGCCAACGGCGGATGTCGAAATTGTAACTGCTCATCAGTTTCGCCAGAGCCAGAGCCGTGGCGAACTTGGCAAATTCTGCCGGTTGCAACCGCAAAGGTCCTATTACGAGCCACGACCGGGAGCCCTTTATCTCGTGCGGATTGAAGATTGTGGCGAACAACAGCAGCAACAACAGACCGTAAAGGATAAACGAGAACGAGTCAAAATAGCGGCTGTCGGTCATCATGATTACAAAGGCGAGCAAGATAGCAGAGCCTATCCACACAATCTGCATGCCCGACCGGGTGTCCAGACTGAAGAAATTGGGTTCGCTGTAACTGAAACTTGCCCCGCAGATACTTATCCATCCGAATGCCATGAGGGCAAGATAAATAACTACTGTCCACCAGTCCAGTGACCTCCAAATGCTGTATTTTCTACCTGCTGGCATTTCCATAGGCTATTCGTTTCTTTTGGTACACCGTTGCCAGACTCTCCGACTGTGGCGAGAGTTTGCCGTTCAGGTACTGTTCCATCATAAGTCCGCCGATGGGAACGCCGTAGTCTGCGCCCCAACCGCCGTTCTCCACATACACGGCAATGGCTATTTTCGGATTGTTCATCGGGGCAAATCCCATGAAGACGGAGTGGTCGTGACCACGGTTCTGGGCTGTTCCTGTCTTGCCGCAAGCCTCAAACGGATAGCGTGCCAGCATCTTGCAGGTGCCTCCGAGTGCCGAACTGCGCATTCCTGCGACCACATAGTCGTAGGCACGGCGTGCCGCTTTCGTGTAGTGGCGGCGTGTGTAGAGAGTGTCAATGGGTTCGCTCTCTATTTTCTTTACGACGTGTGGAACAAGATAATAGCCCCTGTTGGCAATCGTGGCAGACAGGTTCGCTATCTGTAGAGGAGTGAGGTTGACCTCACCCTGACCGATTGATATGGATATGACCGTCAGCCCGTTCCATGATTTTCTGTACGCTTTGTCGTAGAAAGCGGAGTTGGGGATAAGCCCGCGCTTCTCTCCCGGCAGGTCGATGCCGAGTTTATAGCCGAAGCCCATGCTCACCATGTAGTCTCTCCATGTGTTCATGGCGTCCTGCACACTGGGATATTTCTTCCTGTTGCCGAGCATATAGTACAGTCCCCAGCAGAAATATCCGTTGCAAGAAGTGCTTATCGCGTGGACAAGAGATATGGGGGAGGCGTGTCCGTGGCATCCGACGTGCAGTCCGCGATGATAGAATCCGTGGTTGCAAGGGAATGCCGTGGAGGGTGTAAGTATGCCTTCGGAGAGGAACGTGAGAGCCTGTGATGTCTTGAAAGTCGAACCTGGGGGGTACTGTCCCATGATACTTCTGTTGAGAAGTGGTCTCCATGAGTTGGTCATCAGCCGTCTGTGGTTCTGGCTGCGCTGCTTTCCTACCATCATCTGGGGCGAATATGACGGCGACGAAACCATGCATAGAACCTCTCCTGTAGACGGTTCTATAGCAACGATGCTGCCAATCTTTCCCTCGAGAAGCCGTTCTCCGAGGGCTTGCAACTGCACATCGAGGCTCAGCGTGAGGTTTTTGCCTGCCACCGGTTGAGTGTCGAGTGCACCGTCCTTGTAGTGTCCCTGTATCCTTCCACGGGCATCACGCAATAGGATTTGCATGCCTTTTGTTCCGCGGAGTTGCTTTTCATAGTAGCGTTCCACTCCGAGTTTGCCGATGTAATCGCCCGGCTGGTAGTAGTCATCGGCATCTATGTCGCCTTGCGAGACCTCTGCAATGTCACCCAGAACGTGGGCTGCGTAGGGATATTGGTATTGTCGCAGACTGCGTTTCTGGGTGTAGAAACCGGGAAAGCGAAACTGTTTCTCCCGGAAAATGCTGAACTCGTGTTCCGGGACTTGTGTCATGAATATCTGTTGGGTGTATCGTGAGTAGCCGGGATTCTTCGAACGGTCCTTGATCTCCGCCATTCTCTTGATGAAGAATTCCTTTGTTATGCCGAGAGTGTTGCAGAAATCAACCGTGTCAATACGCCCTTTCTCCTCGTTCATGATGACCATCACGTCGTAGGAAGGTTGGTTGTAGACGAGCAGTTCGCCGTTTCTGTCGTAGATGAGACCGCGTGACGGGTACTCCGTTTTCTTCAGAAAGGCGTTCGAATTGGCATTTTTCTTGTAATCGTCACTGAGCAGTTGCAGCGTGAAAAGCCTGACTGTATAGATGATTACAATGGCAATGGCAATGCCGCCGATGACATATTTCCGGCTCTCGAGACTGTAGTCTTTCATCTAACCGCGTCTTGTTTTTTCTATTGTCAGCAGCAGAACGTAGGTGAGAACGGTGCTTCCTCCGGCAAAGAGCGCCCATTGTCCGATGTGGAAGAATGTGAATCCCTGAAGCGAGAAGAACAGCACGCAATACAGTACGACCTGAATGAGGCTGAAAAACATGAATTTCATGTTTCCGAGCGATGTCATAGATGGCGACAACGACTCGGGTGCTTCACGGCTGATGAACAGTTTTAGCAGATACGGCTGCAGGAATGCGGAGAGCGTGAGCGTTGTTGCCGCCATACCGGGAGTGTTGGAAAAGATGTCGGAGATGACGCCGAGGGTAAATCCCAAGAGCAGAGACAGCCAACGGGGAGTGTCTGCCGGCATGGTGATGATAATGTACACAAGCAACAGGGGGGTGGCACATCCGAAGAGATGGATGTTGTTCAGCACAAGAACCTGTGCCGCCAACAGGATGATAATGCCTGCTATGGATTTTATCGTGTCGGTGTTCATTCCTGTCGTTTATTTGCTGTTGCCTGCTATGGAGTCCATTGCCGCATTCAATATTCTGTCCTGTTCGAGCATCTCCGGTGCGTTGATGATGCACACATCGTGCAGATTGGAAAAGTCGGTTGACAGTTTTATCTTTATGCGGAATGACAATCCGTCAGGCGAGTTGAATGTACACAGCACTTTTCCTACGGTTATTCCCTTGGGGAAGACGGCAGAGTAGCCGCTCGTCTCGATGATGTCGCCCTTGGCATAGTGGGCGTGTCGTGGTACATCCTCCACGTATGCGTATCTGCTGTCAGGACCTTGCCAGTGCAGATAACCGAAATATCCACGCTTGCGGATGGTGCAACTGATGCTCGATTTTGAGTTTAGCAGCGGCATGACTACCGAGTAATGCGTCCCGACAAGGTAGACAATGCCCACCACGCCAGTGCCTGACACCACCCCCATGTCCTTCTTCACTCCGTCTGCACTGCCTTTGTCGATGGTTATGAGGTTGTCAGTCCTGTTGATGGAGTTCTGTACCACCTTGGCGGAAATGGTTGCATACTGCGGTGACAACTCCGCTCTCGTCAGCGTCGTGTCGTCGGTGAGTTTCTCTATTGTCTTCCTTGCACTGCCCAACTGCTGCTCAAGCAGGGTGTTGCGGAGTGTCAGTTTGCGGTTTGTCTCTTCCAAATTGAAGTAGGAAGTGACCTTTGATGTCCACTCCAGACATTTTCCGCTCATGCTGTTGGCTGTAGAGAAGAAAACACTACTCTGGTAGTTGTTATAACTAAAGAGTAGTGTGATGCCGGCAGCCTCAAGTATTACAAACAGCAACCAGTGGTAGTGCCGTGTCAGAAACTCTATCAAGTTCCTCATCTGTGTGGCTGTCCCTTTTCGTTATCTCATAAGGAATGAGAATCTGTCTATGTTCTTCAGTGCTATGCCTGCTCCCCGTGCCACGCTGTGGAGTGGGTCTTCGGCAATGTGGAACTGGATGTTAATCTTGTCGGTCAGACGCTTTGCGAGACCTCGTATCAGCGCACCGCCACCGCTAAGGTATATGCCGTTCTTCACGATGTCGGCGTACAACTCCGGCGGAGTGTTCTCAAGTGCCGACAGAACGGCGCTCTCTATTTTCGCTATAGTCTTGTCCAGACAGTGCGCAATCTCCTGGTAGCAGACCGGAACTTCCATGGGAAGGGCGGTGATGCGGTTCGGTCCGTGTACCACATAGTCCTCGGGAGCATCGTCGCCGAGTTCGGTCAGTGCCGAGCCTACGTTGATCTTGATGCGCTCGGCCATACGTTCCGACACCTTCACGTTATGCTGGCGCGACATATACTCCTGTATGTCGTAAGTCAGTTCGTCACCGGCCACGCGTATGGAGTTGTTGCTCACGATGCCGCCAAGTGAGATTACGGCAATCTCTGTCGAGCCGCCGCCTATGTCGACTATCATGTTTCCTTCCGGTGCTTCCACGTCTATGCCTATTCCAATGGCTGCTGCCATAGGCTCAAAGATGAGGTATACGTCACGTCCGTCAGCGTGTTCGGCAGAATCACGTACCGCACGGAGTTCCACTTCGGTACTTCCTGAAGGCACGCCTATGACCATTCGGAGCGATGGAGTGAAGAGTTTGCTGCCTGGATGCGCCATTTTGATGAGACCTCTCATCATCTGTTCGCAGGCGGTAAAGTCTGCTATGACACCATCGCGCAGCGGTCTTACCGTGCGTATGTTCTCGTGTGTCTTCTCGTACATCATCTTTGCCTTCGCCCCGACGGCAATCATCTTGTCTGTTCTGCGGTCGAGTGCAACGACGGAAGGTTCGTCAACGACAATCTTGTCGCCGCTTATTATGATGGTGTTGGCAGTGCCAAGATCCATCGCTATTTCCTGTATGAATGAAAAAAGTCCCATTTGAAAGAGTGTTATATGTGGGTTATGGCATCAGCCTCGGCTGCTCTCGAACCATTTGTTTATGGCTGTGTCGTAGTGGCTTGACACTGCGAAGGCGCGTGTAGCGAAGTCTCTGCGCTGGCCGAGCGTAGTTTCCGCCCCTTGGTTGTTGAGAATGTCGAGCAACATACCGTACTCCGCTTTGCTCGGAATGATGACCACGTCGTTGAAATTTTTCGCTCCGGCACGGATGAGGGATATTCCGCCTATGTCGATTTTTTCTATTATGTCTGCTTCTGAAGCCCCGTCGGCAACGGTTTTCTCAAATGGATAGAGGTCGACAATTACCAAGTCTATTTCGGGAATCTCATATTGCTCCATTTGACTGCGGTCGCCTTCGTTGTCACGGCGAGCCAGGATGCCCCCGAATATTTTCGGATGCAGGGTCTTTACTCTTCCCCCGAGTATTGAGGGGTAGGTCGTTATGTCCTCTACGGCTTGGCATTTGAAGCCGAGAGACTCTATGAATTTGCGTGTGCCTCCTGTGGAAAGGAACTGCACGCCTTCCGCATCGAGCTTGCGCAACAGTTCGTCCAGACCGTCCTTATGGAAAACAGACACGAGCGCAGTCTTGATTTTCTTTGTTTCAGACATGTTTTGTTGGTTGATGTTCAGTATGCAAAGTTAGTGCAAAAGAGGCGAATGGCAAAAATAAAAGATGCTTATTTTGTGATGATATGGCAATTCTTCTTCTAAATCGTCTTGACCTTTGGCAAGGGGCAATTGTAGAGTATGCAAACAGATAAGCGCCGGTACTCTTCACGAGCGCCGGCGCTTACCTATGTTTAACTAAAAATCCTTTTTTTGTACAAACGGTAACCTCGCGGTCTCCGTTGTCCCTGTTAAACAATCTGTTTAATTACCTTAAACTAATAACTAAAAACCTAAATCTATTACTACTAACCTAAACAATATATCAATTCTACTCTTTCGGCTAAACAGGGAAGTGTTTCCGAATCTTCAAGCGTTTGAAATTCTTTCTTTCCTAAAGCCGATGCAAAGGTAGAAACATTTTTGTGTGTGCGCAAACAATTTTACCTTTTTTGTCGCCAAATTGCCTCCTTGTTGACGTATGTCAATCGAAAAGCGTATTCTAAAATGTCGTTTTTGCTTTCGTTATGATTTCGAAACGCAATTTTTCGGACGATATTGGAAGTTCAGAATGTGTTTTCCTTGACACACTTGGTTCTGGGTTTGTTTGTTCCATACACATTAATTTATTACCTTTGCAGCGCAAGTGGATGTTATGCGTATACTTATTGTGAACACCAGCGAGGGTATTGGCGGTGCGGCAGTTGCTGCCAACCGCCTCGTGGCTGCGCTCAACAACAACGGAGAGAAAGCCATGATGCTCGTGCGCGACAAAACGGAAGGGCGCATCACAACGTGCGAACTGCCGCACCTTTGGCTCATGCGTCTGCGCTTTGTGTGGGAGCGTTTTGTCATCTACTGCCACCTTTTATTCAACAAGAAACACCTTTGGGAAATAGATATTGCCAATTCCGGCGCTGACATCACCTCACTCCGGGAGTTCCGTGAGGCGGATGTGATACATCTTGCGTGGGTGAATCAGGGGATGCTTTCGCTGGAAAGCATAGGGAAAATCATAAGAAGCGGCAAACCTGTGGTGTGGACCATGCACGACCTTTGGCCTGCCACGTCTGTCTGTCACTATGCTGGAGAATGCACTGAGTTTGCTGTCGGCTGCACCGATTGCCCGCTTTTGCCGTCAGTGAAATGTGGTCGCAACCTCGCAAAGTCCGTGTGGAAGCGCAAGAAACGTCTCTACCGACAGTCGAACATCGTTTTTGTGGCGTGCAGCCGCTGGCTGAAGAATCAGGCAAGGCGCAGTGCGTTGCTCGACGGACTGGAACTGACGGACATTCCCAACCCTATAGATACTAATGTGTTCTGCCCCTCTGATATGGCGGAAGCGAAGAAACGGCTCGGAATATCGGCGGAAAAGAAAGTGATACTCTTTGTCGCACAGAAACTGACAGACCGCCGCAAGGGGGCGGAATATCTTGTCGGGGCATTGCGGAAACTCGTTTCCGACAACGGCATTGATGCTGGTTCGTGTGTCGTTGCACTGCTCGGTGGTAATGCTGAGGAACTATCTCCGATGATACCTATGCCTGTCGTGCCGCTCGGATTCATACAAGGCGACAGCCGTCTGGCACAGGTATACAACGCCGCAGACGTGTTTGTGTTGCCTTCATTGCAGGATAACCTGCCCAATACTCTCATGGAAGCACTTGCCTGTGGAGTGCCATGTGTGGGGTTTAATGTCGGCGGCATTCCGGAGATGATAGACCATCGCGTCAACGGATATGTGGCGCAGACAGCCGATACCGACGATTTGGCCGAAGGACTGCGCTGGATACTCGCCGAAGCGGATGCCGCGCAGTTGCGCCAGTCGGCGGTGGCGAAAGCATTGAAATGCTATTCTCAGACCAGTGTATCCATGCGTTATGTCAATGTCTACAGTGAGGCAATGGCGCAGAAAAGATATATCAGATGATAAAGATAACCGTTGTTACGTGTACTTACAACTGTGCCGACACGCTGGACACTACCCTCCAGTCGGTGCTGTGTCAGGATTATGCCGCCGTGGAGCATCTGATTGTCGACGGCGCATCCAAAGATGCAACCCTTGAGAAGGCTGAGGAATACAAGCGCAAGTCGGACGCCATGGCTACAGGACATGAGGTTGTAGTTGTTTCAGAGCCTGACGGCGGTCTTTATTTTGCCATGAACAAGGCTCTCTCAATGGCATCGGGTGACTATCTTGTATTCCTTAATGCAGGCGATGCGCTGCCCGATAGCCATACGCTTGCCGATGTCGCTGCGGTGGCAGACGGTGTCGAACTGCTGCCGGGAGTGCTCTATGGCGATACTGACCTTGTGGATGGAGAAGGACGTTTCCTCCGTCACCGCCGTTTGGCTCCCCCCGACAATCTGTCGTGGAGGAGTTTCTCTGACGGTATGCTTGTGTGCCATCAGGCTTTCTATGCCCTCGTTTCTATAGCCAGAAACACCCTTTACAATACCGATTACCGTTTTTCTGCCGATGTGGATTGGTGCATACGCATAATGAAAACGGCACGGCAGGAGGGCAGAAGTCTCCGTCGTGTCCGCCGTGTGGTGGTCAATTATCTCGCAGAAGGCATGACAACAAAGAATCACAAAGCATCGCTCCGTGAACGTTTCCGTGTCATGCGCTCGCACTACGGATTGTTTCTCACTTTGTGGAAGCATCTCTGGTTTGTGTTCCGCGCCGTACTCAGACACTAAAAAATACGGCATCGGAAGTTCTTCCGATGCCGCTTAGGTTTACTATAGTTATTGATTGTTTCTGAAATAAAGGATTTGTTTATGAGAAGCGTAGTATCATTCCTACGCGTAATTTCGATTTTTTCGTGATGTGATTGAGTTTGCACAGTTCGTCAACAGTCACGCCTCTTTTGTGTGCGATAGAGTATAGCGTCTCGCCTTTTGCCACCTTGTGGTAGGAGAGAGCCTCTTCTGTGACAGGTGTATGTCCTTGTGTTTTGTTTCCTTTTGCTGCCACTTCTCCGCGAACGTCTTCCGGAGAGTAACTTCCATTGCCAATCACGCCGCGCAAGCGGGTCGCTTCAGCACCCTCTGCCTCGTATGTGTCCTTGTGGAACACATAAAAGTCGCCTGTGACGTCTTGTGCACGGAAGTCGAACATCAGTGCCGGGTTGAGCGCAACGCCACAAAGGCGTGTCTCGAAGTGCAGGTGTGAACCGGTGCTTCGTCCGGTATTGCCGCCGAGAGCGATGACATCCCCTGCTCTGACCTCTTGGTTTTCCTCGACGAGCTGCCGTGACAGGTGACCGTAGATGGTCTCCAGTCCATTGTTGTGGCGTATTACGATGTACTTGCCATAGCCTCCACGGTTGTAGCGTACCACCCTTACCTTGCCGCTGAACGCTGCTCTGATCGTGTCGCCCACATACACCTTGATGTCGAGACCCTTGTGCGCACGTCCCCAGCGAGCACCGAAATTGCTCGTGATTGCTCTGCTCTTGGTCGGCATACAGAAATGACGGAGGTCTATTTTGAATGTTTCGGGCAGGACACCGGCACGGTGTGCATAGGTGTTGTCCCATTCTTCGTAAAGTTCATAACTCGGGTTTTCCTCCATTTCCCTTTCCATTATGCGCTGCAGGGCGAGTGTGTCCACTGTACGGGCTCTGCGGTCTATCGGCGCCTGGCGGGCGAGCAGGTCTTGTGCCTGCACCTTTGCGGCTGCCGTGAAAAGCATCAGGAAAAAGAATAATATATATGCGTTTTTTTGAAAAACCATGCTTCTTGAATTACAGGATGCAACAATGATTTGCATCAACGTCTTTTGCAAAGATAGGAAATATATTTCGTTTTTGTTGCTTAAAGTCAAGAAAATCTTTATTTTTTAACGTTTTTCACTGTTTGCAACGTTTTGTTTTCTGTTGTTTTTCTCCTTTTCCGATGTATGAAGATACCATTTCCGTCCTGTCGGCAGGTTGCTTTAGTTGTGCTGCCAGGCTGTTTTTGCTTTGCGTTTGCGGCGTTGGAAAAAGACATGATAATTTTGTTATTCCGCCCATTTGGCTTAACTTTGCGGTCGGAATATGTCTTCTTCCGATATACTAAATCAGGACATAAAGTTCCTCAGCGGCGTGGGGCCGCGCCGAACGGAGATACTCAACCGTGAACTCGGTATCTTTACATGGCGCGACCTGTTGGAGTACTATCCTTATAAATATGTTGACCGCAGCCGGATATATGCTATCCGGGAACTTGATGGCACCATGCCTTTTGTGCAGATACGCGGCAGGATTCTCTCCTTTGAGGAGTTTCCGATGGGAGCGCACCGCAAACGTGTGGTGGCACATTTCGGTGACGGCACGGGAGTAGTGGATCTCGTGTGGTGGCAAGGGGCGCAGTATGTGTACAAAAACTACAAAGTCGGTGTCAACTATGTGGTGTTCGGCAAGCCCGGTGTCTATGGAGGACGTTATCAGTTCGTGCATCCCGACATCGACAAGGCTGAGGATATGGAACTCTCGTCAATGGGTATGCAGCCCTATTATGTCACTACGGAGAAGATGAAAAAGTCGGGGTTGCAGTCGAGACAGATAGAGAAACTGACGCAAACTCTCGTGGAAAAGGTCGTCCAGACAGGGCTTCCCGAGACATTGCCACCGTTCATCACCGTTCCCCTGCACCTCATCTCACGCACTGAAGCCTACGCAAAGATACACTATCCCAAGAATGTCTATGACGTGCAGGCGGCGCAGCAGCGTCTCAAGTTCGAGGAACTCTTCTATGTGCAACTCAACATTCTGCGCTACATGTCTGACCACCGGCGGCGTTACAACGGTTATGTGCTGCCTCAGGTGGGCAACGTTTTCAATAGTTTTTACCACAATAACCTCCGCTTCGAACTCACTAATGCGCAGAAAAGGGTCATGCATGAGATAAGGGCAGACCTGCGCTCGGGCAGTCAGATGAACCGTCTGCTTCAGGGCGATGTGGGTTCTGGCAAGACCCTCGTGGCACTCATGACGATGCTCATCGCCATAGACAACGGTTTTCAGGCGTGCATGATGGCTCCTACAGAGATACTCGCCGAGCAGCATCTCGCTACAATCACGGAGTTTCTTCAAGGCATGGACATTCGTGTGGAACTGCTTACGGGGGCAGTGAAGGGCAAACGCAGGGAGAAGGTTATAAGTGACCTGCAGGCGGGAGATGTCGACATACTCGTCGGCACGCACGCTATCATAGAGGACACAGTGGAGTTTCGCCGCTTGGGAGTGGCTGTCATCGACGAGCAGCACCGTTTCGGTGTACAGCAGAGGGCGCGCCTTTGGGCTAAGGGAGAGCGTCCTCCGCACATCCTTGTCATGACCGCCACGCCTATACCGCGCACTCTTGCCATGACCATCTACGGCGATTTGGATGTCAGTGTCATCGATGAACTGCCGCCGGGACGCAAGCCTGTGCGCACCATGCACCAGTATGACGACAATATGGCGGCACTCTATGCCGGCATAAGGAGGCAGATTCGCGAGGGCAGACAGGTGTATGTGGTCTATCCGCTGATAACAGAGAGCGAGAAAAGTGACCTCAAAAATCTTGAGGAGGGCTATGAACGGCTGTGCCAGGTGTTCCCGGAAATGAACATCAGCAGGGTACACGGGAAGATGAAATCCAAGGAGAAGGACGAGGAGATGCGCCGCTTTGCTGCCGGCGAAACACAGATACTGGTAGCCACAACGGTGATAGAGGTGGGGGTCAATGTACCCAACGCCTCGGTGATGGTCATCCTCGATGCACAGCGTTTCGGGTTGTCGCAGTTGCACCAGTTGCGCGGTAGGGTGGGCAGAGGGGCTGACCAAAGTTTCTGTATCCTCGTTACCGGACACGAACTGACCAAGGAAACAGGAAAGAGGATAGACATAATGTGCGAGACGAACGACGGTTTCCGTATTGCTGAAGCAGACCTGAAACTGCGTGGGCCGGGTGACCTTGAGGGCACGCAACAGAGCGGTCTTGCCTTTGACCTGAAGATTGCCGATATTGCGCGCGACGGACAACTCGTGCAACTGGCACGAGACGAGGCGCAGAAGATAGTGGATGCCGATCCCGAGTGCAAGTCGCCACAGTATGAAATGCTGTGGAACAGGCTTCGTGAACTGCGCAAGACAAATATCAACTGGTCTGCGATAAGTTGAAAAAGCGGTTGCGCTGCCGTTGTTGGAAGCATATTCTAAAGCCTTCTGAAAGTTGTTGAAAAACGGTGAAAAGGCTTGTTCGGTCGGCTTTTATTTCGTAATTTAGTGCCTGTAATAAACAATCTATAGACAGCAATGGACAAAACAGACAATATGTATTGTGTCATCCTCGCAGGCGGAAAAGGACGACGGCTGTGGCCGGAGAGTACCCCTGGACTGCCGAAACAGTTCATCGACTTTTTCGGAACGGGGCGCACGCAGATACAGGACACATACGACAGGTTCCGCAGTTTCCTTCCTGCCGACCATATATTGGTGAGCACTCATGTGGACTATGCCGATATGGTGCGTAGGCAGTTGCCTGATGTGCCGGAGAAAAATATCCTCGCCGAACCGATATGGCGCAATACGGCACCCAGTGTGGCGTGGGGCGCATACCGTGTGTCGCAGTTTGATTCCGATGCTTCGGTCATCATAGCCCCGGCGGACCACCTTGTGATGAACCGCGGGAAATTTGCCGAGGCGGCAGTGAAGGCTTCGGAGTTCGTGTCAACACACGACACACTGCTCGTGATGGGCATAGAACCGACACGCACGGAGCCGGGATACGGTTATATACAGAAGGACGAACCTGTCGGCGACGGCATTTTCCGTGTGCGCTCTTTTACGGAAAAGCCGGAGAGAGAGTTTGCGCAGATGTTCATAAAGAGTGGAGAATTTTATTGGAACAGCGGCATCTTCGTGGCAAACGTACACCACCTGATAAGTTGCTTCTCCACTCTGCTGCCACAAGTGCTGCGCAGTATCGAAACCAAAAACCTCACCATAGAGGAAGAAAACCTCTTTATGGAGGAGAATTTCCCGATTTACCCTAATGTGTCAATGGAGCAGGGGGTGCTTGAGAAAGCCTCTGATGTCACTGTGATGCATTGCGATTTCGGTTGGGCAGACCTCGGTACATGGCACGGCATCTATGAAGTGGAACACGCTGCCGACGGCGATAATGTGGTGCTTGACTCGGATGTGATACTCGACGAGGCGCACGGCAACATCATAAAAGTGCCCAAAGGACATCTCGCGGTAATCAACGGACTGGAGGGGTTCATCGTTGTGGAGAACGGTGACACGCTTCTCATCTGTCCGAGAGAGGATTCTTCTGCCCTGATAAGGAAATATTCCGCCGAGGTGGAGATGAGGCGTAGCGACGCAGAAGGACGCATATAATATTATGTTCGCACGCGAAGCAGATGCCGGAATGCTCGTTCTTGCCACCGGAGTCTTTTATGAGTGCGGTCGTGACGAGGCGGAATGTTACCGTGTGCTCGACCGTCTAGACAGGGAAAAGCCCGACATGGTGCTGGTGGAAGACGAGAGCGAGGACTTCGGAACGATAGTCAGTGTGAGGGAGAACACGGAGAAGAGAGCCTCGGTAAGCCGCCTTGACATCGATATTGTGCGCGCTGCGATGAAGCGCAACGGCTGCAAGTCGCTTATGGCAAAGGTCGTGTCGGTGGACTTTCCCGAGCGGGCTTTCACTCTGTCGGTACAGTCCTGCACCGCTGATATGGCTTCGGTGCGTTTCGCCGACCCCGCTTCATGGCAGTGGGACGGCCCGTTGATGGAACTGCCTGCCTCAATGCGCAACACCCGCACGGCGATAAATGTGCTTGATATGGCTCTCGGTGACGGTAGCGGAATGGACGACGCGCAGCAGATGAGATACCTTGCGATGCTCGCCGACAGTTGTCGTTGCGACGTGTCATACGAGACCACAGTACAGATGGATGCGCTTTTGGAAAAACTGGAGGGCAGTGGCGGTCAGGACATAAGGGCGTTTCGACAGATTCTGTTACACGCAATGCTCACGCTCGGGTCGGAAGAACGTACAGCGGAATTTGCCCTCTGGTGGGACAGACTGAAGGAAAGCGACGAGGCATTCCTCATGACCAAGGCGTGGATGGATGCCAGTCCGTTTGCCTGTAGCAACCGCCAGATGGCGGAACGCATAGATGCCGAACTGGTGAGAATAGACCTCAGTCTGCGTAAACTGCCCCATCGCCTCTACCGTAACATCAACAATATGGGGGCGTTCATGCACCAGATGATATACCCGATGTTTACCCGTGATGCCATACAACGCCTCTTTTCCGAACTGATGTTGAGGGAGATGCTGCTCGAAAGGCGTGAGGAATTTCGGCTGACACCCACAGAAAGCGTCGGGGCGACACCCGACATGAGCCACCCCGTGTGGCAGGCGGCAATCGAACAGGGCTGGATTGATGACAACCTGCAGCCGCTGCTGTCGCGCACACAGGCTGCTCTCGTGGCTTACTATATGGCAGAGAAACTGCACATAAGGACGAAGTGGCGTTTCTTTGAGAAACTGTGGGGACGGCGCAACATGAAGAATGACTATTACGATGCACTCGACCAGAAGCAGACAAGCACCATGCTCGACAGGATAAAAAAGGTCATGGACTCGGTCGGAAGTGTGTAATAGTGGTAGTTGCAGCGTTCTGGCCGCAACCATAAAAGAAGGATTCGCAAGCGACAAACACCCCCTACGGTAGGAAATACGGTAGGGGGTGTTTGCCGAAAGAAACAGTTAACTTTGCGGCGTTAACCAAAAAACAATCGCAATGAAACTGTTTGTAGAAAGAAAGTACCGGAAAAACGATTACGTCATAGGACGTATGTACATCAATGGAGCGTATGTATGCGACACGCTGGAACCGCCGGAGAAGAAAGTGGGAGGGTGCATCCCTGAGGGCACTTACCGTGTCAGCATGCAGTACAGCATGAAATTCGGCAAGGCAATGCCACGGATAGAGAACGTGCCCTACAGGTCGGGGATACTCATACACGCAGGAAACACTGCGGAAGACACCAAAGGCTGCATCCTCGTGGGGCACAATACACAGGTGGGAAAGGTGCTGTTGTCGCAGCGGACACTTAACCCCATAATAAGAAGAATTATGAAAGCGGAGATGGAAAACGACCCGGTGGTTATCACTGTCAGGTGATGGATGTCACCGGTCACTTTGCAAGCATGGCATCGGCGAGTTCGTCAAGAACCTCGGTGTCATGCTTTTTCATGCGACTCCAGATTGTTACCTGTGGGTCGACAATCTCTATTTCCTTCATCTCTCCAAGCATCATTCGCATCACTCTGGCGGCACTCGGTGCCCAAGAACCGTTTTCTATTATTCCCACACGGCGGTTTTGCCACGCCTTCATCTGCAGCCTGTGGAGGAAATCGCGCATCGGAGGGAATACGCCGGTGTCGTAACTGGCGGCGGCAAGCACACATTTGCTCAGCCGGAACGCTTCTGATATAGCCCATGAAAGGTCGCATCGCGAGAGGTCAACGATGCTTACTTCGTTCGCACCCTTTGCCTTGAGCGTGGTGGCGAAATGCTCTGCCACCTCGCGCGTGCCTCCGTGAATGGACGCATACGCCACAAGTACACCGTCAGACTCGGGTTCGTAACTGCTCCAGCGGTCGTACAGTGAGACGAATTTTCCGAGATTGTCACTGAGAACGGGACCGTGGGCAGGGCAAATCTGCTTGATGTCAAGTCCTGCAACGGCAGAAAGCAGCCTTCGGACCTGAGGTCCGTATTTTCCGCAGATATTGAAATAGTAGCGTCGTGCCTCGTCAGTCCAGTTGTCGACGCTGCTGTCTGCGCCGAACTTTCCGAATGCATCGGCGGAGAAAAGCACCTTGTCTGTGGCGTCATAGGTAACGATTACCTCGGGCCAATGTACCATCATTGCATTGTGAAACACAAGTGTATGTGTGCCGAGCGACAGTTCGTCGCCGCCCTTTACGGTGAGTACACGGTCTGAGAAGTCGAATTCCCCAAAGAAATTCTGTAGCATCTTCAGGGCTTTCTCGGAGCACACGACTTTCAACGCAGGGTATGTGGCGAGTGTGTCAGCCACCAATGCGGCATGGTCGGGTTCCATGTGCTGCGTGACAAGATAGTCGGGAACAATCCCACCGAGAACTTCAGTAAGGTTGGCCTTCCATTCCTGTGCCTTGTCAGCATCCACAGTGTCAATGATGACGGTCTTTTTGTCGATGATGACATACGAATTGTAGGTCATCCCATCGGGCACCGGATACTGGCTTTCAAATAAATCAAGACTTCTGTCGGCTACTCCGATATATTTGATCTGAGGGGTTATGTCTCTTGTCATGCCTCTAAAAGGTTAAATGTATTATGTATTACAAAAGTACGAAAAACCTTGCGGTTGGTGGCAGAAATGACTGTGAAATAAAAAAAACGCCGTTATATTTTGGCATTTCGTGCAAAACCGCTAACTTTGTCCACAGATACGACAAACTGAAGTCTGGGCATACCTGACTATGAAACAGGAATTCCGATGTAATAATCGGGGTTCTTCTTTTTTTAGTGTAGGCGTGTTCGCTTGGTTGCGTTGTGTGTGATGTACAACAAATTATTAACAAAAACAACAACCAGATATGGGATACATGTCACAGGAAGGCTACGATAAACTGGTGGCCGAACTCCACAGGTTGGAGGCAATAGAGCGTCCCAAGGCGTCGGCTGCCATTGCAGAGGCACGGGATAAGGGAGATTTGAGCGAAAATTCAGAATATGATGCAGCGAAAGAAGCACAGGCTCACCTCGAGTCAAAGATTAACCAACTGAAACTTGACATCGCTTCGGCAAAGGTGGTGGATACGTCACGCTTGAGCAATGACGCTGTGCAGATTCTGTCAAAGGTGGAAATGACCAACCTCGACACCAATGCCAAGATGGTCTACACCATTGTGAGCGAGAGCGAGGCAAACCTGCGTGAGGGGAAAATATCCATCAAAACCCCGATTGCACAGGGACTTCTCAATAAAAAAGTGGACGATGAGGTTGACATACAGTTGCCCAACGGCAGCGTGCTTAGGCTCAAGATTGACCGCATAAGTGTGGAATAGACAACGGGAAGAACAGTTACACATTATCGATATGTCAATATTCAGCAAAATAGCGGCAGGCGAGATACCGAGTTACAAGTGTGCGGAGGACGACAGATTCTACGCCTTTCTCGACATCAATCCGCTGGTCAAGGGTCACACACTCGTGATTCCGAGACGTGAGATAGACTATATCTTCGATATGGAAGACAAGGAGATAGCCGCATACCAGACTTTTGCAAAGAAGGTGGCGATAGCAATCAAGAATGCAATCCCGTGCGTAAAGGTAGGGCAAGCGGTCATCGGACTTGAGGTAAGGCACGCTCACATACACCTCATACCTATGCAGAGCGAGAAGGATATGCTCTTCTCAAATCCGAAACTGTCGCTCCCGGAGAGCGAGATGGCGGCTATAGCAGACAAGATACTGGCAGAGTTCAACAAACTTTAGGTCAGAGACTAAAGCCGGAAAGGCACTTGTGCCTACGGCAAGGAAAAATACAGGAAAGACGGGCAGATTGTTCTATGCAGCAATCTGCCCGTTTTTCTTATGTAATTAGATTAAATTGATAATCAACAGGTTATGTTGCATTATACGGGAGTACCGTATAATTATACATATTTTAACATAGAGATTCTTCCTTGCCTGTATAATTGCGCTACCTTTGCATCGTCGTTGAGAGAGACAAAGCAAGTGTTCACCTGCAGGAAGCAACCGACCGGGACTACGGTACCTATGAACTGGCGTTGCGAGAGAACTCTACCTTGCGGCGTCTCAGACGCGACAGAGAAAATTAACCTTATCATTTAATCGACCCGAAGAGGGTCACATGAAAATGCAGAAGTCCCTTGGCATTTCAAAGTCCGGGTGAAACCGGACGAGTAGGGACGCAGATTATGGCAGTAAGTTATAAGATCAAGAAGTATGTGAATACCGCAAGTAAGAAGAACGGATACTTTTATGCACGTTCGGTAGTGACCGACCTGATGGATATGGATGCCGTGGCAACCAAGATACAGCAGAACTGTTCGATGAAGAAGTCGGATGTCTTGGCAGTAATAAACGAGTTGGTAGAGGTGGTGACTGAGGCAGTTCAGGATTCCAAGAGGGTTAAGTTGGACGGATTCGGCTCATTCAAGATAGGATTGAGCGGCACTCTTGCCCCGTCTCTTGAGGACTTCTCACAGAGCAATATCAAGGGTTTCCACATAGTATTCCAGCCGGAGTATAAGGTCGATGCCGCAGGAAAGCGCACCGTGAAGATGCTTGAGGGTGTGAAGGCACAGGCTTATGACGAGTACAAGGCAGGACAGAATGACACCGCAGCCAGTACTTCGGCAACTGAGTAACCTGGTATCATAACACAGTAAAACCACGGCGGCGGAGGCAGACAACCTCCGCCGCCATTAAAAAAGACCTTTATCATGAAGAACACGAAAGAGACTTGGAAATTCCTGATACAGACCTTGCTGGCGATACTCTCCGCCATTGCCACGAGTTTTGGCGTCAGCAGTTGCATAGCAGGATAACAGGAATAGGTGACATGAATATCACTGACACTAATCCCGGGGGTAGTTGGCTGCCTCCGGGATTTTGTTTTGTCTGGCGAAACCGTATTACAGCGGGATGCTGTAAACCGTTACAACTGAAAAGGCTGGTACTTCACGGGAAGTGCCAGCCTCGTTTTCATCCGCTGACTGTCAGCAATCAGCGATAATACATCGCATTAATCCCAACCCGGATTCTGATGTCCGGCGAGAGCCTTGTTGCGTTGCATCTCGTCCTGTGGGATAGGCCACAACAGTACATACTCGGGGATTGCGCCGACTTTCACGTTGTCTACAGGTTTGTTCTGTATCTTCGCATTTGCCAATGCTGTCCATCTCAGTACATCGGTCTTCTGTTTGCCGTCAGCGCCAAATACTCCTTCCGGATACAGACGTGTGCGACGGATATCGTCCCAAACCTTGAATTCTACGGGGAACTCATGCAGACGTTCTGTCAAAATGGCTTGAACGAGGTCGTCTCCAGTAGCCGTCGAACCGGCAAGACCTGCGCGCTTGCGCACCTGATCGAGGTAGAATTTCGCTTTGTTCTCGTCACCGGTACGGGCGTAGCCCTCTGCTGCAATGAGCAGCACCTCAGCATAGCGCATCGTAGGAATGTTGTTGTCGCCGCTTGTACCGTCGGTAATGGCTGTCTCTTCAAACCAAGCCCAAATGCCGGGATAGTTGAGAGTGTGGACAATACCGGTAGCGTCAGTCCATGTGTTGAAGAAGAACTGCTTCTCCATACCGCGCACGTCATTGTCGGCATAACTGTTGAGGATAATGTTTGCTGGCTGATAAGCCTTGTGCATGACGTTCATCTTGAAGAGCGAATTGTTGTTCGCGTCTTTCCAGGTGGTGGCATCTGTACCCATGCAGAGGTTCACATAGCCATTGCCAATCTTCTGGTTGGTGTAGTCATACTCCTTTGCAAAGATGATTTCCTTTGACGTTTTGGACGTCTTTATTACGTTGTAGGCAGAGTTGAGGTCTGTAGAACTGCCGTCTTTCTGCTCGAGTTCGGCTGTTCCGCCGTTGACTACCATTTCAGCATACTTGATAGCATTCTTGTAGTCCTCTGTTCCGCCCTGCATCGGATAGCCCGCACGCTGGAGGTAAACTTCCGCCAAGAGGGTCTGGACCATAGCCCTTGTCACGCGGCAGTCGTTGTCATAGAATGACTTTTCGGGCAGTGCGTTGCCTTCGGCAATGCCCTTGAGGTCGTCAATGATATGCTGGTAGACCTCGGCAGACGGTGTACGCTCCTTGAAGATGCCGTCCGTAGATGTGTAGGGAGTGTCGATGTAGGGCACATCGCCGAATTCCTTCACGAGATAGTAGTATGCGTATGCACGGAAGAACTTGCCCTGAGCCACATAGTTGTCAATGGTTGACTGTGAGAGGACATTCGTCATCTTCGGTACGTTTGCCAGCACAAAGTTGGCGCGTGAGATGCCTTTGTAGAACTCATGCCACAGTGTCATTGCCGAACTTGTGAACTTTTCCATATTGAACATACAGTTCTTGGATGCCTCTGCAAGTTGGGAATCGCCGTGGTCGTCATAGTAGAGACCTGAGATAATGCCGCCATACATGGTCGCTTTGGGCTGCCAGCCGCCACCGGAATTGTTCAGATAGGGCACTCCGCCAAAGTAAAGGGCCGCAACACCGGACTCCGCATCCTCTGCTGTCTTCCAGAATTCAGATGAAGCTTTCTTGTCAAGCGGGTTCTCTTTCAAGAAATCGTCGCACGATGTCAGTCCCGTCATAGAGGCTACCACCACGCCTGCCACTAATATATTGATAGATTTTTTCATAAATGTTCTTACTTTTTAATCGGTTGAAAAATCTGTATCTGCATTAGAATGTCAAATTAAGACCGAGTGTGAATGTCCTTGCACGCGGATAAGAGAAGAACTGACGGTTTGTACCCCAGTTGTTTCCGCCGAGACGGGTGGAGTTGTCGGGGTCATAACCCTCATAGTCGCTTGCTGTGATGAGGAACACATTGTTCACGCCGGCATAGACACGGAGGTTGGAGATGCCAAGTTTCGATATGAGGGACTTGTCAAATGTGTAACCGAGTTGTATGAGATTGCAACGCAAGTAAGAGCCGTCGCATACCCAGTCGTCGTCAGCCTGGTTGTTTGCACCCATACCGAAGTTGTTCAGACGTATGGCCTGCTCCTGTCCGTTGGGATTCAATGTCGGATGCCATGCTTCCTTGTAGAGGCGGTCAAGACCGTTCGTGAGGAAACGGGCAACAGTGGAGTGATAGTATTCCTGCATGATGTCTGCTCCCCAGGAGAACTGCATGTCCACAGTGAGGTCAAAATTCTTGTAACTGAAATTGTTGATGAACGAACCAGTCCAGTCGGGCAGACCGTTGCCGATAATCTGACGCTCCTTGTAGGTCACCTTCTCACCGACAGTACCGGGGATGTTCATGGTCTCTGCATCCCAGTGCTCAGGCACGCCGTCATAGATGCCTGCACGCTTGTAACCGTAGAAGGAAGAGAGTGGTTCGCCCTCGCGGATAAGCATGTCGTAGCCCACAAAGCCGTCGGTAGTAATCTGACGCTTGCCGCTGACAGGGTCAACTGATGCGCCTTCGTCAAGTTTTTCTACGCGGTTTTTGTTGAAACTGAGGTTGAGGGTAGACGTCCACTGGAAGTCGTTTGTCTGAATCGGGTAACCCTTGACCAGTATGTCAAGACCGCGGTTGGACACTGCACCGATGTTGTCCATGATGGAAGAGTAGCCTGTGGACTCCGGCACAGGACGGTTGAGAAGCAGGTCTGACGTATACTTGTAATAGTAAGAGATGTCGAAGTTCAGCCTGTTGTTGAACAGTCCGAGTTCAAATCCGAGGTCAAACTGTGCGGTCTTTTCCCACTTCAGGTTTGCGTTAGGCATATTGTCGAGGTAAGATACAAGGTGCATCTGGCCGCCGATGATGGTGTTGGACTGGCTTACTGTTGCCAGAGAACGGTAAGTGCCTATCTCGGAGTTACCTGTCATACCGAAGGAAGTGTGGAGTTTCAGTTTGCTGATGGTCTTGTTGTCGCGGAGGAACTTCTCGTTGGACACAAGCCAACCGAGACCGATAGACGGGAAGAACGCATATTTGTTGTTGTCTCCGAACTTGGAAGAACCGTCGTAACGGCCTGTCACGGTTGCCATGTAGGTATTGTCGTAGTTGTAGGCAATACGGAGGAAGTAGGAGTTCATCGCCCACTTGTCATAACTGCTGCTTACAGAAGGCTTCTCTGTGCCTGATCCCAGATTGTAGAAACCATAGTAGTCGTCCATGAACTTGGAGTCATAAGCCGAGAAATAAGTGTAGTTGCGCTCCTGCCAAGATGCACCTGCCATGGCATTGATATGGTGCTTCTTGATGTCTGTCACATAGGTCAGGTAAGTCTCTTCCTGCCAGTAGAGAGAGTTGGAGTTTCCTGCGGAAGCCTCGCCGTTTGCGCTGAAGTCAATGATCTGGTGAGGTTTGAACGGAGTGTAACTCTGGCTGCGGCCGTTGTGATAGTCCACACCGAGTTGTGTCTTCAGGTCAAGTCCTTTCATCAAGTGGAATGTGAGTGCCGCATTGCCGAAAATCTGGGTGTTGTAAGACATGGACTTCACACGCTTGAGAATCTCGACAGGGTTGCCCACGCCTTCCGGCTGATAGCCCTGGAGACCTCTGTCAGGATTGTCTTTGTCCTTGTATATGGCAGTCGTATTGATCATGTTGTTCTGCATATACTCGCCATTGAGTTGTACAGGGAGGAACGGCAACTGTTCAATCATGGTGCGGAGTGCGCCCTGAGAGTATGGATTGTCTGACGTACGGTTACCCCAAGTGTGGTTCACAAGTACGTTTATGGCCGTAGACAACCACTTTGTGGGATTGTCGTCGTATGACAATTTTGCATTCACACGCTTGTAGTATGAATTGAGGAGTATACCCTGCTGGTCAGTGTAGTTGAGGAATGCGCCTACAGAACTGCCGTTGTCACCGGTGCGCTGCACGCTGAACTGGTGGTTCTGCGATACTGCCGTGCGTGAACATTCGTCTTGCCAGTCGGTGTCGTAGATGGGCTTTCCGTTGACAAACAGCCTCTCGTCGGTGAAAATCTTGGAAAGGTCGGTGTCGAAGTTCATGCCCTGGAACTGGTTGGCATTCTCAAGTCCCTGCTTGAATGTAGCCATCCACTCCTCGGAGTTCATCACATTCATCTTGCGTGCCATGGTGCTTACCGAGACAGAACCGTCGTAAGAGACGTGTACACCCTTTCCTGCATTGCCGCGTTTTGTGGTGACCATAACGACACCGTTGGCACCGCGCGCACCGTAGATGGCTGCTGCAGAAGCGTCTTTCAGAATCTCTATGGACTCAATGTCATTCGGGTTGAGCAGGTTGAAGTCGCTCATTGCCACACCGTCCACAATGTAGAGAGGGCTTGTCGAGGCGTTGATAGTTGCGATGCCTCGTATGATTACGCGCATCTCGCCACCAGGCTGACCTGTGTTGCTGAATATGTTCACACCGGCAGCTTTGCCTTTCAGTCCGTCAAGGGCGTTGAATGACTGCTGCTTGACAATGTCAGAGCCTTTGGCATTCGACACCGAACCGGTGAGGTCTGACTTGCGCATAGTACCGTAACCGACCACGACCAGTTCGTCAAGGTCTGTGTCATCCGGCTTGAGAGTGACTTTGAGTGCTTTTCCCTTGGCGGAAGACACGGCCACTTCCTGTGAGATGTAGCCAAGGTAAGAGAACACTAACGTTCCGTCCGACGGAACTGTGATGCTGAAATTTCCGTCGATGTCGGTGATAGTTGCAGTCTGTGTGCCCTTCAAGGCAACAGTACCACTCACTATCTGTTCGCCTTTCTCGTCGAAAACAGTTCCAGTGACGGTCTTTGACGTCTGTGCATAGACAGACCCCACACCTCCGAACAATAGGCAGAAAATCATGCCGAAGAGTCCGGTAAAGTACTTCCTTTCTAGTCTCATGTTTGATAGATGTTTTTGAAATTGATTGTTGAGAGTTTATTGTGAAAGAGCGCTGTATCACTTTTCGTATGATGCGCGTGCTTCAAGAAGCGTGCATCCTGCCACCTGGCACTCCATGTTGGATGTGCTGCCGGTAATCGGCTGTGCCCAGTTGCTGCTGAAATACATCTGCAGGTCGTTCTTCTTCACACCGTTGCGCCATGCTGTCTCCGCATTGTTGTTGAGGAATGTTGCGAACTTGTTCCTGTAGATGCTCTCCAAAGCGGGCTCGTCGAGTATCTGGACAAGGTAGCGCATATAGATGCCTTTGAAGAGTTCGTTGTTGTGGTTGTTGCCTTCGTCGCGGATGATGTTGTTGCCCGTGTCGATGATGTTGCCCGAAGTCATTCCGTAATAGAATGCCTTGCGCGCGGTCTGAAGGTAACTCTGTTCGCCTGTAGCCTTGTAGAGAGCGTAGGCAGCACCGCCGAATGTGCCCTGGTTGTAACTCAATGTGGTCGTTGACAACTCCTGGGTGTCGGTGTTGTAGTTGTCGTAGACGGCACCGGTAGCGGGGTTGTAGAGGTTGTCATACTCCCATTCGTAGATGTTCTTTGCCCATTCGAGGTCGGTCTGGTCCTTTGTCACATTGTATATGCGGACGCCGAGTATCGTGGCGGGACCCATGGTGCACGCATTCTTCGAGTTGCGCTTGTTGACCGTCCAGGCAAGTCCGCCGTTCTCGTCGTCCCATGCTCCCTGCAGATAAGCCCACAAGTCCTTTGCCGTTTCCAGGTATTTGTCCTCTTTGGTGGCTTCATACATGCGCATGATGGCCAGTGCTATCCACGCCGTGTCGTCGTAGTACTCGCCGCGGAATCCGTTTCTGTTCTGCCAGTTGCACTTCTTCACGCCTTCATACCACTGGGGGAACATGTCGGAATACTTCGTGTCACCGGTGCGCAGATAGGCGTCGATGATGACATCCATGGCGTGTGCTTCCTGCCAGTAACTGTAGTCCACGCTCTGGGTGAAGTCGAAATCGTCGTTGATGAGTGTGAATACATGGCGCTCCGTGCTCCAGTAGTGGTTCACGAGAACCGTTGTGGCACTGTCGGCGGCACTCTCCCAGTTGATTTTATACAGCCCCTTGCCGTACATGTACTCGTCATTGTAGTCGTCGCAAGACTGCAATGCGGCAACCCCAAGGCCCAATGCGGCGATGATGGCGAATGACTTTATTGTCTTGTTCATGATTTCTGAGTGTTGAAGGAACCTGTCTCCCGACCCTCATTGCGGAGGGTCGGGACAGGTCTTGTGTTTTCTTTATTTTACGAAGTGGGTGTAACGGCCAGCCGCATTGGTGGTGTTGAGGTAGAGGGTCACGGTAGTGTTGTTGCCGGTAACCTCTGTGTCGTGGGTTCCGTGGAACTTCCACTTGTTGTCCCACTGTGAGTAAGGCCACTCCTTGCAGTACCAGTAGTCGGCTGTCGGGTCTACACTGGCAGCGTCGCTCGGGCGTCCGTCAAGTCCTGAATTTTCCGGTCCCCAGTAGATGTTGCCGTCAGCGGTGTTCATCTCTATCTTGTAACGCTCGTCACGCCCCCAACTTTCCTGCTTGAAAGATGTCGCTCCTGTACCTTCCCAGACGCCGCTGCCTTTGTAGTCCATAGCCAGTATGGTGGAGTTGGACGGGCAGAAGAACACGCCGCAACCTGTAATCTCTACCATCTTGACAGATGCAACGGCGAAGTCAAGGGTTATTCTGTATACGCCGGTCTTCTCCACTGTGCCGGTCTTGGAACCGTCTGTAGACTCCTTGATGGATGCTCCGTCGATGTAGAAGTGGCGTGCCTGGTCGTCCTTGGTGTCCACGAACTCGTAGTTCTTGCCTGCCTCGAGTTTCGTGAAAATCTCGAATATGTCGGCATCAGGTGCTGCGCAGACCACGGCATTGGCGATGTCGGCACCGCCCTCAGAGCCTTCGCCCGTGATGAAGAGTTGTGTCGGAATCTCGGCAAAGCCCAACAGACGTGTTATGGTCAGTGTGCGGCTCTCCTCGGCGAGTTTGCCTCCAAGTCCGCGTGTGGAGCGTACAGTCCACTTGACGGTTACTTCCTCACCCGAACCAGCACCTGCGAAAGAGGCAATCTTGTCGAGAACCTTGTGGGAAATGGATGCGTAGGTGCGCGCTCCATTGTCGTCGGAGGTCAGGGAATATATCGGTTTTGAGAAGTCGCCGTCCGCTTTGTCGAAGAGAACCTCATACAGCGGGGCACCGCCATCGGCAGCGTTGGCTGAAGACCACTCGAAGAACAGAGAGGCTGTGGCGGAAGACACCAGAGTCACTTTCTGGTTCTCCTTGGGTGAATAGAGTTGTTTTACTGCGGAAACTTCCACGTCCTTGTACTCAAGATCGGAAGAGCAGGATGTTGTAAGAACTGCGGAGAACGCTGTGCAGACTGCCGCAATAACGGAAAATATCTTTTTCATTGTTTGTCTTTTTGTTGTTTGAACCTTAGTTTGCATATCCCGGATTGTTCGGTTTCAGGTTTGGATTGATGTCCATCTGTGCCTGTGGAACAGACCACAGGTAGTCACGGTTCTTGTTGAACTTGTAGTTGTCTAACTCGATGTACTTGGTGTTGTTGCTTGCGAACTTCGCTCCGCGCACCTGTTTGCTGAGGTATTCCTCGCCGGCTTGCCATCTCTTGATGTCATACCAGCGCAGTCCCTCGAGTGCCAGTTCGGAGTTTCTCTCGCTGCGGAGCACCTTGCGGAGTGACGCCTGGTCGCCGTTGGGGAAGTCAAGGGCCTTTGCCTTGGTGAATCCGGCCCTCTGGCGTATGGGGCGTATGGTCTTGTTCCAGACCTCTTCCGTCATCTTGTTCTGCTCGTTCATCGCCTCGGCATACATCAGCAGCACGTCGGCATAGCGCATCGTGATGATGTTCAGACCGCTGTTCATGGAAGCGGCAGCCTTCGGGTCATAGTACTTGCGCACATAGTAACCTGTGGAAGTGGAGTTCGAACCGGCTCCTTTGTAGGTGTCGTCGTTGTCGTTGACGCCCGGTTTGATGTTGATGTAGGTGTCGGTAAACTCTGAACCGGGCACGTTCTGCGCCCACTTGTAGCGGTGGTAGACCACCGTTGCGGTGAGTCGGGGGTCGCGGTTGTCATAGGGATAGTTCTCGTTGTAGGTCGTCCCTGCCTCGTCTATGGTGTATCCGTCGAGTGTCAGGTAGTTGTCAACGAGGCTCTGTGTGGGAGCGGTAGAGTTGACACGGCCGTTCTTTGAGATAGGACACATGTCGAGCATGTCGCCCCAGGTGCGTGTGAGGGGGACGTAGGAGCAGTCCATGATTACCTCGCAGTTGTACTCGTTCTCCTGTGTGAACAGGCCTGCGTAACTGTTGAACAGGCTGTATGAGCCGTATTCGCCCGACATGAGTATCGTGCAGTATTGTTCCACTTTTGCCCAGTCCGACTCGTAAAGGTATGCTCTTGCCTGCAGCATCAGGGCTGCTCCCTTTGTTATCTTGCCGTTCTCGTCGGCAGACAACTCCTCGCGTGTCGGCAGGTCGGCGAGAATGTCGTCCAGTTCGCTGTGGATGAACTTCACTACCTCGTCATGGCTGGTGCGCGAGATTGTCTTCGACTCGGCAAGGGTGATGTCCTTGGTGAAGAAAGGAATGTCGCCGTAGAAGTTGGTGAGGCGGAAATAGATTGCGGCGCGTATGTTGCGGGTCTGTGCAATCATGAAAGCCTTGGTCTTGGCATCTGCCTCGAGACGGTCGATATTGGCGAGTATGACGTGGCAAGTCTTTATGCCGCCGTAGAGATCGCTCCATTCTGACGCGAACAGACCTGTCGACGTGTCTGCCGTGCCGTTGCGCATTGAGCGCTGGTCGGTGTATCCGCGGCCTTCGTAAAGGTTGTCGGTGAGTCGCTCGTCGCTCCACATCTTGCCGGCCGAATACATCTGGTTGTAGGCCATGTTAAGCATTGTCTGGGCTTTGTTGATGTCAGTCCAGAACGTCTTGTCGGTGTAGCTGTTTGTCGGTTCGTTGTCCATCGGGTTGCAGCTACTTAGTGTCAATGCTCCGAAGAGTATTGCTATTGAATATATGTATCGTTTCATTTTATGTCCTCCAGTGTGTTAAAATTCCAAGTCAAGACCGAAACCATAATATTTCAACACGGGATAGTTGCGTCCGCTGTTGCCTCCAGAGTTGGTCATGTTGCTGCCGAACTCCGAGGATTCTGGGTCTATGAATGAGTTGTGGGAGAACGTGAGCAGGTTCTGGCCTGTCACATAGATGCGCAGTTTCTCTATTCCCACCTTTGCCGTCAGTGTCTTGGGAACGGTGTAACCGAGTGTGATGTTCTTTATGCGCAGGTAACTTCCGTCGAGGATGTAGAGGTCTGAACCCATGCGGAAGTTGTTCTGTGTAGACGAACTGCCCGGTTCCGAGAGACGCGGATACTTGGCGTCGGTGTTGGTCGGGGTCCAGAAGTCCAACTGATGCTTGTAGATGCAGTACGAATAGTTGGAGTGGAACGGTTCTATCAACTCTCCGCGGAGCATCATGTCACGCTTGCCGACACCCTGGGCGAAGACGCTGAAGTCGAAGCCCTTCCATGCCACGTTGTAGGTGAAGCCGAACGTGTAGCGCGGGAATGCGTTTCCGAGCACGTAGCGGTCTTTGGAGTCGATGATGCCGTCGCCGTTGCGGTCAACGAACTTGAGGTCTCCGGGCTGCACGGTCACGCCTACGGGAGTGGCGGAAGCCTCTATCTCCTCGTAACTCTGGAACATTCCGTCGGTCTTGTAGCCGTAGTAAGAACCCAGCGGCACACCTACACGCTTGAGAATCCACAACTCCTCGACGCCCGAAATCTGCTCGTCTTCGGGGAATTTCTCGAGTTTGTTGAACGAGTCACCGATGTTTCCGGATATGGAGTGGTACACGTCGCCGGTCTTGAACCTGTAGTTTGCCGACAACTCCCAACCGTGGTTGGACACCTCGCCGTAGTTGTCCATGGCCTGGGTCGTGCCGAATACCGACGGAACGACAGGCTTCATGAGGATGTCAACGGTGCGCTTTGCGTACAGGTCGAGTCCGATGGTGAGGCTGTTGTTGAAGAACGTGGCGTCAGCACCGATGTTGAATGTCCTGGTCTTTTCCCATTTCAGGTTCTCCGAACCCAGGGTAAAGCCTGCACCGGTGACCGTCTCGTTGTTGTAGGCGTATGTGTTGGTGTACACATTGTACGTCGTGTAGCGGTCGTAAGTGCCGATTGTCTGGTTTCCGAGCACACCGTAGGATGCACGTATCTTCAGGTCACCGACGTTGTCCCTGTAGTTGCTCATGAAGTCCTCCTCCGATATGCGCCAGCCGGCGGATACGGAAGGGAAGAAGCCCCAGCGGTTTTTGGCGGCGAACTTTGACGAACCGTCATAGCGGAAACTGAACTCTCCGTAGTACTTGTCGGCGTAGTTGTAGGACACACGGCCCAGAAGTGACGTGATGGACGTGCGTGTGGTGTTCATCGGAGTCACCGACGAACCCTTGCCGATGTTGATTACCGCGTCGTCATTGGCGTCGGTGCCGAGGTCCTTGTTGGGGTTCTGTATCTTTATCTCGTTGGCTGTCGAGGTGAACGACTCGTTGGTGAGACCCAACAGACCTGCCACATTGTGCTTGCCGAACGACTTGTTGTAGTCAAGCAACAACTGCGAGTTGATGAGGTAAGAGTCGTAGTTCCAGTCGTCGACATAGGAGTCGTTGCCGGTACTGCTGATGTAACTCGGGTTGGCATTGTTGACATCGAGGTAGTATTCCACCTCGTGGGTTCTGGTGAAGCGGTGCTGTCCCTGCACGTCAACGCCCAACAGACCGCGCAGTTTCAGTCCGTCGATAATCTTCATCTCTGCCGACAGGCTGCCGTTGAAGTCGTTGTTGCGGTACTTGTTGGTGCCTCCCGACTCGAGTTCTCCCAACGGGTTGAAGTCGCTCACCACGTCGTTGATGAGATACTTGCCCTGGTCCTTCATCTTGTAATAGGAATAGTTCGGGATGCGGCTGGCGTTTATCTCGAGGCTCGAACCGGTGGTCGAGATGCTGTTGTTGCGCGTGAACGACATGAGAGCCTCCAGTTTGAACCGTCCGACCTCCGTAGAGAGGTTCGAACGCAGGTTGTAGCGCTGCATTCCGAGGTTGCTGCGTCCCACATAGTTGCTCTCCTGGTCGTAGTAGCCCACACTGACCATATAGGTAGTCTTGTTGGATCCGCCGGAGACACTTATGTTGTGGCTCTGCTGCATGGCAGTTCTGAATATCTGGTTGTACCACCAGTTCTCCTGGTCACGGGCGTCATACTCCGCCTGAATCTGTGCCGGGGTGAACAACGGACTGTTGCCCGCATTCGTGGCAGCGAGGTTGCGGAGTTGCATGTTCTGGTATCCCGGTACGGCCTGGAACAGCAGTTTCGGGTCTTCCCATCCGACGGAGGTGCTGAGTTTCACCCTTGCCTCCTGGTTTTTGGAACCTTTCTTCGTGGTGACAAGGATTACACCGTTGGATGAGCGCGAACCGTAGATGGCGGCAGCACCTGCATCTTTAAGAATGGAAATGTTGTCAATGTCATTCGGGTTGAGCATATTCAGAGCGTCGCTGTTCTGGATAAGACCGTCGATGACGATGAGCGGAGCGTTCGAGTTGGTGGTGGAGATGCCTCGGATGTTGAGGTTTGTGGACTCTCCGTTGGGGTTGTAACTCCTGCGCTGTATGACGAGATTAGGCGAAGCGCCCTGTAAAGCCTGCGTGACATTGGCCACCGGCTTGTCCTCAATGGCGTTGGATCCGATGCGGTCGACTGCTCCGACAACGCTCTTTCGTGCCTGTGTGCCGTATCCGATGACGACAACGTCGTTGAGAGTGTTGTTCTCTTCCGTCATCGTCACGTTCACTACGTTTTTGCTGGCAATCGTTTCGTTGGGCTGGTATCCGATGTAAGTAAATACCACTACGGGGTTCTTTTCTGAAGTGACAATCGAGTAGTGTCCGTCAATGTCGGTGATGGCGGCATTGTTGGCATTGCCCTTGATTCTCACGGTGACACCCACCAACGGCTCTCCGTTGCTGTCGGTCACTACTCCAGTGATTGTCCTTTCCCGGGAGACTTGCCCTTGTACGTTTTCAGATGCTTCCTTTCCTTCAGACGAACTTGCGCTCATCCACGAAACTGGCACTGAAACAAGTACGGACGCAAGCATCATTCTTCTCAAAAAAGAATCTACCCGTAATCGTCTTTGTTTCATTCTTGAAGTGCGTTTTGGTTAATAAAAGATAAATAATGCAATAATTTGGGTTTCAAATACATAGGTTTTCAGTTGTCGGAAACGGCACTGTTGTTGTGGCAAAGGTAGTTTATCTCGGCTTGTTTTGCAAATTTTTACACAGTTAAATTTATTGACCGATGTAAAAATTTTGTTTTCGGGGGGGTGAAAAGAAACGCTTCCAATCCTTGATTTATGTCATTTCTTCGCCTTTCCGTGCAGGCTTCACAGAGGGTAAGTCAGGCAAACGCAGCACCCGTATCTTTTGCGTTCAGTGCCTAAGCGGCGCTGTCGCTGCCTGAAAACAGTGCTTGGGTAACGCGAAAACGGTGTTGCTGTCGTCTGAAAGCGGTGTTTTCGCAGGTTGTTCACGGTCGTGGTACGGTCGGCTATCGACCGTTGTTCGCCCGTATCACGGTCGTTGTTCACCTTGCTGTCGACCGTTATCCGCCCGAACCACGGTCGTGGTTCGCCGCCAAAACGGTTGTTTCGGAATGCAAAAAGGCAGTCGCTGCGGCTGCAGAAGGGGGCGTTTAGGCCGCAAGAGCATACGTTTGACCGCTCCAATTGTTTTATTTGCGAGGGTGTGTCAGAACTAGACAAGTTCTCTGATGAACGGGCTGAAAGCCCAATTGCACACAGACCAGGGCAGAGTTGCGAAGCAACGGCACCCTGGGGATGGACGGATAAGTAATAAATAATGCGCCCTGTAAGGGCAACTACATAATAATCAAAACGATATAAAGCAGTTGCCCTTACAGGGCGCAAAGGTTAACAGGACTACTCTTACCCAGGGTGTTGCCCTGGGCTATATGCAGTTGGGCTTACAGCCCGCAAAGAGAAAGATGTTGTTTCTGTTTTGATACACCCTCAATGGATATTCGCAGCACTTTGTTTGCTGGCGAGTATCCTTTACTTTACCATTATCTTCTTGGTCGTGTTGCCGGTCTTTACGATGTTAATACCTTTCTGCAACTTGTCGGTGCGGTGTCCCTGGATGTCGTATATCTCGGCTTTGCCGTCAGCCAGAGCATTGATTGTGTTGATAGATGTAGGCTCGTCGGTGGAGATGTCAAGTGTGCTTACCTTGCTGTTGCCGGATGCAGGAGTGAGCCATGCACGAAGTCCTTTTGCCTTCACAGCCGTGGCGGTAGTGGCGGCATCTTTCAGATTGCTGACCAACCAGAACTTGTTCTTTGAGATGACATAACTGTTGTCGGGCACTTCTGTCTCGGTGAACGAACCCGTCAATTGCCATCCGTCTGTCTGTGTGCTTTCTGCGGGTGTCTTTACTACTGGTACATTACTTGCGGTTATGTCTATCTTCTTCGTGGCGGAGTATACCAATACGGGCGTTCCTGCGTCTATGGTATCTGTTAGTTGAGTGAGTGTTATCTTGTCGTCACTGACAGACTCCAGTCCGTAGAAGGTGCAACCGCTTGCGCTTGCGGCGTCTATGGCAAAGGGCAGACAGAGTGTGCCCCAGTTGGATGACATGGTGCGGGAGTATGAGGCATTAGTGGCGGTGAAGGTAGAGTGGGTGATGAAGTCTGCACCGTCTTCGAGTGCAAGATTGTCTACGCTGAGTGGGGCTATTCCATAAAATTCGTGCTTGGTGTCTCCCACCTTATAGTAGGTCTTGAAGTATCCCCATTGCTTGGTGAAGTTGGCTCTGCTGGCTGTCAGATAATATGGGTCGTAGCCTCCGTGTGCTTGCAACTTGTTGCAGTCTTTGAACATTTGGATACTAACCTGCACCTTGCTTGTGTCGAAGTCATCACTGGCATATATGGTGGTAAGCGATGTGCAACCGGAGAACATATGGCTCATGTTTGTAACATTGCTTGTGTCGAAACTGGTCAAGTCCAAAGTTGTAAGACTGCTGCAACCTTCGAACATACACGGCATATTGGTGACATTGGCAGTGTTAAAGGATGTGAGGTCAAGTTCCGTAAGTTTCGAGCAACTGTCAAACATCATGACCATGTTTGTCACTTCCTCTGTGTTCAGGTATTCCAAACCTGTTATCGTAAGGAGATTGCCGAATCCATAAAACCAGCATGCACAAGACTTGGGATGAACATTGCCAAACGAGGAGTCGAATTCTACTGCTGTTACAACGTCTTTTAAAGACGATGGCCAAGAATGATTTCCCGTTGTAGTCGTATCTACTTCATACACAGTGCCGCTGGTAGGTATCTCGCCATACATGAAAGTGAGCTTGGAATCCGCGTACTGGGCATATGCTCCCGTTTTTGATTCCCCCTCATCAGAAGTGTCATCTGCCATGACACGGGTAGGCAGTGTGAGCATGGCTATTGCCAAGACGGCTGTAAGGATGTGCGCAAGGCGCGTGCTCCTGCCGAAAAGTGTAGAAAACTTGGTCATAATCTTTGTTTCTTTTAATTTTGTCTTGTGTGAAGTGTTGTCCAGTTTTGATAACCTTTTCTCTTCGACTTCTGTCCGAAGTGATTGGATAATAGGCACTTCAGGACGCAAAATTACGAAAAATGGCAGAGAGTGATGCGCTTTTGCTGATGTTTTTCGCTTTGTTGTGCCATTTTCATGACTTTTAATAATGCTTCCTGGTCAAAATAACCGGATACTCATGTGCATCTATTTGTGACGGACTATAGCCTTGTGGTTCCTGATGTGGAACTGCCGACATACCTCTAAATAAGCAGAAAATCCTTGGAGAAAACAAGACTTCTGAACAAAGCCCAAGACACTTTACTAAATGGAGAGAGCCTTGGGCTTTTTGTTGTAGTCAAAACTGCAGGTTGTGTAGCCAGCTGCTTGTTGCCTTTTTGTTTCCAGTATTCATATTTTGTTATGCAACTTAACCTATCTAAACTTTATATCTCATCCAAACGGTGTCGCCCATACGCTCTACCGATTGCAGTTGGAGCAATGTAGCAGGGCGGTCCGGATTGTCTATGCCGTCGAACACGGCTGCCATGCCCTTGCGACCGTCGATGCCGGGGCCTATCATCA
>CAVFZF010000022.1:0-39512 GCA_963627025.1 Bifidobacteriaceae bacterium | reverse complement strand
CTACGAGGATAGTTGTAGAACCTGTAGGAGTAGGAACACGCTGTGCAGAACCGATCAACTTACCGTTCAACTCAGGGATTACGAGACCGATAGCCTTAGCAGCACCTGTTGAGTTAGGAACGATGTTCTGAGCACCTGCACGTGAACGACGGAGGTCGCCCTTGCGCTGAGGACCGTCGAGAATCATCTGGTCGCCAGTGTAAGCGTGGATTGTAGACATGATACCAGACTGGATTGCAGCGTACTTGTTCAGAGTGTCAGCCATAGGAGCGAGACAGTTGGTAGTACAAGAAGCAGCAGAGATGATCTTGTCTGCAGGAGTCAGAGTCTTGTGGTTGGTGTTATAAACGATTGTGGGGAGGTCGTTGCCTGCAGGAGCAGAGATAACTACCTTCTTGGCACCTGCTGTGATGTGAGCAGAAGCCTTCTCTTTTGAAGTATAGAAACCTGTGCACTCGAGAACTACGTCAACGTCAAGTTCGCCCCAAGGAAGCTCAGCTGCGTTAGGCTTTGCGTAGATTGTGATCTCCTTACCGTCAACAATGATTGAGTTGTCAGTAGCCTCTACCGTATGCTTACCCTCGCCATACTTGCCAGCGAAGCCGCCTTGTGCAGTGTCATACTTGAGAAGGTGAGCCAACATTTTGGGGGATGTAAGGTCGTTAATGGCAACTACCTCGTAGCCCTCTGCCTCAAACATCTGACGGAAAGCCAGACGACCGATACGGCCGAAGCCGTTAATAGCAACTTTTGTCATTTTTATTTGAATTATTTATAAGTTAATAAAACATTGATGTTTCGTTACCTTCAACGAGTGCAAACGACTGTGTTTGACACCTCGTTTTTACGATTGCAAAATTACTGAATTAATTTTTATCTGAAAAAGAACGGTACGCTTTTTTATACAAAAATAACCTTAACGTCACGATTTTGCAACATTGACATATCAAAAGTACATATGCCATATTACAAGAATTGTTGACTGGGAATTCCAATCAACAATTTGTCAAATAAAAACCGGGAAAATTTGAGGTGCCTACCCGATTCGAACGGGTGTACACGGTTTTGCAGACCGTTGACTAAGCCACTCATCCAAGGCACCGTCACTAAATGTAGTGCAAAGGTATGATTATTTATTGATACAACCAAATTTCCGCACTACATTTTTACTTCATATTCTTTTACCAGGCAAATATCGGGTATCCTGACATCATGGAATTCACTTTCTCACGCACGCTGCCTATGACTTTCGCGTCTTCCGGGGCGTTGAGAACGGTTTCTATCAGTTCCGCTATCTGCAGCATCATGTCCTCTTTCGCTCCGCGGGTTGTTATTGCGGCTGTTCCGAGACGTATGCCGGAAGTCTGGAATGCCGACCGCGAGTCGAACGGAACCATGTTCTTGTTGACCGTGATGTCGGCTGCCACCAAGGCATTTTCCGCCACTTTGCCCGTAAGGTCGGGGTATTTGGAGCGCAAGTCGACAAGCATTGAGTGATTGTCTGTGCCACCTGAGACGATGTCGAAGCCGCGCGCTATCAGTTCTTTGGCAAGAACCGAGGCGTTGGTCTTTACCTGCTGTGCGTAGACTTGCCATGTCGGGTCAAGGTTCTCGCCAAATCCCACTGCCTTTGCGGCTATGACGTGCTCAAGCGGACCGCCCTGCTGACCGGGGAAAACTGCCGAATTGAGCAGTGTGGACATCTTTTTCAGTTCGCCTTTCTTTGTGGTCAGTCCCCACGGATTGTCGAAATCCTTGCCCAAGAGGATAATTCCACCGCGCGGACCACGCAGTGTCTTGTGCGTGGTAGAGGTCACGATGTGGGCGTGTTTCACAGGATTGTCGAGCAGTCCGGCGGCAATCAGTCCGGCAGGATGAGCCATATCAATCATCAGAAGTGCCCCTACAGAGTCCGCAATCTCACGCATACGCTTGTAGTCCCACTCACGCGAGTAGGCAGAACCGCCGCCGATGATGAGTTTCGGATGGTGTTCGTTAGCCAGGCGTTCCATTTCATCGTAGTCTACACGCCCTGTTTCGCGGTTGAGATTGTACCCCACCGGATGATAGAGAATGCCCGACGTGTTTACCAGAGAGCCGTGTGAGAGGTGCCCCCCATGGTCGAGATTCAGTCCCATAAAGGTGTCACCGGGCTTCAGAACGGCAAGCAGCACCGCCGCATTTGCCTGTGCTCCCGAATGCGGCTGCACGTTGGCGTATTCCGCACCAAAGAGTTTACACACACGGTCTATGGCGAGTTGCTCCACCTTATCCACCACCTGACATCCGCCATAGTAGCGTTTGCCGGGATAACCCTCGGCATATTTGTTGGTCAGACAAGAGCCCATAGCCTGCATGACCTGTTCTGACACGAAGTTTTCCGACGCTATCAGTTCGATGCCACGCAACTGCCGCTGGTGCTCTTCCTCTATTAGCGTGAAGATTTCAAGTTCCTTTGCCATATCGTTATCTGTTTTTATGGTTTGTGAAATATTCCCTATTGTAAACGTCATGCACAGTTACCGAGCCCTCCGATAGAGTTCTTCAAGACTCGGACGCGGCACTCCCTTGGCGACAAGAGCGTCAAGAGCCTCCCGCGCATCCGCCTTGCGGTTCATGCCCAACAGCAGGTCTACGTAGGACAGGCGGTAGTCTGTGTTGTCGGGTTCGAGGCGTATGGCTTGCCGGAAGTCATATTCCGCAAGGTCATCAAGCCCTCTATCCTTCTCTACTCCTGCCCTTGCGGCAAACGCTTCGCCATGGTCGGGATGCTGTGCACACAGCACATTGAGCATATCAAGAGCCTCAGTGAAGTGCTTGTCCTTCTGGTTGAGCAGAGCCAAACCGAGTTGTGCCTCGAAATTGCCGGGGACTATGGCGAGCAGTCTCTGGTAGTCCTGGCGTGCAAAACCGTATTTTCCCTGTCTCTCATAGACGTAAGCCCTGAAGTAAAGAGCCGTAAGGTTGTCGGCATTCTGCGCCAACACACGGTCATACTCACTGCAGGCATAGTCCCATTGCCCGAGCCTGAGGTTCAGTCCCGCCTTTCTCAGCCTCAAATCAATAGATTCCGGGGTCTTTGAAAGTTCCTTCGAGATCATTGCAAGGCTGTCACGCAACTGCTTATTGGTCTGGGCATTTAAGCCCAAACACACAAATAGCGACAGGAGACAGACTGCTGTACGGCGCATCTACTACGCTTTTGTGATGTAATCCACGACCCAAGCGCCAACTTCTTTTGTGCCATAATGCGCTCCGCCCTCAACTTGTATCTCGGGAGTGCGTACGTTTTGGTCAAGAGAAGCGTTGACTGCCTTGCGGACAAGAGCACCTTCCTCTTTCAGACCGAAATACTCGAACAGCATGGCAACGGAGAGTATCTGCGCCAAAGGGTTGGCTATATTGAGACCTTTTCCCTGCGGCCAAGAACCGTGAATCGGTTCAAACACAGGCGTAGAAGAGCCCGTTGACGCAGAAGGAAGCAATCCCATGGAACCCGTGATGCACGATCCCTCGTCGGTAAGGATGTCGCCGAACGTGTTCTCTGTCACGATGACATCAAAGAATCTCGGGTCTTGTATCATACGCATGGCGGCATTGTCTACATACATAAAGTCGGTCGTGACGTCCGGATACTCCGTCATCATCTCCTGTGCGACCTTGCGCCAAAGACGAGAAGAAGCCAATACGTTAGCCTTGTCGACCACAGTGAGGTGCTTGCGGCGCTGTCTTGCATACTGGTAGCCCACTTTAAGTATGCGCTCCACTTCCGGTCGGGTATAGTAGTTGGTGTCAAGTGCATCCTCCGTACCGAGTTCCGCATTCATCGTTGGCTCCTGCTTCTTGCCGAAATACATACCTCCCGTCAGTTCACGGATGCAAACGAAGTCAGCACCGCTGACCAGTTCGTCCTTCAAAGGGGACTTATGAACGAGGCAGTCGAACGTTGTAACAGGGCGGATATTGGCATACAGTCCCAGTTTCTTTCTCATTGCGAGCAGTCCCTGTTCTGGACGCACCTTCGCCGTGGGGTCATTATCGAATTTCGGATCGCCGACACTCGCAAACAGAACGGCATCGGCCTCCTCGCAAATTCTGTATGTTTCCTCGGGGAAAGGGTCGCCCACCTCGTCTATAGCGTGTGCTCCGCACAGTGCTTCTTCATAGGAAACGTCATGTCCGAACTTCTTTGCGACAGCGTCCAACACTGCCACTCCCTGTTCCATAATCTCCGGTCCGATACCGTCACCGGCCAATACTGCAATCTTCAATTTCATATTCTGTCTATTCTATTATGTTCAACAATTTTATCGTAGCCTTGATGGCAGCCTCCGTCTGGTCTGCATCGAGGGCATGGGTGCGGTAAGTGCGCCCCTGAAATTCCCAGTCAATGGTGGTCTGCACGAGTGCATCAGTGCGTCCTCCTGGCGGAATTGTCACGTTGTAATTGCACAACCAGGGGAACGAACGCCCGAGTTTGTTTTTGTAGATATGTCTGATGCAGCGGACGAAAGCATCGTACTGACCGTCGCCGGACGCCGTCTCGCCATACACTTCACCGTCAATCTCAAGCAGAACAGAGGCTACAGGCTTCAGTCCATAGGCGGTGGAGACCATATAACTCTTAAGTTTGACCTTCTCGTCAAGCGTGTTGTGTTTCAGCACATCATTGACTATGTAGGGCAAATCATCCCTTGAAACGAGTTCTTTCTTGTCTCCAAGTTCAATGATACGTGCGGTCACCTTCTTCATGGCATCCTCTGAAAGTTCGATGCCAATCTCCTCAAGGTTCCTCTTAATGTTGGCTTTGCCCGACACTTTGCCAAGAGCATACTCGCGTTTTCTGCCGAATCGCTCCGGCACAAGACTGTTTTGATACAACCCGTTCTTGTTGTCTCCGTCGGCATGAACACCTGCCACCTGAGTGAAAACAGACGATCCTACAATCGGTTTATTAGGCGGAACGGCTATCCCGGAGTAACTTTCCACGAGGTGACTCACCTCATTAAGTTTACCTTCTTCTATGCTTGTGGTAACGCCGAAGTGGTCTTTCAGCATCGCTTGAACCGATGCCAGAGGCGCATTACCGGCACGTTCGCCCAGTCCATTTATAGACGTATGCAGTCCGTGAGCACCGCTCAGAACCGCTGCCAAGACATTGCTAACAGCAAGATCATAGTCATTGTGTGCATGGAAATCGAAGTGCAGATCCGGGTAACGGGCTGTCATCCGATGGAAATACTTGTATGTGAGCAACGGATTGAGTATGCCCAGTGTGTCAGGAAGCATAAATCTCCTGATACCGAAGTCACGCAGTGCGTCCATGAGACGGAATACATAATCGGGCGAATCCTTCATTCCGCTGGACCAGTCTTCCACATACACGTTGGTAACCATACCGCGCGACTTGGCGTTTTCCACATTTGCGAGAATATCGGAAATGTGTTCTTCGGGTGTCTTTTTCAACTGTTCGGTACAGTGGCGGTAAGAACCTTTCGTCAGCAAATTGATGACACGTCCCCCAGCATTCTGTATCCAGTCCAAAGACTTGTTTCCGTCAACAAAGCCGAGAACCTCTATCTGGTCTATATGTCCACGGTTCTTAGCCCATGCACATATACTTTTCACCGCCTCAAGTTCCCCTTCCGAGACCCTTGCAGAGGCGACCTCGACCCTGTTGACACAAAGTTCCTCGATGAGAAGGCGCACTATCTGCAGTTTCTCATGAGGGAGAAAAGACACCCCACTGGTCTGTTCACCGTCGCGGAGTGTCGTGTCCATTATTTCAATGAACCTCTGCTTCATGTTCCTTTTCGTAGGTCTCTATCTTTTCTTTGTTTGAAAGGAGAAAGTCAATGTCGTCGTATGCATTCTGCAGACAATACTTCTTGTAGGAGTTGATCTCAAAATGTTCGGAGTTTCCGGTGACTGTATTCGTGACAGTCTGGTTGGGCAGGTCTACCTTAACCACCGTTTCCGGGTTGCCGTTGATGCTGTCAAACAATTCCTGCTGGAACTGTTTTGTCACGACAACAGGCAGTACGAAACAGTTGAGAAGATTGTTTTTGTGAATGTCTGCAAAAGAACTTGATATCACGACACGCACTCCGTAGCCTGCTATAGCCCACGCTGCGTGTTCCCGAGACGAGCCGCTGCCCCAGTTCTGACCGCCTACGATAATCTCGTGTACACCCTTGTGAGGTGCTTCTGCGAACTCCGGTTTGTTCAAGACGAATGATTTCACCGCGTTTCCCTCACTGTCATAGCGCAGGTCATGCATGAACGCATCACCGAAGAACTGCGGATCACGGGTGGTGGATGCCAGATAACGTGCCGGAATAATCAGGTCTGTGTTACAGTTGTCTATCTGAACCGGGATGCAAGTAGACTGTATTATGTCGAATTTTTCTTTAGCCATGGTTGATGTCTTATTGGAGTTTGCGTGGATCAGTAATCTTTCCTGTCAGTGCAGATGCCGCCACTACCAGTGGTGAAGCCAAGACTGTGCGCGCGCCAGGTCCCTGTCTTCCCACGAAATTACGGTTGCTTGTCGAGATGGCAAGTTTCCCTGAAGGCACTTTGTCGGGGTTCATTGCCAGACAGGAAGAGCATGACGGCAGACGGAGTTCGAAGCCTGCGTCTTCCAATATCTTGTCTATGCCCTCGTCTATTATCTGCTGACGGACGAGCCAAGAGCCCGGCACGAGCCATGCAACGACACTGTCAGCCTTCCGTTTGCCTTTCACCACGGAGGCGAAAGCACGGAAATCCTCTATTCTGCCGTTCGTACACGCACCGAGGAAACAGTAGTCTACAGGATGTCCTTCCAATTTCTCGCCCGGCTGGAACTGCATATATTCGAGCATGGCATCGAACTGTGCCCTGTCCTGCTCGGGGATATCAGCCGTTTCGGGGATACTTTCGTCTATGGCTATACCGGCACCCGGATTTGTGCCGTAGGTGATTCTGGGCTTTATGTCCTCCGCCTTGAAGTAGACTTCCTTGTCAAAAACGGCGTCTTCATCGCTCTTCAGCGTCTTCCAATACTCCACTGCCTTGTCCCAGTCTGCGCCTTTCGGGGCATACTCACGACCTTTCAGATAGGCGAAAGTAGTGTCGTCGGGAGCGATAATTCCTGCCCTTGAGCCCATCTCTATAGAGAGGTTGGACAGTGTGAGACGACCTTCCATAGAGAGGTTTCTTATCGTTGAACCGGCATATTCCACCACATAGCCAGTCGCACCAGACGTTGTCATCTTTGACATTATATATAATGCAATGTCCTTTGCGGTCACTCCACACTGCAATTCACCGTCTATATTGATGCGCATGGACTTGGGCTTCGACTGAAGAATGCACTGTGAAGCCAGCACCTCGGCCACTTCGCTCGTGCCTATTCCCATTGCCAGTGCACCCACAGCACCGTGCGTAGATGTGTGGGAGTCGCCACAGACAATTGTCATGCCCGGCAGTGACAGTCCCTTTTCCGGACCTACGACATGGATAATACCATTGTCCTTTGTGCCCATGGCAAAGTGTGTGATGCCAAACTCCTTGCAGTTGGCAGCCAAAGTCTCCACCTGCTTCTTGCCAATGGGGTCGTGTATGACCTCCTGCTGGTCTGACGGAGTGTTATGATCAGGCATTGCATACACATGATCAGGGCGGAATACCTTTATACCTTTATCCCTCAAGACATCAAAAGCCTGTGGACTTGTCACCTCATGAGCATACAACCGGTCTACATAAAGTTGTGTGGGACCGTCCTCAATGTTCTGTACGACATGGGAATCCCATATTTTGTCAAACAGTGTTTTCATCATCTAAACTTGTTTATTGCATCTATATACGCTTCGACTGAAGCCTGTACTATATCCGTGTTTGCACCAAATCCGTAGTAGATGTGGCCGTCGTACTCCACACTTTGGTGTACTTTTGCCATATCATCCGAACCTTTGCTTATGGCCTGAATGGTAAACTCCTTGAGTACCATCTTCTTGTGTATAATCTGTTTGAGTGCCTTTATCGCTGCGTCAACAGGACCGTTGCCCGTCGCACACGCCTCAAACTTCTGCCCGGAAATATCCAATCCTATTGCAGCAATGGAACTTGCGTCTCCCGTACCGGAGGATACACGCAGGAAATCCAGTTTTATGTTGCTTATGGCTGCACGCTCTGCGCCTGCAAGAACAAGGATATCGTCGTCGTTGACTTCCTTTTTCCTGTCGGCAAGACGCAGGAACGCTTCATATATCTTGTCCAGTTTCTCACCGTCAACCTCCACTCCATTGACGTGCAGACGGTGTTTCAACGCAGCACGGCCGGAGCGTGCTGTCAGCACAATGGCATTGTCGTCGATGCCAACATCCTTTGGATTCATTATCTCATAGGTGGATGCGTTCTTCAGGACACCGTCCTGATGGATGCCGCTTGAGTGTGCGAAAGCATTCCGACCCACGATTGCCTTGTTCGGTTGCACAGGCATATTCATCAGACTCGACACCATTCGGCTTGTCGGATATATCTTCGTGGTGTTGATGTTGGTCTCTATGCCCAAGTCAGGGTGCGTCTTGAAGACCATTGCTACCTCTTCCAGTGACGTGTTTCCTGCCCTTTCACCGATACCGTTAATGGTTACCTCCACCTGACGGGCACCTCCAAGCACACCGGCAATGGTGTTTGCAGTGGCCATACCCAAGTCGTTGTGGCAATGGGTGGACAGGATTGCCTTTCCGGCAGCAAAGGCATCAACATGGTCATACAGGTACTGTATCTTCTCCTGATACTCCCCCGGGATTCTGAATCCTGTGGTGTCGGGTATATTGCAGACCGTTGCGCCAGCCTTTGTGACTGCCTCTATCACTCTCGCAAGGTATTCGTTGTCAGTACGTCCGGCATCTTCCGCATAGAACTCCACGTCTTCCACGTACTTCTTCGCGTACTTCACCGCTGCCACGGCACGCTCTATTATCTCCTCCCTGTTGGACTTGAACTTGTAGAGAATGTGGCTGTCACTCGTACCGATACCCGTATGTATTCTCTTGTGCTTGGCATATTGCAGAGCCTCGGCAGCACAGTCGATGTCCTTTTCGACTGCTCTTGTCAAGGCACAGATTACCGGCCACGTCACGGCTTTGCTTATCTCTATGACCGAGTTGAAGTCTCCAGGGCTTGAAATAGGGAATCCCGCCTCTATAACATCTACGCCAAGTTGCTCCAATTGCTTGGCAACCTGTATTTTCTCCACGGTGTTGAGTTGGCAGCCTGGCACCTGTTCTCCATCGCGAAGAGTCGTATCAAAAATAAACAATCTATCCATTTCTCTTATAATTTGTCCTTTCATCAAAGGGAACAACATCCGTTGCAGTTGGCCACACGCAGCGTCTTGTCCCTCAGATTCTAAGTTTTTTCAGTATTTCCGCCATTTTCTCCCGTGTGGTAATACGCGTCGGCACGAGCGGCAACCTGAGGTTATTGCCGATAAATCCCATCTCACTGAGCAGGGCTTTCACTCCTGCCGGATTGCCATCGACAAACAGAAGGCTGTAGAGTTCGGTGAACATATGGTGTATTTTCCGTGCCGGTTCGTACTCGCCGTTAAATTCCAGCCTTATCATTCGTGACACCTGCTTGGGCAAGGCATTGCCAATGACAGATATCGCACCTGCCGCACCACTGGCGACCATGGAGAATGTGAGTGCGTCGTCGCCACAAAGCACATCGAAACGAGAGGGCTTGTTCTTTATGATTTCATCCACTTGCTCCAGCGAACCGCTTGCTTCCTTTATGGCTATGATGTTCTCGCAGTCGTTTGCAAGCCTGACCGTAGTTTCCGGTTTCAGGTTAACGCCGGTTCTGCCAGGCACGTTATACAGCACAACAGGCAACGGACTTGCCTCCGATATGGCCTTGAAATGCTGATAAAGACCCTCCTGTGAAGGTTTGTTGTAGTAGGGACAAACGCTCAGAACGGCATCTATGCCCGAGAAATCCGTCTCTTTCAGTTCACGGATAACGGTCGCCGTGTTGTTGCCGCCACACCCCATCATCAACGGAACTCTGCCGTTGTTGATTTCCACAACAAGGTCTTTGATTTTCTTTTTCTCGTCACCCGTGAGGCAAGGGGTCTCACTTGTCGTGCACAAAATACAGAGAAAGTCAGCGCCATTCTTTATCTGAAACTCCACAAGACGCTTTAAGGCTTTGTAATCGACGTCGCCATTGTCGGTAAATGGCGTGATCATTGCAAGTCCAAGTCCCTTGAAAATATTATGTGCCATACGAGTTTGCCTTTTCTTTCGATTTAGATGCAAAGATACTACTTTATATCCAAATCCGAAAGAAGCCCCCTCTCTTTTTTCTACAAACCGTCATTTTAGTTGCAATTTGTCAACTTATCCGGTTTTATATGTCAATATTGAACTTTCTCAAGGAAAAGTGCGTGACCCGGCATACTCTCCCCTGCCTGTGTACGTTCCTTTCCTTCGACTATCTCATCAAACTCTTTCACGCTTATCCTGCCGCGTCCTACCTCGATGAGAGTGCCGACCACGGCACGCACCATATTCCTCAAAAAGCGGTTGGCGGTAATTTCAAAGCACCACGAATGGTCTGAAATCTGCGTCCATTCGGCTGTTGTCACATTGCACAAAGTTGTCTTCACATCAGTGTGACTTTTGCAGAATGCCTTGAAATCGTTCGTTTTCAGCAAATGGCTTGCCGCCTCATTCATGAGCCGGAAGTCAAGTTTATAGTGCAATTCGCACGAATAACCCCGCAGAAAAGGGTCTTTCTGCGTGTGTATATAATAATGGTAGGTGCGGCTGACGGCAGAGAATCTCGCGTGCAAGTCCGGCTGCACCTCGTCAACACTCTGTATAGAGATGTCACGGGGGAGGATTTTGTTCAGCCTGTACGCCAGTTGCGCACCGTCCAACACGTCAGGCACATCAAAATGAGCGGCCATATCCCTTGCGTGCACCCCCGCATCAGTTCTGCCGGCACCCACAATCTCTATACCGGAACGCAGGAGCGTGGACAGGGCTTTCTGTATTTCCTCCTGCACGGAATTGCCGTTTGGCTGTATCTGCCAACCGTGGTAATTGCCGCCGTCATATGACAAGCGGATGAAGTATCTATGCATATTTGCCACGCACACAGTGTTTCAGGATATCATTTTCTGTGCTGTGCCGCACGCATCTGCATCTTGCTGAACGCCTCACGGTGGAAGTCTTCCTCCGCTTTGACCATTTTCATAATCTTCGATGCAGGTATTACCTTCAGCATTTTCTCATGATAGTCCTGCTGAATCTTCTTCAGTTTCACTTCATTGGCATCGAATGTCTTCAACGCCTGTGCCCATTCCCTCTCGGAAGTGGGTCGCTTGTGGCGGCTTTTCCGTCCGCTGTCCATTATCGCAACCTCCGCTTTCCTCTTCTGACGGAACAGCGGCAGGAATGCAGAAGTCTCCGACTGCGACAGTTCAAGCCTCTTCAACACGAAACTTTCGAGTTGCCGCTCGAATCTCTGCGGGTCGAAGCGACGGTGGTCTTTGCCGGCAGGCGCTTGGGCGTTTGCCACAAACGACGACATGAGCATTATCAGTATAACAAAGTATCTAAGCATATTGGCTGCACTTAAAGTTCCGCTATATAATTATAGATGTCGGAGTTGTCCATGAGAACGTAGTCCGAAGCGTCATCCGAAGAATAGTGCGAGGTCTGCACAGACGCGGGGTCTCCGACCTCGTTCGCATTAAAATAATGTGTATATGCCACCGCTCCGAATACCGCTATGCACACAGACGCCGCCACTGCCAATGCCGAACGGAGTGACAGAACAACGCTTTTCCTCTTTTTCGGTGCAGCAACGACAGTGTCGGGGAGGGCATCCATCAACCTGCGGTTTACGTTCTGGAAATATCCGTCGGGAGTTTTGAATGGATTCTTCCGCAGCCTATTGTCGTCAAGAACATTTCCTTTCATAGTTTCAATTCCTTTCATTAATGTGACATCCGGCACGTCAAAAGGTTTAATCATGCGCTTCAAAATAAGCCTCTATTTTCTTTACGGCAAGATGATAACTCGCTTTCAGCGCACCTTCCGACGTTCCCAAGACCTTGCTCATCTCGGAATACTTCATCTCTTCAAAGTATCTCATGTTGAATACTGCCCTCTGTACGGGCGGCAACTGCGCTATTGCCTCCTGCAACTGCGCCTGAGTCTCGTCACCGTCGAAATATTCGTCTGCCATCAACTGGTTTGACACCGACAGGCTCTCGTCTGCACTGATGTTGTCGTTACGCCGTTTCCGGTGTATAAAATCTATCGATTCGTTGATGGCAATCCTGCTTAACCATGTGGAAATCTTCGACTTGTTCTCGAAAGTCCCGATATTGAGCCACGCCTTGACGAAAGTATTCTGGAGTACATCATCGGCATCTTCATGTGCGACAACGATGCGGCGAATCTGCCAATACAGCCTTTCGCTGTACTGACTCACCAGCATCTCGAACCCCTGCCTGACTGTTTGTGGGTCAGACAACAGGTTCATCATTTTCTTTTCGTCAGACATGAAGATTGCGAATTTAATGTCTTGCGTATTCGTTAAGTCCGTCCGCTATCGCCCTGTCGTATCCGTACACATCAGCATTGTCCTCCACCCGTCCGTCAGGGAGAAGCAGTTTGGTGAAATAAGTGATGAATATGGGCACATGGGGCTTCACTTCAAGACTGCGAATCAAGCGCGATTTGTCAACCTTCACCACCTCCGCGCCTTCCTCGTCACCTCCGGATGCCGCGAGACTGACCTGCATGGAATACTTCAGTTTTTCCAGCAAGTCCGAAGATTTGTCACCGACAAGGAAACAAGCCAAGTCGTATGGCTTTTCCACTCTTATGCAACCGTGCGACGCGCTGCGGTCTGCCCTGCCGAAAGTGCTGCGTGTCGGGGTGTCGTGAAGGTAGATTGAAAAGTTGTTGTCAAACCTGAATATGAGCCGCCCGAGGGAGTTTCGTTCTCCGCCTTCCTGCACCACGCGGTAGTTGCCGCTCTTCAAGGCTTCCGCAGTAAGTTCTTCCGGCGCAACAGGAACACCTGTCTTCCTTTCTGTCACGATATAGTTGTTGCGCACAAAATAGTCCGCATCACCGGCGTGTCTCGACATCTCGTGCTTCACGATATTGGTCGGCACCACCCACCTGGGGTTGACATCCATACGCATTATGGCACTGTTGAGCAGCGGTGTCTTCGTTTTCTGACTGCCGCACACCACTTTCATGCGCTGCACATCGCCTTTTTCAACGGCAAGGAGTTCATATCCAGGAATGTTCACCAGCACATACTTGTCGCAATCAAACGGATAACGGTTCTGACGCCAGCGGCACCGCTCCATGTTTACCAGCACTTTCGTCCGCTCCGCTCCACTGACCGAAGGAAGCAAAGCCTTGAGTTTGCGGTAGAGAGGATTGACTGCCTCCGCCGTTTTCAGAACAACACCGACGCTGTCACACCCTATTTGTCCCAACAGATGCGCCACATCACCGCCGTCGGGAGTCTCTGTCTTCACATCATATAGCACGCGGAAATTTTTCTTCAGTGTGTCATACGGTTCGACATCGAGCCGGTTCATGACCTTGAACGGATTGACGAAACCATACCGCTGCCCCATGGCATAGCGCAGATAAGCCCTCGTCAGGTTGTAGTCAAGACGTGCCGCGAGTTCGTTTATATCGCATTCGGCAAAGTCAAGGGACTTCATCCGTACCAGATCCGCCTCTATCTGGCCCACGAAAAAACTCGATTGCGAGAAGCCGATACTGTCTACAGTCTTCAGATACTGCAACAATGTGTCCGCCTGACTGGTCACTCCGTTTCTCTTCACCCACAGCAGCGAACCGCCCGAAAGGTAGTAACCGCGCGCACGGCGGTCTGCCGATGTAGTGCCACAGTTGCCTTTCAGCAGCGTGCCGATATGGTCATTTACCTTGGAAACGGATATTCTGTAACTGTCGACCGACAGTTCCGAAAAGTTCTCACGACTGAGATTGCTGTTGGGATTAAACTGATTTTCGTGGCATGCGGACAATATGCATACCACGAAAACCGACACTAAAAAGCCCAATCCTGTTCTCAAGATATAAGCTGTTATCTTATTGACACTTTCCTCACTACTTTTCCGACCTTGACGATGTAACATCCCTTTGCCAGACTGAGGTCGTAACGTTTGTCGTCACCGTCAACTTTCACCGTAGCGACACACACCCCTGCAACGTTGTACACCTGCATAACCAGCCCCGATGCCCCCGTGACATGGAACACAGACTGCTCTACGCTGACGGCAACGCCGTTGATGTCATTGTCCATTGTCTCTATTATCTCCACCATCGGCTCTGCTTTGAGCGCAACAGGAGCAGACAACAATGAAACGGCTATAATGAATGAAAGTATATTTTTTACCATATTGTTCCTGTTTATATTTAGTTCTATCCGCACACAAAGTTAACTCTTAAATCACGAAAACAATGAAATTAAGCGAAAAAGACGCACCCGTTAAGATTATTTAACCTTGAATACGGCATTCTCAACGGCAAGAACGGTATCGGGGAACACTGACTGCGCTTCTGCGAGAAGTATCTTCTCGTCTTTGTAACGCTGGCTGTAATGACCTATGAGCAGCGTACCGACACCCGCATCTTTTGCCACTTGTGCCGCCTGTACAGCGGTGGAGTGTCCGTAGAGTTCCGCTCTGTCAGCGTAGTCACTGGCGTATGTCGCCTCGTGATAGAGCAGATTTACACCCGTCAACTGTTCATGAAGCGTGGGGATATACTTCGTGTCGCTACAGAAAGCGTAACTCCTCACCGGGTCAGGCGGAGTTGTGAGCCGCCCATTGGGAATGACATTCCCCTCTTCATCTGTCCAGTCAAGCCCACAACGGATATTGTCCACTTGACTGAAAGGAATCCTGTAGAAATCGAGCATATCCCTGCGGATATGCCGTCTCCCCTCCTTTTCGCGGAAAAGAAAGCCGCAACAGGGCACGCGGTGCTGTAGAGGAATGGTCGTGACTGTAAGGCTGTTGTCTTCATAAATCACGCTGCTCTGCGTCGTGTCGACATCATGGAGCACCACCTCATAGTCCAGTCCGTGGCAGAAATATTCCAGTTGGGCAGGCAGAAACTCCCTCAAGTCCTTTTGCGCATAGATATGCAGCGGAGCGGTTCTGCCGAGCAGACCGAACGTGCTCAACATTCCCACCAGCCCGAGGCAGTGGTCTCCGTGGAGATGAGATATGAACACGGCACGCAGTTTCTCAAAGTGTATACGGCTACGGCGCAGTGCAAGTTGCGTCCCTTCACCGCAATCAATCATGAAAAACTTCCCACGCATCTCCACAATCTGCGATGTCGGATTGTGTCGCATGGTCGGAAGTGCGCTTCCACAACCGAGTATATGAACGTTGAATGCCTCCATTTATGTTTTCTTTTTCCTTGCACCGGCAGTAGTATTCCTCCTCTTTCACAGCACGTCAATCCAAGAATCGGCACGCACGACGACCGGAAACGATATAAAAAAGCAGTGCCCCTATAAGCCGGGTTCTGTACTCTCGCGAGAGAGTGTCTGTCATTAATCTACGGCACAAGTCACCCTGTGTCTCCAGCGTTCTACCCTCCATCGCATCCAAAGCGGAACTCGGGCGGGCAACCCTCGGTCAATGGTATACGCGAACTTACAGCCTCCAGTCGGAACAGCCGACATGTCACCATGCCGCTGGTAGTCTCTTACACTACCTTCTCACCCTTACGCGACAAGCGCGCGGTTGTTTTCTTCTTCCAAAACCTACTGTCACCAATAGCTTCTACATTAGGAAGTGGAGCGCCCTATGCTGCCCGGACTTTCCTCTTGCCATTTCTGGCCAGCGACAGACCGGGGCACTGCTTTTATCTGTTCATCCGTTTCTTCAGTTTGAGAATCGGTATCTTTATTTCATCACCTGTCTTGTAGTCTCTCTTGCCGCCGTTGAACACTTCGACATAACATTCCATTCCGTCACCGAAATAGGCGTGGCAGATGCCTTCAAACGTCTGTCCTTCCTGCACGGTTACGGTCTTGGAGAGACCAACTATTCTGTATGCGCCAGTTCTGACACGCACATCCTTGTCATATTCCGCCTGCATCAGTTCCACGGAATCCGCCTTCTGCTCCGGCACCAATACCGTTTTTTCCTGTTTCTGCACCGTATCCGCCTTTTCAACGGCGGCAACAGGCTTCTTCACTACCGGTTTCGGTTTGACTGCGACAACCTTTGCAGCAGGCTCTTTGGCGTAGTCCGCCTTCCGTTCCTGCACGCCTTCACCGAGCCTATAGCCAAGATACAGCGCACCGACGAGCATAGCCACAACAATCAGTCCAAGCATCACATAGAGCAGACGTATGATTTTCCTGCTGTGGGTGATGCCCTCACGGATGAGTTCTTCACAGAAAGGATTGTGCACTACAGGCGTTTCCTTCGTCTCCCCGGCCGGTTCAGGAGCCGTTTCTTCGACTGGTCCGGCAACCTTTTCGACCGGTTCGGCAACCTTTTCCGGTTCAATAGGTGCAGCCTCAACGGCATTGTCCGCCGGAAGAGTTTCCTCTTCCACCGGTTCCGGCTCCGGTTCAGGTTGCACCTCTTCCGGCTTTTCCTGCGTAATCTCAGGCTCAGGCACTTTCTCCGGCTCCCTTTCAGGTTGTTCTTCGGGTTCTTCCGCCGCACTGTACTTGTCGTCTATGGCGGAGAAATCCACGTCCTCACCGATGTCAACGGTCTCGAATTGGGCGAAAGGCGAGTTGATTCTGTCGCGCACGGCATTCTCCGGCGTGAATGACACTTTAGCCCTGCCCTCGATGAGAATGCGCTCCCCGGTGTTCACATCAACACTTTCGCGCGGATTCATGTCAGCCAACTTGAACGTGCCGAGACCTTTCACCTTCACCACACGCTCCTTTTCGAGGCTGTCCCTTATGACGGCGAACATCTCGGAAACGAAACTCTCGGCGTCCTTACGGGTAAGTCCGTAACGCTCCACGAGGCACTTGCCCAGGCTCTCAATCCTGCTCATCGTCCGCGCCTCCTTTCTGTATGTTCTGTTTCCATGACGCCACGGGACGGAAAGACATTATCAGTTTCGGCGGGACAAGTATCTTTCCCACACCGTTGGGATTGCTCAGGATGCGCTCAAGACGCTTCTTGCGCTCAAACGTACCGAAGAGCGGAATCTGCAGAGACTCCTCTTCCTCCACCTGCGACACGAGAGTGTCCATGACGGAGAGAACCATCTTCTGCGTCATTTGCTTGGTGTTTCCCGTACGGTCTGCCAGTTCGCTGATATAGTCTTTATTGTTCATAGGCCGTCATCAGTATTGTCTTGTCACACTATCTCGCCGTAGAGGTCAAACTCTTCGCTGTCTGTTATCTTCACATTGTATATCCGCCCGACAGAGAGACGCTTGGTGGCGCGCACCAACACCTCGGGGTCTACTTCGGGAGAGCAGAACTCCGACCGGCCGACATACCAGTCTCCTTCCTTTCTGTCGATGATTACCGGCATGACCGTGCCCACCTTCCGTGCCTCCACTTCGGCACTTATCTCCTGCTGGACAGCCATAAGCCTGTCGAGACGGCGCTGTTTTTCCTTGGGCGTAACGTCGTCCTCGTAGTGCTCGGCACTGTAAGTTCCGTCCTCGGCGGAGTAGGCAAACGCTCCCATTCGCTCGAATTTCTGTTCCTTCACGAACTCAACCAACTCCCGAAAGTCCTCCTCCGTCTCGCCGGGGAAGCCCACCATGAGCGTAGTGCGTATGTGTATGCCGGGCACTGCGGCACGTATACGCCGCAGCAAATCTGTCGTTTCCTCTTTCGAGACATTGCGGTGCATCGCCTCAAGCATGTGGTCACTGATGTGCTGGAGGGCGATGTCGAGGTATTTGCACACATTGGGTTTCTCGCGCATGACATCGAGCAACTCCATGGGAAACTGGTTCGGATAGGCGTAATGCAGTCTTATCCACGCCACACCGGGTATGTCCGCCATATCGGAAATGAGGTCGGCGATGTGCCGTTTGCCGTCAATGTCGACACCATAGTATGTGAGTTCCTGTGCGATAACCTGTATTTCCTTAACTCCCTCGCTGACCAACTGCCTCACTTCTGCCAGTATTTCCCCCTTAGGACGGCTCACATGGCGACCCGTGATAATGGGAATGGCGCAGTAGGCACAGTGACGGTCGCACCCCTCGCTTATCTTCACATAAGCGTAATGCTTGGGGGTCTGCCGCGGAGAACCGCCTTTCAGCCGTGCTGCCGTGTGGGTCAGACCGGGCAATTCATCTACCATCTGGCGGAAATTGAACTTTCCGTAGTAGCGGTCAACCTCGGGTATCTCCTCTTCGAGTTGCTGAAGGTAACGCTGCGACAGGCATCCCATGACAATGAGATGTCCTATCCTGCCAGACGCTTTCATCTCAGCCAGTTCGAGAATGGTGTCGATGCTCTCCTGTTTTGCATCCTCTATGAAGCCGCAAGTGTTGATTACGACATATTCCCCCTGCGGATTTTTCGGGTCATGGACACACTTGTAGCCTTTGTTCATCAGAAGTCTCGCAAGAGCCTCACTGTCAACGAGGTTCTTGGAACATCCCATTGTGATTATATCAATCTCTCCCTGCTTCATTCCTTACCAAAGAGTGAGTCGACAAATTCCTTGCGGTTGAACAGTTGGAGGTCTTCCATGTGTTCGCCGAGACCTATGTATTTCACCGGCACCTGCAGCCTGTCGGAGATACCGATGACGACACCTCCCTTGGCAGAACCGTCGAGTTTGGTCACCGCAAGCGAAGTCACCTGGGTGACAGACGAGAACTGCTTTGCCTGTTCAAAGGCGTTCTGGCCTGTCGTGGCATCCACAACGAGCATCACCTCATCGGGTGCTGTGGGCACGACTTTTGCCATCACGTCCTTTATCTTCTTCAGTTCGTTCATCAGACCGACCTTGTTGTGCAGTCTGCCGGCGGTGTCTATGATGACCACGTCAGCCCCGTTCGCCTTGGCAGAAGATATTGTGTCGAACGCCACAGAGGCAGGGTCAGAACCCATTTGCTGCTTTATGACAGGCACGCCTACCCTCTCTCCCCATACCGAAATCTGCTCTACCGCAGCGGCACGGAACGTGTCGGCAGCACCGAGATACACTTTTTTGCCGGCCTGTTTGAACTGATACGCCAACTTGCCTATGGTAGTTGTCTTCCCCACTCCGTTCACTCCGACCACGAGAATGACGTATGGCTTGTGGTCAGACGGGATATCCCAGTTGTCGTTTTCCTCGCTGCCGTTCTCCGCAAGCAAGGCTGAAATCTCCTCACGGAGGATGACATTCAGTTCCGAAGACGAGACATACTTGTCGCGGGCGACACGTTCCTCTATGCGCTTGATGATTTTCAGCGTGGTATCCACGCCCACATCACTCGTCAGAAGCACTTCTTCGAGATTGTCGAGCACCTCGTCGTCGACAGTCGACTTGCCCGCCACGGCACGCGCAATCTTGTCCAACACGCTGGTCTTGGTCTTCTCCAGCCCCTTGTCAAGCGTCTCTTTCTTTTTCTTGTTAAACAGTCCGAAAATACCCATAGTATCAAATTGTTCTACAAAAGTACAAAAAAAATCCTCAACGATGCCACTTCCGACACAATTTAACGCAAACTACGGCTTTCTGCTTCAGTGTGTTCGCCACACCAGAGCGGTATTCTTGCACTGCAGAAGCCGTGTTGTCGCAGTGTCAAAGCGGTGTTGTCGCAGGTTGTTCACGGTCGTGGTCCGGCCGAATACCGACCGTTATCCGACCTGCTGTCGGCCGTGGTTCGACCGGCTCACGACCGTGAACCGCCGCAAAAACGGTGCTTTCGCACGGCCATTACACCGTTTCCGTTTGACAAGACGAGTGAAGACGGAGCGCAAATAGTATGTCCAAGTAAGGCGGCCTGTCACTTTTTTTTCGTAACTTTGCCGAGTTTTTATACATTAATTAAAATTACAACCAGCATCATGACTTCATTTGTCGTTGCATTATTGTGCCTTATAACAGGCTATTTCATCTACGGTTCGTTCGTAGAACGTGTCTTTGCCATTGACAAAAACCGCAAAACTCCATGCTATGCGTCACAGGATGGTGTCGACTTCTCGCCGATGCCGACATGGAAAGTGTACCTCGTGCAATTCCTCAACATTGCCGGAACGGGTCCCATTTTCGGTACTATACAGGGCATACTGTTCGGTCCGGCAGCCTATCTGTGGATAGTCTTGGGCTGTATCTTCGGCGGTGCGGTGCACGATTACCTGTCAGGCATGATTTCAATACGCCGCAACGGCGAGTCGCTGCCGGAGATTACGGGCGCAGAACTGGGCAGCAAGGTCCGCAAGTTCATGTGCATACTCTCCATGATACTGATGATTATGGTGGGCAACGTCTTCGCCACCACTCCGGCAGGCCTGCTCGCCGACCTCACTTCCTCATGGGGCGCGTTCGGCAGTTACACATTCTGGATTGTGATAATATTCCTCTACTATTTCCTTGCAACGATGCTTCCCATTGACAAACTCATCGGCCGGGTGTATCCGTTGTTTGGTCTGGCCATTCTGGCAATGGCGGTAGGAGTGTTCTTCGGCATATTCATGCAGCCGGGAGATATGCCCGAGATAACCGAAGCATTTACCAATCACTACCCCGTGGAGAGCATTCCGCTCTTCCCCGGACTGTGCATCACCATTACCTGCGGTGCCGTGTCGGGTTTCCATGCCACCCAGTCACCGATGATGGCACGCTGCATCAAAAACGAGAAATACGGCCGTCCGGTATTCTACGGAGCGATGATAACGGAAGGAATCGTCGCTTTGATATGGGCAGCAGCGGCAATAAAGTTTGCCGACACACTGGACACAGTGGGCAGCACACCGTACGAGAAACTGTGGAACGCCCTTACCGGCAACGGAACCCACGGCGTGAACCCGGCACTTATCGTCAATGACCTCTGCAACTCATGGCTCGGCACGACGGGCGCAGTGCTCGCTATCCTCGGTGTAGTTGCCGCCCCGATAACCACCGGCGACACTGCTTTCCGCTGCGCACGCCTCATCATCGCCGACTTCATACACTATCCGCAGAAGAAAATCTATCAGCGCGTCATCGTGGCTCTGCCTACCTTCGTACTGGCAATACTCCTTCTGTTCATCGACTTCTCCGTCATCTGGCGCTATCTGGCGTGGACAAACCAGACACTTTCGGTGTGCACGCTGTGGGCTATCACCGTGTGGCTTGCCAAAGAGCGCAAGATTTACGAGATTGCACTCATACCCGCACTCTTCATGACAATGGTCTGCGCCACCTACATACTGGTTGCGCCCGAGGGACTCAGTTGGCCTACGGGCATCTCATACATGCTTGGAGGTCTCGTGACACTGGGCTTCTACGCCCTCTTCGTAAGATGGAAGAACGCCACAATAAACCAGCAGAAATAGGAAGTACGCCCCGGAATGATACAGCAATATCCCTCCTTGCTGCTTGAGAAGGCAGTCAACGAACTGTCGGGACTGCCGGGCGTGGGACGCAAGACTGCCCTACGGCTCGCCCTGCACCTGCTGCGCCGCCCCAAGGAGGAGGCAGACAGCCTCTCTTACGCCATAACCGACCTGCGGCACAACGTGAAATACTGCTCCGTGTGCCACAATATCAGCGACACGGACATCTGTCCCATTTGCGCCGACAGCCACCGCGATGCCGCAACGGTATGTGTAGTGGAGAACATACAGGACGTGATGGCGATAGAGAACACGCAGCAGTACCACGGCCTGTACCACGTTCTCGGAGGCATCATCTCGCCCATTGACGGCATCGGACCGTCGGACATAGAGATAGAATCGCTTGTGCAGCGTGTGGAGAAAGGCGGTGTCGACGAGGTGATACTGGCTCTCAGTTCCACCATGGAGGGCGACACAACCAACTTTTACATATCCAGAAAACTCGAAAACAGCGGTGTCAAGTTGTCCGTTATCGCCCGTGGCATCTCCGTCGGAAACGAGATAGAGTACACTGACGAGGTTACTCTCGGACGCTCAATCATCAACAGAACACCGTTTCAGAAATAGTTTTGCCATGAAAAAAGACATCATCAGACTGAAGATACTGTTCTTCGCCCCGATCATACTGTCGGTTTTGTTCGCTCTGGGATGCGAAACGGACATTTTCGAAAACGGATGCGGCATAACAGCCGGGAACAACATGAGGGAGACAATCACCCTCTACATAATGGAAACGGTCACTCTGTGCGTGATTCCGCTGGCGCTCCGTCTGTTCAAGTTCGGCTTTATCGCCCGGAAAATAAAAGGTTCATGGCAGTGGTTCATGCACTTTGCCGCCATCAGAATCATAATGCTGGAAGTGCCGTTGCTCATAAACACAATGCTGTATTACCACTATGTAAAGCCCGCCTACATATATATGGCGGTGATGATACTGCTGGCAATGGTGTTCATCTACCCGTCGGAGTCGCGCTGCAAGAACGAAACAGAATGAAGAAACTGTCTGTCATAATCGTTTCCTACAATGTGAAGTACTATCTGGAGCAGTGCCTCACATCGCTGCTTTGGGCCGTGCGCGACATCGACACCGAGATAATCGTGGTCGACAACCACTCCAAGGACGGGTCGGTTGATTATCTCCACAACAGGTTCGGCAGCAAAGTGAGAATCATATCGAGCAACCATAACCACGGATTTGCCAAGGCCAACAACATCGCAATCAGCCAAAGCAGCGGCGAATATGTGCTGTTGCTCAACCCCGACACCATTGTCGTGAGGGATGCGATAGCCGACACCATACGCTTCATGGACGAGAACGAGAATGCAGGTTCTGTGGGCGTGAGGATGATAAAGTCGGATGGCAGCAACGCTCTCGAGAGCCGTCGCGGCGTGCCATCGCCCATGACGGCGTTCTACAAGATGTGCGGACTGTGCTCGCTCTTCCCCAAGAGCAAGCGGTTCGGGCGTTATTACATGAGCGGAATATCGTGGAACGAGCCCCACAGGATAGACATCGTGAGCGGAGCGTTCTGTATGCTCCGCAGGAAAGCGCTCCTTGAGGTGGGCATGCTCGATGAAGACTACTTCATGTACGGTGAAGACATCGACCTCGGATACAGTCTGCTCAAGGCAGGATGGGACAACTGGTATCTGCCGTACACCATTCTCCACTATAAAGGGGAAAGTACCTACAAGTCCTCTTTCCGCTACGTACACGTCTTCTACGACGCAATGCTCATCTTTTTCCGCAAGCAATACGGTCATCTGTCGTTCCTCATATCGATCCCAATCAAGGCTGCCATTATCGTAAAAGCCGTCATGGCGACCATAGGAATGCTCTACCGCCACTGCCTGGACGACCTCGGGCTGCGGCATCACGATGCCCGGACACAGCCTGTATATGTGTTTATCGGTTCGGTATACACCCTGTCGCAGTGCCGACAGATAGCAAACGCGAAAGGACTGGACGCCGTATACCACGAGGGAACGGTGGGTACGCTGCCCGACGGACACCTTTCACTGTCACTGCCCGACAGCAGACCGCTCGTCATAGTCTATGACGTGCACGCCTACAGTTACGAACAGATATTCCGAATCTTCTCCAAACAGACGATGGATTCGGTGACTATCGGCACATACGACAACACCACAAGGAAAATCATCACACAGTCGGAAGTAATCTTCGACACACAAGACAACAAGCGATGACACAACTCCGGGCATTGGAACCCAATGACATTGACCTGCTGTTCGGCATAGAGAACGACCCGACACTATGGGACGTGAGCAACACTAATATGCCGTATTCACGGAAATTCCTCAGCGACTACATCCTTTCCACAAGCGGCGACATCTACACGGACAAGCAACTGCGCATGGTCATAGAGCACGACGACTGTCCTGTCGGACTTGTTGACCTGACCGATTTCGACCCCAAGAACCAGCGTGCGGAACTCGGTATAATAATAAAAAAGGAATTCCGCAACAAGGGAATAGCGTTTGAAGCGATGCAACTCATGGAGCGCTACGCCGCGGATGTGCTGCATCTGCACCAACTGTACGCCATAATATCCGAGACAAACGAACCGTCCCTGAGACTTTTCGCAAAGTGCTCGTTCGTCAACAAGTCCGCTCTCATTGACTGGGTTACAGAAGGCAAAAACCACAAAAACGCCTTCCTCGTTCAGAAAATACTGTAAAAAGTGTCCCTTTTCTTTTGTCAATTCGGGAAAAAGTACTACCTTTGCATCCGCTAAGACGAGAGGTGCGTTAGTTCAGCTGGTTAGAATGCCTGCCTGTCACGCAGGAGGTCACGGGTTCGAGTCCCGTACGCACCGCAGAAAGCCTTAGGTTCGCCCCTAAGGTCTTTTTTTTGCCCATTTCCGGCGTTTCATACCGACAGGCACTGCATTTTCACGATGCACAAGCGCATTTTTACCTGTGACGAAAACGGTTATATGTATTTTTTTGTAACTTTGTCGGAAAATCCGAAAACCAATGTCTGAAAGAAACAAATTCGCTACACATTATATTATAGTGTCGCTTCTGGCGATGCTACCGACAGTAGCAACAGCACAGAGAAGTACAAAACTCAGCGGTACAGTCATAGGCACGACATATTCCGTGGACTACGGCACAGGACTCCAGTCCACATCCGTGAATACAGCAGCCTGCGCTTTTGACGGCAATCTCGACACTTATTTCGCATCATACGACAGAAGTCGCACCTGGTGTGGGCTTGACTTGGGCACGAAACACGTCATTACCAGCGTCCGTTGGTCGCCACGCAACGACAGCAACGGACCGAGAAGAGTGAAACTTTGCATTTTCGAGGGAGCCAACGAAGTCGATTTCTCCGATGCCGTACCTCTCTACATGAGTACTGAAGAAGGTGTCATCGGACAGTATCAGCAAGCAAAGGTAAACGTAAGCCGCGGTTTCCGCTATGTGCGTTATGTCGGTCCGAACAACGCACGCTGCAATGTGGCCGAGGTAGAGTTCTACGGTTACGAGGGAGAAGTGGACGGCAGCAACAGCGGAACATTCTACCGTCCGTCGAATCTGCCGCTCATCACCGTGCACGTTGAGAATGCCCAAGACCCCGTAGACAAGGTTACCAACCTCTCGTGTACGGCAAGTCTCATTCCTGCAGACCCCAATGACACGGTCAAAATCAAGACAGGCACATTCCGTCTGCGCGGCAACAACTCCATGAGTTACGACAAAAAGCCGTACAGAATCAAATTCGACAAGAAACACCATGTGTTCAACTCGCCTGCCTCTGCAAAAAAATGGGTATTGATAAACAACTACGGCGACAAGACATTGATGCGAAACATCATTGCATTCGAGATAAGCCGACGCCTCGGAATGGAGTTTACACCTTTCTGCCAGCCTGTTGACGTAATGGTAAACGGTGAGTACAAGGGATGTTACCAGTTGTGTGACCATATAGATGTGAACAAGAACAGGGTCGACATCGAGGAAATGGACAACACCATGATTTCCGGTAACGACCTCACAGGAGGCTATCTGGTTGAAGTGGACAGTTATGCCGCCAGCGAAGACAACTACTTCTACTCTACACACGGCAATCCTGTCACTATAAAATATCCGTCAAGTGACGACATTGCAACTATACAGACGACATACATAAAGAACCGTTTCAACAGTCTCGAAGCAAGTCTTTTCTCATCCACTTATATGTCTGCATCAGGCTATCGCCGCTATCTCAACCTGGACAGTTTCCTCCGCCATTTCATCGTTGGGGAACTTTCGGGCAACACGGACACATATTGGAGCATGAATATGTACAAGCATCGCGGTGACGACCAGTTCTATGTCGGTCCTGTTTGGGACTTTGACCTCGGCTTTGAGAACGACAACCGCACCTATCCAATCAACAATCACACGGACTGGGTATACACTTATGGCAGCAGTGCCGGTAACATGAAGAATTTCGTAAACCGTATTATCAAAAGCGACGAGAAGGCATTTGAGGAACTGAAAACTATCTGGCAAGACGCCCGGACAAGTGGAAAAATCAGTGCAGAATCACTCAATGCATACGTTGACGAGATAGCGGATTCGCTGCAAGAGTCACAGACACTGAACTTCAAAAGGTGGGATATACTCAACAGTTATGTACACCAGAACTGGCAGGCGTGCGGCAGTTACGACGGAGAAGTGGAGATTGTGAAGAACTACATCACCGAGCGCATTGCGTGGATAGACAACAAACTCGGATTTGACGCCAGCGGCATAGACGAAACAAACGCCGTTGAGACGATAAATGACAACCGCATCTACAGTCTCGACGGACGTTATCTCGGTACTGACATACAAGCCTTGCCTAAGGGAATCTACATTCGCAACGGACGGAAACTTCTCATCCGCTAATCAAAATGCAGTTTGCGGGAAACTCCAAATCAGAGTTTCCCGCAAACTGTATCAACAAGAGTGTCTTTAGAAACAAGTTCCTGCTCTCCTGTAACCATATCTTTCAGGGTGATTTTACCCTCTGCAATCTCGCTTTCACCTGCCAATGCGACAAATCTGACCTTCTTGGCGTTGGCGTAACTCATCTGCTTTTTCATCTTCACCGCATCGGGATAGACTTCCGTAAGTATGCCCGCTTCACGTGCAGACTTAGCCAAAGGCATACTGTACTGTATCTCCTTGTCACCGAAATTCATGAAAAGCAGTTGGGTGGAATGTATTGCGTTGTCGGGATAAAGGTCGAGTTGGTTGAGGACATCAAAGATTCTGTCTGCTCCGAAAGATATTCCCACGCCAGAGAGACCGGGCATCCCGAATATCCCGGTGAGGTTGTCGTAACGTCCTCCGCCAGTGATAGAGCCTATCTGGACATCGAGTGCCTTCACCTCAAAGATTGCTCCTGTGTAATAATTAAGCCCTCGCGCCAATGTCAAATCGAGTTGCAGTTCGTTCTTCAAGCCTGCTCTTTCCAGTTCGCCAAGGATGAAACGCATCTCTTCTACACCTTTAAGACCCGTCTCTGACGCTGAAAGCACTTGAGAGATAGTGTCGAGTTTCTCGGCATTAGCGCCTGAAAGCAGCAGGATTGGCTTCAGTTTCTCGACTTGCAAGTCTGTAAGTCCGTTGTCTTTGAGTTCCTCTACGACTTTGTCAAGACCGATCTTGTCGAGTTTGTCGATAGCAACCGTAATGTCAACAATCTTGTCGGAAGCATCCAAAACCTCGGCTATACCGCTCAGAATCTTCCTGTTGTTGATTTTTATCTGCACCCTTACGCCGAAACGAGTGAAGACCGTGTCGACTATCTGCATCAGTTCCACCTCATTCAACAGGGAGTCAGAACCGACCACATCGGCGTCACACTGGTAGAACTCACGGTATCTTCCTTTCTGGGGACGGTCTGCACGCCACACCGGTTGTATCTGATAGCGTTTGAAAGGCATCTGCAATTCCTCGCGATGCTGCACCACATAACGTGCGAAAGGCACTGTCAGGTCATAGCGGAGTCCCTTTTCACAGATTTTGGAAGCAAGTTTTGTCGTTGACGTTTCGGCAATCTCGCCGGCAGTCATGCCATGAAGAAAATCACCGGAGTTGAGGATTTTGAACAGAAGTTTGTCGCCTTCCTCTCCGTATTTGCCCATAAGCGTAGAGAGATTCTCCATTGCAGGAGTCTCTATTTGCTGGAATCCGTATAGGGCATAGACCTCCTTTATCGTGTTGAATATGTAGTTGCGCTTCGCCATCTCCAGTGCGGAGAAGTCGCGAGTACCCTTTGGTATTGACGGTTTGTTCATCTTTTATCTGTTTCTTACTATTGTCTGTTCACGGTCGGGACCGATTGAGATGATGCTTATCGGCGTTTCCAGTTCTGCCTCAAGGAACTTTATATAGTTGCAAAAAGCCTCAGGGAACTGGTCTTCACCGGTAAACTTGGTCATGTCAGTCATCCAACCGTCAACCTCTTTATATACTGGTTCGATGCCATTCTCTATGTCATAGGGGAAGTCACGTGTCTCTTTGCCGTTGACTTTGTAGGCTACGCAAGCCTTGATAGTCTTGAACGAGTCAAGCACATCGCTCTTCATCATAATCAATTGGGTAACACCATTGACCATAATGGAGTAACGCAATGCCACGAGATCTATCCATCCACAGCGGCGCTCACGCCCTGTCACAGCACCATACTCATGTCCTATCTGACGGATTGTGTCGCCCGTCTCGTCAAAGAGTTCCGTAGGGAATGGACCGGAACCGACTCTTGTGCAGTATGCTTTCATGATTCCGTAGACCTCTCCCACCTTGTTCGGACCGATGCCGAGACCTGTGCACGCTCCGGCACAAATGGTATTGCTTGATGTAACAAAGGGATATGAACCGAAATCCACGTCAAGCATCGTACCTTGTGCACCTTCGCAGAGCACCGACTTGCCCGATTTTAGCAGTTGGTTTATCTCGTGTTCAGAATCAACAAGTTGGAATTGCTTCAGATATTCGACACCTTCCATCCATTGCCGCTCCACCTCTTCTATGTCGAAATCGGTATAGTTGAGCGATTTCAACATCTTGAGATGCATCTGCTTATGGGCATTGTATTTTTCAGTAAAGTTGTCGAGGATATCCCCTACCCTAAGTCCATTGCGGCTAACCTTGTCGGTATAGGTCGGACCAATGCCCTTGCCGGTAGTTCCGACCTTGCCATCACCCTTCTGTGCCTCGTATGCAGCATCGAGCAAACGGTGGGTCGGCATGATGAGATGTGCCTTTTTTGAAATGTGAAGGCGGCTCTTCAGGTCGTGTCCAGTCTTTTCCAACTCCTTTGCTTCCTGCATGAACAAGTCTGGAGCAAGCACCACTCCATTGCCGATAATATTCACTTTGTCGCCCTGGAAGATACCAGACGGAATACTACGGAGGACATATTTCTCGCCGGCAAACTCCAAAGTGTGCCCTGCATTGGGACCTCCCTGAAACCTTGCGACCACATCGTAGTTGGGAGTAAGTACGTCCACAACCTTTCCTTTACCCTCATCACCCCACTGCAAACCGAGCAGGACGTCAACTTTTCCTTTGTTCTTCATTGAAAATAACAGATAATTACCAAAATTGTTATCTGTATGCAAATTTACTACAAATGGGCGAAAACGGCAAACGATACATCCTTTTTTAGCGGGAAAACACATCTGCGGATTTGCAGACCGGGCGTTAATCGGATTTGAAAACAAAAAATCATTAATAACAATACATTGGTGTGAAAATACCTCTGTTTGTTTTGCAAATCACCGAAAAAGGCGTAACTTTGAAATCAAAAAGACGAACAACAAAATGAAAAAGTACATTTTCGTGTGTCTGATGTTGCTTTTTGTTTCAGACATAATGGCCATGCCAGCGCGCAGGAACACATCCAAGAAGGTATTACTTGCGAATGGAACAAAAGTGTTGGCATTTCTCAAAGGTGACGAAAGCGGACACTGGTGGGAAACAACTGACGGTCAGTGCCTCAAAGTAGATGAAAGAGGAAACGCCACCGTGCTTTCCGCCTTTGAGGAAAGCAGCCTCAGACAAGCCGCATCGAGAAGAAGACAACAGTCTAACGCAAGAAGAATGTCAAGGACCAAGGGGCTTTCTCCTGCAAAATCAGCCATTGTCGGAAACAAAAAAGGACTGGTTATCCTTGTGAATTATAGCGACAGGGCCATGTCGACATCCCAACCGAGAAAGTTTTTCGACAGACAATTCAATGAAGAAGGCTTTTCCGACAACAACCATATAGGTTCTGTCCACGACTATTTCTACGACCAGAGTTACGGACAACTGAATATTCAGTTTGACGTAGTGGGGCCTGTAACCCTATCAAAGACCATGTCGTACTATGGTCAGAATGACGATGACGGCATCGATATGTACCCTTGTACAATGGTAGCGGAGGCATGTCGGCTTGCCAACAGCCAGGTTGACTTTTCCGATTACGATTGGGACGGTGACGGAGAAGTGGATCAAGTATTTTTGATATATGCCGGTTATGGAGAGAATTACGGTGCTTCCGAAAACACAATGTGGCCTCATGAGTGGAATTTGAATTCCGGCAAATATTACGGAGACGGCAGTGGGGCAATTACACTTGACGGTGTAAAGATTGACACTTATGCCGTTTCGTGCGAACTTGCCGACGTTTCAGGAACGACAACAGACGGCATTGGCGCTGCTTGTCATGAGTTTTCCCATTGCCTTGGCCTTCCGGACTTCTACGATACGACCTCTCCCACCAATGGCTGGGCTATGGACAAATGGGATGTGATGTGCAGTGGCGGATACAGCGGACCTGAGATTATCGGTGAGAATCCATGCGGTTACACCGCTTATGAGAGGTGGTTTGCAGGTTGGCTACAGCCCACTGAACTGGAAACAGGTATGAATGTAGACGGTCAGAAACCACTGAACGACACGCCAGAGGCATACATCCTCTACAATGACAACAACAAGAACGAGTATTATCTGCTGGAAAACAGACAGTCTGACCGTTGGTTCAAATATTTGTATGGATACACTGCACCGAGCGGTTTGCTTATTACTCACGTTGACTACGATGAAGATGAATGGACGAGCAATACCCTCAACGGAGATGCTAACCACCAAAGAATGACCATGTTCCTTGCCAACAACAAGAAAGGAACTTACACCGGTGACAGTTACCTACTCTCTCAATCGGACTATCAGGGGCATTTGTATCCTTACAACACAAAGGATTCGCTTACCAACACATCTGTTCCCGCAGCGACATTGTACAATGCGAATACAGACGGTTCGCACTATATGAACAAGGGAATCTGTGATATCAAAAGAAATTCCGACGGAACAATCAGTTACATATGCAAGAAATCGGCTTCCTCAAGCAGCCAAGACGGTTCTGGAACAGGAGGCAATATCTTCTATGAATCGTTCGACCAATGCATCGGAATAGGAGGAAATGACAATAAATGGAACGGAAATATAGCAAGGGGAACATTCTCGCCAGACAATACAGGGTGGTCTGTGAACAAGAGCGCCGGTGCTAATATGTGTGCAAAATTTGGCAATGATTCCACACCGGGCAAAGCTACGACTCCCTCGTTTACCTTCTATGGTGAAGCCACACTGTCATTCTTTGCCGGTTCATGGATAGGTGACGGGGAAACACTTATCCTTTACCAGGGAGAGGAACGCCTCAACCAGTATGATATTCCCAACGGCAAATGGACCAAAATCACCGTTGACATCACCGGAAACGGACAGACCACACTGACTTTCAGTGCCGACAAGCGGTTCTTCCTCGATGAAGTGAAAGTTGTGAAGAAAGAGACTACCGGTATAAAAGAAAATCTTGTCAACAGCAAGAACAACGGACATGTATACAGCATCACGGGATTGGATCTCGGCACTGACATCGACAAACTCCCCGAAGGCATATACATATACAACGGAAAGAAATACATCAAGAAATGAGATTTCATGTTCTGATATTGTTCACCTTGCTCTTTTCGGTTGCGACATACGCCCAGAAACAGGACGCTGCAACCGACCGGAAAGCGGTAAAGAAAGCCATTTCCGCGGCCCGTACCAGCATAAAGAACGGTTCGGGGCTTGCGGAAGCGGAGAATTCCATGCGCAATCTCCTGAAAGACTCTGCCAATCTGGACAACGAGAAGATTTGGCTTACGTTGTTTGACGCGGTGAAGAAACAGTATGAGCAACTGAACGAGAATCTGTATCTGAAGCAACAGTCGGACACGGCAAAGTTTTTCATCCACACTCTCCATATGTTTGACGTGTTGGAGAGTCTGGATTCCGTAAATGCAAACCAGGACAAGAACGGCAAGTCAATACCCTCCTACAGGAAGAAACATGCCGGCTATCTGGACCAATACCGCACAAACCTGTTCGGCGGAGGCGGCTATTATCTCAAGAAACACGACTACAAAAACGCTTACAGTTTCTTCAAGACTTATCTGGAGTGCGCCGAGCAGCCGTTGTTTGACGGCTTTGACTATGCCAACAAGGACAGCCGTATGGTCGATGCCGCATATTGGGCCGTGTTCTGCGGTTACAAATTGGAACAGGCGGACATAGTAGACAAATATTACGCCCTTGCCGCCCGTAATCCAAAAACAGATGTTTATTTGAAACAATACATAGCGGAAGCATACCTGTTGAAGAAAGACTCCGCCAATTATCAGGCTGTTTTGGAGGAAGGTTTTGCCAAATACCCGGACAACACATACTTTTTCCCGCATCTGGTAGTCTACTATACAGGCAAGGAAATGTATGACAAGGTGTTGGAGACATCCCAACGTGCACTGGAAATCAACCCTCATAACCTCTCCGCTTTGCTGGCACGGAGTTCCGCACTCTTGCATAAGGAGATGTATGACGAGTGCATAAAGGTTTGCGACCAAGTGGTTGCCATTGACGAGAACCAACCCGTGATGTATCTGAACGCCGGTCTCGCTTACTACAACCAGACCATTCCGCTGGCAAGCAAGAAGAAACAGACCAAGGAAGACAAGGACAGGATTGTCAGTTTGTACAAAAGGGCACTCCCCTACCTGTCCAAATACCGCCAGATGATGCCGGACGACAAGGCCGTATGGCTTTCACCTCTATATAACATATACCTCAATCTGAATATGGGGGATGAGTTCGAGGAACTCGAAAAATTATTAATACAATAACTGTTTTTGATATGAAGAAGTACAATTTCAATGCGGGTCCGTCTATTCTGCCGCGCGAAGTAATCGAGAAAACAGCTCAGGCTTGCCTCGATTTTAACGGTTCAGGTCTTTCTATCATGGAGATTTCCCATCGCTCCAAGGACTTTCAGGCTGTCCATGATGAGGCAGTAGCCTTGTTCAAGGAAGTTCTCGACATTCCGGAGGGTTACTCCGTGCTGTTCCTTGGCGGTGGTGCCAGCCTTGAATTTTGTATGATTCCATATAACTATCTTGAGAAAAAGGCCGCCTATCTGAACACTGGCGTATGGGCCACAAAGGCAGAGAAGGAAGCGAAAGCGTTTGGTGAAGTTGTCGAGGTCGCATCTTCTGCCGACAAGAACTTCACATATATCCCGAAGGATTATGTGATTCCGACTGACGCAGACTACCTTCACATCACGACAAACAACACCATTTACGGCACAGAACTGCGTAAAGACATTGACTCTCCCGTGCCTCTGATTGCCGATATGTCCTCTGACATTCTCTCACGCCCCGTAGATGTCAGCAAGTACACCCTGATTTACGGGGGAGCACAGAAGAATCTCGCCATGGCAGGCGTAACTTTCGTCATCGTGAAAGAGGATTCCCTTGGCAAGGTTTCACGCCACATACCTACCATGCTCGACTATCGCACACATGTAAAGAAAGGCTCCATGTTCAACACACCGCCGGTTGTGCCTATCTATTCTGCCATGCAGAACCTGCGTTATGTAAAGGAACACGGCGGAGTGAAGGCCATGCAGGCTCTCGCTGAGCAGCGTGCGAAAATCGTCTACGACGAGATTGACCGCAACAAACTCTTTGTCGGCACGGCAGAAGAGGACAGCCGCTCTTACATGAACCTCACTTTCGTCCTGAAACCGGAGTATGCTGAACTGCAGGACGAGTTCCTCGCATTTGCCCAAAGCAAGGGAATGGTCGGCATCAAGGGACACCGTGATGTCGGCGGCTTCCGCGCTTCCTGCTACAATGCGATGTCCGTTGAGGGATGCGAAGCACTGGTTGCGTGCATGAAAGAATTTGAATCCAACCATTAACAACCCAAGTCCGGCTCATTGTGGCCGGACTTCTCAAATAACGAAAAATCATGAAAGTACTTATTGCTACAGAGAAACCGTTTGCCGCAGCAGCAGTAGAGGGCATACGCAAGGAGATAGAGGGAGCAGGACACGAACTCGTCCTGCTTGAGAAATATACAGAGAAAGCACAACTCCTTGATGCCGTCAAGGATGTCGATGCCATGATTATCCGCTCTGACAAGGCAGATGCAGAAGTGCTCGAAGCAGCCAAGAACCTCAAAATAATAGTCCGTGCAGGTGCCGGTTACGACAATATCGACCTTGCAGCAGCCACTGCCCACAATGTTGTGGCAGAGAATACGCCCGGCCAGAATGCCAATGCCGTGGCGGAACTTGTACTCGGTCTGTTGGTTTATGCCGTGCGCAATTTCTACAACGGCAAAGCCGGCACCGAACTGAAAGGCAAGAAACTCGGCATTCTTGCTTTCGGCAATGTAGGCCGCAACGTGGCTCGCATCGCCAAAGGATTTGGCATGGACATCATGGCATACGATGCTTTCTGCCCTGCCGAGGCAATAGAGGCAGCGGGTGTCAAGGCTGCAGCCAGCCAGGACGAACTCTTTGAGCAGTGCGACATCGTTTCTCTGCATATCCCGGCAACGCCCGAAACCAAGCAGAGTATCAACTACGAACTCTGCGGAAAGATGAAAAAGGGAGCGATACTCATCAATACTGCCCGCAAAGAAGTTATTGACGAGGCCGGTCTTTTGAAACTTCTTACCGAGCGTACAGACTTGAAATACATCACCGACATCATGCCTGATGCAGATGCAGAGTTCAAGTCTTTCGAGGGACGTTATTTCTCCACACCGAAGAAGATGGGTGCTCAGACTGCGGAAGCCAATACCAATGCAGGTATTGCAGCCGCAAAACAGATCAATGCGTTCTTCGCTACCGGCGACACAAAGTTCAAAGTCAACAAGTAGTTTCTATGGCAAGAATCAAACCATTTCGTGGCATACGCCCTCCGAAAGAACTTGTCGAACAAGTCGAGTCACGCCCTTATGATGTGCTTGACTCCGATGAAGCCCGTGCAGAATGTGCCGGCAACGAGAAGTCTCTCTACCATATCATAAAACCGGAGATAGACTTCGAACCGGGCACAAGCGAGTATGATCCACGCGTCTACGACAAGGCTCGCGAGAATTTCCTTATGTTCCAGAAGAACGGTTGGCTCGTTCAGGACGACAAGGAACAGTATTACATCTATGCCCAGACGATGAACGGCAAGACGCAGTATGGTCTTGTGGTCGCTGCATACTCCGGTGACTACACAAGCGGAGTGATAAAAAAGCACGAACTTACACGCCGTGACAAGGAGGAGGACCGCATGAAGCATGTGCGAATCAACAACGCCAACATCGAACCAGTGTTCTTCGCATATCCTGACAACAGTGTTCTTGATGACCTCATCCGCCGATATGCCGCTACAAAACCGGAGTATGACTTCATCGCACCGGTAGACGGTTTCGGACATAAGTTCTGGATTGTGTCCGACGACAATGACATCCAGACCATCACGGAGGAGTTTGCCAAGATGCCGTCACTGTATATTGCCGACGGACATCACCGCAGTGCGGCCGCCGCTTTGGTGGGTGCAGAACGTGCAAAGCAGAATCCGCATCACACAGGGGACGAGGAATACAACTTCTTCATGGCAGTTTGCTTTCAGTCAAGCCAGTTGACAGTGCTCGATTACAACCGTGTTCTGAAAGACCTCAACGGACTTGCTTCCGAAGAGTTCATAGCCAAACTCCGCGAGAACTTCGACGTTGCCAATATGGGAAAGGACATCTACAAGCCTTCCAAACTGCACGAATTTTCACTCTATCTCGACGGAGAATGGTGGAAACTGAATGCCAAACAGGGCACTTACGACGACACTGACCCAATCGGAGTACTTGATGTGGACATCTCGTCACGCCTTATTCTTCAGGAAATACTGCAACTTGGCGACCTCCGTTCGTCCCAACGCATTGACTTCGTGGGAGGTCTCCGCGGACTGGGCGAACTGAAACGGCGTGTTGATTCTGGCGAGATGAGGGCTGCCCTCGCACTCTACCCTGTCTCCATGAAGCAGATCATGGATATTGCCGACAGCGGAAAGATCATGCCGCCAAAGGCCACTTGGTTTGAGCCGAAACTCCGTTCGGGACTTGTCATCCACTCTCTTGACTGATGGAGGACAGTTACAAGACAGTCAAAAACACCTCTGAAGGCTACTACACTGACAAGCGAAGCAAATTCTATGCCTTTGCCCACCATGTGGAATCGCCCGAAGAAGTAAAACAATTACTGGCAGGGTATCGTAAGAAATATTACGATGCCCGCCACGTTTGTTGGGCTTACAGACTCGGACCGACCGGCGATGAGTTCCGCATGAACGATGATGGCGAACCGTCATCCACGGCAGGCAAGCCCATACACGGACAACTCCTGAGCCGTGAACTCACCGATGTTGCGGTCTTTGTCGTACGCTACTACGGCGGTGTAAATCTGGGAACAAGCGGTCTCATCGAGGCTTACCGCGAGTCAACTGCCGACGCTTTGGACAAGGCAGAGGTGGAAGAACGGCTTGTGGAGTCCTTCATTGACTACAGTTTCCCCTATGCCATGATGAATGGAGTGATGAAAACAGTGAAGGAACTGCAGCCTCGCATTGTCTCACAGACCTTTGACAACACATGTACAATCCGTCTTGCAATACGCAAGAGTATGGCTGGGCAGTTGCAGGCACGGCTTGATAAACTTTCTTTTGAATAGATGCGACTTATTTGTGATAGCGGAAGCACCAAGACTGACTGGCTAATTGTCGGTTCAGGGTCAGCGGTTACACGATTCAGTACCTGCGGCCTTAATCCATCGGTAATGGGAATCGAGCGCGTGAATACTATTCTTAAGTCCGACCTCGTGCCACATCTGGAGGGCATGGATATAACCGATGTCGAGTTTTACGGTGCCGGATGCACACAAGACATAATCCCCGAGATGCAGCGTCTGCTGTCAGAACTCATACCGACAGCACAGCACATACTTGTCGCAAGCGACATTCTCGGTGCGGCAAAAGCCGTCTGTGGCAGAGAGAAAGGCATTGCCGCCATACTCGGAACGGGTGCCAACTCATGCCTTTTCGACGGTGAAAAGATTGTCAGCAACACCCCTTCCTTGGGCTTCATACTGGGTGACGAGGGGTCTGGAGCCGTACTCGGACGACTTTTTCTCAATGCAGTTCTGAAAGGACTGTTGCCCGACAGCATCACCGAAACATTCTCGGAAGAGACTGGACTGACCCAAGCAGATATTATAGAAAAGGTGTACCGTTCGGCGACACCCAACAGGTTTCTCGCCTCTATGTCGCCTTTCATCCACCGACATCTCGACATCAGCGAACTGCAGTCACTGGTAGTGACCAATTTCCGCAATTTCTTCTCCCACAACATACGGCAATATGGTCATCCCGAACTGCCTGTCAACTGTGTGGGAAGCATGGCTTATTTCTTTTCAGAGCAACTCCATGAAGCCGCAAAACAGGAGGGAGTTACCATCGGGAAGATTCTCCGCTCGCCCATAGACGGTCTCCATACCAACGGATAGAAACGGCTTACGCATGATTACACTGTCCTACATATTCGGGATGTCAACCATGTCCTTCTGTCTTATGGCATGGTTTTTCCGGAGCAAAGGCGGTCGGCTCAACATCATGGTATGCGCTCTTACCGCCATATGAGACCGTATATACACACAGAAGCGCCATTCCGAGAAATAAGGAATGGCGCTTCTGTGTAATGTCAACGGTATTTCAAAACCATCAATACGGCATATCTCCCATTGACGAGGCATCATCCGAGAAATAGTTGCCGGGGGCGATATTGGCGTTGATGCCCGAACTGATGAACTCCTCACCGCCCATTTCATTGCCGCCCGAAGCGAAGTCGTTGCCGGGATTGTCAAATCTCGTGTACTTGCCGAGGAACTTCAGTATCACGACATCGGTTGCACCCTTACGGTGCTTGGCTATGATAATCTCCGCCATACCGTGCAGGTCGTTGCCTTTTTGGTCTTCATAGATATGGTAATACTCCGGTCTGTGCACGAAGACCACCATATCCGCATCCTGCTCAATGGCTCCCGACTCACGCAAGTCCGACAGTTGCGGACGCTTGCTTTCGTTCTCTTTACGGTTTTCCACACTACGGTTCAACTGCGACAACGCAATGATAGGTATGTCAAGTTCCTTAGCCAGACCTTTCAAAGAACGCGATATGGTCGACACCTCCTCCTGGCGGCTTCCGAACTTTGCCCCGTTGGCGTTCATCAACTGGAGGTAGTCAATCATTATTATCTTGACGCCTTTCTCACGGACGAGGCGTTTTGCCTTTGTACGCAGTTCGAATATGGAAAGTCCCGGAGTGTCATCAAGATAGATAGGGGCATGCGACAGTTTGTCCATATTGCTGTCCAGACGCACCCATTCATCGTCATCAAGACGGCCGTTGAGAATCTTCGAGCCTTCAATCTCAAAGGTATTGGACATCAATCTGTTCACCAACTGCACATTGTTCATCTCAAGAGAGAAGAACGCCACAGGAGTTCCGTTGTCCACAGCCATATTCTTTGCCAGCGACAAAGCAAACGATGTCTTTCCCATGGCAGGTCGTCCTGCAAGGATTATCAAGTCTGACTTCTGCCAACCGCTCGTGATTTCGTCCAGTCGGGTATACCCTGTGGGGACACCGGTAGTGCTGTCCGGGTTCTCCGATGACTTTTTCAGCAAGTCTATAGCCTGGTTCAGAACAGGTCCTATCGGCGTGTAGTCCTGTCTCATGTTCGTCTGCGAGAGAGCAAAGAGCGAACCCTCCGCCTCCTGCATGAGTTCGTCCACGTCAGTACCCTCGTCAAAAGCCTTAGTCTCTATGACGCTTGCGAAACTTATAAGTTGCCTTGCCATGTATTTCTGGGCAAGTATCTTCGCATGGTATTCTATGTGTGCCGATGACGCAACCCCCGCACTCAGTTCCACAATATACGCCTGACCGCCCACCGCTTCCAGTGTACCGAGTTTCTTGAGTTCCTCAGTCACAGTGATGAAGTCCACCGGACGCTGGTCAAAGTTGAGCCTTCGTATGGCCTCATATATCTGCTGGTGTTTCTGTTCGTAGAAAGTCTCCGGCCGCAGTATCTCGTTCACCACCGTATAGGCATCACTGTCGATAAGCAAAGCACCCAGAACTATCCGTTCCAGTTCCACTGCCTGTGGCTGCAGATGTCCGTAAGTATTGTCTATCGGGGTTGAGTTTCTGTTTCCGTTTCTGTTCTTGCTTACTGTATTAGTCGGCATAACATCATGAGTTTTATTTTGTGCAAAAGTACAAAAAATAAGTGAACCGTTGTCACAACACACCACAAATAGCGAAAACATTTTTCTTTCCTTGCGTCACGACAAATTACCAAGAAAAGAACGAATTTATTTGGTTATTTGCAAAAAAGGCAGTACCTTTGCAACCGCAATTAAACAAGGAGCACCGTTAGCTCAGTTGGTAGAGCACCTGACTCTTAATCAGGGTGTCCAGGGTT
>CAVFZF010000021.1:0-43050 GCA_963627025.1 Bifidobacteriaceae bacterium | reverse complement strand
CTGCGTGCAGTTGGGCTTTCAGCCCGTTTACCAGAGAACTTGTCTCTTTTGACACGCTCTCCTCGCATTTCTTGATTGTTATTTGCTCTGCTGTAGCCGGCAGTGTGGTTTGAGGTGTTTCTTGTCCACTATGATGAGGCTCATCGGACGCATCTGCCAACTCATGTCGTGTGCATTGACCTTGGTGGAGTAGTGGAGTGTCAGTGTGTCACCGTTTGACAGGAGTTTCTCGGGAATGATTTTCGTGTCGTCATTGGTTATCGGCAGGACGATGCCGATAGCGAACTGCTTGCTGAAATCAATGGCTGTCGGCAGTCCGTCCTTGCCCATTACGGCGGCAGTACCGTAGAGTTTGTCAAACTCATCCTGTGTGGTGACCAAAGGATTGGAGGGTACGGTTGCATCGTTACGGAAGAAATAATGGTTTGCTTCCTTGAATTTCACAATCTTGCCTTCGTTCTTCTGCACTGTTGCACATGATGTGAAGAGCAGTGCGATGGCGGCACAGATGACGGTTAAATGTTTCTTCATTAGTCTTTGTGTTTGGTTTTTATTTGTTGATGTTTATCCTTACGCCGAGATTAAGTTCCATATTGAGCGGCTTGTCGGTGTAGATTGACTTGATGCCGCTGCCGTTGTCGAAATGTCGGGTGACGCCTGGCTGGGCATAGACGCTAAGGTATTGGTTCGCCTTGTATTCTATTCCGGCTGCGAGGCTGGCACTGAAGACAGGGCGGTTTTCCGTCACGTCGTTGTTGGAAAGTGTCTTTTGGGTTGACGAAACCTTCGTTTCTGTTGTGGACGCACCGCTGATCAGTTTCTCTACAGCGCCGCCCGCGGAAGCATATATAATAAGGTGGCGGTTCTGCCAGATATTGTAACTGGCGGTGAGGGGAATGCCTATATAGTCAAGTTTCTGTTTCGTGTCAACGGTAGTCGCCCCCGTTTCCTCGCTGAAATCGGATGTCAGACGTGTGTAGATGACACCTGTCTGTAGGCTCCACCTGCTGTCGAGGTTATAGCGGAGCGACACTCCGACCTTTACGGTCTGGTGGTGTGTCTCGTTCTTGCTGCCAATCTCCTCCAACTGCGCCTTGCTCTCGTTGTCGAAGCGGACAGGTGATGACACTCCGTAGCCGTCAGACATTGTGAGGAACACATGGCTTGCACCTGCCTGGTCGGCGTTTGCTGCACCGCCGCAGTATGCCCCCACGCTCCATGAAGAACTCTTGCTGTGGGCAGATGTGTGAGGAATATTGTCACGGCTTGTGCTTCCCACGGTGTGGTGTGGCTGTGGCTTGCTTGTCGGTTGTGGCGTATCGTTCTGCGCAATGAGGGCGGTAGTGTCGGCAGATTGTGGCGTTGTGATGTCCTGAAGTCGGTCACGCTCTTTGCTGGCAGCCTCTGCACGCTTTGCCACTTGGGCGATGAGTCTCTCCGTGATGCCGCTTTCCGGTTCTTCTGTTATGGGCATTTCCGTGCCAGGGGCACTCTTCGGTAACTCTGTGCCGGCAGTCTGGTTGACACTGTCATCGTGCCTGAATGTGGTCAGACCGACCATTGCTACGACTGCTATCACCGCAGCAGCGGCTGCATACCGCCATCTGTGCAGTGTCACGACCTTTGTCGGCTGTGCCTTGGGCATCAGTCCACGGCGCAGCATCTCACCCTTGACATCGTCAAGCAGTCCTTCCGGGACATTGCGGACGTGGTTTTCCGCAAGCCGTTTGATGTCTTTTGTCCAGTTGTCGTTCATTGCTTGCTTCGTTTGTATTGTGTTATCTGTCGTGCGAGGATGTTCTTCGCCCTGTGCAACTGTGATGCCGAGGTGTCGGGTTTGATGTTCAGTATCTCGGCAATCTCCTTGTGGCTCTTGCCCTCTATGACGTATAGGTTGAACACCATCCTGTAGCCGTCGGGCAGCGACCTTATGATTTCCGTCATCTCGTCGGCGTTTATGCCGTCGGTGTCAGGTTCTTCCTCTGGCAAGTCAGGCGGCTCTTTGTCGATGAAAACGGCATCCTTCCTGTTGCGTCGCAGCGTCTGTAGACTCTCGTTCACCACGATGCGGCTCATCCAGGCCTTGAGTGAACCTTTTCCGCGGTATTGGAATGTGCTGATTTGGGTGTATATTTTTATCAGCGATTCCTGGAGCACGTCCTTCAGGTCATCATCATTGGCAATATATCTGGCGCATACGGCGGCGAGATAACCGGCATATTCGGCATACAACATATCCATTGCAGAATTGTAATCCCGCTTGAACTGTTGTAGTATTTGCTGTTCTTTGTCTGTCGCCAGAATATCCATTGTTTGTCTGTACACTACTCCTTAAATGCCGCAGAATGTTTTTCCTTGCACGAAAAAAATATTTTTTTCGGATGCAAGTTTTTCGTTGTTCCTGCGTTTAATGTGTGTAAGTGAACGAAAAAACACTGTATAATATAAAAATGAAGAATATGAAAAATCTCAAGACTATTGGTTTTGCAATCGTTTGCGCCGTTGCCTGCGTAGTGTTCACGTCCTGTCTCAACGACGAGGACAACGGCATCACAGCCGAAGAACAGCAGGCTGCCTATGAGCAGGTTAAGGGTGACTACAACGGTAAACTGGTCTACTCGAAGCAGAACGAGGGCAAGTCGGCATACGTCAACGACACCCTCGATATCTCGTGGTCTATCAGTACGGACTCCACACTCCTCGTCAAGCAGTTTCCGTCCAGGTTGTTGGCTGCCAACATCTCCAATGAGGACATCAAGACAGCCATGACTTCCTGTGACCCTGTAGACATAAAGTGCTACACCGGATACTACAGTCTGACGCCCGTGATATTCCTCATCAACCCCACGTCCGTGACTTATAACCTGACATACGGCGGCTCTTCGCACAAGGTGCAGGTCGTTTTCTATGTGAACAGTTCCTATTCCTACGGTGTCTACCGTCCGTCGACGAACCTTCTGGAGATGCAGATCATAGAGGCAGGCATATATGTTGACGGCACATATCAGACGGCTATGCTGTCAAAAGCCATACCGTTCAAACTCTATTGCAAGAAAAACAGCTGATAGATAATGCCCATTCCTGAAGTGACAGGCAAGTCCCGGTGCTGCGAGAGCAGTGTCGGGGCTTTTTGCGTCGTGCCATCCGAAACAGGGCGCAGACCCTTTCTCCATGCCGCTGCATGGTAATGACTTTGCCCGGCAAAGTTAGGCAATAACCGTGACATAGCCAAGGGAAAAACCGCTCGGGTGTCGGTTCTGCGGAAAAATGCCGTTTTTGTGTCGGCAACAAAAAAGTGACAAAAAGTAAAATATCCATTGGCGTATGTCGGAAATGATGTACTTTTGCAGTGTAAACTAATGTACTGGTGAGATGAAGAGCATGAAAATGTACGAAGCGGATGACAAAATGATAAGCATAATCCGCGATGACTACAGTATATTGCAGGTCATGGGGTCTTTCGGCATAAAGATGGGATTTGGCGACAAGACAGTACGCGAGGTCTGCGAAGAGCAGGGCGTCGACACGTTCACCTTCCTTGCTGTGGTCAATTTCTGCATCAACGGCTACAAGGACAACAGCGTTATTGGCAAACTTTCGGTCGAGACACTACTCCATTACCTCCGTGCCGCGCACCACTACTTCCTTGATTTCGAACTGCCCTATATCCGCCGGGAGTTGACAGAGGCACTTGATCCCGATGACAACCTTGCTCTACTCATACTGAAACTCTTCGACAACTATGCCGAAACGCTCAAGTCGCACATGCAATACGAAGAAAAGACAGTCTTCCCGTTTGTGGAAAAACTGCTCGAAGGCAAGGTTTCGCACCACTCTCCACTGGAGACTTACTCCAAGCATCATGGCAAAAGTGACCATCAACTGACCGAACTGAAGAACATCATCATCAAGTATCTGCCTGACGACAGGCTGCGCAACAACCGCCTGACCGCTACTCTCTACGACATATTCAACACCGAGCACCTCCTCGCACTGCACGTCGAGGTGGAGGAAGAACTGTTTGTCCCGACGATAAACCAACTCGAACAGAAATGCAAGAAGTCGGGTGTGTCAAACCGCATCTCAAAGATGATAGGCGTCAACAATGACAGTCTCGAACTGCTTTCCGACCGTGAGCGCGACGTGGTAGTGGCTGTGGTACAGGGAATGTCCAACAAAGAGATAGCCGATCATCTCTGCATAGCCCTCAATACCGTCATAACGCACAGGCGCAACATCGCCAGAAAACTCCAGATACACACCCCAGCAGGGCTTACTATCTACGCTATAGTCAACAATCTTGTTGACATCTCCAGCGTCAAACTGTAAAAATCAGGTCGGACATCACGTCGTCGCTGACGTAGAGACCGCTGCGCGTAAGCCTCACAAACCCGTCTTCCACGGTCAGCAAACCGTTCTCCATGGCGTTGTGCGCATTCTTCAAGAGGTATTCCCTGTAGTCTCCGCACAAGTCCAAAGCCAGCCCTTTGCGTGTGCGCAAGGCCGTTGTCACCATGTCATTGTAACGTGTCGGCTCGTCGAGAACCTCTCTCGTGAACGGAACAATACCGCTTTCCACATTATTTATATACTGGGAGAGGTCGGCGACATTCCACTGTCTGGATTGTCGGTCGTAGGAGTGTGCTCCGGCACCTATACCCATGTAGGGCGTGCCGTTCCAGTAGTTGCCGTTGTGGAGCGAGGCATAGCCGGGGCGGGAGAAGTTGCTTATCTCGTAGTGCCGGTAGCCTGCCGCCTCCAGTTTGTCGACAAGCGTGTAGTACATGCGCCTTGACAGTTCCTCGTCAATATCCTTCACCATGCCGTTCTCCAACATTCTGTAGAGAGGAGTGCCCTCCTCATACATCAGTCCATAAGCGGAGATGTGCTCCACATCCAACTCTACAGCCTTGTCGATGTCCGCCGTCCATTCCTCCAAAGTCTCGTCGGGGAAGCCGAACATCAGGTCTATGCTGATATTGGAGATGCCGTTTCGTCTCAGAATGTCTGTCGCCGTGTGCACCTGGGCGGCTCTGTGGCGGCGATGGAGAAACCTCAGTCTGTCGTCGGAGAACGTCTGCGCACCCATGGAAACACGGTTCACGCCGACCGAGCGCAGTGTTTCCGCCAGACGGTCGTCCACATCATCGGGGTTGCATTCCACGGTAATCTCACGACAGTTGTCCGTTTCCGCTATCGGCAGATTGCGGAACAGTCTGATGATATTGTCGGCTGAGAGTTGGCTCGGAGTGCCTCCGCCCAAGTAGACGGTGCTTATAGGTTCGCCTCCGAGGTAGTTGGCACGCAGTTGCAGTTCCCCAATCAGTGCGCCGACATACCTGTCCTGCCAGTCGGCAAGGGTCGTGGAATAGAAGCCGCAGTATATGCACCGCGACTTGCAGAAAGGGATATGTATGTATAAACCAGCCATGTCAAATACCAAGCGGCTGCAAAAATACTAATATCTTCTAATTTTTTCCTATTTCTGCGATTTTCTTTTGCGTTTCAACAAAAAATATCTACCTTAGCCACAGAGAACCTAAATTACTAAAAAAACTAATAGATTACAACATGAAAGTTTATCAGACTGAGGAGATCAAGAACATTGCGTTACTTGGAAGTGACGGTGCAGGCAAGACCACCCTCACAGAATCATTGCTTTATGAGTGTGGAATCATCAAGCGTAGGGGCAGAATCACCCAGCAAAATACGGTCAGTGACTATTTCCCGGTAGAACATGAATACGGCTATTCGGTGTTCTCAACTGTCTTTCATTGTGAGTTCAACAACAAGAAACTCAATATAATCGACTGCCCGGGAGCGGATGATTTCGTCGGACAAGTCATCACCGCACTCAACGTAACCGATACTGCCATACTCCTGCTCAACGGTCAGAGCGGTCCGGAAGTAGGCACCCAGAACCACTTCCGCTATACGGAAAAACTCAAGAAACCGGTGATTTTCCTTGTCAACCAACTCGACTCGGAAAAGTGCGACTACCATATGGTGGTGGAGAAACTGCGCGAAGCCTACGGCCAAAAGGTCGTTCAGGTGCAGTATCCACTGAATGAAGGTCCTGGTTTCAACGCTCTCATAGACGTGCTTCTCATGAAAAAGTATTCGTGGGGACCTGATGGAGGCGTTCCGACAATAGAAGACATCCCCGAAGAGGAGAAACCTAAGGCTCTCGAACTGCACAAGGCACTCGTCGAAGCAGCCGCTGAAAACGACGAAACTCTCATGGAGAAGTTCTTTGATACGGAAGAACTGACCGAAGACGAGATGCGTGAAGGCATAAGGAAAGGACTTGCCACACGCTCCATGTTCCCCGTTTTCTGCGTCTGCGCAGGCAAGGATATGGGTGTGAGACGACTGATGGAGTTCCTCGGAAACGTCGTTCCTTTCGTCAGCGATATGCCGTCTCCGCACAATACAAGGGGTGAAGAGGTGCCGGCAGACTCGTCAAAACCGACATCACTTTATTTCTTCAAGACAGCCGTAGAGCCACATATCGGTGAGGTGCAATACTTCAAGGTAATGAGCGGAACGGTGCATTCCGGCGATGATTTCACCAACTCCGACAGAGGTTCCAAGGAGAGAATAAGCACTCTGTACTGCTGTGCCGGACAGAACAGAATAGAAGTTCCGGAAATGAAAGCGGGTGACATTGGCTGCACGGTCAAACTGAAGGACGTGAAAACTGGCAACACCCTCAACGCAAAAGAAGTGGAGCAGCGCTTTGACTTCATAAAGTATCCCGGTCCGAAATACTCCCGCGCGATAAAGGCAGTGAACTCTTCAGATATGGAAAAACTCATGTCCATTCTGTTGAGAATGCGCCAGGAAGACCCCACATGGGTTGTGGAGCAGAGCAAAGAACTGCGTCAGGTCATCGTGCACGGACAGGGCGAGTTCCATCTGCGCACCCTCAAGTGGCGTATAGAGAACAACGAAAAGGTGCAGATAAAGTATGACGAGCCGAAGATCCCCTACCGCGAAACGATTACAAAGTCTGCTCGTGCCGACTACAGACACAAGAAACAGTCGGGTGGAGCAGGCCAGTTCGGTGAGGTTCACCTTATTGTCGAGCCTTACGCAGAGGGTATGCCGGATCCCACGTCCTACACTTTCAATGGACAGGAGTTCAAGATGAACATCAAGAACAGAGAGGAAGTAGACCTCGAATGGGGCGGAAAACTCGTGTTTATCAACTCCGTTGTGGGTGGCGCAATCGATGCCCGCTTCATGCCGGCTATACTCAAGGGAATAATGGAAAGAATGGAGCGTGGCCCGCTGACAGGTTCTTACGCCCGTGACGTGAGGGTAGTTGTGTATGACGGAAAGATGCACCCGGTAGACTCAAACGAACTTTCATTCATGCTTGCTGCACGTCAGGCCTTTGCCGAAGCGTTCCGCAATGCTGGTCCGAAGATTCTTGAACCTATCTATGACCTTGAGGTTTACGTTCCGGCAGACTATATGGGAGACGTCATGTCAGACCTTCAGGGACGCCGTGCGATGATTATGGGTATGGACGCAGAGGCCGGTTACCAGAAACTGTCGGCAAAGATTCCGCTCAAGGAACTGTCCAACTACTCCGTGGCACTCAGTTCTCTGACCGGCGGTCGCGCTTCTTTCTCAAGCAAGTTCGCAAGTTATGAACTCGTGCCTACCGATGTTCAGAATGCACTGATAAAGGCTCACGAAGAGGAACAGGACGACGAAGCGTAACCTGTCACTCCGTTCAGATCATATATGGGTTGTGCCGCTACGGCGGTGCAACCCATTTTTCGTCATGCCAAAACGGTTTTCCGGTGAGATGCAAACGGTGTTTTTGCGGCGGTACATCAGTCGTGGTACGTGCGTACAACAGATGATGTACGATCGTACTTCATGGGTCATACGATCGTACTTCAGTTGAAGTGCGACAACAAAAACGCCGTTTGCGCATTGCGAAAACGGCGTTTGTATGCTGTCAGAACGGTGTCCTTGCTGAACGGGAAGTGTGTTCTTGCTTCGCTGAACCTGGCTATTTCAACTTTCCGACGAACTGTCTTACTTTTTCGGTATATTCCTCGTGGTGGTCACGGTAGGCGTTGGCGTGTTCCGAACCGTCGGCTATCCACAGTTCCTTGGGCTGAGGCTTGGCGGCGAACAGGGTGTAGACCATCGCCGTGGGAACGAATGTGTCGGTGCTGCCGTGGATGAACAGCATCGGCTTGCGGCATTTCGCTACCTGCCGGAGCGGACTTGCATCGGTGAAACTCCAGCCGTACTGCAACTTGCAGAGGGCACTTGTCGTGTGGAGAAGAGGAAAGGCAGGAAGCCCGAAGCGCACTTTCATCTCTCCGTGAAACTCATCCCACACGCTTGTGTAGCCGCAGTCCTCGACATAGCCTCTGACATAGGGGCTGTCGTCATCGCCCGAGACGCACATCGTGGTGGCTGCTCCCATGGATATGCCGTGTACCACGAGTGTGTCGGAACGGAACTTTTCCTTTGCCACGCCAATCCAACGCATCACGTCGAGGCGGTCGTTCCAGCCCATCTGTATGGTTGTCCCCTCGCTCATGCCGTGGGCGGCGAGGTCGGGCAGGAGGATGTTCCACTGCAGGTCACGGTTGTAGAGATAGCCTATGTGGAACATTTCTATGGAGTTGCTCTTGTATCCGTGGACTATCACTGCTGTGTTGCCGGTCTTCCGTGGGGCAGCGGCGTACCATGCGTGAAGCCTCTTTCCGTCGCTGTCGACGATGAACGTGTCGCGCAGCACATGGTCAGTCCTGATGCTGTCGAGCCATTCGGCTATCCACGGACAGGTCTTGCTGATGTTGGAAAACTCGCGGTCTGCACTGTAGTCGCACTTGTCGCGGTCGAGCGAATAGTGTAGGAAATACTCGCTTGCCCCGGCAAGCACAATGACAACGACGATGACTGCCGCCGTGAAAATAGTGAGTATGCGTGTCCGTTTCTTCATTTTGGTTCTCCGTTACAGGTGTCTATATCTCCGCAATGTCGACAAGTCCGTTGAGTACACAGTGGATAGTGATGTCTGCCAGCGACCTTGCGTTCAGTTTGTCCATGATGCTTTTGCGGTGGGAAACTACGGTTGTGATGCTGATATTGAGTTTGTCGGCAATCTCTTTGTTTATCATTCCCCGGGCAAGAAGTGCCGCTACCTCTGCCTCGCGCGGTGACAGCACTGTGTTGCCCGTCGGTGTGATGACGGGCGACGGGGCTTTGCTGCTCCCGTGATGTCCGCGGTGCATGATGTGGAGCACGCTCTTTGCCAGCGTCGGTTCGCTCTGGCAGACATTGAGAGTGGTGAATCCGGCTATCTGCATATCGCCTGCCACGAGGATGATGGGGCGCATGGGGTTGTTGCGGAAGTAGTTGGCGTGTTCGAAATAGATGCGTGACGAGATGAAACAGTGGGCGTAGGCATATCCGTTGTCGGTCATTTCGCCGAACGAACCGTATATGTCGACCTCGGCAATGGGCATGATGTCATTGAGAATCTGCTTCAGTCCGATTGCCGCAAGGGTGTTTTGGTCGATGACCGCCAACCGTGCCTTTTCTGTCATTTCTCCTTTTTGAATTTTTCCATATAGGCATCGGCGCGCTGGTCTCCGAGTTCCTTGGCTTTCATCAAAGCCTCAGTGCTCTCCTCCTTGCGTCCCAGATAGTTGAGCGCAACGCCTTTGACGATGTACACGTCAGCATATTCTGTCGTTAGACGCAGGCACAAGTCGCAAGCCTGTATGGCCTCTTCAAACTTGCCGACACGCAGTTGCAGCGAGGCGAGTTCTGCCAGGTAGGTGGGTTCGCCGGGGTTGAGCACGGCGGCATGGGATATGTCGTTGATGGCCTGTTGGAACTGTCTGCGCTTCACTTCGCACTTGTAGCGGGTGTAGTAGAAGTCCGCACTGGCACGGAAATTCATCAGCGTGTCATACTGGTTGTAGTCCTGCATGGCTCTCTTGGTGTCGTCCAACTCGTCGAGAATCATTCCCCGTGCGAGAATGTACGGCGCACTGATGTTCGTCAGGGGCTTGGGACTTGCCTCTACCGCCTTGTCCAGATAGCCGAGGAGTTCGCTTTTCTCTGCACCGAGTTGTGATTTGCACTGCGCAATCTCGTAGAACACCTCGCTCGAAGCCATGTCTCCGCCGGCCAATTCCTCAAATATGGCGAGGGCGGAGGTGTAGTCCTGTTTGGCGTATTTTATCTGTGCCAGCAGGTGGCGGTACACAGGCTGGTTGCTGATGGTTATGGCTTTGTTGACATTTTCTTCCGCCAGTTCCAGTGACCAGCCCTGTCTTGCAGAGTCGGGGAGGTAGATGACCGTGTTGTAGACGAGTTCCGCATACTCTCTGTACGCCTCGTCCTTCTTGCCCATCTTCTTTATTGCCGTCTCCATGGTGGTTGTTGCCTTGCCGAAATTGATGTGGCTGATTTCGTATTTTGCCATGGCAGAGTAGCCGTCGATGTCGTCGGGATAACGCTCGATGTATTCTTTCGTGTTCTTGACAACGCTCATCGAGTCGTCCTCTGCGCTTGTCATGATGAGCATGAGCCGTGCCTGTTCGTGGTCGGAGGGCAGGGCTGTCCTGATGTGTGTCTGCTTCAGGGTGGCGTCATGCACCGACAAGCCAGTGCTTGCGAGTGACGAATAGTAGTTGGCATCGGTGGAATGGATGTTGTAATTGGTAGAGGATTTCTCGGCAAGGCCTATTATCTCGCCAGCGTCATTGAGTATCGGACAACCCTTGATGTCGTCGTTGATTTCCTCGTCGAACACATAATAGTGGTATTGGTCGGCGAAATCCTCGACGCTCTTGACGGTCACAGGCATGATGTTGGCTTTCTTTGTGCTGTAGCCGACAACCCACACTTTGCCGCTTGCCGCTGCTTTTGCCGGTTGCAGGGGTGTGCCTTTGCTGCCGGAAAGGCGGAAACGGCAGATGTCATACACGCTGTTCGCACCGATTATGGCATCAACATCGTATTTGTTTCCTGCACCGTCGATGACCACGGCACTCGATGCTCCGACGAAAGGAGTGAACGACGAGATGCCTTCACCGGCATTTCCGCAGTATGCACCGTGGGTAGTGGCGAGCAGACTGCCGTCGGCCTTGTAGGTGGTGAGGGTGAACACTGACTTTGAAGCCTTGCGGACGACATTGTCCTGTGCGGCTATTTCCGGGACTGAAAATCCCAACAACAATGATAATATGACGAGTGTTGTTTTCATCTTTCTTCTGTAAACGGTTATAATCCCAAAAGTTCTTTTGCGTTGTTTACCGCCGCTTCCGACACATTGCTTCCGCTCAGCATCTGCGCAATCTCCGTTACGCGCTCCCCGTTGCTGAGTTCTCTCATGTGCGTTTCGGTGCGGTCGGTCTGTTGTTCCTTGTATACTTTGTAGTGGCTGCTGCCCATGGCGGCTATCTGCGGCAGGTGTGTGATGCTGATGACCTGCCGTTCGGCGTCACCCATACGCTTCATTATCACTGCCATCTGTTCTGCCACACGTCCCGACACGCCGGTGTCTATCTCGTCGAAGATGATAGTAGGCAGGTCGGTAGCCTCGCTCAGCATCGCCTTGAGGGACAGCATCACGCGTGCAATCTCGCCTCCGCTGGCGATGTCACCTACCGGACGCAGGGGCGCACCGGGGTTTGCTGAAAAGAGGAACTCTGCCTTGTCGGCACCGTCGGCAGCCAGTTCCTTGGGTTGCAACGACACTTCAAACCTGACATTGGGCAGTCCCAGGGGGCGGAGACAGGCGGACATGTCTGCCTCAATCTTCGTGGCAGCGTCCTTTCTCCGTGCGGACAGTTTTTCGGAAAGGGTCTGCGCCTCTTTCCGGCACTTCGCTACGGTGGACTCCAATTCGCTTATCGCCATGTCACTGTTGTCGATGTTGTCGAGTTCCGCCTTGAGTCTGTTCTCCAAAGCGAGGAGTTCGTCAACGCTGTCGACATGGTGCTTGTGCTCAAGGGCGTAGATTGCGTCGAGACGGTTGTTGATGCGTTCCATCTCGTCGGGGTCGTATTCAATTTCCGACATACGGTCGGCAATGTCGGAAGAGAGGTCTTTCAGTTCGACGTAAGCGGTCTCCAGTCTGTCGGCGATGTCACCGGCCGAAGGGTATACGGACGCTATTGCGCTGATGGAAGAGATGCTGCGGTGAAGCCGTATGAGTATTCCCGAGTCCTCATTGCCGAGGTTGCTGTCGGCGTCAAACAATGCTCCCTTGATGTCTTCGGCGTGTTGCATGGTGTTTGACTGCCTGTCCAGAATGTCTGTCTCACCGCTTTTGAGTTGCAGGCGTGACAGTTCCTCATACTGATAGCGCAGGAAATCGGCGTTCTGACGGTTTGTTTCGATTGCCGCTTTCGTATCTTCCAGTTTCCTCTTTGCCTCATGAAAAGTGGAGTAGGCGGTCTTGTAGGAAGCGAGAAGCGGTTGGTTCTTTGCCACGATGTCCACTACCGACAGTTGGAAATCGTCCTTCTGGAGCAGCAGGTTCTGGTGTTGCGAGTGGATGTCTACCAGTTGTTCGCCAATCTCTTTCATCAACGGCAGACTCACGGGAGTGTCGTTGATGAAGGCACGGCTCTTTCCGCTGGTGTTGATTTCCCTCCTCAAGATGCACTCGCCGGCGATAATGTCGATGTCATTACGGCGCAGAAACTCGTCAATAGCACTGCTTGCGGTGTCAAACTGTGCCTCTACGGTACAGCGGTTTTCTCCTTCCTTGATGGCTTTGGTGTCGGCTCTGTTGCCTAAAAGCAACCCGAGAGCACCGAGAATGATGCTCTTTCCCGCTCCTGTTTCTCCCGTGATGACAGAGAAGCCCTTATGAAACTCGACGTCAAGTTCGTCGATGAGGGCGAAATGTTTTATGTAAAGATGCCTGAGCATTATTCTTTCAGTTTGTCCCAAGAATTGCTTTGGCTCGCATTGATGCCAAAGAGGATGTCATAAACGGACTCCTTTTCCTTTTGCGTACCCTTGCCTTTGTAAATGTTTGCCAACTCGTCACGCTTGTAGTCTGTCCATATCTGGGGCAGCATGCTCAGCGGTCTGTTCTCATGGGCTTTCTTCAGTTGCTGTTCGATAGCGGTGGTTATGTTGGTTCTGCCACGGTCTGCATTGGATGCCATCTCGTCAAGTCCCTTTCTGTAATAGTCGTACTGGAACTGTCGGAACGGTTGCATGGCACTGTCGAGATAGTCGTTGATTATGGCGTAACGGTTCTTGTCGGAGTCGAAAGCCTTCCAACCGGGGAAGTCAAGGTTCTGTGCGTTGTTGCAGAGATTGAAGCATCGCTGCAGCACATCCTCTCCTGCCATGGGACCGAAGGTGTCAAGGTCTATCCCAATGATAAGGTACGCATAATAGGCAATGAGGGCGGTCAACTGGTTGTCGACGTTCTCTTCGTTGAATTGAATCTGGTCGAACTGGGCGTATTCAAAAGTGAAGTCATTGTCGGTGTTGCTGTATATGGTCGTCGTGTAGGACGAATTGTACACCGGACGGTTTGCCTGGATGACGGCTCTGCTTGTGAATACGTTGTCGGAATGCTTGGTTACAGTGATGTTGAAGGTGCACTGGATGCGCTCGTTCTTTTGAAACTGGAGACTGGTCCACTGCCTTTCGTTGATGAACTTGGTCAGATTGTTTTCCAGTTCCTCGAAAACGCTGACGTCAGTTCCCTGTATCTGTGCATGGTTAATCTTGACGGTGGCGTTCAGTTCCTGCCCTCTGGAACCGAGAGACACCATCAAAAACAATGTGAGAGTTATGAGCGTGTGTCTAAGAATCATCGTTTACGATTTCTTTGACGCAAGTTCCTTGAGGCGTATTCGGGTGAGTACTTGTTTCGTGTCGGCAGGGAAATCGCCGCCAATCATCCAACTGTAGTAGCCGGGATCACGGTGCAGGACATCGGAGACGAACTGGTTCTTGTATTTTCCGAAGTTGAAAGCCTCCATGACAACGGTTTTCCCCTGGGCGTCAAGCACCGGTTTGTTGTCAGAACCGACCACTTCCTTCCAGAAGAAACGCCCTGCAAAGTCCACGAAATTGCCCTGCTTGGACATCTCGTTCAGTGCGTCCATGTCGTTGATGAGGGTCTTTTCCTCATCCTCCTGTTTCCCCGGAGCATACATGTCGAGTTGTCCCTGCAGTACTCTCCATGTCGCTTCGGTGTCCTCATCGGCTCTGTGAGCCTGGAAATCCTCCTCCATCTTCCTGCCGCAATAGAACTTGTAGGCGGCGGCAAGGTTTCTCCGCTCCATCTTGCGGAATATTGCCATGGCGTCAATCAGGCGACATTTGGAAAAGTCGAAATCTACTCCGGCGCGGATGAACTCCTCTGCCAGCATCGGAATGTCAAATTTGTTGGAGTTGTAACCGGCGAAATCGCAGCCGGAAAACTCCTCTTTCAACGATACGGCGAGTTCCTTGAACGCCGGAGCATCCTTCACCATATCGTTGGTGATGTGAGTAAGTTCCTCAACAAAAGGGGGAATCGGCATACCCGGATTGACGAAATGGGATTTTCTGATTTCCTTTCCGTCAGGGTAGACCTTTATGTATGATATCTGGATAATCCTGTCCTTTACGACATCAACTCCCGTAGTCTCCAAGTCGAAGACCAACAATGGCTTTGTCAGATTTGGAACCATATGCTCTTTCTTGGGTGTACCTGTTTAGTCGTTGAGGAGCATTGGCATGACGAGCATCAGTATCTCCTCCTCCTGATCCTGGTTCGTGGGCACGATGACACCGGCACGGCTCGGGTCAGACAACTCTATTGTGATGTCGTCACAGTCGAGATTGTTGAGTATCTCGGTGAGTGCGCCACCCTTGAAACCGATGCTCATCGGTCTGCCTGTGTAGTCGCAAGTCAACTTTTCCTGTGCGCTTGTAGCGAAATCGATGTCTTCCGACTTGAGTTCGAGTTTGCCTGTCTCCAACTGGAACCGTATTAACTGGGTGCCGCTGGCAAAAGGCAGGACGCGGCGAAGGGCTGAAAGAAGCGTCTTGCGGTCTATTGTCAGTTTGTTGGGGTTGTCCTGTGGAATGACGCTGTTGTAGTTCGGATAGCGTCCTTCGATAAGTCTGCAACTGAGAGTGCCGTCTCCGTAGGTTATCTCTGCGTTCCTGTTGTCGAACTTGATTACCACGTCACCACCGTCCTTGCCAAGTACGTTCTTCAGCAGATTTGCGGGTTTCTTAGGCAGGATGAACGAAGCCGGAGTCTCGGATTTCACCGTATAGTTCCTGTTTCGCACCAGTTTGTGGCCGTCGCTCGCCACAATTGCGAGGGAATCGGCGGTCAGGTCAAAGTAGATGCCGTTCATCACGGGGCGCAACTCGTCCTGTGCTGTAGCGAAAATGGAACGTGATATGTTTGCGTTGAGTATGGTGGCATTTATGGTGATGACCGATGCTCCGTCGCCAATCGGCTGTATGACTGGGTATTCAGCGGCGTTCATGGCGGTGAAATCGAACTTTCCGTTACCGTTCTGATAGAGCACTTTCACTGTGAGAGCCTGTGTGTCGACATCGAAAGTCAGCGGTTGCTCGGGCAGTTCACGCATTGCATCGAGTATGATGGAACTTGATATGGCGAACTTTCCGTCGGAATCCGTATTCTCAAGCGGCATGGTCGTGCACATGACATTCTCGCTGTCGCTTGCTGTAATGGTCATTTTGCCGTTGGCAACTTCAAACAGAAAACATTCAAGAATTTGGAGTGAGTTCTTGCTGTTTATGACTTTTGAGAGTGTCTGCAGGTGTCCATAGAGTTCGTTGCTTGATAAGGTAAATCTCATAACTTGTTCTTGTTTTGTATTCTTTCGCAAAAATACGAAAATATCTTGGCCGCTACAAAAAAACAAAAGGAAAGTTTTTCTTTTTAGAACTATTTTATTAATTTCGCAAAAGGATTGGTTTTGTGCCTAAAGACAAGTCGATACAACATATATAACAATAAATGGATTTACAAGGAAAGATAATCAGCGCGCTTCCGGCAAGGAGTGGAGTGAGTGCGCGCGGAGAGTGGAAAGCACAGGATTTTGTCGTGGAGACACATGACAATTTCCCCAAGAAGATGGTGTTCTCTGTGTTTGGCGATGACCGTTTGCAGAGATTCAACATACAGGTAGGTGACGAAGTGATGGTGTCATTTGACATTGACGCTCATGAATACAACGGCCGTTGGTTCAACAGCATAAGGGCTTTCGATGTGCGCAAGGTTGATCCGGCATCGGTAGGTGCTACAGGTGCAGCGCCGATACAGACAACCCAGACTGACGCAGCAGCCCGGGTTTCCAATGGAACGGCTTCTGCTGTTCCGTTCGGAGGCAGTGCAGAAGAAGGCAGCGCAGATGATCTGCCGTTCTAACATGGGAAAATATAAAGCAAAACGAAACATCCCGGGCAATTGCCTGGGATGTTTCGTTTCATGCAAAGGATGGTCCTGAAATTTCTAAACTCCAAATTCTCAAATCTTGCGACACTAAATCACTCTGCCTTACATATAAAGCCGTTCGAGGGCAGGTATGTGTATCTTGCCTCGTGACAGCCTTATCAGGTTCTCATCCTGAAGTTTGTTGAGTTCGCGTGACACATTGAAGCGTGAGTCATTGACCTCGCCCGCAAGGTCGGCCATCCGTATTATGATGGTTTTCTCGCCTGCCGGACGTAGGCAGTGCAGTGTAAAGAAACGGATAATCCTCCTTCTCAATGCCATGCGTCCCGACAGCCAGTTGCGCTCTTTCGCCTTTTGCGTTTCTGTGGCAAGCAGGTTTATGATGTTTATGCGGAACACGTCGTACCTGTCGCAGAGGCGGGTTACCTCGCTTTTCATGAGATTCAGAGTGTTGCAACCTGTCTGTGCGCGGAATGTGGAGGTGTATGTCTGGTGCAGACCGAACAGCCTTTCGGGTTGTATTTGCATGGGTGCGCTGATGTGTTCCACAACCTCATAACTGTTGTCTGCCGCCTTTGTCACGGTCTTGACAGTACCGTCGAGCAGGAAAACCATACCGGTGCATGGTTCGCCGCTCTCGATTATCATCTCGCCTGGGCGGTGTTTGCCGAATCCAAATTTCGTATAGCCTACAATGGTGTGCAGGTCTGACTTGCTGATGCCCTGGAAGAGTGGGGTGCTGAGCAGTTTTTCGGTGAATTGGAAATCGGGCATACGGCGATGATGTTTGGTGCAGAACCTGTACGCGACATTTGCTTTTGACTGGCGTACAGATTATTCCACAAGGTTTTTGCCGAAATTGTCGGTCATCCAGACCTGTTGCTTGCCGTCCCTTATGTACACAAGGTATGCTTCCAACTGTTTGTTTGCGGCGAGCACTTTCTTGGCTTTTTCCAGTCCCATAACCATGAATGACGTGGCGAAAGCATCCGCTTCGTAACATTTTTGCGCTACTACTGTTGCAGAGATAATGTCCTGCTGTACAGGGAATCCGGTGTTCGGGTTGATGGTGTGGGCGTATTTCACACCGTCCTTGTAGTGGAAATTCCTATAGTTACCGCTTGTCGCTACGGCTTGTTCCGACAACTGCAGAATGCACTGGTAACCGTCCTGTCCTGTTTCGTCTGTCGGTTTGGCAATGCCAATCCTCCATTTGCCGCCTTTCTCATTAGCGCCTTTGGCGACAATCTCGCCTCCTATCTCTATCAGATAATTGCGTACCTTGGCTCTGTCGAGTGCTTGTGCCACCCGGTCAGCCCCATAGCCTTTGGCAATGGCGGAGAGATCGATCATCGTCCGCGGGTCTTCTTTCTTCACTTTCTTTTCTTCCAGACGCACTTTTTTGTAGCCGACGAATGCCATGATGCTGTCAACGGTCTGTTGGGAAGGCCACTTGTCCTCTTTGAAACCGAAGCCCCAGGCGTTCACAAGCGGTGCTACCGTGATGTCGAAAGCCCCTTCTGTGCGGTCGGAAATTTTTTGTGCGCGAGGAAAAAGGTACTCGAGAAGCCTGTCTACTTCGATGTTCTCTCCACGGTTAATCCTTGACACGGTGCTGTTGGAATTGAACATCGACAGCGAAGAGTCCACTTCGTTGAGCGCGTTCATTATCTCTGCATGGAGGTCACGGTCGTTTTGGTAGGTGATACGGTAGTATGTGCCGAATATCTGCCCGTTGTCATGCCGGTAGGGGGCGGTATTCTGCAGGTGTATCACCAGGATTGTTCCGGCGACAAGCAGGATAAGGAGCAACCATTGTATGCGTTTCATGCTGCGGTTAGAGGGCTAATGTGAAATTGAACAAGGCTGCAAATCCTGCCGTTTTCTTGTTGCCGAATCCCGGAATATACCACGGTTCGGCGATGTCACTGTGCTTGTTGGACAGCATACGGCGGTATCTGACATCCCAACCGAGATGAAGCGGTCCCCAGATTTTGGCGTCTACGCCAAAGACAACCTCCAGCCAATGACATGTGGCATCCAGATTGTCGTATTCGGTATAGACGGTTGTGGATGTTGCCCCGTCTGTTTCCGTGCTCTCTTCGCTGTCAGTCTCGGTCACGGTTTTTATTTGCGTGTCGTAGTTGAACTTGCTGAAACCGTAACGCAAACCCACGAACGCCTTGTAGAGGTCGTGCTTGTTGCGCAGTATGTTGTAGTCGCAGCCGATGCGGAAATAGGGCGCACGTGTCTTGCACCACAAGTCCTCGTCGTATTCGTCACTCTCGTCGGCATCTCCGATACCTATCTCGAAAGCAGGGAAATACTTGTCCTTGATGTTTATGCGGAGTCCTGCCTCCCACTGTCCGTGATCGGATGACACCATCTGTATCGCTCCGATGAGATCTGCGTGCACCGCTATGCCGTTGAGGAAATGAACCTTCACGGTGTCAATGCCGGCGCTTTCCTTCTCCTGGGCCTGCAGGTGCAGTGCGGAAAAGGCGGACAAGACAAGGCAGAATGTGAGCGTCAGGCGTTTCAGCATCTTATTGTCTTTTCTATCTGGTAGTCGTTACGCTGTTGTGAAGAGCGGCTTATGAGGTCACCGACAAATCCCGCAAGGAAGAACTGTGTGCCGATTATCATCATCGTGAGGGCGATGTAGAAGTAGGGGGAGTCGGTTATCAGCCGTGCAGGAGTGCCTGTCGACAGGCAATAGATTTTGCCTGCGCCAATTATGAACGCCGCGATGAAACCGATGAAGAACATCACTGTGCCGAGAAAACCGAACACATGCATGGGTTTCTTTCCGAAACTTGACAGGAACCAGAGGGTTATGAGGTCGAGATAGCCGTTGACAAAGCGGTTCCAACCCATGAACTTGCTCACTCCGTGCTGGCGTTTCTGATGGTGTACGGGCTTTTCCCCGATTTTGTCGAAACCGGCATTCTTTGCCAGATAGGGTATGAAGCGGTGCATCTCTCCATACACCTCAATGTTCTTTACCACCTCTTTTCTGTACGCTTTCAGTCCGCAGTTGAAGTCATGGAGGTTGTGAATGCCACTTACTTTGCGCGTCGTGGCATTGAAGAGTTTTGTCGGTATTGTCTTGGAGAGGGGGTCGCCCTTGCGCCTGTTCTGCTTGTAGCCGCTCACGAGGTCGTAGCCGTCTTCCACTATCATCCTTCTCAGTTCTGGAATCTCGTCGGGAGAGTCCTGCAGGTCAGCATCCATGGTAATCACGACATCCCCTTCCGCCTGTTTGAAACCACAGTAGAGTGCCGGGCTTTTTCCGTAGTTGCGGCGGAACTTGATGCCCTTTACCTGCGGATTTTCATTCGCCAGAGCCTCTATCTCGTCCCAAGACTTGTCGGTGGAACCGTCGTTGACAAATATGATTTCATAGGAGAACCGGTTGTTGTCCATTACTTTCTTTATCCAGTCGTACAGTTCCCTTATAGACTCTTCCTCGTTGTAGAGGGGTACAATCACAGATATATCCATTAGCGGTTGCGTTTTTCTGTCATCTTACTGAATATTGCTACAATCGGACTGAGCACTGCTCCGATGACAAGATTGTTCATCATGAAGGAGAAGACCAACTCTATCGGTGTCATCAGACTGACCGTTTCCACTGCCATGTCGACGTCTTCGGCTGCCATTCCGAATGTCTGGCTGTTGCTGTTTATGATTTCTTTTCCGGCATTGAGCAGTTTCAAAAAGTCTCCGTTGTCGAGATAACGGAAATAGATGTACTGTCCGAGGGCGAAAATCAGCGATGCGTAGAACACCGTATAGCATACATAGGCTATCGACCTGCGTACAGATATATGTCCGTCGAGTGCCTTGTCGCGGAACGAACATAGCCTCCAGGTCAGGAAAAAAGGTGTGGAGAGCATAAGCAACGGGCCGAAGACGCTGCCCGGAACTTTTATGTAGAGCCACATACTTATCAGCCACACTACGGAAAGGACAAATCCGTCTATCCGTGCAAAGGCCTTCAACTGTACCAGAGCCTGTTCTGTTATCATGCGGTTTCTGCTGTTTGTTTCATTCCGCAAAGTTACTTAATTTGCAGAAAATAATACTCCTGCGGTCTGCGTTTTTATCTTTTTTTTGACAAATACTGAATTTGAAATTTGGCGGTTCGGACAAAATGAACTACCTTTGCACCCGCATTTGGAAACAGGTTCGCCGTTTGTGCGGAGCGTTTGCAGTGTTTTCATATGGGTAAGTCCTGTACGGTCAGCTCCCGGGGAATCCTCCAGGACGGGAACGTAGCAAAGGTACGCGGTTGTAGCGGCGCGATGCAGTAAGCTTACCCACCTGCCTCTTTAGCTCAGTTGGCCAGAGCACGTGATTTGTAATCTCGGGGTCGTTGGTTCGAATCCGACAAGAGGCTCACCAAAAAGCCCCATTCTCGCACAGAGAATGGGGCTTTTCCTATGAGTGTTTTATCTTCCAGTAGTGTGCCGTTGCACCTATTATCTCCAGCAGGAGGGCAACTGTCATCAATATGTTTGACGTTGAATGCGTGAAAAATAGGAGAACCAACATAGCAACACCGGCGTAAAGAAGTGGCAGTCCGACAATCGGGGCTGCCCGGCGGCATATCCTTGACAGAAGGTCTCGGGTCTTCATGCGGTTTGAACGTTGTCCGGCGTGCTACTTTACTGGTATCTTGTCAATTCTGCGCTGGTGGCGTCCACCCTCGAAAGGTGTCGACAGGAACTCGTCGAGAATGTCCTTTGCTGTGCTATTGTCTATGAATCTGCCGGGCATGACAAGCACATTCGCATTGTTGTGCTGCCGTGCCAGATGTGCAATTTCCGGCATCCAGCACAGTGCCGCGCGTACTGTCTGGTGCTTGTTGAGTGTCATGGAGATACCCTCGCCAGAGCCACAGATGGCTATGCCCGACTGTACTGCACCGTCTTCCATACCCTTTGCAAGAGCGTGGGCGTAGTCCGGATAGTCGCAACTCTCGGTAGAGTCAGTGCCATAGTCCTTGAATGGAATGCCTTTCTCCGTGAGATACTGCTTTACATATTGTTTCAATTCGTAGCCGGCATGGTCGCACGCCAGTCCGATAGTTTCCGTATTCATAAGCCGTTAAAATAGTTTCATCACTTGTTGGCAGACATTCTCTGCCGTAAATCCCAACTTCTCGTCGAGTACCTTATAGGGAGCAGAGTACCCAAAGGACTCCAGTCCCCATATCGTTCCTTCCGATTCGGGCACGAGACCAAGCAGGTTGATGGGAAGTCCGGCGGTCAGACCGAATTTCTTTACGCCTGTCGGGAGAACTGTCTGCTGGTATTCTTTGGACTGGAGACGGAAAAGTCCTTCCGACGGAACGCTGACAACGCGCACTCTCTTGCCCTCTTTTCTTATCAGTTCTGCACCTGCGCAGAGGGTGGAAACCTCCGAACCGGTAGCCACGAGGATGACATCCGGGTCGTTGTCGGAATCTTTCACTATATAAGCGCCTTTCTCCACCATTGTGTAATCATTGCCCTCGGGCAGACTGACGATATTCTGACGTGACAGAATGAGCGCTGTCGGAGTGGAAACATTCTCCATTGCCAGTTTCCAAGCCTCTGTCGTCTCCTTTGTGTCGGCAGGGCGCAGCACGAGAACAGACGGTTTTCCGGCATGATTCTTGACCTTTTCCATCAGGCGGATTTGTGCTTCCTGCTCTACAGGCTGGTGGGTCGGACCGTCTTCGCCGACGCGGAAAGCGTCGTGCGACCACAGGAATTTCACGGGCAACTGCATCAGTGCAGCCATGCGGATGGCTGGTTTCATGTAGTCGGAAAAGACGAAGAATGTGGCGCAGGCGGCTATTATACCTCCGTGGAGCACCATTCCTATGCAACAGCATGCCATGGTCAACTCCGCAACTCCTGCCTGCAGGAATGCTCCGGAGAAATCTCCTTTGGTGAAAGCGTGTGTCTTGTTGAGGAAGCCGTCGGTCTTGTCGGAGTTGGAAAGGTCTGCAGACGAGCAGATCATGTTGGGAACTTGCTCTGCGAGAACAGCCAGACAGTTGGCGGATGCGGTTCGTGTCGGCTGGTCGTTCTTCTGTTCGCATTTGCTCCAGTCTATCTTCGGGGCTTTGCCACTGAACCATTCATCCTGCTTCTTCGCCATTTCGGCATTGGCGTCAGCCCATGCTTTTTCTTCGGCATGGCGCTCTGCGCAGAGCGTGGCGAGTTCTTCTGCCCTCTTGTCGTACATCTCCTGTACTTCAGGGAAGATGACAAATGGGTTCTCGATGTCGCCTCCGAGATGTTTTATCGTGTTTATATAGGCATCGCCTCCGAGGGGCGCACCATGCGTCTTGCATGATTTTTCGTAGGAAGAGCCGTCTGCTTTCAGTGCACCTTTACCCATCACGCACTTGCCGATGATGAGTGTAGGCTTGCCTTTCACGGCTTTCGCTTTTGTCAGTGCGGTGCGTATCTGCTCCACGTCATTGCCATCGATTTCGAGAACTTCCCATCCGAGAGCCTTGTATTTTGCAGCTGTGTCCTCGTTCATCACCTCATCGGTGGGGGTGGAGAGCTGTATGTCGTTGGCGTCATAGAACATTATGAGGTTGTCAAGCCCCAATACGCCGGCGATGCGTGCGCCGCCTTGACTGATTTCTTCTTGTATTCCGCCGTCGGAAATGTAGGCGTATATAGTCTCTTTTGCAAATGTCGGGTTGCCGGTTCGGGTTGCGAGGAACTTGGCGGCAATGGCAGCACCTACGGCAAAGACGTGTCCCTGTCCGAGCGGACCGGAGGTGTTCTCAATACCACGCACCACATCCACCTCCGGGTGGCCTGTTGTCGGCGAGCCCCACTGGCGCAGTTGCTTCAGTTCTTCGAGCGTATAGTTGCCCGTAAGGCACAGTTGGGCGTAGAGCATAGGTGCCATGTGTCCCGGGTCAAGGAAGAAACGGTCGCGTCCGACCCATTGTGGATTAGCCGGGTCACGAAGCAGAAATTCTGAGTAAAGCACGTTTATGAAGTCCGCACCGCCCATTGCTCCGCCGGGATGTCCTGACTTTGCTTTTTCCACTGCAGCCACCGCAAGGATGCGGATGTTGTCTGCGGCACGGTTCATGAGATTAATGGAGTTTGCCATATTAAATAAGGTGTGTGTCTTATACTTACCACAAAGTTACGAAGAAAAGTTGAAAGAGGTGTACGCACCTTATGTTTTTTTGCCCGGCAATGATTCTCCAGCAGAGCGGAGACACCGCTATGAGACAAGAAAAACCGGGACGACAGGCTGTGCTGTCATCCCGGTTGTCAATATTGTGCAACGTTTTCTGTTACTTGGTAGAGAACTTGTAAGCCACATGGCTGTAGTATTTCTCGCCCGGTTTCAGATAAGGCTGCACCCAATCTTTCTTGTTTGGAGAATCAGGATATTTCTGTGTCTCCAGACAAACGGATGCCTGCTTCGGATAAGCTATGCCTTTCTTGCCGACCTTTGTGCCGTCAAGGAAGTTGCCTGTGTAGCACTGGATGCCCGGTTCGTTGGTGTAAACCTGCATGAAGATGCCTGATTCGGGAGAGTAGAGGGATGCTGCCACCTTGGTGTCATCGCCTTTGCCGTCCTTATAGGTGTTCAGACACCAGTTGTGGTCGAAGCCCATGGCATTCTTGATCTGTATTCCGTTGTAGCCGGTGGTGTCGGCTATGCAGGTGTAGAGAGCCTTCGGCTGACGGAAGTCAAACTGGTTGCCGTATACTGAACGCACTTCGCCAGACGTCATGAATGTGGAATCTGTCGGCGTGTAGTTGTCGGCGTTGATGTAGAGCACCATGTTCGTGCCTGCCACAGAGGGGTCTCCGCTGAGGTTGAAGTACGAGTGGTTGGTCATGTTGATGACCGTCTCGGCGTCTGTAGTGGCTTCGAACTTCATGTCAAGGGTGTTGTCAGAGGTGAGGGTATATGTTACCGTAGCCTCAACATTGCCAGGGAAGTTGTTGTCACCGTCGGGTGAATGCATCACAAGCACCAGTGTGGAGTCGTTGGAAGCCTGTTCGTTCACCTCGTAAATCTGGTATTGCCAACCGGTAGGACCGCCGTGCAGACAGTGTCCGTAGTTGTTCTGCGGCAACTGAATCTTCTTTCCTGCCACGGTGATGACACCCTTGTTGATACGGTTGGCGTATCTTCCGATTGCAGCACCGAAGTCAGAACCGTTCTTTTCCACGTCCATGAACTGTGCGATGTTGTCATAAGCGAGGACGACATCACGGAATGCACCGTTCTTGTCCTTTGCCATTACTGACACAACGCGTGCTCCGAAGTTGGTGACACATACCTCCATGCCGTCCTTGTTCTTCAAGGCGTAGAGTTTCACAGGCTTGTTGTCGACGATAGTATCAAACTTTGCAGGGTCGAGACCTGACTCGGTAAGATTGCCGTTGCCGCCTGAGCACGCGGTGAGAACAGCCGCCGTGCCGAATGCGAATGATATGAGAATGTTTTTTGTTTTCATTTTGTCTCAAATAAAAATGTTGTTAACAGATTTTGTGACCGCCATCACCGATGACCACAGGGATAATCTTCGGCTCCTTGCCGTATTTCTCCTTGAATTTCTCAACGGCAGTCTTGACGAAATTGTCGTATACTTCGTCCTTGACAAGGTTGATGGTACATCCGCCGAAACCGCCGCCCATGATGCGCGAACCGGTCACACCGCACTCCTTGGCGATGTCGTTGAGGAAGTCGAGTTCCTCGCACGAAACCTCATAATCCTTGGAAAGTCCGCGGTGGGTGAGGTACATCTGCTTGCCGACTTCTTCGTAGTCGCCCTTCTCAAGAGCATCGCAGACTGCGAGGACGCGGTCTTTCTCGCCGAGCACGAATGTGGCACGTTGTATGTCCTCAGCACTGCATGCAGACTTAACCTCCTCAAGATCCTCCCATGTGCAGTCGCGCAGAGTCTTGATGTCACGCTCCGGGTGCTTTGCAGCAACAGCCTTGGCAACATTTTCGCAAGAGTTGCGGCGGTCGTTGTATGGCGAACCGACGAGTTCGTGCTTCACGCAAGAGTTGACAAGAACGAGTTTGTAACCCTTCGGGTCAAACGGATAGTATTCGAATTCTGATGAGTTGCAGTCAAGACGCATGAGTTTTCCCTTCTTGCCAAAGGCAGAAGCAAACTGGTCCATGATGCCGCAGTTGACACCTACATACTTGTGTTCTGTAGCCTGACCTGCGAGTGCAATCTGCCAAGTGGTAATCTTGTTGTCTGCGAAGAGATCGTTCAATGCGACACCGAAGCAAACTTCAAGGGCTGCAGACGATGACATACCTGCGCCGAGGGGCACATCTCCGGCGAAAGCAACGTTGAAACCTTCGACCTTGACGCCCAAATCCTGAAACTCGCGAACCATTCCATAAATGTAGCGAGCCCATGTTGCACGCGGACCTTCCGGGTCGTTGACAGCCCATTCCACGCGGTCTTTGAGGTCAATGGAGTATGCCATGATTGTGTCAGTGCCGTTAGGACGCACCTCTGCCATGATTCCGCAGGTCACAGCACCGGGAAATACGAAACCGCCATTGTAGTCTGTGTGCTCTCCAATCAGGTTTATGCGGCCTGGAGAAAAGTAGATGTTGCCTGTCTTGCCGTCGAAATGCTTGGTGAAACGGCTTCTTACAAATTCAATGTCCATAGTGTAAGGATGATTTTATTTTGTGTGACGAAATGGCGGACGCGCGTTGGCGCGCCCGCCTTTAACAGTTTTGTTTGTAGTCGAAAATGGTTTTATTTCTTCGCAGGTTTGCAGCCTACAAGACCGTAGAACAGGATGTAAGCAACCATAGCGACAATCAGCCAATAGCTCTGGATGTAACCTATGGCGTTTGCGAGGCTGTCCTGGATGAGCGGCATGATACCTCCGCCCACTACCATGGTCATAAAGAGACCTGATGCAGCGGCTGTATATTTGCCGAGACCTTCGGTTGCAAGGTTGAAGATGCCACCCCACATCACGGAAGTGCAGAGACCGCAGAGGATGATGAAGAGACACTTGGCAGGTACGACACCGTAGTGCAGGTCAATGGTGATGCTCTCCGGCAGGAAAATAGCGATGAGGAGCAGCACGATAGCCACACTTGACACTACGATAATCTGGGTGCGTGTGGACACTACACCGCTGATAAACGAACTTGTGAAACGACCTACGAGCATCAACAACCAGTAGAGGGCGGCGATAGAACCGGCTACTGCTACTGCGTTGGGGATATCAAGGCTCGGCAGATAGAACAGAAGTTCGCCGGGGATACCCACCTCTATACCAACATAGAAGAATATTGCTATGATGCCAAGAACGAGGTGACGGTACTTCAAAGCGCCTGTAATCATCTCGCCAATATTGCCCTCAGCCTGCTCGGGCTCCATGATCTTGGTGAAGTAGATGATGACGAAAGAAGCGGCGAAAATGCCCATTGCGATGAGCAGAAGCGGAGCGACGTTGCTCATGGTGGTGTCCTTTGTGACCTCACCGATCATCATTCCGGCGAGCATAGGGGTGAGGGTGGCAGCAAGAGAGTTGAGAGAGCCGCCGGTCTGAACCAACTGGTTGCCCTTGTTGCCACCGCCTCCGAGAAGGTTGAGCATCGGGTTTACCACCGTGTTGAGGATGCAGACGCAGAATCCGCAGATAAATGCGCCGACAAGATATATGACGTATGTGCTGATGGCATCGGGTGTCTGGGTGCTCGAAAGATACTGTACGCAGATGCCGACGAAGCCGAGAGCGAGAGCCACGAGGGCTGTTTTTTTGTAGCCGATTTTGGAAATCATCATGCCGGCGGGTATACCCATGAACAGGTAAGCGGCGAAGTTCATCATGTTACCCATCATTCCGGCCCACTCATACTGGAACTTCCATATTGTGCCGAATGGCGCTGCCATGTTTGTGACGAATGAAATCATTGCAAAAAGGAACATCATTGCAATGATTGCAATAAGTTTGCTGTTGTTCTTTTGTTGTGTCATAATTTTGGTTTTTATAGTTTTTTGTTTGTTTTGTACTGCTGTCTACGGCAAAAGGTCTTTAGAACCTGTGGCGGCTCTAAAGACCTCCTGTGTTACTTGTCCACTCCAAACTTGTAGATTGTCTTCTGTTTGTATTTTCTGTCTGGGCAGAGCTGTACGCTTGGGAAGTATGGGTGGTTTGGCGTATCAGGGAAGTGCTGGCATTCGAAACATATTGCCGAGCGGCGTCCGAATGTTGCCCCGTGCTGCCCCTTGTATCCGTCAGCCCAGTTGTCGGTGTAGAGTTGTACTCCCGGCTCTGTGGTGTACACCTCCATAGTGCGTCCGCTCTTCGGCTCTTTGATGCGTGCAGCAAACGACAGTTCGCCCTCTTCGTGCTTGTTGAGGACATAGCAGTGGTCATAACCGGCACCGTTCTTTATCTGCTCATGGTCGGCATCGATGTCCCTGCCGACAGGTTTCGGTGTGCGGAAATCGAATGGTGTGCCTGCAACTTTGAGGATTTCACCTGTGGGAATTGACGTTTCGTCAATGGGAATATAGAAATCAGCATTGATTTCGCATTCGAGATCGTCAATTGTGGGGGTGGGATTGGCAATGCCGGCGAGTGAGAAGAAACCGTGGTTTGTTACGTTTATAATGGTCTTCTTGTTTGTTTCGGCAAGGTAATTGATGACGAGTTCGTTGTCTTCAGTCCAAGTATAGGTGACATGAATCTTCACTTCTCCGGTGTAGCCTTCCTCTCCGTAGGGTGACACATAGGTGAGTGACAACTCGTGATCGTTCATCTGTACGGCGTCCCAAACCTTGGCATTCCAGCCTGTTTTGCCGCCATGGAGAGAGTTCGGACCGTTGTTCACAAAAAGGTCATAGCCTTTTCCGTTGAGTTGGAACTTGCCTTTCGCTATCCTGTTGCCGTATCTTCCTATGAGAGTGGACAGGTATGGCTCGGGGCTGTTCATCACGTCAGCAATGTTGTCGTGTCCCTGTATCACGTTGGCAAAGTTGCCTTCGCGGTCGGGAACCATTATTGCGACGAGCGCGCCTCCATAGTTTGTTATTGCTACTTCGCTGCCTGAATTGTTCTTTAGAACGAAAAGGTCAACGTTTTTTCCGTCTATCGTGGTCTGAAAGTCTTTTTTCTTCAGACCGCAGAGATACTCCGTTTCGTTTGTGTTCGACATAACCGTGAGTTTTTAGTTATTTCCTTACTGCAAAGTAACGGAAAAAAACACAACCTAACAACAGAAAACGGAAAATAAAAGAGGATTTTGCGTTAAAAACAATTAAACAGATTAGACTTTGACACTTGCCAAAGACGAAAGCAAGTCGGCAACTATATAACTGCTTCCGCCGACAAACAGGAAGTCCGTAGAGGCTGATTCAGACAGTGCTTTCTTGTAGGCCTGGCTGACAGAATTGTAGTAAGTACCGTGAAGTCCAACCGCTTGCGCCAGTTCAAACACATCCTTTGCCCTTATTGCCCGGTGTGTCGTAGCCTGGCAGAAATAGTACACGGCATCCGTCGGCAGCAGTTTCATTACGGCATTGATGTCCTTGTCGTCGACCATTCCGAAGACTATGCGTGTCACAGACTGCTTTCCTGTCGCCGTTGCACTGCGTTTCAGCCTGTCAGCGGTGTCCTTTATCTGTGTGGAGAGGTAGTTCCAACCGGCGAGGTTGTGTCCCGTGTCGCAGATGACGAGCGGTTTTGTGGCGATTGTCTGCCATCTTCCGGCAAGCCCGGTGAGTTCGCACACGTTCTCCATACCGTCCTTTATCGCATTGTCATCGATGTTGAGAGTGTTGCGGAGTACGGATACTGCGTTGAGAATGGTATTCTTGTTCTTTTCCTGATAATAGCCTTTTAGTTCGAAATCGGCATCATTGGTCAGCCTATTGTCCTCGGCGAATATGACAGGAGAACCTTTTTCGCTCGCCTTGCGCTCAAAAACGGGACGTGTCTCGCTCGTGTATTCTCCGATGACACAAGGTGTTCCGGGTTTTATGATACCAGCTTTCTCTCCGGCAATCAGTGCAAGGGTGTCGCCGAGAAATTGGGTGTGGTCGAAACTGATGTTCGTGATGACAGAGAGTAGGGGAGTGATGATGTTGGTGCAGTCGAGCCTTCCGCCCAATCCGACTTCAATGACTGCGACATCAACAGACTGTTCCTCGAAATACTTGAAAGCCAAAGCGGTGGTCAGTTCAAAGAAACTCGGATGCAAAGGTTCAAAGAATGACCGCTCTTCCTCTACGAACCTGGTTACCCGTTCCTTTGGTATGCACTCGCCGTTGACCCTTATCCGTTCACGGAAATCCACCAGATGTGGCGATGTGTACAGTCCTACCTTGTAGCCGGCACACTGGAGAATAGCCGCCAAAGTGTGGGAACAACTGCCTTTGCCGTTGGTTCCGGCAATGTGGATTGTCCTGTACGCCTTGTGAGGATGACCGAAGTGTTCGTCAAGGGCGTGGGTGTTGTACAGTCCTTCCTTATATGCACCTGCGCCAACCTTCTCAAAGGCTGGCGCAGCATTATAGAGATAGTCTATCGTCTGTTCGTAGTTCATTGTCAGAAGTAGTTCCTGAAGCGGTCGAAGATGGATTTTTTCGTGTCACTGTCACCCTTGAAGTTGTCACTGTCACGGAATGTTTCCATTGCCTTGCGCTCGTCTCTTGACAGTTCCTTCGGTACATATACGCTTATGTTCACGAGCAAATCGCCGCGTCCTGTGCCGTATCCTTGCACGGAAGGCAGTCCCTTGCTTCTCAACCGGAGTGTCTTCCCGGGTTGTGTTCCCGGTTCAATCTTTATCTTCAACTTGGTGTTCTCTATTGTGGGAATCTCCACATAGCCGCCCAAAGCGGCAGTGGGGAAGTCGAGCAAAAGGTTGTATATCAGGTCCTGACCGTCGCGGACGAATGTCTTGTGCGGCTCTTCCTCGATGTAAACCTGTATGTTTCCGGCTACTCCGTTGCGTGGTCCTGCGTTGCCTTGTCCCTGCACGTTCACGACCATACCGTCCTGTACGCCAGCCGGAATCTTTATCTCAACGACCTCTTCGCCCTTTACAACGCCAGTACCACCGCACGACGGACACTTGTCTTTGATGACTTGTCCCTCACCGTTGCACACAGGACATTCCGTCTGTGTCTGCATCGTGCCGAGTATGGTGTGCTGTGTGCGGTACACGACACCGCTTCCCGAACAGTTGGAACAGGTGGTTGAGCCGGAGCCGTTGGCACTTCCCGTACCGTTGCAGCGGCTACATTTCACGTCCTTTCTTACCTTGAACTTCTTTGTGACGCCGGTGTTTATCTCCTCAAGGGTGAGTTTTACCTTCAGACGAAGGTCTGCTCCCTTGTACATGCGCTGTCCTCTTGACCTGCTATAGCCGCCACCGAAAGAACCACCGAAGCCGCTGTGACCGCCAAAGATGTCGCCGAAAGCAGAGAAGATGTCGTCCATGGAGAAGCCACCGGCACCGCCGAAGCCTCCGAAGCCGCCTCCTGCGCTTGGCCCGTCGAACCCGAACTGGTCGTACTGTTGCCTCTTCTGGTCATCGGAGAGTACAGCATACGCCTCGGCAGCCTCCTTGAATTTCTCTTCAGCCTCTTTCTTTTCGGCTTCCGATTTGTTGCCTTGGCGGTCGGGGTGATACTTTATCGCAATCTTCCGATAAGCCTTTTTTATATCTGCCGCGCTGGCTTTCTTGTCAACGCCAAGCACTTCATAATAATCGCGTTTTGCCATTCTGTTATCCTCTTATAATAATATAAGGTGTCAAAAACACCTGTTTTATTGTCCCACTGCCACTTTGGCATGACGGATAACCGTGTCGTTCAGTGTGTAGCCGTTCTGCATACAGTCGATGACTTTGCCTTTCTTGTCGTCTCCCATACCAGGAACCATAGCCACAGCCTCGTGGTAGTCGGTGTTGAAATCGGCGTTTTCGGTGTCGATTTTCTTCACTCCCACACCTTCCAGACTCTTGTTCAGTTTCTTTGCAATCAGTTCCCAACCCTCTTCAAGGGACTTGGCATCTTCTGCCTTTGCAGCGTTTTCGATAGCCCTCTCCATATCATCGAGTACAGGGAGAATGGCTTTGATGACATTCTTTCCTCCGTTGAGGATGAGGTCTGTCTTCTCTGCAATGGTGCGTTTGCGGAAATTCTCAAACTCCGCAGCCTTGTATAGCAACTGCTTTTTGAGGTCTTCCACTTCGGCAAGAGCCGCTTCCAGAGGGTCTTTCTCCTCTTTTGTCTCGGCTGTTTCCTCTGCTGCCTGTTCCTCTACTGGAGTTTCCTGAGCGTCAACTTTGTTTTCCGCCTCTTCGATTTTATTTGTCTTTTCCTTTTTCATGTGGTCTGTTCTTTTTGAAATGGAATGAGCAAATAATATGCCAAATGGCTTATTGAATATACATTTTTGCCTTTTGCTCCTTTATCTGCTCATCGTAGATGTAGTCGTCGTAGTCCATGAGTTTGTCGATAGTGCCGCTTGGAGTGAGTTCGATGATGCGGTTTGCCACCGTCTGTATGAACTCATGGTCGTGGGAAGCGAACAATATGTTGCCCTTGAATTGCACGAGGTTGTTGTTGAAAGCCTGTATTGACTCGAGGTCGAGGTGGTTTGTAGGCGTATCAAGTATGAGGCAGTTGGCATTCTGGAGTTGCATACGCGCAATCATAAGACGCATCTTCTCGCCTCCAGACAGCACATTGACCTTCTTCTCCACCTCTTCCTGCTTGAAGAGCATACGTCCCAGATAGCCTTTCATGGTCACTTCATTGCCTGCTCCCCACTGGCTTAGCCAGTCTACAAGGTTCAGGTCGGAGTCGAAGAAGTTTGTGTTGTCGAGCGGAAGATAGGCGGTGGTGATTGTGATACCCCACTTGTAGGTTCCTGCGTCAGGCTCTCTGTTGCCGTTGATTATCTCGAAGAGGGCGGTCATCGCCTTCGGATTGTGGGAGAGGAATACCGTTTTCTGTCCCTTTTCTATTGTGAACGACACATCGTCGAAGAGCACTGTGCCGTCTGCATCGACCGCTTTCAGACCCTCGACTTCCAGTATCTGGTTGCCGGGTTCACGCTCCATAGAGAATATGATGCCTGGATATTTTCTTGTAGAAGGCTGTATCTCCTCGACGGTAAGTTTCTCGAGCATCTTCTTGCGGGATGTTGTCTGTTTTGACTTTGCCACGTTGGCAGAGAAACGACGGATGAATTCTTCCAACTCCTTGCGCTTCTCTTCTGCCTTGGCTTTCTGGTTCTGTGCCTGACGGAGTGCCAACTGGCTCGACTCGTACCAGAAAGAGTAGTTGCCGGCGAACACTGTCACCTTGCCGAAATCGATGTCCACGGTCTGCGTGGAGACGGCATCGAGGAAGTGACGGTCGTGACTTACGACGAGCACAGTCTGCTCCAAATTGCTCAGATACTCCTCAAGCCACTGCACAGTGTCGAGGTCAAGGTCATTGGTAGGCTCGTCCAGAAGCAGGTTGTCAGGATGTCCGAACAGGGCTTTTGCCAGCATTACGCGCACCTTTTCGTTGTTTGAGAGTTCGCTCATCGTCTTGTAATGCGCACTTTCGGGTATTCCGAGGTTCTGCAAAAGTTGGGCTGCGTCGCTCTCAGCCATCCAACCGTCCATTTCTGCGAACTTCAGTTCGAGGTCGGCAGCCAGTGTTCCGTCCTCCTCTGTCATCTCTGGCTTGGCGTAGAGAGCCTCCCTCTGCTTCATGTTTTCCCACAATGGACGGTGTCCCATCAGCACTGTGTCCATGACAGTGAACTCGTCATATTTGAAGTGATCCTGCTCCAATATGGACATACGCTCGCCAGGTCCCATTTCCACTGTGCCCTTGTTCGGCTCAAGTTCGCCGCTTATGGCTCGTAACAGCGTGGATTTTCCTGCGCCGTTGGCACCAATGATGCCGTAGATATTACCGTTAGTGAATTTGATGTTGACGTCTTTGTAAAGAACACGCTTGCCAAACTGGATGGCGAGATTGGTTACTGTAATCATGTGATATGTAAGATATTTAGGTGCAAAAGTACTGAAAAAATGCTATAAAAACGTCCGTTTCGGCTAATTTCAGTAACTTTGCAGCCGAAAAATTGACATCAATTATGCGATACAATCCCAAACTCAGAGAATACGCACACTATAGCGTGAAAGGTGACGACACCCTTCTCAACTGGCTGTTGAACAATATAGGTCAGAGCCGAACAAAGGTTAAGGGCACTCTGTCGGGTCGCGGCGTGAAGGTGAACGGTAAAGTCGTGACGCAATTCGACCACCCTCTGCACGCTGGAGACGAGATTTCTGTCAGCAAGTCAAAGGTGAACGACAGTTTCAAAAGCCGCTATGTGAAGATTGTCTATGAGGATCAGTGGATTGTCGTGATAGAGAAGAACATCGGAATCCTGTCGATGGCAGCGGGACACTCGTCGCTTAACGTGAAGAGTGTGCTCGATGACTATTTCCAAAAGACGCGTCAAGGCTGTCGTGCCCATGTCGTTCACCGTCTTGACAGGGACACTTCCGGACTGATGATTTATGCCAAGGATATAGAGACGGAGCAGATTCTGGAACACAACTGGCGCGACATCGTCTATGACAGGCGTTATGTTGCCGTCGTCAGCGGTGAGATGGAGGACGACCAGGGTACTGTTGCCAGTTGGCTGAAGGACAACAAGGCGTATGTCACTTACTCCAGTCCGGTTGACAACGGAGGCAAGTATGCCGTCACTCACTACTTCACCTTGAACCGCACAACAGACCATTCACTCGTGGAATTCAAACTCGAGACAGGGCGCAAGAACCAGATTCGTGTCCACTCAGCCGATATAGGGCATCCCGTGTGCGGCGATGTGAAGTACGGAAATGGCAATGACCCACTGCACAGACTGTGTCTCCACGCCATTTGCCTGTGTTTCTATCATCCTGTGACGCACCAGAAAATGGAGTTTGAGACCCCGATACCCACTTCTTTCAGGCAACTTTTCAAGTAAAAGTCTCAGGGTACTCTTCCTGTTACTCTATGGCTACACGTCGTATGGCATGATTGTCACGGTCGCCGACATACAGTATGTCGTCCGTGTCAATAGCAAGTCCGATGGGGTAGTTGAACTTTGCCGCCTCGTCAGTACCGTTTACATATCCTGCTGACTGAGGTATTCCTGCCACCGTACTCACATATCCTGTCGTCATGTTTATCTTTCTGATGCAGTGGTTACCCGAGTCGGCGACGTATATGTTGCCCTCGCTGTCAACGCACATCTGGTGCGGAGAGTAGAACTGTGCACTCTTTACATCACCGTCAAGATAACCCGAACTGCCGCTTCTTCCTGCGAATACCGTGCAATTTCCTGTATTGAGGTCGAGGCGGAAGATACAACTCAGTTCGTCATTGCTGAAGTACATCACATTAGGTTCTTGCTCCCGGAACACCACTCCGTAGGAACTTCCGTTCGTAGTGCCAATTCCTACACCGCCGTATTTCATGGTCAGGTTCTCGCCTGTGCCTGCTTCAGGATCCCAACGCACAAGATAGCCTCCCAATAGCCGGCTGTAGAACTTGCCGTCTTCGGGGTTCATGGCGAATGTGCGCTTTGCTCCGACTACGCCCAGACCGTTGAGCACGAAGTCCGTATTGTCCCACTGAATCTCCGCCTTGCCCATTTTCGTGAAGTCATTGTTGACATCATAGTAGTAGAACTCGTTCATTCCGCCGTTGGAATAGTTGTGGTACACCTTGTCGTTGTACTTGTCATAGTAGACCTGTCCTACGGTGAGGAACACGGAGTTCTCGTCAATATTCTTCATGCGGTTGGCATTTTCGTTGGCACAGAACACCATTTTGTCTATGGTGAAGAATATGTTCTTGTTCTTGTCTACCTCTATCGTGTTCTCCATGCTGTATGAGAACTGGGCCTCGGAAAGCATACATTGGTCGCCGACAGTGGATGCCGAAGTTGTCGAGGCAGATGCGTCGCCGCCGCAGATGGTGGAGATATTAGTCCTTATTTCGTAGTCGAAGTGTCCGTCAAAGGAACTCTCCTGCTCGCCGATGGTTACTTTTATGACGACGTTGTCACCCGGCAGACGTGGCGCAAGCACCAGGATGTGGTCGCCGCTTGCCCCGACAACAGGAGCCTCTTTCTCGTTGAAATACACCTTTATGGCAGAGGCGTCATTGCCGAAATTTTTTCCTTTCAGTATGACTTGTGTGGACATGGGACCGCCACCGGGACTGAACGACTCGCACACGATAGGAGAATTAGGGTCGTATGCGGCTGTCTCCGCCTCTTTGTCGCTACATGACGAAAATGACAATGTGAGCGCGGCAATCATCATTATGGTTGCTTTCTTTCCGTAAACTTTCAGATTGGTCGTTTTGTACATATCCTTTTCAAACTCTGTTTTTAAGTTAGTGAATAGCCGATGTCAAGACGGTGCAAACGGTCGGCAAGGGAAATGTTTGCCCCGAGCCTGGGTGCAGAACGTCTTATGCAAAGATATGCCATTTCCGAAAATGCCGGAAATAAAAAGCCGCCAATAACAAATGTTGAACCGCTTTTGATATTGAAAAGTCCGTTTTTAATACCAAAAGCAGTTCTCACAGATGTTTTCCTGTCGCGATTTCCTCTGTCGCTATGCCGTGTGGCTGTAGTACAGGAACAGTATTGCGGCGATGATAGCCAGTGCCACCACTGTCTTTATCAGGCAGGTTGCCACCTTTCTGACAATCAGAAAGCCTATCATGACAACGAGGATGACGAGTATGTAGAATATGAAGTCGTTCATTATGCTTGTTTTGAGTTTACATCCAACTGTGGGAACGGTATCTCAATGTTGTTGTCATTGAGGGTCTTGTATATGCATTCGCGTATTTCTCCGTCATTGATATACTGGGTTGCCACAGGGACCCACACCAGAATCTTGAGGTTGACGGCAGAGTCTGCGAAACTGTCAAGTATGACTGACACGGGCTTGTTCTTCTTCAGGAACGGCAGTTTGGATATGCTGTCGGTGAGCAAAGTCCTCACTCTGTCTATGTCAGTGCCGTAGGCAACGCCCACTTCTATCTTGTCGAGTTCGTAACCGTGGTTTCTTGTGAGGTTCTTATAGTTCTTCGTGAACAGTTGCGAGTTCTGGAACGCTATCACGGAGCCGTCGGATATGTTTACCAATGTGGACGTGTAACTTATCGAACTGACTGTTCCCCTGTAGCCGTCGCACTCTATCAGGTCGCCGATTTTCACTCGTCCGGTCATGAGGGAGATACCGTAGTAGATGTTCTCGATGATGTCCTTGGATGCGAAACCTACACCTGTGGACAGGCCGCCCGAGACTACCAGCAGCCAGGAGTTGCCCACATGGAGTATGCTGAGGACTATCAATGTCCACGAACCCCACACCAATATCTGTATGACATTGTGCCCCAAGACGTTCCTCGATGCTGCATTCGAGTAGTTGTTCTTGTCGAGATGCAGTGAGAGAAGGGCCTTTGCGGAGCGGTTGATATAGGCAAAGAGGAAGTAAAGGACAACAACCAGACACAGCCCGTAGATGCTTGCGGAAAAATTGGCGGTGTCAATGAACTTCGTACTGAATATTGTCCACGTCGTACTGCTGAGGTTGAACACGTCGGCAGCCCAGTATATGGCCAGCACAATCGACCCTGCTCCGAGTGAAGGCATGAGCACTGTGCGGCAGAAATCATACAGCCACGTCTCTGTGATGGGCTTTTTGTAGAAGTTGCGATGCTCTGCCCAGTTCTTCATCCAACCCGATATACAGGTTATGGTCAGTATACAGGTCAACTGCATAATCCACCAGATGAGCGACTGGACACTAAGTAACGTATAGCCTGACCACGACAATGCCACTGCGGTGACAAACATCAGGAGTGACATGTAGGTGTAATACATATCGCTGCGGGGGATGTTTCCGCTATGGCGTTTGATGACATTCCACTGCCAGATTGTACAAATCAGCAGGATAGGGGGGAATATCAGGTTTACCAAATCGTTAGGTATGAGGATTATACGGAATGTTATGACGATGAACCCGATGAATATCAACGGTGAATAAATGCGGAATGCGCTCTTTATCTGCGCTCCGTCGAGGCGCAGCAGGAGGGATATCAGCAGCACGCCCAGCATCCATGCATATTCCACCAACAACCCTGAGGCCATGATGATGAAGTACTGGTCGGAGATGGTCAGCCTGATCAGACCGAGTATTATGGCAAGGGTGACGGCACTTGTGGCAAGGATTATGCAGACGCGCTTGTCCATAAACTCCTTCGTCTTGAACCTTTTCGGCAGGACAAAGCGTATGAACAGCACATTCAGGGCTATGGCCACGCACCCGTAGAGCAGAATCAGGCAGAACAGAAAGAAGATGATGCCGACCGTCCACTGGGAACTTATGTGGCTGTGGGGCGAGCGGTATTTGTCATGGACGGCAGTCTTCATCGTGTTGAATGACTTCCCGAGTGTCTTGATAATGGAGAAGTAATTCTCTCCGCCGTTTATGAATATGTTGGACTGGATGTCACTATAGCGTTTCTGGGCATAGTCGTTCAACTGGCGCAGATGCTCCTCCGTGCGCTGGTAATAGGTGATATAGTCGGACATCTGCTCGCTGTTCTCCTTCAGTGTGCGGCGAATGTTGATGGCAAGAGCCAAGCACACGCTGCGGTCAATCTTCGCAGTCTCGCTCAGTCTCATGGCAGGCAACTGGTTGAGATTGGAAATCAGGGAGTCGTAACGGGCAATGTCACGCGCATTGTTGTCTATGTATGTTCGGAAAGGAAGGGCGTGGCTGTGGAACTTCTCATACATTTGCGTGGTCTCATGGCAGGCGTATGTGAGGTTGAAGATGTAGTCCTGCTTCTGGGAATAGAGCATCAGCGAGTTCTGTGCAGACTGGTTGAAGATGTCCATCAGGTTCTGCACGATGGTCATCTGCTGTTTCTGCATCATGTCCGACTGCTGTTCGAGTTCGTTCTGGTGTGTCGTCAACTCGCCTCGCAGTACGCTCAGCGTGCTTTCAAGGTTCTTTTCTTTGAGCACGGCAGAAGCAGGCATGACTGCCAGGAGCATGAGAATGACGAGGGCAAAAACTCGTCCTTTTCCCGTGTTTATAAGGTGTAACATTTTGTGTCTGATTGTTGTCAATGGCGCAAAGTTATGAAATAATGTTGAAAGAGTTCTCCTGTCAAGGCTGGAAATTGACGCTTTTCATTCTTCGGAAGCCGTTTCCGCCTTCATGTCACGCTTTGACTTTGACTTGATGACGAGCCAGACGCCGGAGAAAACAAGCACTGCGGCAATGGCCTGTGTGCCTTTGAACACTGCCAGACCGGCTATCACGCTCACCGTGACCGATACCAACGGCTGCACATAGTTGTAGACTGACACCACTGTCGGACGGAGTACCTTCTGTCCCATCATCATGAAGATGTAGCCCAAGTAAGTGCCGAAGAACACGACATAGGCTGATTCCCACCATGTGGATGCCGGAACGGCGGCAAAGTCAATGGCACCGACGTGGCTGAAAGTAAACGGCCATATCATGAGAGAAGCCCATGTGAACATCCATTTGTTGATGGTGAAGAGCGAATATTTCTGTACCAACGGCTTGAAGAGTGCCAGATACAGGGCGAAAGACAACTGCGCCGACATACAGAGCAGGTCTCCCCAAATGTTTCCCACCTTGTCATTGCTGGCGTTGGCACTGGTCATGATTATCAGGACGGCTCCGCTGCACCCTAAAAGTACACCGATGACCTTCTTCCAGGTGATTGGCTCTTTCAGTATGAAGAACGACAGCACCATGGCGAAGATTGGCATCGAGGTGGTCATTATGCTCGAGTTGCTGGGGGAGGTCATGTTGAGTCCTATCGTGTAGGAACACTGGTTGAACACGAGAGCGAAGATACCTGCACCTGCAAACTTGAAGATGTCCTTTATTGGGACGTGCTCTTTCTTGGTGAAAAATGACGTTATCCAAAACAGAATCGCGCCGCCGAGCACGCGAAACGACACGAGGTCTATGCCGTCAATGCCGTGAAGCATGGCTTCTTTGCCCACCGGAGCCATCAGCCCCCAGAATGCGCCGGCGCAAAACAGGCATATGTGGGCTATGAGAGGTTTGTTGTTGTTCATTACTGACGTTTCTTTCCGTGCCCTGAGGCATTGCCATTACCACTCAGAGTCCCAGGTGTCCTTTTTGCTGAGTACTTCTTCCTGTTTGTCGACAGTCTCACCTTCGACAATCTGAACGCTTGAGGCAAGCATACCGCCACTGCAGATGTTGTCGCTGTAGATGTCTACCGATGTGGTCTCGGGCTTGATGTATCTTTTCATAGTCTGTTGTTCTTTCTTTCTATTAGTACATTATCTTCTTTCCGTTCACGATGTTTATTCCCTTCTGCAGTTTTGTGATGCGCTGTCCGGCAACGTTGTATATCGTGCCTTCTGCCTGTTCCGTGGCATTCACACCGTCGATTGCTGTCTCCTGGTCACCCTCGAATCCGATGAACGGGTGCGCCTCTGCCGACTTGTCAATCAGCAGGTAGCCCTTGTTTTCGGGAATCGTGATGCTTTCAGATGTGGCGTAGAAGCCCACTCCGCTGGTCTTCTTCGCAAGCACATACACGGTGTTGCCGCCTGTTACGGTGCCGTCGGAAACCTGCAGGTCGTTGTCTGGCGTATCGTCGAGAGCCTCTGTGGCAAACGGGATGTCATAATCGCCCTTGTTGCCAGCCACTACAAAGGCAATGCCTGCCGGTACATTGGCGAGAGGCTCGAGGTGAACGTAACTGCCTTTGGCCTGTGCTGCGTATGCCTTGACATCCGTCACACCACTGAAGTCGAGCGCTGCTGTCGACACCGCAGTGGCGTATTGCGCGTCGGAAATGCTGATTTTCTGCTGTGTGTCTGCTGTCATCCAAGCCAATATCGGGTATTTTCCTGTGACAACGAACTTCCAGTCTTGCGTCATATCCCACCCCATGTCCGTGGTAAAGAAACTCTTCACCTGCATCGTTGCATCTTCAATGGTCTTTCCGTCGGAGCCGTCGATAGCGTCATAGTTGTTCTCTACATAGGTAATCTTGTCACCTTTGCGCTGCAGCACCATGCTCTTTGCAACGTAGTTGTGCTCGTATGTTGCCGTTTTTTCGTCTGGCTTGACAATCGGGAACAGGTTTGATAAACTGTCCCGCGTGGTTTCCAACAGCGTGGCAGCGGAGATGTTGTAAGATATTGTAATGCCTGATGTGGGGGCATCCAACATGGCAACGAGACCGCTTGCGACGTATTCGTCATTCTTTACAGTTCCTGTGAACAGGCATTTTGTGAGCGTCATTCCTTCGGTAGTGCCCACAAGTCCTCCTGCCTGGTAATCGGTGGAGTGGATGTCGGCGTCAGACAGACAGTTGCTGATAGTGGTTGTGCCTGTCGTGTTGCCTACTATGGAGCCCACATGGTCTTTTGATTCGGCGAAAGAACTCATCACTGCCACTCTGTTTACTGTCGTGTTGCTCATTTTGCCGGCAAGCACGCCGCTGTTGGCTTCGGTGGTTTTCACACTGCAACCGGTCAGTCCGAGGTCGTAGATTTTTGCTCCCTCGGTTTTGCCGAACAGCCCTGCGCATTTCACATCGGTGTCTATGGTGAGGTTCTTGAGCCAATGGCCGTTGCCGTTGAATTCGCCTGCATACGCCACAACATCGTTTCCGTTGCCGAAGCCGGCAAATCCGATGAGGTCAACATCCTCTGTGAGGCGTATGTTTACCTTTGCATCAACCTTCTGAATGATGGTTGCCAGCCAGTTGAACTCGGTTACAGTCTTAGGCTCATACCAACCTTCATTGGCTTTCATCCAGTCTTCCTGCGGGTAACCGCACTCGTTGCACAGTCCGTTGGTGCCGTATTCGTGGTCAATCATGGCAATCTCGTCGCCATACTTGGTTGCTTTGCAATTCGAACAAATCCACAGTTTGTGTCCGACGGCAGTACAGGTTGGGGCTTCCTCGCCGTTGGCTGCCCACTTGTGCACGTGTGCATCGCCTACTGTGAGAGCCACTTCTGCCAAATGGAAGTTGCCGTCTTTCCAAGATTTGGTAACGGTAATCTTAAAGTATTTGTAGGCTTGGGTAGGGGAGGATTTTAATGCAAAATGGAAAGGGGTATAGTTCCTGTCATATATGTCATAGGTATCAGTCACGGTGGTAATCTCTGTCCACGTTGCATTGTCGTTGCTTCCCTCTATCTTCCAACTTTTTGGATTGCGACAGTCGGAACTTACGTTGTTGCCGGCAGTGGTGAATTGGTATCCCGTAAGGAATGTTGCCTCCGAAGCCTCCAGTGTGACAGAGGAGGGAGGATAGTTCTCCCATTTTGTTCCGGTCGTTCCGTCGAATGCTTTTTCGTTGCCCTCCTTGAAGGTAAAACCTACTGTTGCCGGCAACAGTTTGAACTCACTGATCTGGAACATAGTGTCGGCGGTACGGTTGGAACTCAGAACCTGGAGTTTGAAAAACCGGTATTTTTTTGCGCTGTTGCAGTATATCGTGTAGTCGGTATAGTTTACGTCTTTGATATAGTTGCCGTCTGACTGGTGGTAAATCAGTTCGTAAGTGCCGTCCATTGTGCTGCTTCCGTAGATTTTGTACTCCTTTGGCGTACGACCAGCGTGTATCGCATTGTCGTTGGCAGTGGTCATCACGAAACCTTGGATGTAGATTGACTCCGACGCTTTGATGATGAGATAGCAGTCCTCTCCGCCGTTTTGGCACCACTTGGTACTTGTGTTACCGTCGCAAGCCTTGGCGGAGCCTTCGTCGTCGTCCCAGTTCGAGCCATCGACAGCCGTGAATGTGACATCCGCATAGTTGGCTGTAGCCATGCAGAAGAATGCCAGTAGAGCCATTAATGTTTTCTTCATAAAAATATTTTTTCGGGGTAAAATGGTTTGATAAGTATTGTAATGGTTTATCTCTGTTTCGGTTTTGCACCGTCGGACACACGAAACGGCACGAGACCGATGTCGCGAAGCGTGGCTTCTTTGTCCGCCGGAGCCATCCTTATACAATCGGGTGCAAAGGTACTCAATTTTGCTAAAACACTTATACAGAATACCTTTCAATTCGACTGTAGCACTGTTAAACTTGCGTAAAGTCAATATCCCAGTCGGCGGCAGTTGCCGTGGTCTTGTCTGCGTGGTGTGAAAAGGAAGTGGGGATGCTCCGTGTCCATACGGTGCATCCCCACAGGTCAGTCATTACTGACGTTTCTTTCCGTGCCCTGAGGCATTACCATTCCCACTCTGAATCCCAGGTGTCCTTTTTGTTGAGTACTTCTTCCGGAGCATCGACAATCTCCTCTTCGACAATCTGAATGCTTGAGACAAGCAAGTCGCTGCGGCAGATGTTGTCGCTGTAGATGTCTACCAATGTGGTCTCGGGCTTGATATATCTTTTCATAATATGTTGTTCTTTCATTCGATTAGTACATTATCTTCTTTCCGTTCACGATGTTTATTCCCTTCTGCAGTTTTGT
>CAVFZF010000020.1:0-43934 GCA_963627025.1 Bifidobacteriaceae bacterium | reverse complement strand
TAGAGCACCTGACTCTTAATCAGGGTGTCCAGGGTTCGAGCCCCTGACGGTGTACAAACAAGCCCCTCCAAACATCGTTTTGGAGGGGCTTGTTCTTTTTATCCGCTTTGCGTTTCTACTCCGCAAGGCAACCGTCCAGTTCTTTCCTGATAGCCTCTTTGTCCAGTCCCTGGCCGATGAAGACTATCTTCTGCATCCTGTCACCGTACTTTTCGTCCCAGTCCTGACGCAGTTGCGGATTGCGTGCCATGAACTTTTCCAGTTCGTCCTCAGGCATTGTGGCATACCACTGACCGCAGTTCTTCAGTTCAAACTGCTTTCCTGCCTGTTCAAACAGATAGCAGATTTTGTCCTCATTGACAAAATAGCACAAACCCTTTGCCCTTATTATGGACTTCGGCCAACGGCGTGCGACGAAATCATCAAACCTGTTCATGTCCAGAGGTCGGCGCTGGTAATAAACGAAAGTGCCGATTCCGTATTCCTCCACTTCCCCACCTTCGTGGTGATGGTGGTGGTGTTCGTGGTGATGTCCGCCGTGTTCGTGGTGATGTTCCTCGTGTTCGTGGTCGTCATCATCGTCGTCATCGTCATCATCATCATGGTCATGATAGGGCTGTTCGAGTTCCCTTATCCACGCAGCGGAGGTCGCCACGCTGTCGAAATCAAACATCCCTGTCCCCACAATCTTGTCAAGGTCTATGTCGCCATAGTCGCATGTGAGTATCTCTGCCTTTGGTTGAAGAGCCCTTACGATGCCCTTTACCTTCTCGAGGTTCTCCTTTGATACCATTGAAGCCTTGTTGAGTATCACGATATTGCAAAACTCTATCTGCTGGATAACAAGACTTTCGATGTCCTCTTCACCGATATTGTCGCGCACGAGGTCATCTCCCGAGTTGAACTCGTCACACATTCGCAGTGCGTCAACGACCGTTGCGATACAGTCAAGTTTCGGAGTTCCGTGCTGAGTGTACTCCTGCGACATCGACGGAATGGAGCAGATGGTCTGCGCAATGGGCACCGGCTCGCAGATTCCGCTTGCCTCCACCACGATGTAATCAAACTTCCCCATCGCAGCAATGTCGCTCAACTGCTTCACAAGATCCATTTTCAGCGTGCAGCAGATACAGCCGTTCTGGAGTGCGACGAGCGAATCGTCCTGCTCATTCACCACCCCACCCTGCTGTATAAGGTTGGCATCGATGTTCACCTCGCCAATATCATTCACTATAACTGCAAACTTGTAGCCTTTCTCATTAGACAAAATCCTGTTCAGAAGGGTTGTCTTTCCGCTTCCCAGATAGCCTGTAAGCAACAGTACAGGGATTTCCTTGTTGTTCATAATTACCTATTGTTTTATTCGGCAGAATAGTCTGCCACTATCTTTCTGTACAGTGTGTACACATGACTTCGCGAGATATAGCCCAGCAAAACGTTGTTCACGTCCACCACAGGGATATAGTTCACGTTGTAAGTGTCGAATTTCTTCATCACGTCTTCCATCGGGTCGTTTTTCCCGACAGTCGTTGCCGCCGGCGTCATTATCTGTGCCACCGACAGCCGTTGGTAGAGTTCAGTGCGGAAAAGCACATGACGTGTCTTGTTGATGTCTATCACTCCCAACAGCGCGCCGCCCTTGTCTATCACCGGAATGAACTCCGTACTGGCATTCGCCACCTTCATCACAAGTTGTCCGAGGGGCAGTTCCGGCTCCACGGCGGTGTAGTCATGTTCCACCACACTCTCCATGTTCATCAGTGTAAGCACCGATTTGTCCGTGTGGTGCGTCAGCAGTTTGCCTTCACGGGCAAGACGCATGGCGTATATGCTGTGCCTTTCAAACAGGCTGATTGTCATCACCGACACCACACTCACTATCATCAGCGGCATGAACATCTGGTATCCGCCTGTCAACTCGGCAATAAGGAAGATGCCCGTCAGCGGTGCGTGCATCACGCCAGCCATCACTCCAGCCATTCCGAGCATGGTGAAATTCCGCTCTGACAACAGCACTCCAAAATCGTTTGTATTCCAGAAATGAGAGAATAGGAATCCTGCGAAACCGCCGACAAACAGTGACGGGGCAAACGTACCGCCGCATCCGCCCGCTCCGTTGGTAGATGCTGTCGCCATAGTCTTGAACATTATCACAAGAACGACATAGAGCATGAGCAGATTACCGTGCTCATAGAACATCGAACCTGCCATGAGTTCGTTCCACTCCGCGTCGTTTCCGCCGTTGAGGAGGATGTTTATCGCCGAGTAACCCTCGCCATAGAGTGACGGGAAAAGGAATATCAAGGTGCTCAGCATGATGCCCCCGAGGGCGAGTTTGCCGTACACATTGTCTTTCATACGCGAGAACAAGCCCTCGCAAACCGACATCGAGCGGATGAAATAGAGACTCACCAGTCCGCAGAAAACACCGAGCAGGATATTGGCAGGCAACCGTTGCAGTTCCCAGTGTCCGTCCATGGTGAAGTCAAAAAGGCTGGTATTGCCCACAAAGACATACGAGAAGCAGGTGGCAGTCACCGACGATATGAGAATCGGAAGCATCGACACCATCGACAGGTCTATCATCAGCACCTCCAGAGTGAACACCAGTCCGGCTATCGGAGCCTTGAATATGCCGGCTATGGCAGCGGATGCACCGCAGCCGACAAGCACCATCAGCGTCTTCTTGTCCATGCCGAAGAGCCGTCCGAGGTTGCTTCCTATGGCGGAACCGGTAAGCACAATCGGAGCCTCGGCACCCACCGAACCGCCAAAACCGATAGTTATTCCTGATGCAACAACGGATGTCCAGGTGTTGTGGGGCTTTATAAACGACTGCTTGGAGGATATGGCATACAGTATGCGTGTTATGCCATGCGAGATGTTGTCCTTTACTATCAGTTTCACAAACAGTGTCGTCAGGCATATGCCCACTATAGGAAAGACGAGATAGAGCCAGTTGAGCGACTGCGCATTGAAGTCACTTGTCAGCACGTGCTGTATCAGCGCGATAATCTGGTGCAGCAGGAAAGCGGCGAGAGAAGCGAGAAATCCGATTGCAAGAGCAAGCACATAGGTGAATGTCTTGTCGGTGATGTGGCTCTCGCGCCACTCCAAAAATCTCGTGAACCTGCTTTTCCTTAGCGACGACATCCTATTTCCTGATTATTGTGACCTGTCCGTCTTGCGTGAGTTTGATGATACTTGACGGCGTGTGCGGTGTGCGTTCGTTGCGCCTCGACATGCAGACATAGTCCACGGCGGACAACAGTTCCTCCGAGATGTCGCAGTAGTTCTGCGCCGCCGGCTCACCGCTGATGTTGGCACTGGTGCTCACTATCGGCCTCTGCATACGGTAACAGAGTTGCTTGGAGAAATCCTCGGCTGTGATTCTTATGCCCACCGAACCGTCCTCTGCATAGAGATTGCTTGCCAAACCGGTTATCCCGTCGAGTATGACGGTGGTAGGTTTCAGCGGCAAAGTCATGAGATTCCACGCCACATCGGGTATGTTTCTTGAGTAACGGCTCAGTCTTACATCATTGTCAACCAGACATATAAGAGCCTTGCTGTCTTCTCTTCGTTTAATACTGTACACTTTTGCCACAGCCTCAGCATTGGTGGCATCGCATCCTATGCCCCACACCGTGTCCGTAGGATAGAGTATCACCCCACCCTTTCGCATCACTTCCACGGCTTTGAGTATATCTTCTTCTCTGCTCATTTCTTCAATCCGTTTATAAAATCTGCCGCTGGCATCCGCTTCTTTCCCGCCATCTGCAGTTCTGAAACCTCAAGCCAGCAGTCGGAAGTGGCAACAAGCAGACGCTTCCTGTCCACTTTCAGCGTACCCGGTTCACAGTCTGCGGTCTCCGAAGTCTTCTTTGCCGCATAGAACTTCACCACAACTGGCGGCTGACCTTCGTGCAGAGTCATGTTCGACCACGCCCCCGGCACTGGACTCAAACCGCGTATGAAGTCACAGACTTGCTTGCACGAGCCGTGCCAGTCAATCTCACAGGTCTCCTTGAAAATCTTCGGTGCTGGCTTCAGTTCGCCCTCCTCGCTCTGCGCCACCGACACTATGTTGCCGTCACCGGCTGCCAACAGGTCGATTGTTTCCTTTGCTATGTCCGCCCCAAGGTGCATCAGTCCGTCGTAGACCTGCTCCACATTGGCATCGTCGGCTATGGGGAAACGGTGCTGGAGGATTATTCTCCCGGTGTCAATCTGGCGGTCAAGGAAGAACGTTGTCACTCCCGTCTCCGTCTCGCCGTTGATTATCGCCCAGTTGATGGGGGCTGCACCACGGTATTGAGGCAAGAGCGAGGCGTGTACATTGAATGTTCCGAACCGCGGCATTGCCCACACCTGCTCCGGCAACATACGGAATGCCACAACCACCTGCAGGTCTGCACGGTACTGTGACAGAGCATCCAAAAACGCAGGGTCTTTCATCTTTTCGGGCTGGAGCACTGGAATGCCATGCTCCAAAGCATATTTCTTCACCGGGGGAGCCGTCATCACGGCGTGTCTGCCCACAGGTTTATCTGGCTGGGTCACTGCCGCCACCACGTTGTAACCGCCCTCGACAAGTGCCTGAAAGGTCGTTACCGCAAACTCGGGAGTGCCCATGAAGACAATTCTCAAATCCTCTTTTGTCATACTGCAAAGTTAATGTTTTTATGCAAAAACGGTGTATCTGCAACGTCTGTTTTTGCGTCTGACGCGCCAAGTTCTGAACTTTTGTCAATGCCAAGCACTACGGAGGCGGTACGGAAGCGTATCGGAGGCAGGGCTGAAACACAGTGGAGGCAAGGCAAGAACACCCCACTGGCAGGTTGTTCACGACCGTGAACCGGTCGGATAACGGTCGACAGCCGGTCGAACCACGGTCGGTATTCGCTCGAACCACGACCGTGAACAACCCGCAAAAGAGGTTCTCTTGCATCACGAAAACGGTACTCTCACACTGCGAAAACGGCATTTTCGCAGCGCAAAAGCAGGAAAACGGCATTTGGAAAGCATCGTGTGCAATATATTAGGCATTGGTTCGTTATCTGATAGATATGGAAAGAAAAATCCTACTGTCGCTCGTCATATGCTTCATGACCCTACATCTGTTCGGCCAGAACTTCACCCTTGAGGGACGTGTAACCGACGACAGCCAGAACGCGATAGAGTTTTGTACCGTGAGTTGTGTGTCTCAGGGCAAGATGACAATGACCAACCTGAAGGGTGAGTTCTCCCTGCAGTTGGCATCTGCCGACTCCGTTGAGGTCAGGTTCTCCATGATAGGCTACCGTGCAAAGACACGTCTGCTGCGACATCCGCGCGGCACGCAGAAACTGCTCATAACGCTTTCGGAGGACAACACCCTGTCGGAGGTGACGGTAGTGGAGATGAAACGGCAGACAGGACAGACGGAAGAGATAAAGAAAGAGGCACTCAAGAGACTGCCATCGGTGTCGGGCAACGCCGTGGAAGAACTGGTGCAGAGCCAGGCGGGAGTCTCTACCCACAACGAACTGTCGTCGCAATACAACGTCAGAGGCGGTGCTTTCGACGAGAACTCCGTCTATCTGAACGGCATAGAACAGTTCCGTCCGTTCCTCGTAAGGTCGGGACAGCAGGAGGGACTCTCCGTTATCAATCCCGACATGGTGGAGAAAATCGCATTCTCTACAGGCGGTTTCGAGGCCAAATACGGCGACAAGATGTCATCGGCACTCGACATCACCTACAGGCGTCCCACGAAAACGGAGGCCAACGTGCAGGTTTCGCTGTTGTCATCATCGGCTTACCTCGGTCTTGCCGGCAAGAAATTCTCCTGGACAAACGGCATACGCTACAAGACAAACGGCTACCTGCTCGGTTCACTTGACACCAAGGGCGAGTATGACCCCAAGCAACTCGACTACCAGACGTATTTCTCCTATCAGCCGTCGAAACGCTGGCAGGTGGACTTCATCGGCAATGTCAACATCAACAACTACACGTTCCGTCCTTCCGACAGGGAGACCTCGTTCGGCACAATGGAGAATGTGATGGGCTTCAAGGTGTACTTCGACGGTCACGAGAAAGACCTCTTCCACACATGGTCAGGTTCTCTCGGCATAACACGGCATCTGTCGGACAAGACATCCGTGTCGCTGCTGGCATCCTCATTCAAGACTGCCGAGCAGGAAAAGTACGACATCCAGGGACAATACTGGCTCACACAGACGGAGACATCGGAGAACTTGGGCGTGGGAACATACTTCCAGCACGCACGCAACAGGCTCGACGCCACGGTGAAAAGCGTGAAACTGATGCTCAGACACAAAACCAACGCACACAACGTGGAGGCAGGAGTGACCTACAAACGGGAGCACATTGTGGAGAAAAGCGTGGAATACGAGATGCGCGACTCCGCCGGTTACAGTATGCCGCACACAGGCAAAGACCTGCAGATGGTATACACCATGAGGGCTTCCAACACGCTCGACGCCGACAGAATAGAGGGTTACATACAGGACAACTGGCATTTCGGCAGAGAGGAAGGCACAAGATTCACGCTCAATTACGGCGTGCGGCTCTCGCACTGGTCGTTCAACAAGGAGACGATACTGTCGCCGAGGGTTTCCCTTGCCGTCATTCCAGCCAACAACACCGACATAACATGGAGGCTGGCAACAGGACTTTACTACCAGGCACCCTTCTATAAGGAACTGCGTGACACCACCACAGTCAACGGCATAACCTACGCCCGACTGAACGAAAAGGCAAAATCGCAACGGTCCATACACTTCATCGGGGCTTTCGACTACAGGTTCAAGATGGGCAACCGCCCGTTCAAGTTCACGGCGGAAGCCTACTACAAGGCTTTGGGAAACCTCGTACCGTACAGCATAAACAACGTGAAGGTGGTGTATTACGGCGACAACATGTGTTCGGGACACGCCGCCGGACTTGACCTGAAACTCTTCGGAGAGTTCGTGCCGGGTACAGACTCGTGGCTCACTTTCTCGCTTATGAGCGCCAAGATGAACCTGAACGGCAAGAGCACTCCCCTGCCTACCGACCAGAGATACGGCATCAACCTCTATTTCACCGACTATTTCCCCGGCACAGACCGCTGGAAGATGTCGCTGAAACTGGCGTATGCCGATGGTCTGCCGTTCTCTGCTCCGCACAAGGAACTGGAAAACAACACCTACCGTGCCCCTGCCTATCGGCGTGCCGACATCGGAATGAGTTTCCGTGCGGTGAAGAACGAGGGCAGACGCCGTGCGGTGAAGGATGTCTGGATAGGTCTTGACTGCCTGAACCTGCTTGGCATCAGCAACGTGAACTCCTACTACTGGGTGACAGACGTCACCAATCACCAGTATGCCGTGCCCAACTATCTCACAGGCAGAATGGTCAACGCGAAGGTAACAATAGACTTTTGAGAATGAGAAAGATACTGCTTGCATTGCTTCTGACACCCCTTGCGGCGCACGCACAGCGCAACGAGATACTCAGCGAAGACATCGCCTCGCTGCAGGTGACGGCAGGAAGCAACTGGCAGGGAATGCCCGTAGCCACACTCGGAGGCGAGCCTGTATACATCTCATTCGACGAACTGTCGCACGAATACCGCCGTTACACCTACCGGCTTCAGCATTGCGAGGCAGACTGGACACCGTCCGAGGCCATCTTCGCTTCCGATTACATCAGCGGAATGTATGCTGACAACACCATAGACGACTACGCTGAATCGGAGGAAACATACCAACTGTATACCCATTACTCGTTACAGTTTCCCAACGACAAGTGCAGCATAACAATGGGAGGCAACTACAGGCTGACCGTAATAGACGAACAGGACGACCGGGAAGTGCTGGTGGCGTGCTTCATGGTCAACGAAGGAATGGCGGCAATAAAATTGGACGCGACGACAAACACCGATTTTGACATCAACGGAAGACACCAGCAACTGAACATGAGCGTGGCATACGGTGCACTTGACGTGACCTCGCCCGAGGAACAACTGCACACCGTGGTGATGCAGAACCAGTGTTGGGAGACGGCAGTGCACAATTCCAAGGCACAGTACAGGATGCACGACGGTCTCCGTTGGGAGCATTGCCGTGACCTGATATTCCTCGCAGGGACAGAATACCACAAGTTTGAGACCCTCGACCCCTCACACACCACAATGGGACTGGAGGCTGTAGGCTGGGACAAGGAACTGTCACAATGGCACGCATACGTCTTTCCCGACGTGCCGATGCCGAGTTACACCTACGATGTTGATGCCAACGGAAGTTTCCTGATACGCAATTCCGACAATACGGACTGCGACATCTCGTGCGACTATATCATGGTCCACTTTGAACTGCACGCCCCTCTCCAAAAGGGAAAGGTGTACTTGAGCGGCGTATGGACAAACGGACGGTTTCTTCCAAAGTATGAAATGGAGTGGAACGCCGAGAAGGATATCTATGAGAAAGCGGTACTTCTGAAACAAGGGTACTATTCTTACAGGTATCTGGTTGTCGCCGATGACGGCGGAATAGAGGGGCTGTCGAGCGAGGGAAACTTCTACGAGACAGAGAACACCTACCAAGCCCTGCTCTATTACAGAGGTTCTTCGGACAGAACTGACCGCCTTGTGGGCTACACGACAATAAGTACCAGAAAATAAAACAAGCGGAAAGCGACCGTCAAAGGACGGAATAGTCAGCCAGTTCGAGCATATAGCGCACTGACGCATCGGGGTGTTTCTTCATGTATTTCTCCACCCTGTCGATGAAAACGCCCGTGAATGCCTTGCGCCCTACAACCTTGTTGGTGACATACATCAGAATGCCCATGTTCATGTCACGGTCATGCTGGCTGATTTCATAGTCGTAATGCAGTCCGTAACGGCTGATCAGATAAAACAAGACACAGTCAGGCACGATGAAATCACGCGTCATTGACACGCGCTGCTTTTCGTCATAGAAGCGCAGATAAGCCGGATAGTCCTTGCCAAGATACTTGTCCAACGAGATGCCAATGGCGTTGTCGTCGACGACAATGCTCTGGTCAAGCGAACCCAACTGGGCATAGAACGTTGGGATTTCTATGTTCGGGATTTCCTTTTTCAAATTTCGGAATGCGTTTTTCAACCCCTTGTTAAGGTCGCTCATATCTGCAAACTCCGACTCTGCGGAGTATATTATGTTCTGCAAAGTGGAGTCCTGAAAGTACTCAAGCATCTTTTTATTGATGTTCACATCACTGACTGTGCCGAGATTCAGCAAGTCTTCGATGAGTGCCCTCGTCTGTGTGGGAAAGACAGTGTTCATTTCTTGCAGGGCAGCAAAGTCGCCCGTGGAGAGATAACGCGCCTCTACACGGTCGTAACGTATTATCTCTATACTGTCAACAGAATCGGTTGTCTTGTTCGCAGACAATGCGAAATCACACCCGACCAACACAATTGACAGAACAAAAGAATACAAAAAGAGGAGTTTTCTCATCCCTACAAGAATTTGAGACAAAAGTATTAAAAATATTTTAATTGCGCAAATTTAATGCTAAAAAAGTGTAAAATACGGCTATTTAGACCACTTTTAGGACTGGCAACCTGAAATTTTGCCCTTTACTGGCACAGAAAGCGGATTTTCTGACAGAAGAAAAGGCTGGAACTGAACAGCCTTGCCAGTTCCAGCCTTCACCGTATATTGACTTTGAAAGATTACATCATGCCTCCCATTCCAGCACCTCCGGCCTGCTGAGCAGGCGCCGGTTCCGGTTTGTCTACGATGAGACACTCGGTAGTGAGGAACATTCCTGCTATGGAAGCAGCGTTCTCAAGTGCTACACGTGCAACCTTTGCCGGGTCTACGATACCAGCCTTACGCAGGTCTTCGTACTCGTCCTTGCGGGCATTATAGCCGAAGTCACCCTTTCCTTCACGCACTTTCTGGACTACAACTGCACCCTCGCCGCCGGCATTGAATACTATCTGGCGAAGCGGAGCCTCAATTGCGTGTCTTACGATGTTGATACCTGTCTGCTCATCGGCGTTGTCGCCCTTGATAGAATCGAGACTGTCGATAGCGCGGATGTAGGTTGTGCCACCGCCGACAACGATACCTTCCTCGATAGCAGCACGTGTTGCGCAGAGTGCATCGTCCACACGATCCTTCTTCTCTTTCATCTCCACCTCGGAGTTAGCACCGACATAGAGCACTGCGACACCGCCAGAGAGTTTGGCAAGACGTTCCTGCAGTTTCTCCTTGTCATAGGAAGAGGTGGTGTTCTGAATCTCGTTCTTTATCTGAGAAACACGAGATTTGATGTTCTCCTTGTCGCCCGAACCGTTTACAATCGTAGTATTGTCCTTGCCGATTACTACCTTTTCGGCGCTACCAAGCATATCTACGGTAGCCTGCTCCAGTTTCAAGCCTTTCTCTTCACTGATGACTACGCCACCAGTAAGCACTGCGATATCTTCGAGCATAGCCTTGCGACGGTCGCCAAAGCCAGGAGCCTTGACTGCGCAAATCTTCAGTCCGCCACGCAGACGGTTAACAACAAGTGTGGTAAGAGCCTCGGAATCCACGTCCTCTGCTATGACCAGCAACGGGCGACCAGTCTCTGCTGCAGGCTGCAAGATAGGCAGGAAGTCCTTGATATTGCTTATTTTCTTGTCGTAAATGAGGATAAGCGGATTCTCCATGACGCACTCCATCTTGTCGGTATCGGTTACGAAATAACCTGACAGATAGCCTCTGTCAAACTGCATTCCCTCTACCACTCCGATGTAAGTCTCACGGCTCTTGCTCTCCTCAATGGTTATCACGCCGTCTTTCGACACCTTGCGCATGGCATCCGCAAGCAGTTTACCGATTTCCGGGTCATTGTTTGCGCTGACAGTTGCCACTTGTTCAATCTTGTCATAGTTGTCGCCGACAACCTCAGCATTGGTCTTGATGTAGTCAACGACCGCGTTGACAGCCTTGTCAATACCGCGTTTCAAGTCCATAGGATTAGAACCTGCGGTCACGTTTTTAAGTCCCTCGTTGACAATTGCCTGTGTAAGGATTGTTGCAGTCGTTGTTCCGTCACCTGCATCATCGCCGGTCTTGGAAGCCACACTCTTTACTAACTGTGCGCCAGTATTCTCGAATTTGTCCTCGAGTTCCACCTCCTTAGCCACGGTAACACCGTCTTTGGTAATCTGCGGAGCACCGAACTTCTTCTCGATAACGACATTCCTGCCCTTTGGACCGAGTGTCACCTTCACTGCATTGGCAAGTTGGTCAACTCCTTTTTTGAGTGACTCACGAGCATCTACATCATATTTTATATCCTTAGCCATAATTATTGTTTTTAACTTGATTATTGTTTACAATATCATTTGTTCTTTTTCCAAGCCCCAGAGGCGGTTTAGCCTATTACCGCAAGCACGTCGCTCTGGCGCATGATGAGATATTTCTCACCTTCATATTCCAGTTCGTTACCGGCGTATTTGCCATAAAGGACAACATCACCAGCCTTCAATACCATATCCTCATCCTTTGTTCCATTGCCCACACTGACAACTTCGCCTTTCAGAGGTTTCTCCTTTGCCGTATCAGGAATGATGATACCGCCAATCTTCTCTTCTGCTGCTGCGGGTTTAACGAGCACCCTGTCTGCTAATGGTTTAATGTTCATAGTTGTGTATTTACGTTAATTAAAAACTCTCAAGGAGTCATTTCTATTCATTCACACAAGGAATTTGCCAAAAGTATGCCAAAAACACCGTTGCTGACAAAATGACACCAGCACAGCAGTACAACAGATATCAAGATGAAAAAGTTTTTGCATTATCCCTTATATATATAATGTGCATCGGAAAGTTTTTCGTATATTTGCACGCAGAATAACAAAATCAACTACATTATGAAAGAATTCGGCAAGTATGTTTTAGCCACTGTCGTTGGTCTGATTGTAACGGCTATCATCTTCTCCGTCATGGGATTGATGAGTGTAATCGGCATCGTAGCATCAAGCGAGTCAACAAAGAACGTTGAGAAAAACAGCGTTCTGAACCTCGATTTGAACGGTGTCGTTTCCGAACAGTCATCGGACAACATCCTGAGTATGTTCACCATGAACCAGACAAAGGAGATTGGGCTCAATGACATTCTGTCAGCCATCAAGAAGGCAAAGGATAATGATGACATCAAGGGAATCTATATGGAGGCAGGAGTGCTGTCCGCCGGCTACGGAACTTTGCTTGAAATAAGAAATGCTTTGGAGGATTTCAAGAAATCAGGCAAGTGGATTGTTGCCTATGGAGATGCCTACACACAGGGCGCATACTACCTTTCATCCGTAGCAGACAAAGTTTACCTCAACCCAAGCGGCGAGGTTGACTTGCACGGTATCGCCTCACAGTCGATGTATGTAAAGGACTTGTATGCCAAGTTTGGCATCAAATACCAGATCATAAAGGTCGGCAAGTACAAGAGTGCAACCGAGATGTACAGCGAGGATCACATGAGTGATGCCAACAGGGAGCAGGTAACGGCATACGTAACAGGCATCTGGAACAATATCTGCGAGGGAATCTCAAAGAGCAGGAACATAAGCGTGGATTCGCTGAACGCCTATGCAGACAAGTTCACTGCCATGATGCCGCAAAACGAACTGAAAGCGAAAAAACTTGTCGACGGACTGCTTTACCACGACGAGATAAAGGCAGAGATAAAGAAACGTCTGGGTATCGGCAAAGACGATGCCGTCAACCAACTGTCCGTTTCAGATATGCGCAATGTGAAAGAGGCAAAGAAAACGGGTGAGGAAATTGCCGTTTACTATGCTTCAGGCGACATCGTAAGCACACCTTTGCAGGGAATCACAGGTATGGCAGGGTCACAGATTGTCGGCAACAAAGTCAGCCGTGACCTCGAAGACCTGATGAATGACGATGATGTAAAGGCTGTTGTCTTGCGCATAAACTCTCCCGGCGGCGATGCATACGCCTCTGAACAGATTTGGCATCAGGTGGCAAGGCTCAAGGCAAAGAAGCCTGTGGTAGTCTCAATGGGCGATTATGCTGCTTCAGGAGGCTATTACATCAGTTGCTGCGCATCATGGATAGTAGCCCAGCCCACCACCCTTACCGGTTCAATAGGCATTTTCGGTGTCATACCTGAGGCCAGCGAGCTGCTCAAGAACAAACTGGGACTACACTTTGACGGTGTAAGTACCAACCGCCACGCTGACATGATGGCTTCCATACTCGGCATGCCTGTCCGTCCGTTTGATGCTGAGGAGACGCAACTTCTGCAAAATTACATCAACAGAGGATACTCCCTGTTCCGCAAACGCGTGGCTGACGGCAGAAAGCAAAGCGTAGATGCAATAGAGAACATTGCCCAAGGACACGTCTGGTTGGGTAAAGACGCTCTCGGCATCAAACTCGTTGACCAACTCGGAGGATTGGATGACGCAGTGAAGAAAGCGGCCGAACTTGCAAAACTCGACGGTTACTACACGGCAGAATATCCTGCCAAGGAGGAATGGCTCGACCAGTTGCTGGATGCAAAAAACAGCAATGACAACTACATCAGCGACATGATGAAAGCCACTATGGGTGACTGGTATCTGCCGTTCATGTACATAAAGGCAGCAAAAGACCAAAGCCCGATACAGGCAGCCATGCCCTACATAGTCAGACTGTATTGATACGGCACTGCAGGTAACCCATGGAGGGCGATTTGATAAAGACAAACCACTGGCTGACACCCTTTAGTTGGCTTTATGGCGCAGGGGTCTCGTTCCGCAACTGGATGTTTGACATCGAGTTGCTGAAGGAGACCTGCTTCGACATACCGACCATATCCGTCGGTAACCTCACCGTCGGAGGCTGCGGAAAGACGCCTCATGTGGAATATCTTGTCACCCTGTTGAAAGACAAATACAAGGTAGCAGTATTGTCAAGAGGCTACAAGAGGAAAAGCCGCGGATACAAACTGGCGGACGAAAAGACCACTATGCCACAGATTGGAGACGAACCGTTCCAGATGAAAAGGAAGTTTTCCGATATATATGTGGCGGTAGACAGCAAGAGGAAACGCGGTATCAAAAAATTACAAAAGGACACACGCACGAATGACGTGGAGGTAGTTCTCCTCGACGATGCCTACCAGCACCGTTATGTAAAGCCAGGTCTTAACATCCTGCTTGTGGACTACCACAGGATAATAACCCTCGACAAACTTCTACCGGCAGGCAGACTGAGAGAGCCAATCGCATCAAAGGAGCGTGCGGACATCGTGATAGTCACGAAACTGCCGTCTGCACTGAAACCCATAGACTACCGCATACTGGAAAAGTCTCTTGCCCTCCGTCCATACCAGAAGTTGTATTTCACATCCATAGAATACAAGTCTCTGGTGTCGTTTGGCGACAAATCCACCCTGGAACTGGACGCATTGGCAGAAGAGACGAATGTCTTGCTTGTCACCGGGACAGCGTCACCCGAACAGATAAAGGGTGATATCCAACCGCATTGCAAGCACATCGACACACTGACATTTCCTGACCACCACCAGTTCAAAAAGGCGGACATCAACAAAATAGCCAAAAGATATGATGCGCTACCGAAACCTGCCATTATCTTAACGACAGAAAAGGATGCCTCAAGACTTTATCATCTGAACAACATCCCCGAGAACATAAAGGACAACCTCTATATTCTCCCGATAGGAATCGGCTTCAGACACGACAGGCAAACAGATTTCGACAACACCGTATTGAATTATATCAAAATGAAAAACTACCGTCCAAAAGACGGCACAAAGACACGTTGACATGAACATTTCCGAGATAGGGGAATTCGGTCTGATAGAAAGACTGACGAAAAACCTTCCCACCAACCAACCTTCCACAATCAAGTCTGTTGGCGATGACTGTGCTGTGATGCACTATCCCGACACAGAAACACTGGTCACAACAGACATGTTAATGGAGGGAGTACACTTTGACCTTACCTATATAGACCTGCAACACCTCGGCTACAAGGCTGCCATGGTGAACATATCCGACATTTTCGCAATGAACGGAACGCCTCGGCAACTTGTGGTAAGCATTGCCCTGAGCAAGCGGTTCAAGGTGGAGGACTTGGAAGAGTTCTATTCCGGTCTGCGGTTGGCGTGCGACAAATGGGGCGTTGACATCGTTGGAGGAGACACGACCTCCTCTTACACGGGATTGGCAATATCCATCACCTGTATAGGAGATGCCAAAAAGGAAGACATAATATATAGGAGCGGAGCGAAAGACACCGATCTCATATGCGTGTCGGGTGACCTCGGAGCGGCATATATGGGACTGCAACTGCTCGAAAGGGAAAAGACCGTCTACTACCAGCAGGTGGATGAGGCGAAGAAAAAGAACGACCAGAAAGCGTTGGAGGCTCTGAAACATTTCCAGCCCGATTTCGCCGGAAAGGAATATCTCCTGCAACGGCAACTCCAGACGGAGGCCCGCGGTGACATAATACAGAAACTCCGTGAAGCCGGAATACGCCCGACTTCCATGATAGACATCTCCGATGGCCTTTCAAGTGAACTGCATCACATCTGCAAACAGAGCAATTGCGGATGCCGGATTTACGAAAAGAACATCCCCATCGATTACCAGACAGCCCTCATGGCAGAGGAACTTAACATGAACGTGGTAACGTGCGCACTCAATGGAGGCGAGGACTATGAACTGCTTTTCACTGTTCCTATCGGTGACCACGAGAGAGTGAAAGACATTGAAGGAGTGAAACTTATAGGTCACATCTGCCGCAAGGAACTGGGACTGGCACTGATTGCCAACGACGGAAATGAGTTTGAGTTGCTTGCGCAAGGTTGGAATCCCTTAAAGGAAGAATAACCCTGTTGTCAATGGAAATCCGATGAAATCAGCAAAAAATACACATAAAAACGGCGAAACATTTGGCTGTTTGCAAAAAAAGCACTACCTTTGCAAACGCAAATGAGCCAGTAAGGTGATTGATTGCAAAACAATGTTGGTGCCATAGCTCAGTTGGTAGAGCAACGGACTGAAAATCCGTGTGTCCCCGGTTCGATTCCTGGTGGTACCACACAAAAAGACCCAGATTCCAATCTGGGTCTTTTTTGTTGCCTTTTGCCAGCCAACCGACCGGCAAAAGGTTGTATCTATCAGTTTATGTCCTATGGAACACCAATACTAAATATTGGCTATACTCATGATATTGGCAAATACTCCAGCAGCCGTAACGCTCGCTCCGGCACCGTAGCCCTGTATCTGCATCGGATATTCGCGGTATCTCTCCGTTGTAAGAAGGATGATATTGTTAGAACCCTCAAGGTTATAGAACGGATGGCTGCTGCCGACAGCCTGCAACGAAACACCGGTCTTGCCGTTGTCCAATGTTGCGACAAAGCGCCAGCGTCTGCCTTCCGCTTCAATCCGCTTGCGTTTTTCCTCAAAATCAGCATCCAGTTCCGGCAAACGTTTCCAAAAATCCTCCACACTGCCCTCAAAGTATTCGTCGGGCACAAAGAGATTTTTCTCCACGTCGGACTGTTCCACCTGATAGCCTGCCTCACGCGCCAGAATCACCAGTTTCCTGACAACATCCTTACCACTGAGGTCTATACGCGGGTCAGGCTCGGAATATCCACATTCCTTTGCGCGCTTCACGGTCTCCGAGAACGGCACATCGGCAGCAATTTCATTGAATATAAAGTTGAGCGTACCGCTCAACACTGCCTCTATCTTGAGTATTCTGTCACCGGAATTACGCAGATCATTGATAGTGCCTATTATCGGCAAGCCTGCTCCCACATTGGTCTCAAAGAGATATTTCACTCCTCTTGCCACCGCTGTATCTTTCAGTTTCCTATAGGTAAGGTAATCGCCTGATGATGCAATCTTGTTGGCAGCCACCACGCTGATATTGTGTTCAAGCAATCGCAGATAGATACCCGCTATCTCATGGGAAGCCGTACAGTCAACGAAAACGGAGTTGAAGATGTTCATACCGACAACATTCTGCTCCAACAACTGAGGATTGCTCTCTGGAGATTCAGCCAACTGCTGTCTGTAATTATCCAAGTCTATACCGTCACGATTGAATATAGCATGCTTGGAAGAGGCTATTCCCACAACATTGAGTTTCAATCTACTGTGCTCTTTCAGTTCATCATACTGCGAGCGAATCTGCTCTATGAGTTTGCTGCCCACCGTTCCGATACCGCAAATAAACAGGTTGAGCACCTTGTACTCGGAGAGGAAGAACGAGTCATGGAGCACATTCAACGACTTGCGAAGATACTGTCCGTCAACCACAAACGATATATTTGTCTCGGAAGCACCTTGTGCACAGGCGATGACACTTATGCCCGAACGTCCCAAAGTACCGAAAAGTTTGCCGGCGATACCAGGTGTATGCTTCATGTTCTCGCCCACTATGGCGATGGTGGCCAGTCCGCTCTCTATCTGCATGGGGAACATCGCTCCCGTCTCTATCTCTTTACGGAACTCCTCATTGAGAACTTCTGCAGCGGCATTGGCGTCTTCATCACGCACGCCTATTGAGGTGGAGTTCTCGGAAGAAGCCTGCGACACCATGAAAACGGATATGTTATGATTGGTCAGAGCCGTGAATATACGGCGGTTGACACCTATCACACCCACCATGGAAAGACCGGTCACATTGACCAGACTCGTACCGTTGATGCTCGATATACCCTTGATTGGCTTACGGTCATTCTCTACTTTTGCGCGTATGACAGACCCCGGATTCTTCGGATTAAAGGTGTTCTTGACCTTTATGGGGATGTTTTTCACGCACACAGGATATATCGTCGGTGGATAGATAACCTTTGCTCCGAAGTTGCAAAGTTCCATTGCCTCAATGTAGGACAGTTCCTTTATGGTGTAGGCTGTCTTGATTACGCGCGGATCAGCAGTCATAAAGCCGTCCACATCTGTCCATATCTCCAGTACCTCCGCATCCAGAGCAGCGGCTATAATCGCCGCCGTGTAGTCGGAACCGCCGCGTCCGAGGTTTGTCGTCTCGCCAGTATTGCGGTCACTGGAGATAAATCCCGGCACAATGGAAACACGCGGAAGGTTTTTGAAAGCCGCCTGCACGAGTTCCGCAGTCAGTTCACTGTGGAGCACATGCTTGTTGTTCTTATAGACTGTCTTAATGAAATCGCGGCTCTCAAACCACTTTGCGCCACGCACAAGGGTTGCAACTATCTTGGAAGAAATGCGTTCTCCGTAACTGACAATGGCATTCTGCGTCTTTTGCGAGAGGTCATGGATGAGGTAAACACCGAAGTATATGCTCCTCAACTGCTCGAGCAGGGCATCCACCTCCTTGAAGAGTACCTCGCGATCTATGGTGTTTGTTATGATTGTGTCAATCATCTGGTGATGACGATCGACTATTGCTTCGTACTCTGCTTTCCATTCTTCGTCACCGGCGACGGCCAAGCGTGATGTCTGGAGCAGTTTGTCCGTGATGCCTCCGAGGGCACTTACAACAACAACAATGGGTTGTTTTTTTGCTTCGTTCTCTACAATTGCTTTAAGAGAGAGAATACTCTCTACGGAACCAACGGATGTTCCGCCAAATTTCAGTACTTTCATTTCTGTTCTTTTTGGTTAATATTCTCCTCTCCTCCCGACGATTGAGGTCAAGGAAAACTTGGTAGCAAAATTACGAAATAATTCATTTATCCACAACGAAAAGCCGCCAAAATATAGTAATTTTGCCTTATGATTAAAGAAGCACAACTGCGTCTGTTTCCCGAACAGGCTTGTTCCGAACAGTCTATTGCGGACTTCGTGGCAAAGGATTTCGCCATTGACCGCCGCACGATTACCCACATAAGAGTACTGAAGCGTTCCATTGACGCACGACAGCGTACCATTTATATAAATGTGACGGTGCGCATATACATCAACGAGATGCCGACAGACGAGGCATTCACCACCACTCACTACCCTGATGTCAGTTCTTCGCCACGCGTAATCGTGGTCGGTGCAGGCCCCGGAGGACTCTTTGCCGCACTGCGCCTTATCGAATTGGGACTTCGCCCTGTCATTCTTGAAAGGGGCAAGGACGTGCATGAGCGCAAGAAAGACCTCGCCATGATTTCCAAAACGCAGAAAGTGGACGGCGAATCCAACTACTGTTTCGGAGAAGGGGGTGCCGGAGCATACTCCGACGGCAAACTCTATACCCGGTCAAAGAAACGCGGTTCGACAGACAAGATACTCAACGTGTTCTGCCAACACGGAGCTTCCACGTCCATACTGTCAGACGCTCATCCCCACATCGGCACAGACAAACTGCCACGAGTGATAGAGAACATGCGCAACAATATAATAAGGTGTGGCGGTGAAGTGCATTTCCAGACGAAGATGACACGTCTGGTTATCAGCGGAAACAAGTGTGTCGGTTGTGAAGCCACGCATCTTCCGACAGGCAAAGAGGAAACTTTCCGCGGACCGGTCATACTTGCCACAGGACATTCCGCACGCGACATATACCGCTATCTGGCAGAAGCAAAGATAGAACTGGAGGCGAAAGCACTGGCTATGGGTGTCCGTCTGGAACATCCTGCGGAACTTATCGACCAGATACAGTACCACAACCGCAACGGAAAAGGGAAATACCTGCCGACAGCAGAGTACAGTTTCGTGACACAGGTCGACGGTCGCGGTGTCTATTCTTTCTGTATGTGTCCCGGGGGATTTGTCATTCCTGCCGCCACAGCCCCCAATCAGATTGTGGTCAACGGCATGAGCCCCGCCAACCGCGGAACGAAATGGAGCAATTCTGGTATGGTAGTGGAACTGCATCCCGAGGACATCTGCACCGATGAAGACAAGGATGATGTTCTCTGCATGATGCATTTCCAGGAGCGGTTGGAGCGCGACACTTGGCAACAAGGCAACATGAGGCAGACCGCTCCGGCACAGCGTATGGCAGACTTTGTAAACAACCGCCTCAGTTACGACCTGCCCCATTCATCCTATTCCCCCGGTCTTGTATCGTCACCGCTGCACTTCTGGATGCCGGAAACAATAAGCCGACGCTTGCAGGAGGGCTTTCGCAAGTTCGGGAAGATGAGCCACGGTTTCCTCACCAATGAGGCTGTGCTCATCGCATCGGAAACGCGCACATCGTCACCGGTACGCATTCTGCGTGACAGGGAGACACTGCAGCACGTCAGAATCGAAGGTCTCTTCCCATGCGGCGAGGGTGCAGGCTATGCCGGAGGCATCGTTTCCGCAGGTGTCGACGGTGAGCGTTGCGCCGAAGCGGCAAGAAACTATATGGAGCAAAGCCACTGATAACAGCAAACATCCATACAAGACAAATCCCGGGACAAGTCACGAAGGACTGTTCCGGGATTTGCTTTTCCATATCAGCATGTTGTCATTGTCACTTGACAAGGACACTTCGGCTACTGCCGTCATTCCTGCACTCAATGTTCACTCCGGGTATCGGTGTCGGCAGACTTACGCCCGTAAGACTGTAAAAACGTGAGTCCTTCGCATCTGGATTCCGTTTCTCCATGCCTGCAGCAACCGTTCCCTCTATGTAAGATGCCTCATTGAGCGACTGAGCACAGTTTTTCACCTTACCGTTCTTGATGTCATCAGAGAGAGGAGAATAGATGTCAAGGCTCGATTTCAACATTTTCCCGTTTACCAGACCCTCTATCTCCATACCGTTCATGGCCGAACGCCAGAATGAGAGTTCCGAGTACTGGCGCTGGAGAGCCTTTCCTGAATCGCCGACTGTAAATTTCGACGGTCTCACACGCTCACCCAGTTCACCCACGCACACCTTGTCACAATAGAGAAGAGTACGTTTCTGCGCATAGTAAGATGTGAGAGTGATGTCATACCACTTGTCTTTGTCGGTAATGAGAGGCTCTGCGGAGACAATCTCTTCGCCCGACACTGAGGTGTATTTCAGGTATCCGCCGTCGACAACTGCCACCGCCACCGTCTTGCCACCAGTGGCAGAAAAGCCCAGGACTACGCCTTCATCAGTACCTTTGATACGTACCGAAACAGTGTAAGGATACACAGCCGTTTCGCCAGAGAACTGTATCACCGCACCATTTTCCAATGTCACTGACTGTGTCATGTCACGTTCCGGCTGCGGTTTACCCAGTTCCAGCGCATCGAAAAGACTGGTCGGGATTGCCGACATAAACTGCTGGTGTCCTGCTGTGGTGGGATGATAGGGGTCAGCCTCATAACCATCAGCCCACTTTCCCTCGCCGTTGTCAATAGCACCAAGGGTGTTGACCGATGCCACATCCCACTGGTGGATGAGCATATTCATCTGTTTTATATAGTCATAGTCACTGGCAGTATAGTCGCCACGGGTGTAATTGTTCATCACAACCACCGTTTTGCCGTCTGCTTTCATCATGTCTATGAGTTTGAGCATATTGTCCCTGAACTGGTTGAATATGGACTGTTGGTTGGCAGCACCGTGTATTCCCTCGTTTCCCATTGACAGTCCGATAACGACATACTTGCCGAAATCATGTATCATCTCGTCGTAACGGTCAAGCAAGTTGACGGTAGTATTGCCTCCTATTGCCACTCCCGACACCGTGAACGGCTTGTCACTCATTCCGCCGGAATAGCGTTTTGCCAACTGCTGTCCATAGAGATAGGCATAGCCTTTGTTGCCTGTCGCTCCCTGCCCGTTGCATACCGACGAACCGAAAGCGGAAATCTTATACTCATCAACAGGAGCATTGACATCCCACGAATAGTTGTCCATATCAAGTGTGACGGTGTATTTGCCTCCATTGATGCGTATATTCTCCGCAGAAAAGCCCTCCGATGGCATCGCCACTGCGGTGCGCGAACCCTGCTGACGCTTCACTGCAAGGTCATCGGTATTATTGAATGCAAAATAGAAATACTTGTCCGAGAAGAGGAACACGCCGCTGTCGTCGAGTGTCACATCCTGGCTGAAAATGCCATTGCCGGCGTATGCCACCGTCACAGCACCGTTTACGATATTGCCTTTCAGATAGAGTTCCACTGGAAGAACCGTGAGTTTGCCAGCCTTTGAGTCATAACGCATACGCACCACTGCCGGTTCCGACACTGTGAACGCCTCGCCGCCAGCCACTACATTTCCCTCGGAATCCTGCCCGAGAGTTACCTCTGAACCGTTCTCACCTACACCTTCTATATAATATGTGCCAGTCTGCAGTTTTCTATAACACTCGAAAATGCCAGTGGAAATGCCATTTGGTTTGAGTTCATGCATTTTTACTGTCGCACCGTTCTCCATTGCCGACCCTGCCACAGAGGCAGAAACGACAACCAGTTTGTCTTCAGGACGTACGCCACCGGCATACTCCTCTATCTTGATAGCATTGAAATGGGCATGCGAAACCACAAAGTCGGTATTCTTGCGACACGAGAACGTGATTGTGCCATCTGCTTTCGGGTAGATGTAATCCGACACAGCCACATTGCGGTTGTTGCCGTGTACCCCACTGCCACCCACGTTAGCGCCTGACGTAGCAATATTTGTCGACCAATCGGACTGGCCCGAGAGTTGGTAGTAAGATATGCGTCTGTCGCCGTCTGTCGTGGCACGCGAACCAAGGATATAGAACTTGTAACACTTGGCAGGGTCAAGTCCGCTGAACGAGATGCTGCGTGTTGACGTGTCATATATCCAGGCATAGTCCTCCGTAGCGGTTGTCACAGCCAAATCTCCGAGGTATTCCGCCTTGGGATCATTCAGTCCACCGGCTTTTACTCCATTGGTTTCCAATAGCGAGAGTGTGGTCATGGCGTAGCCTGTCGCTTCGTTTGATGTATTCACAAGGTCGACCTTTGTCTCCTTGGCAATCTGGTTACTTGAGGAAACTCCAGAAGAAAGGTTATTCCAATAGTTGCCGTTGGCATCCGCTCCAAGTGTCTGGTGACCGCGACTGTCGTTGGCGGTCTCGCCTATATCCACCAATATCTTTTGTTGAAGCACCAGTTCCGTATTCGGACGAGCCAGTCCCGACAGTTCCTCTATCTTCATACAGTTGAGATAGACCATTCCGCTCTTGTATTTCTTGATAACAACCAATGCAATATGCCCATCCCTATCGGGGAATATGACATCGGAAACAAGCGGTTTGTCATTGTTGCCGTTATAGCCGTTAGCACCCATTCCAGAACCAGACATCTTCATCTCGCCGCTCCAGGAGTTCTCGCCACGAAATTCGAAAGTACCCCTGCGGTCGTCCGCCACCACCCTACTGCCAAAACAAGTAAACCTGTAGCCCTTTGTCTTGTCAAGGTTACGGAAGTGGATAAAGTTGTAGTCTTGGAACACTTCCACATGGATATAGTCCTGTGTGGCAGTGCCCACGGCAAGGTCACCAAGCAAATCGGCATCGGGAGAAAGCAGTCCGCCACCGCCCGACATACCGTTGGTATGGAAATAAGTGCCTATTCCAAGGACATAATCCGTAGTTTCATTCTCACTATTGACCAATTTCCAGTCACCGGGATAGCATTTCTCTGATGGATTGGAGTACACATTTGTCCAATAGTGTCCGAATTTGTCCTGACCCGTAGTGAGGTTTCCCCGTGCAGAGACATTATTCTCTCCGAAATCCACATAAAAAGTCTGGTCTACTGTTTGGGCTGTTGCCGCAACAGAAAACAGCAGTGATACTGCAAGGAATATCTTTTTCATACCGTCTTACGCTTATTTTTCAGTTTTCCCTATTGTCGGATTGATTTCCAGAATCTTTCCGTCTTTGATGTCCAGTTTGTCTATCATGACCACCCTGTTGTCGGGGTCTGCGGCTGTATAGGCATGATATACGATATAGCGTTGGTCGCCTATCTTTATCACCATGTTGTGTCCCGTACCAGTAACAGTACCGCCTTTGTCGTTGTTTTTCTGCAACACGGGATTGTTTTCCGCCTTTGTGAACGGTCCAAGAGGGTTCTTTGCCGTGGCATAACCCACCGCATAGTAAGGTCCTTTGTAGAAGTTGGCACTATACATCATATAGTATGTGTCACCTTCCTTGAAGATATACGACCCTTCGGTCCACCTTCTATTTACCTCACCTGAGGTCACGCTGCGGCTCTCCCACTCCGCCTGGGCATCCGAAAGTCTGGCTGGAGGACACAACAACAGGCGAGGCTCGCCCACGACACCTGAGAAATCAGATTTCAGTTCCACACCATATACCCAACTTTCCTCTATCTCCTCACGGTTGCCTTCCACAGTCTTGTACTGCTTGTTCTCCGCTTTCATCTTTTCGGACACCTCACTCTGCACAGCGTGTTTGTAGCAACAGCGTGAATAATACAGGTAACATTTTCCAGTAGTGTCGTCAAAATAGACATCGGCATCTATGACAGGATAGCCCGGAGAGAACACCGGTCGGTTGTTGATATCCTCAAACGGTCCCGTGGGAGAATCGCTCACAGCCACTCCGATACTGAATGTCTCAAGATCATTGGCGGTGTTCAGCGAGTCATTGACATTGGCAGAATAGAACAGATAATACTTTCCATCGCGCTCATATACCTCCGGAGCCCAGAAGCAGTCTTTGTTCCACATACCGGCGACACCGCCTTTATATATCTGTCCACACGAATCCCACTGCTGCAAATCATCGGAAACAAAGCATTCAAAACCATCAGAGAGCGATGTTCCATAAAGGTAATACCTGCCGTCAGAAGCCTTCAGGAGGAAAGGATCGCCGAATTTTACCGGCACAGGGTTGTTGATTACTATGCAGGAATCACCCGAAGATTTCTTTGGAGAAAGCCTACAACCGGAAAGTGACAGCAACAGTGCTGCTGCCGAGAATAGTAAAAGACTGTGTAATCTCATATAGTTTGCAGATTGTTTTTATAGATTAAGTTTCACAAAGGTAACGATAATTAAACCAAAACTGTTCCATATTTCCGTAAAAACCACTAATTCACCATTTTTTAACACTTCGATTTGAGCAGTCCTTGGCGCATTGGCATAATTCTTGTAATTTTGCAAAGAAGTAACTAACAACGGTATTGAACGATTCAAAACAGACCTATTCGTATGAACAAAAAGATATTGATTCCTCTGCTATTGCTCATCATAGCACTCGTGTGCGGAGTTTTCTATCTCGCCAAAGGGCTCACTGACCAGAAGAAGGAAAATCAGGAGATGCAGGAATTGGCGGCTCTCGACAAGCAGGAAATGGAGAATGAGTATCAGCAGTTTGCCGATCAATACACCGAAATGAGGGCGCAGATTACCAACGACTCCCTCATTGCACAACTTACTCAGGAACAACTGAAAACCCAGAAATTATTAAAGGAACTTCAAGGGGTAAAGGCATCCGACGCAAGAGAGATTACCAGACTGAAGAAAGAGTTGGCAACCTGTAGGGCTGTCATCCGCAGTTATATACTGGAAATAGACTCTCTGAACAGGCTGAACCAAAATCTCAGGGAAGAAAACACGCAGGTTAAGGCCCAGTATGCTGAGGCAAACCGCCAAATAGCAGGTCTTAACACGGAGAAAGCGTCGTTGTCGGAAAAGGTGGCAATTGCCGCCCAACTTGACGCTATCGGCATCAGCATGACTATGCTCGACAAGAAAGACAAAGCGACTAAAAAGGTCAGCAAGTGCAAGAAACTCATGGTAAACTTCTCGTTGGCAAAGAACGTGACTGCTGCAAGCGGCAACAAGACCGTCTATGTCCGCATAACGTCACCTTCAGGAGCCCTGTTAGGCAGTGCAGGAAGTTTTGAGTACGAGAACAGAAATCTGACTTGCACTGCAAAGAAGAATGTAGAATACGGAGGGAAAGAGACACCTATAACCCTCTATTGGGAAGTAAGTCAGGCACTGGAAACCGGAACTTACGGCGTAAGCATATTCGCTGACGGCAACATGATAGGTTCCGGCAGGTTCAGTTTCAAGTAATCAGGCAGAACAGATGAAAAGGATAACGACTTTAACAGTACTGTTTTCATTCGCACTGACCGCTTTTTCGCAGACATCATTGTCGCTCGACAGTTGCCGGGCTATGGCACTCCGCAACAACAAGCAGTTGAATGCCACGAAACTGAAGCATGACATTGCGAAGAATGTACGCAAGGCTACGCGTACAAAATACCTGCCGAAAATTGATGCTGTCGGCGGCTATGAGTTCACGAGCAGAGAGATTTCGATTCTCAACAACAACCAGAAGGCCACACTGAACAACCTCGGCACATCGATGACGACGTCGCTCGGCAACAGTCTGACGGAGACACTCTCTGCGCTCGCAGGGCAAGGTCTCATCTCCGCTCAGACGGCTACCGACCTCGGGACAATGCTCAATACGCTCTCACCCACCCTCTCCGCAGCAGGCAACTCTTTCGGAAAATCCATCACCGACGCATTCCGCACCGACACGAGGAATATCTGGACGGGAGCGATAGTGGTGCGCCAGCCTGTCTTTATGGGAGGTGCCATCGTCGCTGCAAACAAGATGGCTGACATAGCAGAACAGATGGCGCTTACCGATATCGACGGAAAGACGCAGAACACACTGTACTCCATTGACCAGACTTATTGGCTTGTGGTATCCCTGAAGCAGAAGAAGCAACTGGCAGAGAGTTACCGTGACCTCGTACAAAAACTTGATGATGATGTCCACAAGATGATTAAGCAGGGCGTGGCTACGCGTGCTGACGGTCTGAAAGTTGACGTCAAGGTCAATGAAGCCGACATGCAGGTGACACAGGCTGACAACGGACTGACACTTGCAAAGATGCTTCTGTGCCAATTATGCGGCATTCCTGTAGACACCGACATTACCCTTACCGACGAGAACAAAGAGAACATCTGCGACGCAGACGATTCTTACGACGTCCAGGACACAGACTCCGCCACTATGCGTCCAGAGATAAGATTGCTCGAACAGGCAGTTGAACTGAGCCGACAGTCGACAAAACTCATCCGTGCCGAGGCTCTTCCGCACGTCGCACTGACCGGAGGCTATATGGTATCCAACCCTAATGTGTTCAACGGATTTGAGAAAAAGTTCGCTGGGGTGTGGAATGTCGGAGTGGTAATGCAGATTCCCTTGTGGAACTGGTTTGAGAGTTCATACAAGATAAAGGCAAGCAAGACCGCCACAACCATCGCCTCTCTCGACATGAGCGATGCCGTTGAGAAAATCAACCTGCAGGTTGAGCAAAGCCGTTTCAAGGTAAACGAAGCTAACAAACGGCTTGTCATGGCTACCAAGAACGTGGCAAACGCAGAGGAGAACCTCCGTTGCGCCGGCGTAGGATTCAAGGAAGGAGTGATGGAGTCCACCGATGTCATGGCAGCACAGACAGCATGGCAGGCGGCGAAATCACAAAAGATAGATGCAGAAATAGATGTAAAACTCGCACAGGTTGCCCTGAAGAAGGCACTCGGTGTACTACAATAAACAAACGGAGACAATATTATGTCAGACAAGACCCAACACAACAACATCCTCTTGGCCGTTGTCGGCCTGATTGCAGTGATAGTAATCATCGGCATCATCGGCTTCTTCACCCTTGACAAGAAGGAGGAGATAATCCAGGGAGAGGTGGAAGTTTCGGAATTCAGGGTATCAAGCAAACTCCCCGGACGTGTCGTTGAGATTCGTGTAAAAGAGGGTGACTATGTCCATGTGGGCGACACTCTCGTCATCCTTGGCGTACCCGAAGCCAGTGCACAACAGAAAGTGGCAGAAGCAACTGAGGGCGCAGCCAATGCTGTAAGCAGCATGACACAGGACGGAGCAAGGGAAGAGACAGTGCAGACAGCCTATCAGATGTGGCAAGCCGCTGTCGCTGCGACAGAGATAGCAGAAAAGACCTACAAGCGTATACAGAACCTTTTCGACGAAGGAGTGGTCAGTGCGCAGAAGCGCGACGAAGCACTGGCTGCCTTCAAGGCTTCCGAAGCACAGGTGACTGCCGCCAAAAGCCAGTACCAGATGGCGAAAAACGGAGCACGGATGCAGGAGAAAGAGGCAGCACGCAAACAGGCTGAGGCTGCCAAGAGTGCTGTTGACGTAGTGTCGTCTCTCCTCAATGAGACCGTGCAGGTTGCGGCTGTGGAAGGAGAAGTCAGTTCTGTGTATTCCAAGGTCGGCGAACTTGTCGGTTTGGGTTCACCGATTATGAGTATCATGATGATGGATGACATCTGGGGAACTTTCAATATACGCGAAGACCAACTCGGCGGTTTGAAGGTCGGCGACACCTTTACCGCATTCCTGCCGGCATTCAGCAAGGACATGGAAATGCAGGTCACCAACATCAAAAACGAGGGTTCTTACGCCACATGGAAAGCCACGAAGACCACGGGGCAGTATGACCTGAAGACCTTTGAGGTGAAGGCAAAGCCCAAGAAGGCATTCGAAGGTCTGCGTCCAGGCATGAGTCTGATAGTGAAACGCTGATTTCCGACTACTTAGAACATTGTTGCCAGGGAGATGAAAGTGCTGAGACAGATTGCCTCCATTGCGGAACGTGAATGCAGAATTATGGGCAAGAATCCCATATTCCTGTTCTGCATGATACTGTTGCCGGCTTTTGTGGTGTGCTTCTTCACATCTCTTCTCGATGACGGACAGCCTGTTGAGTTGCCCATAGGTGTCGTGGACCAGGACAATTCGTCCACTTCACGCCAACTGATACGCACACTCGACAGTTTCCAGACATCCCATGTGGTGAGCCATTACGAAAACATGAATATGGCACGTCAGGCCATACAGCGTGGCGAAATCTATGCTTTCCTGCTCATACCCAAGGGGACAGAAGCCGGACTAATGGCATCCAAGCAGCCGAAAATCTCGTTCTACTACAACGGAGTGATAATGCTTGCCGGATCAACCACATTCCGTGACCTAAAAATGATATCCATGTTGGGCTCGGCAAGTGCAGGTTCAAAGAAATTAGCGGCACTCGGCAAGACAGAGCGCGAGATAAAGGCGTTCCTGCAACCCATAAACATTGACCTGCACATGGTAAACAATCCGCAGGCCAACTACAACATCTACCTCAGCACAACCATGGTTCCCGGACTGCTGATGCTGTTCGTTTTCCTCATCACGCCCTACTCTATCGGTACAGAACTCAAGTTCGGACGGGCGCATGAATGGATGTACAAGGCAGATTTCAATCCGTGTATCGCCATTGCAGGAAAGATACTTCCACAGACACTGATATTCTTTATCGTGTTCTGTTGCTATGAGTTCTACATCTATCATGTTCTTGAGTTCCCCCATCCGGGAGGCGTTTTCCCCATCATATTACTCGGATTGCTGGCCGTACTGTCGGCACAATGCTTCGGCATATTCATATTCGGACTGGTTCCATCGCTGCGTATGTCGATGACGATATGCTCCCTTTGGGCGGTGGTAAGTTTCAGTCTTGCCGGTGCGACCTACCCAGTGTTCGCCATGGATTCATTCATCCAAGGCGTGTCGTGGGTGTTCCCGTTACGCCACTACTACATGATATACCAGATCAACATATTCAACGGCTATCCGCTTTCTTACGCTTGGGAGAACTGGCTGTGCCTTGCGGCATTCCTTGTCCTGCCCGCTTTCGTAATGAGAAATATCCGCCGGGCTATGCTGGTCTACAAATACATTCCGTAAAAGACTATTCTGATGACAGGAAAATGGATTAAAGGACTTATCTCGGACATTGCAGCCATTTGGGCAAACGAGATGAAAGTGACGGTGAAGGATGAGGGCGTGCTTGTCTTCTTCCTCGTTGCTCCGTTGCTCTACCCTATCCTCTATTCCTGGATTTACAACAATGAGGTCGTGCGCGAAGTGCCTGTCGCAGTTGTAGACCTCAGCCATTCCGCCCAGAGCCGGCAGTTCCTGCGTATGTGCGATGCCTCTCCCGATGTGAAGGTAGCGTACCACTGCAACAACATAGAGGAAGCGCGCGAACTCGTAGGTCGCCAAGTGGCACACGGAATAATCTACTTCCCCTCCGATTTTTCCACGAAACTGAACCGTGGAGAACAAACCAACGTGAGCGTATTCTGCGACATGAGCCTCATGCTTACCTACAAGGCGATATACCAGACCGCCACTACCGTGGCGTCACAGATGAATGCAGGCATACAGATAGCGCAGTCGCAGAGTTTTACAAACAGGGACGAAGAGATAACTACGAAACCACTTGACTTCGAAGAAGTGGAGATATTCAATCCTACAGGTGGCTATGGCAATGCCCTGTTGCCAGGAGTGTTGATTGTCATCATACAGCAGACATTGCTTCTCGGCATAGGACTTGCTGCCGGAACGGCACGCGAACGCAACCGTAACCACCGTCTTGTGCCAATGGACAGACACTATAGCGGTGCTTACCGCATAGTACTTGGCAAGGCTCTCTGCTACTTTATGATATATGCAGTGGTGACGGCATACCTCACATTAGGCGTGACACGGCTATTCCATTTCACCACTCTCGCTACCCCGGAAGCCCTATTCGGGCTGATGTTGCCCTATCTCCTTGCCTGCATATTCTTTGGCATGATTATCTCAGGACTTATCCGTTACCGCGAGAATGTGATGCTTATCGTGGTGTTCATGTCCATCATATTCCTTTTCATGACTGGCATCTCATGGCCGGAAAGCAATATTCCCGGTTTTTGGAAGAGCATATCATGGCTCGTCCCGAGTACTTTCGGAGTGCAGGGATTCCTCAAAATCAGCAGTATGGGAGCAACTATCTCCGAAATCAGAACGGAGTATATCGCCCTATGGATACAGGCTTTTGTCTACTTTATCATCACCTGTGTCATCTATCAACTACAGATTAACCTCACGAGAAAACACAAGTCCGCAGACCATAACATTTCCATTGACGAAACGGACGAGGACAGATAAAACGGCGGAAATGTCCGAACAGGCAGTGGGTACTATTCGTGATGATATGGCTCACCCTTTATTATGGTACACGCCCGATAGAGTTGTTCAGTAAAAATCATGCGCACCATCTGGTGAGAAAAGGTCATCTTTGAAAGCGAGAGCTTCTCGTTGGCACGGCTATACACCGCTTCCGAGAAGCCGTAAGGTCCGCCGATTACAAACACAAGCCGCCTGACCGTTTGTTGTTTTTTCTGCAACCATGCAGCCATTTCCACCGAACGAAATTCCTTGCCATGCTCGTCGAGCAATACAAGAACGTCTGTCGGCTGTATCAGTCGGAGTATCAGTTCACCCTCACTTGTCTTCTGTTGCTGTTCGGAAAGGGCTTTCGTGTTTTTCAGTTCTGGGATTATCGTTATGCCAAACGGCATATAATGCCCTATGCGTGTGGCATAGTCGGCTATACAGGCGTCAATGTGCTTGTTGACAGTCCTACCAACACAGATGAGTTCAGTCTTCATCAGATGTTTTCAGATTCGTGTTTTTCTCATCGGCATCCGGCGTCATGTACTCAGCCTTACGCTTCGGATTCATCGGGAACCAGCCCCTCAACACCCTCTTGCGCTGTGAAAACAGTTCGCCGATACTCCATAGTGACGACGCACCGACCACGCCTATAACCGACGAGATGATTACATTCTCGACAAACAATGCTCCTATGCACAGTCCTATACCTGCAACAAGAAACAACCACCACGGACGGATGCCAAAATGATACTCCGTCTTCACCACTACGGGATGAAAGATTCCAATGGCAACAAAGGTGGAAATGGCTATTATTATACCCGTGAAATAAAGTTCCATAATAATGTGAAAGTCAATCAAGACAATGCAAAATTACGAAAAAAAGCCCACAACTCCCTATGTTCTCATTTCTTTTAAGTAAATTTGCAACACACAAACGGCACGTTGGGAACACCCCGATGTAACGCCGGCTAAGTATGTTTTACAATAACAATTGACGAAAAACAAACGTATAATGGACAAAGAATTGATTGCACAATGTGAGTCCAAGGCACAGCAGTGGCTCACTCCTGCCTATGACGAAGAAACGCGCAAGGCAGTGCAGGCTATGCTTGACAATGATGACAAGACAGAACTCATCGACAGTTTCTACAAAGACCTCGAATTCGGAACGGGAGGACTGCGCGGCATCATGGGTGCAGGCTCCAACCGAATGAATATCTACACCGTGGGTATGGCTACTCAGGGATTTGCCAACTATATCAACAAGGCGTTCCCAGAAGGCGGCAAGAGCGTGGTCGTAGGACATGACTGCCGCAACAACGGCAGGAAGTTTGCCGAGTCTGTGGCAGACATCTTCTCTGCCAACGGTATCAAGGTGTACCTCTTCGAGGGTCTTCGCCCTACGCCTGAAATATCCTTCGCCATCCGCAAGCTTGGTGCTGTGGCAGGCGTAAACGTCACTGCATCACACAATCCAAAGGAGTACAACGGATACAAGGCGTACTGGTCTGACGGTGCACAGGTGCTTGCGCCGCACGACACCGGCATTATTGACGAGGTAAACAAGGTGAAGGTCGAAGATGTGAAGTTCTCCGGCAACAAGGACCTCATAAAGATTATCGGCGGTGAGATGGACTTCGACTACATGACCGCCGTTAAGGCAACCATGATAGACCAGGATGTCATCCTCAGACAAAAGGATCTGAACATCGTCTACTCCGCCATGCACGGCACAGGTCGTGTCATCGTGCCGCTGTGTCTGCGTTCCTGGGGTTTCCAGAACATTAATGTGGTGCCCGAACAGATGGTCATTGACGGCAACTTCCCCACTGTCGTATCGCCAAACCCGGAGAATGCCGAGGCGATGACGCTGGGAATGAAACTCGGAACGAAACTCAACGCCGACCTTGTGGTAGCCACTGACCCCGATGCTGACCGACTTGCAATAGTCTGCCGTGACCCCAAAGGCGAGTGGGTCATCATCAACGGCAACCAGACTTGCATGATGTTCGTCTACTACATCATCAAGAACAAGAAGGCGCTCAATCAACTCACCCCCACGGACTTCCTCGTCAAGACTATCGTGACGACAGAAGTTATAGCAGAAATGGCAAAGAAAAACAATGTGGAACTCCGCGACTGCTACACCGGTTTCAAGTGGATTGCACACGAGATTGCCATCTCCGAGGGCAAGCAGAAGTACATCGGAGGAGGCGAAGAGAGCTTCGGCTTCCTGCCTTACGACGCTGTACGCGACAAGGACGCTCCGGCATCTATTTGCCTCATCTGCGAAATTGCGGCATGGGCTAAGGATCAGGGCAAGACTCTCTATGACATCTTGATGGATATCTATATTGAGTATGGTTTCTCCAATGAGTTCACCATCAACGTAGTACGTCCAGGCAAGACTGGCGCTGACGAAATCAAAGCCATGATGGAGAATTTCCGCAGCAATCCGCCAAAGGAACTCGGAGGTTCGGAAGTATGCCTTTGGAAAGACTACAAGACTTTGGAGAAGACCGACAAAGACGGTAACGTCACAAAGATGGATATGCCCGACACGAGCAACGTGCTACAGTGGTTCTGCACAGACGGCACCAAAGTGAGCGTCCGTCCATCGGGAACTGAGCCTAAAATCAAGTTCTATCTTGAGGTGAAAGACAACTCTATGGCAACCGCCTCCGACTACGACCGTTGCATGAAGGGCGCAGCCGTGAAGATTGAGGCCATCAAGAAGAGTCTGGGACTGTAATCCATACGCACTCAAGGGGAAAAAGCCTAATACGAACAACGTAGGTTTTATTACAATCGAGTAGGAGAAAAACCGGGTAGTTTTTCTCCTACTTCCGTTTTCCGACACTAACGTTTGAATCCATCAAGATACATAAGGAACATTTGGTAATAATATCCGAAATATTTGTAATGAGCAATACAGATATTAGGCATAACTTTGCATCAAACAAAGGAAATGGGACATGAATACAAAAACGCAAAAACTTCTCACCATATTATTACTGTTTATCATACCAATGACAATGAATGCACAGACACTTACAAAGAGACAACTGAGCCTCGCCACAGTGGCAAGTCTTGAGGCGCAAGGTGACCTGACACGCTTGGAGACCGCAGTAGACAATGCTCTTGACAACGGCGTGACGGTTAACGAAATGAAGGAGGCTTTCTCTCAACTCTATGCCTACACGGGATTTCCACGGTCACTCAACGCTTTGGGAGTGCTGAGCAAGGTCATCGACAACCGCAAGGCTCAGGGCAAAACCTGCGACGAGGGTGAAGATTGGCAACGTCCAGAAATGTGGGACGACAGCAAAACGGCTCTCGCAGAGGGCACAAAGGTGCAGACCATGTTGAGTGGCAAACCGTTTGACTATGCTTTCTGCCCACAAGACGACTATTATCTCAAGTCGCATCTCTTTGGTGACATCTTCGCCGGCAAGGCACTGTCATATGCAGACCGTGAACTGGTGACAGTTGCTGCATTGTCATCACTAAAGGGTGTGGCTCCGCAACTAGCATCGCATAAGCAGGGTGCTGTGCGTATGGGCAACACACAGGAACAAGTTGATGAGTTGTGTCGCTATCTTAGTGAGAACGGACTGTCACAATGCGACAATGCCTCCGATGCCAACGCAGGAACATGGCCAAAGGGAAATCCTAACATAAACTATGCTCAGTATTTCACTGGCAACAGCCATCTGGCGTCCATACGTCCAGTAAATCTCACCGACAGCACTGCCACAGTATTGCCTACAAGCAATGTCACCTTCGAACCTGGTTGCCGCAACAACTGGCACATCCATCACGGTGCCCGACAGATTCTCATCTGCGTGAGTGGCAGAGGATGGTATCAGGAATGGGGCAAGCCTGCCATAGCACTCAAAGCCGGCGACATTGTGGATATACCAGAAGGAGTAAAGCATTGGCATGGAGCACAAAAGGACTCATGGTTTCAGCATCTTGCCACCCACATTGCAGTGGAAAACTCACAACCAGGCTCTGCTCCCAATGAATGGCTTGAACCAGTAAGCGATGAAGAATACGACAAACTGAAGTAATCTCTTGACTTTTACAACTTAACATTTTCAACATCCGCAATAAAGTTGTAACTTTGTTGCGGATTTTTATATAAAGTTGAGTATAAACATGAAGAAAGAGTATTACCCCCCCCTGTGTACAGGTGGTGGAGGTTGAATGTGAAAGTTGCCTTGCGACAAATTCCGTGACGGAGAGTAGTGAAATGGGTATAGAGACAAGCAGCATTGATTATGAAGATTGGAGCGAAAATTAGTTTCTTCTTTGCTGCGACAGTCGCAGTGTTGCTTTCTGCCTGCTCACAGGAAGACGTGCAAAATGACCATTCATCTTCGCAGGTGCGCCATAACGTCACCGTGAGTGCAAGTAGTGCGAACGAAGGCACGCGAGCCGTGTTTGCCACAAACGTGAAGTCTGACACGCCGTTCTATTGGCAAAACGGTGATGCAATAGGTGTCTCGGCAAGTGGAGCAGAAACACTATACCAGCTCGACCTCAAAAGCAGGAGTTCCAATCTGCTACTCGCCACTTTCTCTGGCGATATAGAAGGTAAGCTTGGCGACTATGCAGTTTATCCCTACAACGAAAACCACAAAATCTCGGGCACAAAGCTTACATATCACCTCCCATCCAAGTATGTGTATGCCAGATGGGACACCGACTTCGCTTCCAATTCAGACAATGTGGACAACCAAAAGACAAGTGCCAACCCCGCATTGTGGGCGAAGATTACTAATGGAACCGATGGCTCTTCAGTACAATTCAAGCACCTTGGCGGTCTTCTGTGCATAAAGATAGACAAGATGCCAGCTACGAATTGCTTTCTGACGGTGACGGCAGACAGGCAGATATGCGGTGACTTCACAGTAGACCTAAGTTCTTATGAGCCGAAAATCGAATCGGACGAGGATAACACGGATGTGCCCGATTCCCTCAAGACTGTCACCATAACTACTGACGCAGGGACATACGGGGCGTCAGCGGTGTTTTATATCCCCATGCCTGTGGGCGCAGACTACAAAATCAATGTAAAATTGGGATATTATACCGTGGGAACTAATCTTGAAATGTCTTCCTGTACGTCTGCCAAAACACTGGAGATAGAGCGCGGAAAAATAAAGATTGCGTCACTCACCCAAAGCACGATGCACCAGGGTGGATATAAGGTCATCTATGGGCACAAGTTTGTGGATCTCGGGTTGTCTAAGTGGTGGGCTGAGACCAATGTGGGCGCAAGCGTCGCGGCTGATTATGGAAATTATTACTTTTGGGCTGAGACCGAGACAAAAGATTGTTATTACTATACTAAGTATAAGTATATTATTTATTATAATTACCAGGCCATAACCGAATTGGGATGTGAAAATTACCAAGATGCAAACCAGACATTGAGTGACAGTGACGATGCCGCCAATATGGTATGGGGCAGTTTTTGCAAAACGCCTACTAAGTCAGAAATGCAGGAATTGATAGACAACACAACCCAGAAAGAGGCCAGTCGAGAAGACTCTAATGGAAAAACAATCAAAGGACTAGAGTTCACAAGCAAAAAGAACGGCAATTCTATCTTTATGCCGTGTAACGGTTATAGATATATGTATGATAGTTATTATACAGGAGCGCATGGAAATTATTGGACTTCAACTTCGGGCGAGACTGAAGAAGCCCTTTATCCTGATGGTCTTTTGCCTTGGGATAAAGATTACAATTACAGAAGGGCTTATACGCTATACTTTGAAAGCAATGCAAACTACGAAATTAGTGAAGACCTAAGATATTGGCAAGCCTATGGTGTAAGACCTGTGTTAAAGTAGGGAAAAGCCAGTCACTATATTAAGTTTTTTGTATCTCAATATATGGTTAATCCGCAATAAAGTTGTATCTTTGTTGCGGATTTTTATGTAAAATCCGCAGTAGCGTTGCGGATTTTTATGTAAAATCAGCAGTAAGAACCGTTACATATAACAGTTATGATAGAACGTATTTGCCATATTGACAGCCATATAGAAGACAGTATTTTCCTTTTTGGAGCCCGTCAGACAGGAAAAAGTACTTTCCTGCGTCAGAAATTCCCCGACAGTATATATATAGACTTGCTTGACACAACTATAAAGGCTCGTTTCAAGCGTCGTCCTGCATTACTATATGAGATGCTTTCTGACAAAGCTGAAGGTACTATGGTTATAATCGATGAGATACCTGAAGTGCCAGAACTTCTCAATGAAGTTCATCGGTTAATGTCAGAGAAGAACCACAAGTTCATACTCTGCGGTTCGAGCGCACGTAAGTTGAAGCGCAAGGGATACAACACGCTGGGTGGTAGAGCATATCCTGTCTACCTGTTTCCTTTTGTCAGCGCAGAGATAGAGCAACTTGACTTACAACATGCTATCAACTATGGTATGCTGCCTCCCCACTATCTGGCAAAAAATCCACAAAGACGCCTGTCTGCTTATATAGACGTGTATCTTAAGGAAGAAATAAAGGAGGAGGCATTGGTAAGGAACCTTAGTGCTTTCCAGCGTTTTCTTGAGGTGGCAGCATTGACTGACGGCGAGATGGTAAACTACAACAACATCGCTCAGGATTGCGGAGTAAGTGCAAACACCGTTGCCGGATACTTCGACATTTTGGAAGACACACTCATAGGATTCCGTATACCAGCATATACTAAAACCATAAAACGAAGGTTGGTGCAAGCACCTCGTTTTTATTATTTCGATGTAGGAATTGCCAATCATCTGCTGCACCGTAAAGAACTAACACGCGGTACTGCCGACTATGGTCACGCCTTTGAGCATCTTGTCATACAAGAGCTGAGAGCATGGTTGTCATACAACGAGAGTGAAGAGTCACTGACCTATTGGCGGACATATTCCGGGCAAGAGGTTGATGCGGTCATCGGTGATGCCCGCGTGGCAATAGAAATAAAATCCGTGGAAGAAGTGTTGCCACGTCACCTCAAGGGATTGCAGACCTTTTCATCGGATTATCCAGAAAGCAAACTTCTCATTGTCTCACTCGATCCTATCAACAGACGCATGGGGAATGTGGAATGTATCTATATCCTTGACTTCTTCCGCAAATTGTGGGCCAATGAGATATAGAGATTTATTATTTCAGCCAACCGTCTTTACCTTTGACAAGATACCCCTTGAACATCTCAAGGTCATCCTTTGTAGTAAGTTTGATATTCTTGTCACTGCCGGCTGCAAAGTGGAGGCGGACTCCAAGTTCCACCATCATCGTATTGGCATAACTTGAACCGTGGATGCCCGTTCCCGTTTCAAAGGCTTCATGATATTTGCCGTCAACAAGACCGAACCTGTATGCCTGAGGAGTGGAAACACGCCGCAAAGTTTCACGCGGAATGTACTGTGTAGTGGTGGTTTCATCATCCTCACTCACCACGAAAATCTGTTCGTTGTAAGGCATGGAAGTAACAGCATTACCGTATTCCGTTGCCTTATTGATGACATCGGTCAGCACAGACGGTTCTATGAGGGGGCGTATACCATCGTGGATGATGACGATATCGTCCTCTGAACACACTTGTTCCAAGGCAAAAACACCATTGCGAATCGACTCCTGTGCAGAGTTTCCACCGTTGACAATCCACCTAAGTTTGTCAATGCCGAACTGTTTGGCATAAGCCCACACAACGTTTTCCCAACCCTCTATACACACAACCTCAATGGCATCAACCAGAGGATGACTTTGGAAACTTTCCAAAGTGTATATCAGTATCGGTTTGTCATAAACATTGATAAACTGCTTGGGGATATCCTGTCCCATACGGTGACCCGAGCCACCTGCTATAATCACTGCGATGTTCATCTTTTCCTTTTTATTTGGCAGCGGTAAAAGCGCACTACCGTTTCAATATCTCTATGGTTCTATTGACAGCATCACTCATACTGTACTTCGGAGAAAAACCGATAGACCTCAGCCGGTGATTGTCAAGAATAGACCGGGAAGCCACGCTGTAACCGTTCTTCTCTTCGTCGGAAGGCAGGTCGAAGACCACTTCCTTTCCGTTATAGTCGGCACAAATCCTGGCAAAATCGGCAAGACAGACATTCGTCTTGTCGCTACTCACATTGTAGGCCTTCCCCCACTCGCCATGAAGAAGTACCGTAAGTAGCCCTGAAACGGCATCTGCTATATATGTATAGGAGAAATACTGGTCACCCTTACTTTTGAGTACGATGTCCTCACCGGCTATTGCTTTCCTTATAAACTGCGATGATGCCTTGCTGTCACCGTCAAGCATCGTAGGGCCGAATAGGCGGCTGAACCGTACAATCTTCACTTTTACGCCACGTTCCGCCATATACGACTGGCACATAGCCTCGCTCGTGCGTTTCGACTCGTTGTAACAGGAGCGTGCATTGGAGAGATTGAGTTTGCCGTTGGTGTCCTCTGTAAAATTCTCTTCTGCGAAAGCGTTGCCATAAACTTCACAAGTGGACGGATACAAGACCGTAGCACCACACTTCTCCGCAAGGTTGAGAGCGTGCTCTATCCCCTTGATATTGGTCATCATGGTCTCCACCGGATAGTGGGAATATGCCAACGGGTGGGTGTTGCTCGCCGCAGGGATGATGTAATCCACACAAATGCCGTCGCTGAAAGGTTCACACACGTCATGTACGACAAAGCGAAAAGCGGGATTACTGAAGTGTTCCCCGAGGCGTTTCCTTGCTTTCTCCACATCACGCCCCACTGCAACAACACTGACGCCACCAAGTTTCATCAATGCGTCAACGAGCATCGTACCCACCATACCGGCAGCACCTGTTATGAGAAAACTCTTTCCGTAGAGTTTGTCAATGCCTGAAACCGCAAGAATATTCCTCAGGTCTTCTTGATAAAGAGGGTTTTCTTTATGAAGTTTCATGTTTGTTTCATATTACGATTTCCGTCACTGTCTTTACATCTTGGCCGTTCCTCTCCGCAACAACGCGGTTATTGCAAATGCTCATTAAACCAGTTGACAATCTGGCGCATGAGATGGTTGCGCGTGTTGCCGCCATAGATGCTGTGGTTACGGTTGGTATAGATAAGTTCACGGAAATCTTTGTCTGCCTGCACAAGAGCCTCGGAATATTCGAATGTGTTCTGCGGATGCACATTGTCGTCAGCCAATCCGTGGCAGATGAGCAATGCACCACTGAGCTTGTCGGCTCTCTGTATAGGGTTTGTGGCATACCCCTCTGGATTCTCCTGAGGAGTGCGCATATAGCGCTCGGTGTACACCGTATCATAGAACTTCCAGTTGGTAGGAGGGGCTACAGCCACACCACAGTTGAACACTGCACGACCCTCACTCATTGACATAAGAGTGTTGAATCCGCCAAAGCTCCATCCCCAGATGCCTATGCGGCTCTTGTCGACATACGACTGTTCGCCGAGCCATATGGCTGTCTCCACCTGGTCTTTCGACTCAAGGTCTCCCATGCGTCTGTAGACAGACTTTTCGAAGTCTGCACCACGTGCTCCAGTACCGCGTCCGTCGACACACACCACGATATATCCTTCCTGTGCCAGATAATAGTCAAATCCCTGCCCCATGCTGCCACAGCTCCAGGAATCTACCACCTGCTGTGAACCGGGACCAGAATACTGGTGCATGATGACAGGATACTTCTTCGATGCATTGAAGTTTGCCGGTTTGAGCATCCATCCATTGAGTTTCACACCTTCAGTGGTGGTAAACGAGAACATCTCGCGGCGGTTCCAGTTGTTTTTCTTTATTTTCTCTGCCAGTTCGGCATTGTCTATTGTCGTAGACAGCACCTTTCCCTGATTGTTGCGCACAGTGACAACATATGGAGTGTTCATGTTGCTCCATGAGTTGATGAAATATTTGTAGTCGCCAGAGAAATGTGCATCGTTCCATCCCTGTTGCTGTGTGAGACGTTCGGTCTTGCCGTTCTTGTGCGACACATACACCTGACGGTCATAGGGAGCCAATGCTGCTGCCTGATAGTAGACATCACCTGTCTCCTCATCATAGCCATAGACATCTGTTATGACCTCCTCACCTTGGCCTACCTTGCGCAACTGCTGACCGTTCATATTATATATATAAAGGTGGTTGAATCCGTCGCGGTCGCTTGGCAACACTATTGTCTGCTTGCCCACGATGATTGACGAGAGGGTGTTCTCCGGGATATATTTGTCTGCCTTCTCGTTGATGACAAGTTGCGACAATGTGGAGGAAGGATTCACCGAATAGATGTTGAGATTGTCCTGATGACGGTTGAGGGTGTAGACAAAGACACGGTCAGGGTCTTCGGTCATGATGATGCGCGGTATGTAGCCGTCGGCATCGAGTGGCACCTGCAACTGCTGAGTGCGGTGACTCTTGATGTCATAACTCCACACACTCACCTTGGAGTTATCCTGTCCAGCCTTTGGATACTTGTAGGAATAGAAACTTGGATAGCCTGCATTCTCTTCATGCTCAGGCGAGAGACCCTTGAACATCTGCAGCGAGTAGGTCTTCACTGCACTCTCGTCATATTTTATCCAGCATATCTTTGTGCCGTCTGCATTGAAACAATAGGCGGTGTTGAACGAAAACTCCTCTTCGTTCACCCAGTCGGGTATGCCGTTGATGACCTCATTGAATTTTCCGTCCTTCGTCACCTGACTCTCGGCATTGTCGAAGAGTAGTTTCACAAGGAATATGTTGTTGTCTCTCACGAAGGCTATCTGGTTGCCGTCGGGCGAGAACATAGGCACTTGCTGCTTGCCTCCGTCGGAAAGTCGCTCGAGTTTGTGGCTCTTTATGGTGTAGATGTAGTAATCTGCCTTGAATGAACGGCGATACACACGCTCTGTCTTTGTCTGTATGAGCATGCGCGAATTGTCGGGAGACATGATGTAGCCGTCGATAGACTCTATGCGTGCGCCCATGGTGTCGTCCACATCCATGAGCACGGCAGTCTGCTTGCCGTCCTTGAATGAGTGCTGCACTATCTTCTTGCCATCGGAAGTAATCTCCACATATTGGTCAGTGCCTTTCACATCATTGAGGCTATGCATCCTCTTGGCACTAAACTCCGAATTGATATTCTGCAATGTGAGCTTCTGCGCCTTGGCATTGCCCATGCCTGCAAGGAAAGAAAAAATCATCAAAAACAAATATTTTCCCATCATTGAAATCTTTTTTATACCTCCCGCAAAGTTACTTATATTTTCGTAACTTTGCAAAGATAAGCATTATTTTCCCCGTATAGGATGACCTACACAAAACCATATCGCGACTTCGCTTCCTGGATAACGCAGTTCTTCCCCTTCAAGGTGCAGAAGATATCCATCGATGCAGGATTCTCCTGCCCCAACAGGGATGGTCTCATCTCACGCGGAGGATGCACTTTCTGCGACAACAGAACTTTCAACCCAAGCTATTGCGACGGGCGCAAGAGCGTCACCCGACAGTTGGAAGACGGCAAGGAGTTTTTCTCCCGCAAGTATCCCGACATGAAATACCTGGCTTATTTCCAGGCTTTCAGCAACACCTATGCCCCACTCCACCGACTGAAGGCTCTCTATGAGGAGGCTCTCGCCGTCGACGGTGTCGTGGGAATAATCATAGGCACGCGCCCTGACTGCATTGATGACGAGAAGATAGCCTATCTCGGCGAGTTGGCGAAGAAAACTTTCGTAATGGTGGAATATGGCGTGGAGTCCGTCTATGACGATGTGTTGAAAAGGGTAAACCGCGGACACACGTTTGCACAAAGCCAAGAGGCTATCGTGAAAACTCATGATGCGGGCATTCTGACGGGTGCGCACATGATTCTCGGACTGCCGGGCGAGACTCGCGAGATGACAATAAAGTCAGCGGAGATAATCTCCTCTTTGCCCATTGACATACTGAAGATTCACCAGTTGCAGATTATCCGTGGCACTCAGATGGCGAAGGAGAAAGACAGCATCAAGACCTTCGAACTGGAGGAATACATAGACCTGCTCTGCGAATATATACGCCATCTGCGCCCATCGATAGTGCTTGAGAGGTTTGTGAGCCAGAGTCCCAAGGAACTGCTCATTGCTCCCAAGTGGGGACTGAAGAATCATGAGTTCACCCACAAACTGCTAAAACGGCTCCAAGACACCTCTTCACGCAAGTCCAGTTGAACCGTTGAGCAGCCCGTAAGCACCGTTCTCGCATCGGTTACACCACATTTTCGCAACGGCACATCAATTGTGGTACACTCGAACACCGACCGTGGTACGCTTGTACTTCAACCGTGGTACGACCGTACATCATGTGATGTACCGCCGCCACTGCACCGTCTGCGCACCGCCATTTCACCGTTTTTGTATCACCATACCATTTCTGATACAGATATGGCAAACGACACATATAGTAAGGAAGGAAAGGTTTCCCTCTCGGCTGCCTATAAGATTTCCGCCTATGCCACGGCTGACGGATACTCTGCTTCTGAAAAGGCTGAGGCTACGCTCTGTTGGCTTTCTGCCAATCAGGAAACTACAAACATCAACCTTGCCAAAACTCGTGGCATCATGATTTCTGCCCAGAATGGCATCGTCAGTATTTCTGGTCTCGACAATGGCGAGCTGGTTAGGTTCTACGCTACAGACGGTCAGCTCGTCGGCTCAGCTTCCACCGTATCAGTCGTAGCTTCTCCTATGCCGTATCATGTACTATAGTCATTGCGAAGATCGGCAAAGACACCATCAAGATTGCTGTAAAGAAACCCCTTGATTTGATAAAAAACGCCCAATAAGAATGATAATAGATTTCTTGTCAGGAGTTTATTGAAAGTTATTGCTGTCCGGTAAAAATTTTTGAGTTATAGAATCGCCCTCCAGGTCGGCAAGCTTTCTGTGAATCTCCGTCCGTCAGGCTTGCATTGATGCCCTGCTCACGCAGCATCCCTTGGAATGCAG
>CAVFZF010000019.1:0-47462 GCA_963627025.1 Bifidobacteriaceae bacterium | reverse complement strand
GGAATCCAGCCCTTTCTTTTACGGGTTCAAAAAGTTTTACCGGACAGCAATAATTCATAATCGTTTATGTTTTGAGAGTTATTGAATTGTGGCGGCAAAAGTCTGAAATGAACGGATGCAGAAGGCGGTCTGCAAAGATTAATTGCAGAATAATTTATGGCGCATCCTTTGTGTCGCGTTTCTTGGGCTTATAGGTTCCGTCCCGATGCTCGCGTATCACCTTGTCGAAAGCTGTACGTAGCACAAGCGTGCGTGAACCTTGCTTCATGCGCTCGATGTCGTACTTGTTGACGTAGTAGCTGATGTTGATGGCGGTCATGCCATACTTCTTGGCAATCTCATCATAGGTGTAGTAGTCGGGATTGAGCTTCGTTCCCTGTTCCTTGATGGCGTCGATGTGTGCCCGTGAATAGTAAGCCTGGTGGTGGCGGTTGATGCGAGGAATGTTGTGGCGCATGGCGAAAGCCACGACGGCAGCCCGGGTCATGCCGTATTTCTCCATCACCTCGTCGGGCGTGTAGTAAAGGTCGGGATTGATTTCCTCCTCCAAGTCGGCAAAGTACTTGTCGATGAGCGCACGGTTGTAAAACACCCTGTTGCCTTCCTCTATCTTCGGGATGCCGTTGAGCTGGCACCTGCGGTAGATGGTCTTCTTCTGGATGTGATACTTGTCCATGATTTCCTGCGTGGTGTAGTAGAGCGTCTTTACCTTGCGACCATAGGAACGCTTCTTGTAAGAAGGTGCCTCGTCGAAAAGTCTTTCAATGTCAGCACGCCGTATGAAGGTACGTCCACGAAGTTGCAACGCCCGGACAATACCACTCGCCATGTGGCGGTAAATGGTGGCACGACTGATGCCCAAGAGGGTTGCCACTTCACCTGGCGACAGGTATGCCTTGTCACCAATCGTCCCGACCGTATGCAGCGGACGGTCGTTTTGTTCCTCCTCATACTTTTGCAGTTTCTCTTTTCGCTGCTTGTCCTTGTAAGCCTTGCCATTGCAGGAACGGCTACAATAGCGAGACACCATCGTGTGGGCAATAAAGGGTTTGCCGCACCATTGGCAAATACGTTCTACTTCCATAATCAAGTCTCCTTTTTAGTCTTCAATATTGTATCACCACGTCTCGCAATTTCTCATAGCGTCTCACAGCGTGTCTTCTATGACGAAATGGACTTTTCTCACTGCGTCTCATGCCGTGTCTTCCATGACGTTTTCGCCATAAGAAAAACGGTGTCTGAAATTGTTCCGTGGTAGAAATATGGTGCAAAAGTATTGCAAACAACTGGCAATACCAAAAAGTGACTGCGAAGTGTTAAAAAAGAAAAGCCCCTGAAAATCAGAGGCTTCTTGTTGGTTAGCAACAGTTGGTTACAGTTGCTTTAGAGCTGTTATTTCCCGATGCAGAAGTGCTTGAAGATGTTATTGAGGGTTTCGGAAGTGGAGATCTCACCTCCTGTAATGGAGGCAAGAGTGTGGAGTAGGGGGTGCAGTTCTTCGGCAATAAGGTCGCTGCTGATGCCCAGTTCAATAGAGTCTATCACTTGTTTTATCTCTTCATGAGCCCGGCAAAGTATTCCATAGTGGCGTGCATTGGTTACAATTACGTCGCCCTGTCGTATTTCAGGGATGTTTGCAGCGGAGTATATGGCATCCTCCAGGGCGGTGAGGCCTGTTCCTTCCTTAGCGGAGATACGCACAGTCGTGTCATCGTGTACATCTTTTATGCTGTTTTGAGATGCAGGAAGCTCATCGACCTTATTTCTTACTATGAGGAGCGATTTGCCTTCGGTAAGGCGTTTCATCTCGGAAAGTTCGCTTTCAGTCAGTTCGCAGTCGGTAACCCACAGAACAATGCGTGCTTCATGGAGTTTCGTATAGGTGCGTTCGATGCCGAGACGTTCCACCTCATCGTCAGTATGGCGTATGCCTGCGGTGTCAATGAACCGGAATGTAACTCCGTTTATGTCCGTCGTATCTTCGATGATGTCACGTGTTGTGCCATGAATGTTGCTGACAATAGCCTTGTCCTCATGGAGCAGACGGTTGAGCAACGTACTTTTTCCCACGTTCGTCTTTCCCACTATTGCCACAGGAACGCCCTCTTTGATTGCTTTGCCGACTTCAAAAGATTTCATGAGGGACGTTATCCGCTCATCAATATTTAGTGCGAGTGTGTGCAGTTCGCTGCGGTCAGCAAACTCCAATTCCTCATGGTCAGAGAAATCCAACTCCAGTTCCAAGAGGGAAGTGAGCCTAAGCAACTGCTCCCTGAGCGTTGCAAGTTCCGAAGAGAAACCTCCTTTCAATTGACTTATGGCGATGTCGAGAGACGCTTTGTTGGCAGATGCGATGAGGTCTGCCACTGCTTCCGCTTGCGAAAGGTCCATCTTGCCGTTCATGAACGCCCTCATGGTGAACTCGCCAGGCTCTGCAGCCACAGCACCATTGGCTATCAGTGTGTGGAGAATCTCCCGAACAATATAGGCGGAAGCATGACAGGATATCTCCGCAGCATCCTCTCCAGTGTATGAATGGGGCGCACGGAACACGGTGACGAGCACTTCGTCTATCACCTCACTGCCGTTTACGATGTTACCATAGTGCACAGTGTATCCCGGAACATCACGGATACCCTTTGTGAAAACGCGTGAAAGGATGCCAAACGTCTCCTCGCCGCTGATTCTGACAACGGCTATTGCTCCGCCTACAGTAGTCGCAGACGCACAGATTGTAGTCATTCGGCTTATATTCTGTTGAGAACGAGAGTTATGAGATCGTCAATTGACGATTTGTATTCCGTGTTCATCTCCTGAGCATAGCGGTTGGCTATTACCATGCAACAGGTCATCGCCTTGTGTCCGAGCAGCGCAGAAAGTCCTGCAAGAGCCGAAGATTCCATCTCGAAATTGCAGATTTTCAGTTCCGTGCCGGCTTCTACGGCAGCAGTTGTCGTGGGTACTGTGTAGCGGAAAGCCTCCACTTTCTCGTTCTGATGAGGGTCTTCCACGGCGATGCGTATCTGTCTACCCTGTGGTCCGTAGAATCCTCCGCACGCTATAGTGATGCCACGCACCATTTCCGTACCGGCAACTCGGTCAATAAGTTCCTCGTCTGCCGTAGATACATACGGTGCTCCTTTCAGTGGTGACCAGTTCATGTGCTTTGTGAAAGCACGTTCCAAGTCAAGGTCGCACACCTCGTTTCGTCCGGCATAATAATTGAGAAGTCCGTCAAAACCGATTGATTTCACCGAAGCCACATACGTTCCTATGGGCGTTTCAGGCTGTAGTCCGCCGCAAGTTCCTATTCTGACGAGCGTCAGTGTGCGGTGTTCTGGCTTCTCTGTCCGTTCTTTCAGGTCGATATTAGCCAGCGCATCCAGTTCGTTGACGACAATGTCGATGTTGTCACAACCGATACCTGTAGACAGCACTGTGACGCGCTTGCCTTTGTAAGTTCCTGTTATTGTGTGAAATTCGCGGCTTGACACTTCGCACTCCCGTTCGTCAAAATGTGCAGCCACGGTGTTTACTCTTCCCGGATCGCCCACAAGTATTACCTTGTCAGCCAACTGTTCCGGTTTGATATGAAGGTGAAAGACGCTGCCGTCATTGTTTATCGGCAACTCAGAAGCAGGAAAATGTTTCATTGCAATATAGATTTTTAGTTGTTTTCCAGTCGGCGTATCTCTTTTTCTTGTGCGTGCAGTTGTTGTTCAAGCACGTCAATCTCATTTTCGAGAGACACTATTTGCCGACCGGTTTCATGTCGTTTTGATTTTGATGTCTGCGAATAGCCCGTGCGTGCATTGTCGAGCAGACGGTTCATTTCTTCGAGTTCCTTTTTCCCCTTGACCCATTCCTGATAAGCCTTTTTCGCATTTTTGTTCTTGAAATCTGCCAGTGAGGTATATGTGGTTTTGTCGTTTATCACAAACTCCACGTTGTCCTTGCTTGCTGTTTGTGCCGTTTGCTTCAGCATGGAGTTGTATCTTGCCAGGGCATCTGTCCTGTTGCCAAATCCCCATGTACTCTTTATCTCTTCAATCCGTGCGTATTTCTTGAGCAATTCCTCGTCTGTCACATCGGCAAAGGTTTCGCGCTGCGACTTCGCTTCGAAGATATAGATGCACACTTTGCCATCAGGCTGGTTGCGGTCTGACACGAGCCAACCGATGTCGTCAAGGTCGCTGATTGCCAGCATATACTCGTTTGCAGGGGAATTGTAGGGCAGTCCCATGTTTGTGGCGTCGTAGAAGCGGGCATCTTCTGCATTGTATGTGGTGCGGAAGATGTCACGTCCTCCCACCGTTCCCTCGCCTTCGGCAGAGAAATAGAGCGTCACGCCGTCCGCCATGAGGAACGGATAGTCAGCCATAGCGTTCTCTATCTCGCTCACCTTGCGCGGTTCTTCCCAGTTCTCGCCGTATTTGTGGGATATATAAAGGTGGCGTCCGGTAATGGTGTCACCCGATGCGAATATCTCCGTGTTGCCAAACTCGTTGGTGTAAGTCACGTTTCCGTCAGCACGGGTGATTTTCCCGAGACTTCCGGGCAGTGCTATCTTGCTTAGGAAGTCCGCCTTGTCGACCACCAGACTGTCGATGAACATCACCTTTGCCGTAGAAGGCAGAAACTCGTCATACAGTTTTTCTTCTGGAGTTTTTTCCACTACCACTGCCTTAGCCTTGGCTTTTGCCTTTGTCTTGCGTTTTTGTGCGTCAGCGTTTCCGGCGAACATTACCGCCAGTAAGAGAAGAAAGAATATTCTTTTCATGTCATTGCATTTTATTTGGAGGTGGAAAACATTTCGATGATTGATGCTGCTGCCTTTCTGCCGTCACCCATTGCCAGAATCACGGTGGCTCCTCCTCTGACGATGTCGCCGCCTGCGAAGATTGTCGGAATGGAGGATTGCATCTTGTCATTTACCACAATCGTGTTCTTTCTGCCAAGTTCCAGTCCCTCCACACTGTGCGGAATGAGCGGGTTGGGCGACACTCCCACAGCCACTATGGCCTGGTCTATGTCAATGGTCTCTATTTGCCCCTCGACTGGAACAGGACTTCTGCGTCCCGAAGCGTCAGGCTCACCCAGTTCCATGACCTGCAGTTTCACCGCCTTGAGCACGCCTTTCTCGTCAGCAATATATTCTATTGGGTTGTGCAGAGTGAGAAATTCGATGCCTTCCTCCTTTGCGTGTTTCACCTCTTCCAGTCGTGCCGGCATCTCCGCTTCAGACCGGCGGTAAGCTATGAACACCCGTTCCGCACCGAGACGCTTTGCCGTACGGCATGAGTCCATGGCGGTATTGCCGCCTCCGACCACCATTACCGATTTCGCTTTTGTTATGGGCGTGTCGCTCACGGGGTTGCTTGCGTCCATCAGATTCACACGGGTGAGGTACTCGTTGGACGACATTATGCCCACGGAATTTTCTCCAGGAATGTTCATGAAGTTGGGCAGACCTGCGCCGGAAGCCACAAATATACACTTGAATCCATTGTCTTCAAGTTGCTGGATTGTAATGGTTTTACCTACAACGCAGTCTTTCACGAATGTTACTCCGGTCTTTCTGAGGTTCTCAATCTCTACATCTACGATTGCATTGGGAAGTCTGAACTCTGGAATACCGTATTTCAGTACGCCTCCAATCTCATGTAAAGCCTCAAACACAGTCACGTCGAAGCCTGCCTTTGCCAAGTCTCCGGCGCATGAAAGTCCGGCCGGACCGGAACCGACAACAGCCACTTTGATGCCGTTTGACGGTGCACATTCCGGCAAAGCGGTTTTCCCGGATGTGCGCTCAAAGTCGGCAGCAAACCGTTCAAGGTTGCCTATCGCCACTGCCGGACTGCCCATTTTCAGGTGCATACACTTGCTCTCACACTGTTTTTCCTGTGGACACACACGCCCGCACACGGCAGGAAGAGCACTCGTATGTTTCAGTACGCGTGCCGCCTCAAGGAATTGTCCGCGCTCAATGTTCTTTATGAACGAGGGGATATTTATTGAAACGGGACATCCCTCCATACAAGTGGGATTTTTACAGTCCAGACAACGCTTTGCCTCTGTCAGTGCCTGCTCAGCAGTAAGTCCCGTGTTCACCTCCTCCAGACGGGTCGTTGCACGGTAGGCAGGGTCGAGTTCGCCCATCTTGCACCGTTCTATCTGGGTTCGCTCCTTGGGCTTCATCGAACCGCGGAGTTCGTTGCGCCAGTCGGCATCACGGTCGAGGAGGATGTGGAGTGGGGTGTCGGTTGTCATGTCCGCCACATCCACCGCAGGAGAAACGCTCTTCTTGACAGGTTCGCCGACAGTTCCGACGTGCTGTTCCAGTTTCTTCATTTCCTCCAGTTCTTCCGTCTTGAACGCCCCCATGCGCTTGAACATCTCGTCGAAGTCCACTTCATGACCGTCAAACTCGGGACCGTCGACACACACGAAGCGTGTTTTTCCGCCCACGGTGATACGGCAAGCGCCGCACATACCCGTGCCGTCAACCATTATGGTGTTGAGTGACACGTCGGTAGGGATGCCGTATTTCTTTGTCAACAGGCAGCAGAACTTCATCATTATGGCAGGACCGATAGCGAAGCACTTGTCCACGTGCTCCCTTTGTATTACCTGTTCCATGCCCACGGTGACAACTCCTTTCTGACCGTAACTGCCGTCGTCGGTCATGATAATGACTTCGTCGGAGTATTTCCGCACTTCGTCCTCCAGGATTATCAGTTCTTTCGTCCTGCCGGCGAGTACGGCTACGACCCTGTTGCCGGCTTTCTTCAGAGCCTTGATAATGGGGAGCATCGGTGCAACACCCACGCCTCCGCCGGCGCAGAGCACCGTTCCATAGTCGGCAATGCGGGTGGCTTGTCCCAGAGGTCCCACCACATCGGTGATGCAGTCTCCCTCTTTCAGATTGCAGAGTTTCGTCGTGGAATATCCTACCGTCTGAACCACGAGGGTGACAGTGCCCTTTTCCGCATCTGCATCAGCGATTGTCAGCGGTATTCGTTCCCCCTCTTTGCCCACACGGACAATGACGAAATGTCCTGCCTTGCGGCTTTTTGCGATTAGGGGAGCCTCCACAATGAGTTTGAATACCTTTTCCGAGAACTGCTCCTTCCTGACAATCCTGTTCATGATGCTCTGTTACTGATGTGAGAAATATTGGTTGTTGTGTTTGTTTTTTACTTGATCATGTCGCAGCCCATATAGGGAACGAGTGCCTTTGGCACGCGTATTCCGTCAGGCGTCTGGTAGTCTTCAAGTATGGCTGCCACGATGCGGGGCAGGGCGAGTGCCGATCCGTTCAGTGTGTGGCAGAGTTCTATCTTCTTGTCCTCTGTCTTTCTGTAACGGCACTTCAGTCTGTTTGCCTGGTATGTGTCGAAGTTGGATACCGACGAAACCTCAAGCCAGCGTTGCTGAGCCTCAGAGTAGACCTCAAAGTCGTAGCATATTGCGCTGGTGAAACTCTGGTCTCCACCGCACAGACGCAGTATTCTGTAGGGCAGTTCCAGTTTCTTCAGCAGTCCCTCTACATGGTTGAGCATCTCCTTGTGGCTTTCTGCGGAGTGCTCGGGAGTGTCGATTCTCACTATCTCAATCTTGGAAAATTCGTGCAGACGGTTCAGTCCTCGCACGTCCTTTCCGTAACTTCCAGCCTCCCGACGGAAACATTGTGTGTAGGCACAGTTCTTCAGCGGCAGGTCTTTTTCGTCGAGTATGACGTCACGGTAGATGTTTGTCACAGGCACTTCTGCCGTCGGGATGAGGTAGAGATCGTCCACTTCGCAGTGATACATCTGTCCTTCCTTGTCGGGCAACTGGCCTGTGCCGTAGCCTGAAGCGGCGTTCACCACTGTCGGAGGCATGATTTCCGTATATCCAGCTTTGCTTGCTTCTGCCAGGAAGAAATTGATGAGGGCGCGCTGCAACTGCGCTCCTTTACCGATATATACAGGGAAACCGGCGCCTGTAATCTTCACTCCGAGGTCGAAGTCTATGAGGTTGTATTTCTTCGCCAGTTCCCAATGTGGAACTTTTGCGTCCTTGTTTTCAGGGTTGCAAGTCCAGTTTCCTACCGTGTCTTCGCCGATTACGCACTCCTTGAGGTTTGATTTCACTACCCAGTTGTCCTCGGCGTGAGCACCTTCCGGCACCTCGTCATACGGTATGTTGGGAATTTGGCAGAGCAGGGCGGTGAGTTCCTTCTCGGCATTGTCCTGCTTTTCCTGGAGCGTTTTCGCCGTTTCCTTCAGTTCAGCCACCTTGGCTTTCACCTCTTCGGCAGCCTCTTTGTTGCCTTCTTTCATCAGTTTGCCAATCTCTTTCGACAGTTTGTTGGCTTCCTGCTTGTTGTTGTCGAGTGCCTGCTGGGCCTCACGGCGCTGACGGTCGACATCCTGTACCTTTTCGATTGCTTCCTTTGCGCCTTCGAAATGTTTCTTTTCCAGACCGGCAATTACTCGCTCGGTCTCCTCATTGATAAGTTTGAGTGTAAGCATATTGCGTGTTATTCCGTTTTGTACACATATTTATATATGTCTGCAAAAGTAACTAATTATTTTTGAACGGACGAAGAATAGTGGTCAAAAGTGTCACGCCCCGACAAAAGTTTCCGGTATTGTCCGAAACCTTCTGCCGGGGCGAGTTGTCAGATATGGTTTTCCTGTCGCTAAGCCGACTTCTTGAACTCCGTTGGAGTCTTGCCCGTATGGACCTTGAAGAACCTTACGAAATGCTGCGGATACTCAAATCCCAATCTCTGGCTTACCTGCGTGACATTCAGTTCATCGTCAGCCAACAATTGTTTTGCCGCCCTTATCAGCCTTGAGTTGATGAAGTCCTTTGCCGTCCGCCCTGTTTCCGTCTTGACAAGTTCGCCGAAATACTTTGGCGAATAGCAGCATTTGTCGGCGAAATAGGCTACTGACGGCAATCCTTCGTGTGCCGCTTTCTCCGCAATATAACTGTCAAGCAACCCGGAGAACTTCTTTACCACAGAGTGGTTAATCTCCTCTCTTGTAATGAACTGACGGTCGTAGAAACGCAGACAGTAGTTCAACAGCAGTTCGATGTTGCTCACTATCAGTTCGCGCGTGTGCCTGTCGATGTTGTGGCGGAGTTCTTTCTGTATCATTGACAGCACTCCGCGGAATACCGATATTTCCTCCGCAGAGAGGTGGAGTGCCTCGTTTGACGTGTAATCGAAGAACTCATAGCGGTTGATGTTGCGTCCCAGCGGTGTGCGGTTGAGCAAATCGGGGTGGAAGAGCAGTGCTGTCCACTTGGGATAAATGACATTCGGGTTCGGCTCAACGTGTATGCTCTGTCCTGGGGCGAAGCATGTCACGGTCATTTCGTCAAAGTCATACTCCGTCCGACCGTATGACAGGGTGCACCCTTTGTTCTCTTTCAGGAACAGGGCATAGAGTCCGTAATGCACGGTATGCTCTTCCACGGTATGCTCTTTGTCATAGCGCACAACGCTTACCAACGGATGCTGTGTCTCCAGGCCGTAGCAGTCGTTGAACTCCTGAATGGTGTTGAATGTCAGTTCTTTCATAATAGACCGATTATATCCTCTGTTATCTGCTCGTCGAGCAGCCTGTTGTCAGCGAGCAACTGGTGCAAGTCAAACCTGTCATACAGGTCTTTCTTTACGCCACATACTACAACTTTCATGTCGGACGCACCGTAATAGGATGCTATGCGCTCGCCGAATCCGCCGTCCTTGCACCCGTCTTCGAGTGTGACAACTATCTTGTGGTCTGCCTTCAGACTGTCGAGAGTGTCTTTGTCCACCTCGTTGAGATAGCGAGGGTTAATGAGCGTTGCATCGATACCCCTGTCGGCAAGCATCCCGACGACGTTTTCGCCTTTCTGATAGAAAGAGCCGGCGGCAATGACGGCAACCGTAGAGCCTCTGTGTGCGACCTTGTATTTTGGTGTAAAACCGTATTCCGCATCTACGGCATCGTCAGTGTGGATGACGCCGTTGCTCGGAACGCGCAGTGCCACTGGCTTTTTGTCCTGACGTATAGCCCACTTCAGCATGGCGAAATATTCCTCGCAGGTAGTCGGGGCAAGGTATGTCAGATTGGGAATGCTGCACAACATCGGTATGTCGAAGAGGCAGATGTGCGTGATGTCGTTCATGGAGCCAGTGCCTCCCCATACCACGTTTATCACGGCAGGGTTGGAGTTGATGCACAAGTCCTGCGCTATCTGGTCATAGGTGCGCTGCACGAATGTGCTGTAGACCGTCCACACGGGATGCAGACCGCCTTTTGCCATTCCCGATATCATTGCCACGGCCTGTTCCTCTGCTATGCCCATGTCTATGTGCTGCTTTCCCGCTTCCTCGCGTTTCGCCGGAGTGAATCCGGCTGCGGAAGGTGTTCCGGCTGTCACGGCAATCAGTGTGGGGTCTTGCTTCATCTCCCGGAGCATCCAGTCGCTGTAGAGTTCCTCGTAGGTTTCGGTGTGCGGCATGGCCGGACGGCTGCCGTCTTCAATGTTGAAAGGCATTCCCCAGTGCCACGCTTCCTTGTTCTCTACGGCGGGAGCAAATCCGTGTCCCTTCTCGGTGTGTATGTGCACGACAGTAGGTTTGTCAGTTCCCTTCACGCTGCGGAACGTTTCGATGAGTCGTTCCACGTCGTTTCCTGCCTCCAGATAGTGGTATTCGAATCCCCAAGCCTTGAACCAGTTGTGCTCACAGGTGCCGTTGCTTTCTCTAAGCGCACGGAGATTCTTGTATATGCCGCCGTGATTCTCGGCTATGGACATCTCGTTGTCGTTCACCACAATGATTATTCCGGTGCCGAGTTCCGATGCTTCGTCAAGTCCCTCGAAGGCTTCTCCGCCCGAGAGAGAACCGTCTCCGATGACGGCGATGATGTTTTCGTCAGTGCCTTTTATGTCGCGAGCCTTCTGTAGACCGGTGGCGAGGCTTATCGAAGTGGAGGTGTGTCCGACCTCGAAATTGTCGTATACGGGGCTTTCCGCAGGTGACGAGTAGCCCGAAATGGCATTCATGTCATCGATATTGCCGAGAAACCCCTGTGCACGACCGGTCAACACCTTGTGCGGATAACTCTGGTGGCTTACGTCAAACACGAACTTGTCCTTCGGGGCATCAAACACATAGTGCAGCGCGACGGTGGCTTCCACGAATCCCAAGTTTGGCCCGACGTGTCCTCCGTGCTTGCTCACGCGGTTCAACACCGCCTTGCGCGTCTCGTCGGCAACGGTCTTCAGTTCCTCAACACTCAGTTTCTTTAAGTCGGCAGGCGACTTGATGTTCTCTATATACATACTTTCCAATGTTTGTTTTGCAATGCAAAGTTATGCATTTTGAGTATTGGCGGATATACCTGTAATGCGGAAAACATTACCATAAATACCTTGTTTCCCGGTGTGCGCTATTGTCCCACGCTGTCGATGTGCAGTTTCAGCACTCCTGCCGGCACCTGCACCTGCACCGTGTCGCCCTCTTTCTTGTAGAGCAGGGCCTGTCCTATGGGTGACTTTATTGATATCTTGCCCTCCCTGAGGTTCGCTTCGTGAGGGCTGACAATGGTGTATGTCATGTGCATGTCCGTGGCGGTGTTGGTCAGTTCCACCCTGCTCAACAGCCGTATGCCGTCACCGCGGAGCAGCGACTTGTCTATCACCCTCGCGTTTTCGAGCACTTTCTGCTTGAACTTTATCCTGCCCAGCAGTTTCCCCTGTTCCCTTTTGGCGGCATGATACTCGAAATTCTCGCTCAGGTCGCCCTTGTCACGAGCCTCGGCAATGGCGTCCCTGACACGCGGCAACTCCACGTTCTCCAGTTGTCTCAGTTCTTCCACGAGCTTGTCATAGCCCTCTTGTGACATATATTCCATGATATACCTTATTTAATTGTTTGTTTCCTGTTGTATTGAATGTGCTGTCTCATTACACCATTCGGCGCAAAACAGCGATGAAATGAAAAACTCATTAGTTACAAAGGTAAGGTTTCTCAACGGTAATGGCAAGCGTTTGCCTGTGAAACAGATTGCAGCCAGGCGCTATTTAACCAATCTTATCAATACGGCGGACGAGTCCTTGTCTGGCGGGAACGGGGCAGTGCCGTTGCCGCATCTGTTGTCTTGCAGTGTAAAAACGCCGTTTGCGCTCTCCCAAACCACAGCAATGGTGGCGGTTCACGGCCGTGAGCCGACCGAACCACGGTCGACAGTCGGGCGGATAACGGTCGGTATTCGGTCGAACCACGGTCGTGGGCAACATGCGTAAACACCGTTTTCGCACTGCAAAACCGCCGCTCTGACACGGCGCAAGGGGTGTTGGCGGTTTGGCACACCTTTTGTTGTATGTAGTCTGTGCCTGTGACGTGAATGGCAGACATGACGGAATGGGCAGACGAAGGCACCGGGATGCACAATCGAAAGCACGGTGTCATGTGAACAGAAAACAAGTACAAAACAAACAAAACATAAAATTATGAGTAAAGGCAACATTGGGGTAACGACCGAAAACATATTCCCCGTAATCAAGAAATTCCTCTATAGTGACCACGAGATTTTCCTCCGTGAGATTGTTTCCAACGCTGTTGATGCGACGCAGAAGATGAAGACACTCGCCGAAAAGGGCGATTTCAAGGGTGAACTCGGTGACATGACGGTGAGGGTTGCACTTGACGAGAAAGCCAAGACAATCACTGTCAGCGACCACGGAATAGGCATGACCGCCGAGGAAATAGACAAGTACATCAACCAGATAGCGTTCTCGGGCGTGACAGACTTCCTCGACAAGTACAAGGACAATGCCAATGCGATAATCGGACACTTCGGTCTGGGCTTCTATTCGAGTTTTATGGTGAGCGACAAAGTGGAGATTGTGACACGCTCCTACAAGGAGGGTGCAGAGGCGCAGCACTGGACTTGCGACGGCAGCCCGGAGTTTGAACTTGACAAGGCGGAGCGTGCAGAGCGCGGAACGGACATCATCCTCCATATCTCTGACGACTGCAAGGAGTTCCTCGACAAGGCGAAAATCAGCGAACTGCTCAACAAATACTGCAAGTTTATGGCCGTTCCGGTGGCTTTCGGCAAGGAAACGGAGTGGAAAGACGGCAAGCAGGTGGACACGGAAAAGGACAATGTGATAAACAGCGTGGAACCTCTGTGGACGAAAACCCCGTCGACACTGAAGGATGAAGACTACAAGAACTTCTACCGCACACTCTATCCGATGTCGGACGAACCGTTGTTCTGGATTCACCTTAATGTGGACTATCCGTTCAATCTCACAGGTATCCTGTATTTCCCGCGCATAAAGTCAAACCTCGAACTGCAGCGCAACAAGATACAACTCTACTGTAACCAGGTCTTTGTCACCGACCAGGTGGAGGGCATAGTACCCGAGTTCCTCACCCTGCTGCACGGTGTCATCGACTCGCCGGACATTCCTCTCAACGTGAGCCGCTCGTATCTGCAGAGCGATGCCAACGTGAAGAAGATATCGACATACATAACCAAGAAGGTGGCAGACCGCCTCAAGGCTATCTTCAACGAAAACCGCAAGGAGTATGAAGAGAAGTGGGACAGCCTGAAACTCTTTATCCACTATGGTCTGTTGTCACAGCCCGATTTCTATGACCGTGCCAAGGACTTCACTCTCTTTAAGGATGTGGACGGCAAGATGTTCACTTTCGACGAGTATAAAAAACTGGTTGAGGACAGCCAGAAGGACAAGGACGGCAACCTCGTGTACCTGTATGCCACCGACAAAGAGGAGCAGTACACCTACATAGACGCCGCACGCCAGAAGGGATACTCGGTTCTTCTGTTTGACGGAGAACTGGATGTGCCTTGCGTATCGCTCTATGAGCAGAAGTTTGACAAGTGCCGTTTCAGCCGTGTCGATTCCGACACGATAGACAGACTCATACCAAAGGAGGAGCAGCACAACACCACTCTGACAGCGGAAGAGACTGCCAATTTGTCCCAAGTGTTCAAGACACAACTGCCAAAACTGGACAAAACGGAGTTCCAAGTGGAAGTTCAGGCACTCGGAGAGGCTGCAATGCCGCTGATGATTACGCGCAGCGAGTATATGCGACGCATGAAGGAGATGAGCCGTTACCAGGCTGGCATGTCGTTCTACGGCGAGATGCCCGACTCCTATTCGCTCGTCCTCAACTCTGACCATCCGCTTGTCAAGCAGGTGCTCGAGGCAAGCAGCAGTGCCACAGAGGAGCAACTGAAGCCCATCGTCAGCGAACTGAAGGGACTGAAAGCCCGTGAACAGGTTCTGCAACAGGCACAGAAGGACAAGAAGTGGGAAGACATCACACAGCAGGAAAAGGATGATCTGAAGGACACCCGCGACAAGATAAAGGCTGAAGAGGACAAACGCAACGAGGTGATTGCCGACTATGCCAAGGACAACAAGGTGGTTCACCAACTCATAGACCTCGCTCTGCTCCAGAACGGAATGTTGAAGGGCGCTGCGCTCAACGACTTCCTCAAACGTTCGGTAGACCTTATCAAATAAAGGGAGCGTCTTTCCAAAACAACGGAAACGGTTTTCCGTGACCTTATGACAATGCCGCACTCACTGTGCGGCATTGTTTGTATAGTGATGTGGCATTGTTTGTGTAGGGGCAGACGACCGTTGGTTGGGGCGTAGATAGTTGCTTTTAGAGGCGAGAATGCCCCCTTTTGGGTAAAAAGAGATGTTTTTTCAGGAAAAAAGTAAAAAAGTTTTGGAAAAGTTTGGAGGTTTGAGGAAAACGCCGTACCTTTGCACTCGCTTTAAGGAAGTAGGTCCGCTAGCTCAACTGAATAGAGCATCTGACTACGGATCAGAAGGTTGTGGGTTTGAATCCCGCGCGGATCACGAAAGAGAGACTCAAGTTAACTTGAGTCTCTCTTTTTGTTTGTATTTTTCGGAAAGATTGTCAGTACTTTCCGAAAAGGTTGTCTGTATTTTCCAAAGGGTAAAAATCGGGTTGCCGTCAGGGTTTCGGCAGGTTGCTCTGACCGGGCATCTGGTCGTGGCGGATGAGGCTGCGGTGAAAGTCATTGGGATAACTTGTCCAGTCAACCTGCACTTCCAAGAACGTGGATTCGTTGAAATGGTATCTCACACCGGCACCGATTCTGTCGCCTATATTGTCGAACGGCGAGTACATATAACAATAAGGATTGAACAAGTTGTGCTGGAAGCGGCTGTCGCTGTTGTTGGCCAGCGATTTCTGACCGTAGATATAAGCCTCCCAACGGTCGTTGAAGCGGTAGTCGAGAATGGCAGTCAGACCTCCGTCACGGAATGACCCTATGCCGGAATTGACGTTGTTGAGATAGCCGCCAATGGCAAACGACAGTTTCTTGTTTATGGGTTTGGCATATACGGCAGCCAGTCTCTCTGCCGTTCCGCTAAAATTGTGTTTTCCGAAAGAAGTGAAGGCGGACAGGCTTAGGCTTACGTTCAGCCCTTCGTGAAGTTCCCATCCGTAGCCTCCGAGGACAAACGGATGATACCACCAACGGTGGCTTGGCATCCTGCCGCTGTAGTCGAGTGTGGGCAGATGCAGTGAGTCGGCAGGCGTGTCGACCTTGAATGACGGCACAGGAACCATACCGTTGAGATATTCAGTCTCTTCACCGGCTATCTCTTCGGCAGGTTGCTGCGTGTCAGTTACAATCCCCTTGTTGTCGGAAACCTTCTCCTGTGCCGACAGAGGGGTGCTTAGCAACAGCAAAGCCAATATGTTCAAAAAGCCTTTCATCATGTGCAAAAGTACTCTTTCCCATAGGAATTGCCAAGCAATTAAATCTATTTTTCAATTAATTATCAATCTTTTCGCTGTGCAGTCAGGCGGATTGGTCTTTTGCTGTGTTACAGTATTCGTCCGTCTTTCTCGCGCTTGAGTTCATCCTTCATACCCTTGTATACACGGTTCCAGTAGGGAAGGTGGCGCAGGGTGGACCGTATCGGCTGTATGTCGTATGCCGTCATGGCCAGAAGGAAGAATATTCCGGCATAGCACAAGATGCCGAATATCTGCTTCGTTCCCATCATCATGCTTTGCATGGCGGTGTAGGGGAGACCCGAGACCATGTTGTCGGCAACGTGATAGCGCAGCATATAACTGTAGGCCGCGGATGCAATGTTGCCCATAAGCCCGTTGCGCACAAAGCCGGCAATGGTCAGTCCCATGAAGAAATGGCGGAAATCGAGCAGGTCTTCAAGGTAGATTGTCAGCGCAACGAAGAATATTGCATAGCCGGCATTGCGGATGAAGGTGGGCAGATACAGCGATTCTATCTCTATCGACGGCGTGATGTGGAAGTACATATATACCTGATAGAACACGAGGAAGGCAAATCCCACCGTGAGAAGGCGTGTGTATTTCTGGTGCCACACTTTGTACCAGCAGAGGCTGAACAGACATCCGGCGATATTGCCGGCAATGGCTATCAACTCAAACCTCGCTTCGGTCAACTGCCCGTAGTGAAGTACTGCGCCCCAGAAAGGTTTCTCCAGTGAGTTGGCAGTGCCGTTCATGATTTCGGCAACGAGGAACATGAGCAATATGGGGAATATTGTCTTGTAGCGAAACAGGTCGGGTGAGAGGTAGGGATGCCTGATGCGGTACATTCTGTGGAACGCAGCCCAGATGATGAAAGGCCACAGGCAGAGCACGGAAGTCCACAGTTTACTGTCAGTCCAATTGTAATACTCGGCGTAATCGAATATCCACACGCCGGTGAGAAGTGCCACCGACCACAGTATGCAGCCCAAGTAGTCGATGCCGATAAACGGAATGGGACGCATGAAACGGAAGTTGCGCGTGCAGAGAAGGAAGTAGAGAAGCACCAGGCACAATACTCCCACCATGAACCAGTGCATGGCACGCCAGCCACCGAAGAGGTAACTCAGTTGGGTACTCATCCATCCTGCCATTGCCATATCACCCAATATCACGATGTAAAGCAGGGGGAAGAATATCTGGAAGTCACGTTTCGGCGTCATCCACAACTGTATGTTGGAAAAACACTCAAAGGTTGCCATCAACTTGAAGAAGCCGCAGAGGTAGGACGAGAGGCACAGCAGCGGAATCCAAGTGGTGAAAAGGGGTAGGGCAATGGTCACTATCAGACCGCTGACAGCCACAATCTCCAGTTGGCGGTTGGCGAAACGGAACTTCAGACGGAAGAGAATGGGGAACGGCATAGCCACTCCCACAACGCAACACATGAAGATGAACATCACGTCTTCGCGCATCCAGCCCAGTTCACCCATCATATACTGCTGCGAACCGAGGTATATTCCGTCGCTCATCTGGAATATCACGCAGAAGAGAAGGTAAATCCAAGGTTGCAGTTTCTTGGGTATAAACTCCTTCACCATGGGCATGGCAAAGGGTCTGCCCGACATTTGGTTTGCCATATTCTAAGTGGTTGTTGCCGTAAATCAGTAGTCTACCTCGCACTCTACGTTGAGTCCGCTGAGCAGACGTTTCACGTCCTCAGCCTTGTTGTCACTTGTCAGTTCTATGCGGACAGGCACACGCTGCTCCACTTTCACGAAATTGCCGGTGGCATTGTCAAGCGGAACGTTGCTGTAAGTGGCACCGCTGGCAGACGAGATGCTCTGTACCGTTCCGTGGAAGGTGACGCCTGGTATGGCATCGGCAGTGAACTCGACCGGCATACCCACGCTTATGTGCTTCATCTGGGTCTCACGGTAGTTGGCCAACACCCATACGCTGCTCTGGTCAACGATGTTTGCCATGAGTTGTCCCGGCTGAACGAGTTGGCCGACATAAATCTCCTTGCGTCCCACATAGCCGTTGCACGGGGCAGTAATGACCGTGTAGGAGAGATTGAGGCGTGCAAGGTTGAGCCTCGCTTCTGCCACGCTGACACCGGCAGAGGACTGTCCGAGACGGTGTTCCTGCTCATTCTTGACGATGGCTGTGGCTTCACGGCTTGCCGAAGCCTGGGTGTAGCGCGCCAGAGCGGCCTCATAGCGACTCTTTGCCTGTTCGTACTGTGTCTTGGAGTTGTCATACTGTTGTTGTGTGACAGCCCCCTTGCGCAGCAAAGCGGCGAAACGGTCGTAGTCTTTCTTTGCGTTGTCCATGCCGACTTTGGCTTCCTCTATGCCGGCAGACGCCACCTGAATGCCGGCAGACGCCACGTTGATGTTGCTGTGGATAGTGTTGATGCTTGCAGAAACGACATCCGAGCCGGAGATAGAACCTTTTACGTCTGCCTCCGCCTCTGCCAATGCCAGACGGTATTCGGCATCCTCGAGTACCACAAGGGTGTCGCCCTTGTGCACATACTGGAATTCTTCGAAGCGCAACTCCTTGATGAAGCCCTGCACACGGGTGTTTATGGGCGTGAAGTCACGGCGAACCATAGCGTTGTCGGTGTATTCCACCGTGCCGAAATGCACGAAACGCAAGCAGAGATAGACTGCGCAGAAAAACAGAATGGCAATGACGACTGTGTTGTAAACTCTCTTTATTTGTTTTTTCTTGTTCATGATAATCTGTTGTTTTGGGACTTGCCGCAGTACACCTTATTGTTATATAGGGACTGTGCGGCAAGTGTTTGCTGTGGTATTGTTGTGTTGTGTCTGATTTGTAATTTACAGTTTGCCTGCCACGAACTTCACTTTGTAGTACTGATAGGCGATGTTGATGCGTGCGTCGACCTCGCTCAGTTCGGCATCAAGTTTCATGTTGGCGGCGTCTACCATGTCTGTGATGAGAGCCAGTTGATTGAGATAGCGGTCATTGACAACTGTGTAGTTCTCGTTAGCCAGTTCCACGTTCTTCTTCTGGGTTTCCAGTTCGACATAACTCTGCAGATATTCCGTGTAGGCAGACTGCACATTGTTGTCGAGTTCTTCTCTTTCCACGGCTTTCTTTTCCTGTGCCTGTCGGACGGCGATGCGCGCCTGTGACAGTTTCCTGTTGCTTTTGAACAGTGATGAAATGGAGTATTTGACGCCTATGCCGACGTACCAGATGTTGAGGTTCTTGTCTATCGGTGGCAGTTCAAAGGTGATGGGACCGTTGAAATTGTTGCTTGCCACGACAGCAACCTTAGGCAACAGTTCACTTTTTGCCAGTTTTTCCTGCTGTAGACTCATCTCTTCATTGAGTTGTGCCATCTTCATCTGTGGACTGACGGCTGCTGCGTCTTTCTGCCATTGTTCCTCTCCCTCTTTGCCGAACGTCTTCTCGGTGGTGTCTTCGGTAGGTTCTATGCGGTCACTGACAGGTATACCGAGGGTATTGCAGAGTTGGCGGTTGAGAATCGAACGGGTGTTCTCAAGTTTTGTGAGGTTCAGTTTCAGTGTCTGGAGTTGCAGTTCGTAGCGTGTGACATCGTTCTTGAGAGCCACCCCTTGGGTATGTTTCTCGTTGATGTTGTCAATGAGTTGTTGCGTTAGTTCGATGTTGCTGCGGAGCACCTTTTCCCTGTTGGCGATTTTCTGGAGGTCGAGATACTGGCTCAAAGCGAGGAAACGCTGTCCCTGGCGGCTCAGTTCCGTTGATACGGCTGCCTGTTCTGCACCGATTTCCGCTATCTTTATCCCTGCTGAGACGGCTCCTCCTGCATATACGACCTGTTGTGCATCGAGTGTAAAAGTGTTGCCAAAATGAGGACTGGTAAGGTTTTTGACATCGGTGAAGTCACGTTCCATAAGCAGTGCATTGCCGATATAACTTGCGCTGAGGCTTGCGTTTATCTCAGGTAACCGCTGGCTCTTCGCTGACTTTACGCCCTCCTGGGCTGCTTCGATTCCGGTCTTCTGTACGCCCAACGTCAGGTTGTTCTGTTCGATAAGGTCAAACAACTGGCTTATGTCCAGTTGTCGGACATTTTGGGAATAGGACACAGATGTCATGGCAGTGGCAAATGCCACCGCAGAAAATAATCTTTTCAACATAATATAATGAAACTCTCCTGATTTGCGAGTGCAAAGTTACGGCGATTTGTCCTGTCTTAGGTGAAAGAAAAATTACCGGAAATAGGCAAAATGAGAACAGTTCCGCTTTTTCTTGTTAACTTTGCCACAAAAATGGGAATATGCAATCGGAACTGCTGACAGTGTCGGCACGCTCAATAGACACGACAATCCATGTCATCGAACACGGTGCACTGTGGCTGTGCCAACAGGGTAGTGCCTCGTTGGGAATAGACCTTGACAGTTGGGAGATGGGAAAAGACACCGTCATAATATTCTTTCCCGGCGATGTGGTACGGTGGCATGACATCAGCAGTGACTTTCAGGCGAAGGTCATGCGCTACTCTTCCGAAATGTTGAGGTCGGCTTGTCTGAACGTGGAACACTCCACCTATTCACTTTTGAGGGAGGACAGGGTGTGCGGAAGGACAGGTGTGGTGGAGCATGTGATAAAGAACATGTTCCGTATACTGGACTTCTACTTTGCCGACGATATGATAAGCGATGTTGACAACATTGTAAACGCTCAACTACGGTCGTTCTTCGTGGGATACAACAGTTTCGTCTCCAATGTCAACACGGATGTTCCCACGCAGGGAGCAAGCCGCACTGTCACAATTTTCAATGAGTTCATGAAACTCGTGAAGACCGAGTTTCATGAAGCGCATGAGGTCTCTTGGTTCGCCGACAGGCTGAATGTCAGCCGCAAGTATTTGGGGGTAATAGTGAAAAACCACACGGGAGTGACACCGAAAAGAATTATCGACGAGTACATAATCCTACAGTTGCAACTTGCATTGCGCACCACCCAAAAACCGATGAAAATGATTGCATCGGAGTTCCATTTTGCCGATGCATCCGTGATGACACGCTATTTCAAGGCGCACACAGGCATCAATCCGCTCAAGTATAGAAATTCCTGAGCGGCATTGCAGGATGCCTATTGTAAAAGATGTGCGTCTTTGCTGGTCAACAGGCTCGCAGCCTGTTATCCCAAGTACTTCATCAGAATCTTTATATTGCCTGATTCGCGCAGTTTCGCAATGGATTTCTCGCGAATCTGTCTTACTCTCTCCCTTGTCAAACCGAGTTGGTCACCGATTTCTTCAAGTCCTTTCTCCGGGCAGCCGATGCCGAAACATTCGCGGATAATGGTGATTTCGCGCTCCTTGAGAACTTTGTTGAGTACGCTGTTCAGTTCCAAAGCCATTGACTCATGGTCGACATGGCGGTCTGTAGAACTGTCTTCGCTTGAAGGCATGACGTCGAGCATACAATTGTCTTCGCCGTCTTGGAACGGTGCGTCAATGGAAACATGATGTCCATCTGCCATGAGGCTCTGTCCGATTTTCTCCTCGTCAATCTGTGTTGCCTCCGCAAGTTCCGACACAGAAGGGTGTCTTTGGTTCTCCTGCTCGAACTTGTTGATCTCGTGATTAATCTTGTTCAGCGAACCTACCTGGTTCAATGGAAGCCTGACGATGCGGCTCTGCTCTGCGATAGCCTGCAAGATGCTCTGTCGAATCCACCATACGGCGTAACTGATGAACTTGAATCCGCGCGTTTCATCGAATTTCTGCGCCGCCTTGATAAGTCCAATATTACCCTCGTCGATGAGGTCTGTAAGTGTAAGTCCCTGATGTTGGTATTGTTTTGCCACGGAAACGACGAATCGCAAGTTGGCTGTAATAAGTTTGTTTTTGGCTCTCTCGCCTTCCGGACCACCTTTTTTGATTTTCTGGGCGAGCTCTATCTCCTCGTCAATAGAAATGAGTGGAGCACGGCCAATTTCGACAAGATACTTGTCAAGAGCCTCACTTGAACGGTTAGTGATACTCTTCTGAATCTTTAATTGCCTCATCTATGCGTAAAAAACTTAAATGCTTGACTATATGTAAAGATATGTGCCAATGACACAAACTCGATACAAAGTTACAACAAATAAACGTAGTAGTGCGCAATTTTATTGTAAAAACAAGGAATTTTAACCCAAATTCGCCCTGATGTGGAGGTGTATGACACAAATTACAGGGCTGTGGTGGCTTGTTTCAACCGAAAGTCGTAACTTTGCAGAAGTATGAAGAAGATACTCTTTTTGTTGTTTGCGATATGGGCAAACAACGTTTTCCCGCAGTCAGTAGGCAGAATTGGCGCACCTTTTTTATATGATGACAGTCCGAAGAGGGAGGTAAGGGCAGTGTGGCTTACCACTATCGGGGGGCTTGACTGGCCTCACAGTTACGCCAACGGAAGTCGCTTCTCTGTGGAAAAGCAGCAACGGGAATTATTGGAAACACTCGACAAATTGCAGTATGCAGGCATAAATACCGTGCTGTTACAGGTGCGCATAAGAGGTACGGTCATCTATCCTTCTGCGTATGAACCGTGGGACGGCTGTCTGTCAGGTAAGCCCGGGGTAAGCCCGGGGTATGATGCTCTCGCTTTCTGTATTGCCGAATGTCACAAGAGAGGCATGGAATTGCACGCTTGGGTGGTTACTCTTCCTTTGGGAAAATGGAACGGACGAGGCTGCGCAAGCATGAAGAAGAGATATCCGTCGATAGTAAAAAGAGTGGGGGACGAGGGCTTTATGAACCCGGAAAACGCCGTCACGGGCGACGTAATAGCCGATATATGCGGTGAAATAGCGGCAAATTATGATGTTGACGGCATACATCTCGATTACATAAGATACCCGGAAACGTGGAAAGACAAGATTTCCAAAGACAGAGGACGCAAGTACATCACGGATATAGTGAGGAAAGTCAACCTCTCGGTGAAGTCGAAGAAACCGTGGATAAAGTTGAGTTGTTCGCCCATAGGCAAGTATGATGACCTGCCACGCCAGAGCAGTAACGGTTGGAATGCGTACTCCCGGGTGATGCAGGACGCCCAAGGCTGGTTGCGTGAGGGGCTCATGGATATGCTCTTTCCCATGATGTATTTCAAAGACCACAACTTCTATCCTTTTGCACTTGACTGGAGCGAGAATTCCTGCGGACGCATCGTAGTTCCCGGACTTGGCATCTATTTCATGTCAAAGAGCGAGAAAGACTGGGATTTAGAGGTGATTACGCAGGAGATGGAGGTACTCCGCCATTGGGGAATGGGGCATGCCTATTTCCGCAGCAAGTTCTTCACGGATGACCTAAAAGGCATATACGGGTTTGCATCCGACACTTTCGACAAGGACATGGCACTTGTTCCGGCGATGACGTGGGAGGCCTCTGTTGCCCCAGATGCTCCGACGGAAATCGTCTGTGATACCCTTCACAACACTCTGTCGTGGTCAGGAGCAAAGGACAACAGCGATGGCCCGTACCTTACATACAATGTTTACAGTAGCGATGAATGTCCGGTAGATATCACGAAGGCTTCGAATCTGATTGCCGCAAGAAGGGAGGCCACATCTCTGACCGTACCTTATGACGGCAGATACTATGCCGTTACCGCCATGGATCGCTACGGCAACGAGAGCAATGCACTGCAAAACCACAAACGAAAGGTCGGGCGGAAGGCGGAAGAAAGGGTTCTTGCCAAAGGATTTCTACCGTTATTTGCATGTGACGGAAAGACTGTCCACATAGGAAAGACTGTCGTCAACGACAGTGACTTGTTGCAGATTGTCACCATGCAAGGTTCAGTCGTGAAGACCGTTTTTGTCAATACGGTGGTCGATGTGCGCACTCTTCCTGAAGGATTCTATCAGATAAGGACTCTCGGCAAGAAGAATTCTTCTCATCGGTTGGGATATTTCAAATTGAAACGTGACATGAAATGACCTCCTTGCTGACGGTTTGCACATTGCGCCAGTTGGTGTCAGACAGGGACTTGACACGGCAGTCGGTCTCCTTAATAATTCTAAATAATACACGCCAAAGACGGATATTATCGTCAAAAAGCAGTAAATTTGCAGTTCTTTGGAGCATAGGCTTCAGTTTGAAAAGAATAATGAATGCTATATGAAAGAAAGAAGCACAACCATACAGATGATAGCAGACTATGACGGAGACATGAAATTTGCCTTCGATACGGAACTTTCAGGGGCAGTTCCCCTGCTTATCACCCGCAACATAGTACTGTTTCCGGGAATCATCACGCCAATTATAGTGGGCAGAGAGAAGAGCCTTGCCCTGGTGGAATATTTGCGAAAGAACAACGACCAGACAATAGCCGTGTTCTGCCAGAAGGATTCCTCTTTGGACAATCCGGGCTTTAATGACATATACAAGTGGGGCGTTTACGCCCGATTGGTGCGTGTCATCGAAATGCCGATGTCCGACAACCTCACCGTTATCATACAAGGACTGGGGCGATGCCGTCTGCAAAGCCTTGTGAATACGGCACCTTTCTATGAGGGAATGACTGAAGGCGATGCCGAAAAAGTTCCCGAAACCCAAGAAAAAGAGAAGGTCTTTGACATGGCAATGGAAGATCTGCGCCATGTGACATCTGATTATATCAGGGAAAACGAGGAGATTCCAAACGAGACCCAGATAGCAATCAGCAACATACACAACAACATCCTCGCACTGAACTATATCTGTACGAATATGCCGTTCGGCATTTCCGACAAGATAGAGATGCTGAAAGCCAAACTGATACACGACCGTGTGATAAAGGCTCTCAAGGTCATGAACCGCGATATGCAACTTCTGGAACTGAAACAGGAGATAAGAACCAAGACGCGTGAGGAACTTGACGAGCAGCAACGGGAGTATTTCCTCCAGCAGCAGATAAAGAATATCAAGGAAGAACTTGGCAATGGCGAAGGCTCGCCAGAGCGCAAAGATCTGGAAGAACAGGCAAAGGGCAAAAAATGGAGCGAGGAAACGGAGACACTGTTCTACAAAGAACTTGACAAACTGGACACCTATAATCCGCAAAGTCCCGAGTTCGCAATCCAGCTCAACTACCTTCAGCAGTTTGTAGGTCTGCCCTGGAACGAGTATACAAAGGATGATCTCAACCTCCAGAGGGCAAAACGCATTCTGGATAAAGACCACTATGGAATGGAGAAAGTCAAGGAGCGTATACTCGAATACATCTCTGTGCTCAAACTCCGTTCTGACTTGAAAGCCCCGATACTGTGTCTCTATGGCCCTCCGGGCGTGGGAAAGACTTCGCTTGGCAAGAGCATTGCCGCAGCCATGAAGCGCAAATATGTGCGCATATCACTCGGCGGTGTACACGACGAGAGCGAGATTCGTGGTCACAGACGTACCTATGTGGGTGCTATGCCGGGTCGTATCATCAAGAGCATACAGAAAGCGGGGTCATCCAATCCGGTGTTCATTCTTGACGAAATAGACAAAGTGGCGCAGAATACCATACAGGGCGATCCTTCGTCAGCACTGCTCGAGGTACTCGATCCCGAGCAGAACAATGCGTTCCACGACAACTATCTGGATGTTGACTACGACCTTTCCAATGTCCTATTCATCGCTACAGCCAATGACCTTGGCGGCATTCCGCGCCCTCTTCTCGACCGAATGGAGATAATAGAGGTGTCGGGTTACATCACAGAAGAGAAAATCGAAATTGCCAAGCGCCACCTTGTTCCGCGTGAACTCAAGAACAATGGTATAGACAATACCGACTACAAGGTGACATTCAACAAGCCTGCTCTTGAGATGATTATAGAGCGTTATACGCGTGAGAGCGGCGTTCGTCAGTTGGAAAAGCAGATAGGCAAATGCATGAGAAAGATTGCCTACAAGATTGCGAGCGAGGAGGCGAACCTTGATACCAAGGTCACTCCCGACAAGATAGAGCCACTTATAGGCAAGGCACCGTTCTATCGTGACGTCTACCAAGGCAACGAATACGCCGGAGTGGTGACTGGTCTGGCATGGACAAGTGTCGGCGGCGAGATTCTGTTCATAGAGACTTCCCTCAGTAAAGGCAAGCCTGGAAAACTCACTTTGACAGGTAATCTCGGCGAAGTGATGAAGGAAAGTGCGGTCATTGCACTTGAATACATCAAGGCGCACATCGAAAAACTCGGCGTGGACTACCGCATTTTCGAACAGTGGAATATCCACATACACGTTCCGGAGGGCGCTACGCCAAAGGACGGCCCGTCTGCCGGCATAACCATCGCCACGTCCATAGCCTCCGCCCTTACCCAATGCAAGGTGCGGAAAAACACGGCTATGACAGGCGAAATCACCCTTAGGGGCAAGGTGTTGCCTGTTGGCGGTATAAAGGAAAAGATTCTTGCTGCCAAGAGAGCAGGCATTACAGATATCGTATTGTGCAGTGAGAACAGGAAAGACATAGAGGAAATCCCCGATATATACCTGCAGGGAGTGAACTTCCACTATGTTGAGAATGTGCAGGACGTGTGGGATTTCGTACTCACCAAGGAGCGCGTGAAGGACGCCGTCGTCTTCTCCATTGACGAAGACAAACCAAAAGAATGACTTTCGAGGTACAACACAACGACAGCGCAAGTGCTGCCCGTGCAGGCATCATCACCACCGCACACGGCAAAATAGAGACACCTATCTTCATGCCGGTGGGTACATGCGGTTCGGTAAAGGGTGTCCATTTCAGCGAACTCCGTGAACAGGTGAAGGCGCAGATTATTCTCGGCAACACTTATCACCTGTATCTGCGTCCAGGACTTGACACTCTCCGCAGGGCAGGGGGGCTTCATAAGTTCAACGGTTGGGACAGACCGATACTCACAGACTCCGGCGGCTTTCAGGTGTTCTCCCTCACTGGTATAAGGAAACTAAAGGAAGAGGGGTGCGAGTTCCGCTCTCATATCGACGGTTCGAAGCATTTCTTTACTCCGGAAAACGTGATGGACACCGAGCGAATCATCGGTGCCGACATTATGATGGCGTTCGATGAGTGCCCTCCTGGTGATAGTGACTATTCCTATGCAAAGAAAAGTCTGGGACTCACACAGCGTTGGCTGGAGAGATGCTGGAAGCATTTCAACAGTACAGAGCCTCTTTACGGTTATCAGCAGAGCCTCTTTCCCATTGTTCAGGGGTGCAAGTATCCTGACCTGAGACGTGAAGCGGCCAAGCACGTTGCCGACCTTGGCGCTGACGGAAATGCCATCGGAGGACTGGCAGTCGGTGAACCTACGGAGGTGATGTATGAGATGATAGAGGTTGTCAACGACATTCTGCCGAAGGACAGACCCCGATATCTTATGGGAGTCGGCACTCCGCAGAACATACTTGAGGGCATTGAGCGCGGGGTAGATATGTTTGACTGCGTGATGCCCACCCGAAACGGACGTAATGCCATGCTCTTCACCTACGAGGGAACGATGAACATGAAGAACAAGAAGTGGGAAAATGATTTCTCGCCAATTGATCCTGACGGATGCTACACAGACCTTGTGTACACCAAAGCCTATCTTCACCATCTGTTCAAAGCGCAGGAACTGCTTGCCATGCAGATAGCGTCTATCCACAATCTCGCATTCTATCTCCGGCTCGTAACGGATGCCCGGCAGCACATAATCAACGGTGATTTCACTCAATGGAAACGAAACGTCATAGAGAATCTTGGCAGAAGACGATAGGGAAACTGCGTCAGCGGTTCGCAGGACTGCATGACCGGACAGCCCCGATTGCCTCTTTTATGAAGCGTTACTTCGGTTGGGTCTCACGACTCAATATCTTTCGGTATATCAGTAGATTGGACTGGTATATTATAAAGAAATTCATAGGGACGTATTTTTTCTCCATCCTTCTCATCATCTCCATTTCCATAGTTTTCGACATCAACGAAAACCTGTCGAAGTTCACGCAGTATCATGCGCCGCTCAAGGCTATCGTGTTCGACTACTATGCCAATTTCGTACCTTATTTCGCCAATCTTTATTCGCAATTATTCGTCTTCATAGCGGTGATATTCTTCACTTCCAAGATGGCGGGAAACTCGGAGATAATAGCCATTTTGGCTGCTGGTGTGTCGTTCAAGCGTCTCTTGCGCCCCTATATGATATCGTGCGTGCTCATCTCTGCACTGTCTTTCTACCTCGCTGCTTACGTCATTCCGCATGGCAATATCGTGAGAATGAACTTCGATTCGATGTATAAAAACAAACGGAAGAACACTGCTGCCGACAATGTACAGTTGCAGGTGGAAAACGGGGTGATAGCCTATATGCAGCATTACGACAACAGTGTGAAGCAGGGATACGGCTTTTCGCTCGACAAGTTCGAGAACAAGAAGTTGGTAAGTCACATGACTGCCACGCAGATACAGTATGACACAATCTCTGACAGCAAGTATCACTGGCGTGTATCCAACTGGAAAGTCCGGGAGATGCGGAGTCTCCGGGAGAAGGTGACAAGCGGTATGATGCTCGACACCCTCATAATGATGGAACCTACAGACCTTGTCTACTCCAAGGGACAGCAGGAAACCTTTACGAGCCCGGAGTTGAAAGACTACATCTCGAAACAGGTTAACCGCGGCAGCAAGAATGTTGTGCAGTATCAAGTGGAGTACCACAAGAGGATAGCCTCGTCGCTCGCCTCGTTCATTCTCACCATTATCGGTGCGTCGCTGTCGTCGAAAAAGCGTAAGGGAGGTATGGGTATGTACCTTGGAATCGGACTCGGACTGAGTTTTGCATACATCATGCTCCAGACCATTTCTTCCACTTTTGCCGTCAATGCCGGTCTTCCGCCGATTCTTGCGGCGTGGATTCCAAACATTCTGTTTGCCTTTGTGGCTTACGGATGCTATCGTAACGCCCCCAATTGACGGTCGTTTCATGTATTTAACAGGCAGGTTGTGAAAACCGCCACTATAACAACAGGATAACAAATGTATTTTGATGAACTTGATTTAAGTGACAATGTCCTCGATGCACTCTGGGATATGCACTTCGAAACGTGTACTCCGGTGCAGGAGGCTTGTATACCCGAGATATTGAATCACCGTGACATTATAGGTGTGGCACAGACTGGAACGGGCAAGACAGCAGCCTATCTGCTCCCCGTGTTGTCTATGCTTGACAGAGGAGACTATCCGGAAGATGCCATCAACTGCGTTGTCATGTCGCCCACGAGGGAACTTGCGCAGCAGATAGACCAGGCGATGCAAGGTTTTGGATATTACCTTCCGAATGTCAGTTCGCTCGCTGTCTATGGCGGAAACGACGGTAACCGCTTTGACCAAGAGGTGAAGGCTATGCGTGCAGGTGCTGATATGCTGATAGCGACTCCCGGCAGACTCATCAGCCATATGCAGATAGGAAACCTTGACTTGAGCCGTTGTTCATTCTTCATACTCGATGAAGCCGACCGAATGTTGGATATGGGATTCTCTGAAGATATCCTGTCCATTGCCAAACTGTTGCCCAAAGAGTGTCAGACAATTATGTTCTCTGCCACCATGCCTCCTAAAATAGAGGAACTGGCAAAGTCTCTTCTCTCCAATCCGAAACTGGTTAAACTCGCCGTGAGCAAACCTGCCGAGAAGATAAAGCAGAGCGCCTATGTCTGCTACGAACCGCAGAAACTCGACATAATAAGGCATCTCTTCAAGGCAGACCAATTGAAGCGTGTCATCATATTCTGCGGCAAGAAGAACAAGGTCAAGGAGATTGGCAGAGCATTGGTAAAGATGCACATCAACAGCGGGGAGATGCACTCAGATTTGAGCCAGGCCGAGCGCGATGATGTCATGTACAAGTTCAAAAGCGGACAGACAGATGTGCTTGTCGCAACAGATATTGTGGCGCGTGGAATCGACATTGACGACATCGCGATGGTTATCAATTACGATGTGCCGCACGATGTGGAGGACTATGTTCACCGCATCGGACGTACGGCGAGAGCAGAGCGTGACGGCATCGCAATAACGTTTGTTTCTGAAGAAGACATTTACTATTTCAAGCAGATAGAGCGCTTCCTTGAGAAGGAGATTACCAAGAATGCCATGCCTGAAGGCATGATTGACGGTCCCGACTACAGTGCTGGCGGCAGCAAGCCGTGGTTCCCGAAAAAGGGGAATGGACGTAACGGAGACAAAAAACGCGGACATTCCAACCGCAATGGAGGTAACCGTCAGGGGAAGACCGGCTCTCCACAGAAAAAGCGCAGAGGCAAGCCATCCGGAAAACGCCCTGACAAGACTGCGGAAACGGCGCAATGACGGTGTAAAAAGGGCGTTTTGGCATAGTCTGACTAAAACTAAAAAATGTTTCAACTGTCGTGGAAAACGACGAAAACACTTTGCAGTTATGTCCTATTGTGCTATCTTTGCAGCCGAAAAGAATATTTATCAACATCAATAAAACTAAGACGACAATGAAAAAAATGAAACTTGCAGTGCTCGGAATGTCACTGCTGACAATCGTAAGTTGTTCTACATCAGCCGGAAATGGTGCTCTCATCGGTACAGGTGCAGGCGCTGTCATCGGTGCAGTAGTCGGTAAACTGACTGGAAACACTGTAGTTGGTACTGCTGTGGGCGGTGCTGTGGGCGCAACAGCCGGTACTCTCATCGGTAAGCACATGGATAAGGTGAAAGCAGAAGCCGCTGCAAAACTTGACAATGCAAAGGTAGAAGAGACTACCGATGCCAATGGTCTCAGCGCAGTGAAAGTGACTTTCGACAACGGTATACTGTTCAAGGTGGGCAAGGCTGACCTTCAGGCAGCAGCACAGACCGAACTTGCAAACTTCGCAGCAGTGCTCAAGAACAACACAGACTGCTCTGTTGCAATCCAGGGCTACGCTTCTTCCGACGGTTCCGAGCAGACCAACCTCACCCTTTCACAGAAACGTGCAGACTCTGTGAAGAGTTATCTCACAGGCAACTGTGGTGTGGGCGCTTCTCAGATTGCTTCTTCTACTGGCTATGGCGAGACAAACCTTGTCATGAAAGACGGTAAGGAAGATGTTAACGCAAGCCGCCGCGTGGAGGTATACCTGTACGCTTCTCAGGCTATGATTGATGCTGCCAATGCAGGAACTCTCAAATAAAGAGACGCATAAGTCACATTTTTAACGAAAAACAATACAAGAGGCACGCATCATTCGTGGTGCGTGCCTCTTTTCAATAAAAAAAAAGGCATGAGGATAGTGTGGAAAATAATCAGGAGACTGTTGGCTTTCTTCTTCGTGTCGACAATTTTGGTTGCCTTGCTCTACCGTTATGTGCCAGTGTATGTCACGCCGTTGATGGTCATAAGGACGTTTCAGCAACTCGCAAGCGGTGAGATGCCGCGCTGGCATCACAAGTGGGTTGCTCTGGAAGAGATGTCTCCGAGTATGCCGGTGGCTGTCATGGCATCGGAAGACCAGCGTTTCCTGTTGCACCACGGTTTTGATTTCGATGCCATACAGAAGGCTGCAAAGCACAATAAGGGGTCTCAGAAGAAGCATGGAGCAAGCACTATCACGCAGCAAACAGCCAAGAACGTGTTTCTCTGGCCTGGTCGAACATGGATAAGAAAGGGATTTGAGGTGTATTTCACGGGGCTTATAGAACTCCTGTGGAGCAAACACAGGATTATGGAAGTCTACCTCAACTCTATTGAAACAGGTGATGGTATCTACGGTGTCTACTCGGTGGCGAAACATAATTTTGGCAAGAAACCGTCGGAACTGACGCGCGGTGAATGCGCATTGGTCGCTGCCACCCTGCCAAATCCGAGAAAGTTCAGTTCTGCATCACCGAGTGCATACATGAGAAAGCGGCAGTCGAAAATCGAACACGAGATGAAATTCATCCCCTCATTCCCCAAAGAGGGCGAAAAAGTCGACCCGAAGACAGTGTCTGGCGGAGTCTATGCCAAATAAAAAACTGCCGTTGCATAGCGGCATCCCAAGACAATGACATGGAAAAAGAAACCCTTTTAGCCAATCTGAACCCGAGTCAGAGGGAGGCGGTGGAATACACTTCCGGTCCCTCACTGGTCATCGCCGGTGCCGGTTCGGGTAAAACCCGTGTGCTGACCTACAAGATTGCATGGCTCATAGAGTCGGGGCTGCACCCCGAAAACATCCTTGCACTGACCTTTACCAATAAGGCTGCCAACGAGATGAAGGAGAGAATCGGCAATCTTGTCGGTGCAGACAAGGCGCGGAGGATAAACATGGGTACATTCCACTCGGTGTTTTCGCGCATCCTGAGGGTTGAGGCATCATCGATAGGATTTACGTCGCAGTTTACCATATACGATGCCGATGACTCCAAAAGCCTTGTGAAGACAATCATAAAGGAGATGGATTTGGATGACAAGATTTACAAACCGTCAGCCGTCCACAACCGTATCTCAATGGCAAAAAATTGTCTGATCAATGCCGAAGAGTATGTTTCCAGTGCCGAAATCCACGAACGCGACCGCAATGCGCGTATGCCAGAGGTGGGAAATATATACCGCATCTATCAGCAAAGATGTGCCAAGGCTAACGCTATGGACTTCGACGACCTGCTTATGAAGACCCACCAACTGTTTGCGGAGCATGATGACGTAAGGCAGAAATGGGCAGACCGCTTCCAGTTTGTCCTTGTCGATGAGTATCAAGACACCAATAAGGTGCAGCAGATGATAGTCGAACTGTTGGCAAAAGAGCATCATCGGGTGTGCGTAGTAGGCGATGACGCACAAAGTATCTACGCTTTTCGTGGAGCGAACATCGACAATATACTGGATTTCTGCAAGATATACAAAGAAGCAAAACTGTTCAAACTCGAACGCAACTACCGCAGTACACAGCGCATAGTGCAGGCTGCCAACAGTCTTATTCTCCACAATGAACGTCAGATTCGCAAGGAAGTTTTTTCCGAAAACGATGAGGGCGACAGCCTGATTGTCAAGTCTGCCTATTCCGACAAGGAGGAGGCGGCAATCGTATGTGGTGACATAAAGAGGTATATGCAGCGTGAGAATGGAAGTTACTCTGATTTTGCAATCCTCTATCGCACCAATGCGCAGAGCCGAACCTTTGAAGAGGAGTGCCTGAAGCGCAATATACCTTATGTAATATATGGCGGTACGTCTTTCTATCAGCGCAAAGAGATAAAGGATGTCATCGCCTATTTCCGACTCATAGCCAACCATAATGACGAGGAGGCATTCCGTCGCATCGTCAATTATCCTGCCCGTGGCATCGGAAATGCCACTATTGACAAGGTGTCTGCGGCGGCATTGCAGTATGGAGTGACTTTTTGGGATGTGTCATGCACCCCAGACAAGTACGGGCTGCAGGTGAATGGCGGGACGAAAACGAAACTCTCATGTTTCACGGACATGATAACTGGTTTGGTAGACAAGATGAATGTCACCGATGCCTATACTCTCGGAAAGGATATTATCATCCAGAGCGGAATATACAAAGATCTGCATTCCTCCACAGACCCGGAATATCTGACACGTCAGGAGAACCTCGAGGAATTTATGGCGGCACTGTCGGATTTCGTGGAAAACCTGCGTGAAGAGGGTAGGGAGAAGGAGGCCACCCTTGACAGATTCCTTCAGGAAGTGTCACTTCTGTCAGACAAGGACACGGACAAGTCGGATGAAGCCCGTGTGACAATGATGACAGTGCATTCGGCAAAGGGATTGGAGTTTCCTACAGTATTCATCGTGGGAATGGAGGAAAACATTTTTCCATCGTCAATGGCATGTGATTCGCGTCGGGAATTGGAGGAAGAACGACGCCTGCTCTATGTTGCCATTACCCGTGCAGAGCGTCGCTGTATATTGACTTGTGCCAAGAACCGTTGGCGTTACGGTAAGATGGAGTATGACGTGCCAAGTCGTTTTCTCAATGATATAGACCCGCGCTACATCCGTTTCGAGGGTATGGCAGAGCACAGCCGCGGCATACAGAACTCCCGACCTGTCGCCGGACAGTTCAGAGCGGATATCAGATACAAGATAACAGCCCCTCGCAAAGAAGAACCAAAGGTCAATCCATTCAGTCCGGCATTCCGTCGGCAACTCGATGAAGCACGCCAGAAATCACACACTGCTTCATCGGGTACTGCGAAAGACTACATCGAAGGACTGTATATCGGCGCTACGGTGGAGCACCAACGGTTTGGCATCGGCACGGTGACAAAACTTGAGGGCACGGGAGAGAACGCAAAGGCAATGGTGGAATTCCGCAACACCGGTACGAAACAACTTCTTCTGAAATTCGCAAGGTTGGTTCTGGTGAAGTGACAATGGCCAGACTGTGGCGGAAACGTGGCAACGGCGGTGGAAAGAAACAATTTATTCGTATTTCGTAAATTTTTCTTTGAAATCGTTTGGAAGTAGGAATTATTTGTGTACTTTTGCAACTGCAAGACAAGAAAGGACATCAATAAGAAATGAAGAATTTGGTATCTGTAGCATGGTGGTGGCGCAACTCGAGGTTTGAATAAAGTCGTGAGTCGCTCCTTCGTATAGATACAAAAACAAAGAAGATATATCAGAAGGCCTGCCGTAGTTCACGACAGGCCTTCTTACTTTATAACAGCAACAAACCAAAATACAACGGTTATGAAAGAGATTCTGGGCAGAATACTTAATCAGGAGACCCTCGACAGGGAGACAACACGCAACATCATCGTCGGAATAACGGAGGAACGCTATCCCTCAGAGCAGATAGCGGCACTGCTGACGGGCATCCAGATGCGCGGCATAACGGTGGAGGAACTACTCGGCTTCCGTGACGGCATCCTCGAGACAGGAGTACCAGCACTGCTTGACGCACCACGCTACATTGACATTGTGGGAACTGGCGGTGATCAGAAGAACACATTCAACATCTCCACTTGTGCCTGCTTTGTCGTTGCAGGTGCCGGTTATAAGGTGGCAAAGCACGGCAATGTGGCAGCCACATCGGTCAGCGGAGCTAGTAATGTCATACAGCAGCATGGCGTGAAGTTCACCAATGACATGGATGTACTCAACCGTTCTATCAACGAGGCTGGCATTGTTTACCTTCATGCTCCGTTGTTTGCAAGTGCCATGAAGTATGTTGCCCCAATAAGAAAGAACATTTCTTTTCCCACCCTTTTCAACCTTCTTGGCCCTATCGTCAACCCTTCGCAGCCGAAGGCACAGTTGCTCGGTGTCGCCAGTCTTGATCAGATGCGTCTCTATAACAGCGTTTATCAAAAGATAGGTATCGACTACGGTATCGTGAATTCCATTGACGGCTATGACGAGATATCGCTGACCGGTGAGTTCAAGGTGACGACCAACGACTATGTAAAGGTGTTCTCGCCGTCAGACCTCGGCTTCCCGGTGGCAACCCCGGAAGACATCTGTGGTCAGTCAACATCAACCAAGGAAGATGCAGCCAAGGTGTTTGATGCGGTTCTTGGCAACAGTGCCACGGAGTCACAGAAGAATGTGGTACTTGTGAATGCCGCTTTTGCCATTCAGGTGATAGAAGCTGGCAAGAAGACAATAGAGGAATGTCTGGCTATAGCACGCGAATCGCTTGAGAGTGGCAAAGCCTTGGCAACACTGAAGAAGTTTATTGAATTGAACAAAGGATGAAAGACGTTCTCGAAGAAATAGTCGCTTGGAAGCGCATAGAGGTAAGCCGATTCAAGGAACAGACTGCTCCGCGCGCGTTATATGATAAGGTGGAACAGATGCTTGACACTCCTCAGCGCTCCATGAAGGCGGCTCTGATGTCGTCGGACAGCGGAATAATAGCTGAGTTCAAGCGGAAATCGCCGTCCAAAGGTTGGATTAACGAAACGGCAAAGGCAGAAATCATACCGCTCGAATATCAGAAAAACGGTGCCGCTGCCTTGAGTATCTTGACGGACGAGAAGTATTTTGGCGGAGCGGACAGTTATATCACGGCGGCGAGGGACAGCGGTGTGGAGATACCTGTGCTTTACAAGAACTTTGTCATTGACGAGTACCAGTTGTTTCAGGCACGTCTCTGCGGTGCTTCTGCGGTACTTCTCATTGCAGCAGCCCTGTCAAAAGAAGAATGTCGTTCACTGCTTGGCATTGCCAGAGACCTGGGATTGGAGGTGTTGCTCGAGATGCACGGCAATCATGATTTTGAGTATGCGGAACTCGAACCGGACATGTACGGCATCAACAACCGCAATCTCGGCACGTTCATTACTGATGTCAACAACTCCTTCCGCTTGGCAGAGCAGTTGCCGAAGGACGTGTGCAAGGTTAGTGAAAGCGGTATCAGTTCTCCCGAAACGGTGGGACTGTTGCGGCAGGCGGGTTTTGGCGGTTTCCTCATAGGCGAGAACTTCATGAAGACAACTGCCCCGGGCAAGGCGTTGAAAGAATTTATAGAGGCGTTATGATAATAAAAGTTTGTGGTTTGCGCGAGCCTGAAAATATCAGCGCAGTGGCATCTTTGGATATTGACCTGATGGGATTCATCTTCTGGGAGGGCAGTGTACGCTATGTGAAAAGTGTGCCCGTACACTCTGGCATACTGCCCGACAAGGCTGACGAAGGCATCAAGGACAGTCTGGAAAACAGACGTATTGGTAGGGTAGGCGTGTTCGTCGACGAGATGCCACAAGTGGTCGTAACCAATGTCTACAACTATTCCCTTGACTACATACAGTTGCATGGCGACGAGAGTGCGGTGTATATGGAGAACCTGAAAAGCACACTCGTGCCCGACATTGCTCCTGACGTGAAGATGATAAAGGCTCTCAGCATCCGTGAAGCCGATGATGTGAAGCGATGGCACGACTATGAAGGTATCGCCGATATGTTGCTTTTCGACAACAAATGCACGGCGCATGGCGGCAGCGGCGAGAAATTCGACTGGTCGGTACTCGACTATTATGACGGCAACATACCGTTTCTGTTGAGCGGAGGCATAGGTATTGACGATGCAGACGACATCCTTGCCATAAGGCATCCGCAGTTTGCCGGAGTTGACCTGAACTCCCGTTTCGAGACAAAACCGGCTGTCAAGGATATAGAAAAACTCAAATGTTTCATCAAAAAGACAAGAACTCATGAACAAGATAAATGATTTGTTTCAGTCTGCGAGCGGCAAAAAACTTCTTTCGCTGTATTTTTGCGCCGGACATCCTACGCTCTCGGGCACTGGAGACGTAGTGAAGACACTCCAGAAGCGCGGCATTGACATGATAGAAATAGGCATACCGTTCTCTGACCCTATGGCAGACGGTCCTGTAGTGCAGGATGCCGCCACAAAGGCACTGCGTAACGGAATGACCCTGCGTCTGCTTTTCTCACAACTGAAAGAGATAAAGGACGAGGTGAAAATACCGCTTGTACTGATGGGATATCTCAATGTGATTATGCAATATGGCATCGAGAACTTTTGCAGGAGTTGTGTGGAGTGCGGCATTTCGGGTGCTATCATCCCGGACTTGCCCTTTGCCGACTACATGAAAGACATAAAACCGATAGCCGACCGTTATGACATAAGGATAATAATGCTCATTACTCCCGAAACAAGTGAGGAGCGCGTTCGCTTTATTGACGAACATACAGACGGTTTCATATATATGGTTTCCTCCGCTGCAACGACCGGTGCACAGAGCAGTTTCGATGAACGTAAGCAGGAATACTTCCGCAAGATAAACGCCATGCAATTGCGCAATCCACGGATGATAGGCTTTGGTATCAGCAACAAACAGACTCTGGAGTCATCGTTGAAGAATGCTTCTGGGGCGATAATAGGCAGCAAGTTCGTGTCATTGCTTGACGCTTGTGGCGGAGATGCCGACAAGGCACTCGACGAACTCTTCGATGCACTGAAACAATAGAACACTTGCAATAACAGAAAAAGTAAAAGTTCCAGACGGAGCAGATGACTAACAGGACAACAGAATATTATGAAATACGAGAACGAAATACCATTCACACCGCTTACAGCCACGGATACCAATTCTAAGTACCGTGTGGATGACAGCGGATTTTACGGCAACTACGGTGGTGCATACGTCCCGGAGATACTCTACAAGACGGTGGAAGATCTGAAGAATGCATACCTTCCGATAATAGAAAGCGAGGAATTCAAAAAGGAGTTCCACTCGTTGTTGAAAGACTATGTGGGACGTCCGTCGCCTCTGTACTATGCAAAGAGGATGAGTGAGAAATACGGTTGCCAACTCTATCTTAAGCGTGAAGACCTCAATCACACAGGTGCACACAAGATAAACAACGCCTTGGGCCAGATTCTTTTGGCGAAAAAGATGGGCAAGACACGCATTATCGCCGAAACTGGAGCAGGCCAGCACGGTGTGGCTACTGCCACTGTATGTGCCCTGATGAATATGCCTTGCACCGTATACATGGGTGCGCTTGATGTAGAAAGGCAATTTGTGAACGTCGAACGTATGAAAATGCTCGGTGCAACGGTACATCCTGTGACGAGCGGAAACAAGACTTTGAAAGATGCAACCAATGAAGCCATACGCGACTGGTGCTGCAATCCCTCTGACACTTTCTATATCATAGGTTCCACAGTGGGACCTCATCCGTACCCGGAACTGGTAGCTCGACTTCAAAGCGTCATCTCTGAGGAAATCAAATGGCAACTGCAGGAGAAAATCGGACGCGACTACCCCGACTATCTTGTTGCCTGTGTGGGAGGCGGAAGCAATGCTGCCGGTACGATATACCACTATCTTGACGACGAGAGGGTGAGGATAGTGCTCGGCGAAGCAGGCGGAATAGGCGTTGACAGTGGCAAGACCGCCGCTTCACTTGAGGTCGGAACGACAGGTATACTGCATGGTTCGCGCATCAAACTGATGCAGACCGACGATGGACAGATTGTTGAACCTTACTCCATTTCTGCCGGTCTTGACTATCCTGGAACCGGTCCTCTGCATTGCAATCTTTATGATTCCGGCAGGGCAAAAGTGTTTGCTGCAACCGACAAGGAGGCTCTTGCCGCAGCATTTGAACTCACACGAACTGAAGGTATCATCCCTGCTCTTGAGAGCGCACACGCCTTGGCTCTGCTACCAAAGATGAAACCGACACTGCACCCCGACGATGTGGTAGTGCTGACAGTATCAGGACGTGGCGACAAAGATCTCGACACATATCTCAAAAATAAAATCTGAACAAAATCATGTATAGATACACAACAGCGACAAAGACCGTTCTGGGCGACATGGTGACCCCAGTGAGCGTCTATCTGAAGGTGCGTGACATCTATCCTCAGTCGGCTTTGATGGAGAGTTCCGACTATCATGGAGGAGAAAACAGCCGTTCCTATATCGCCATTCATCCGATTGCAAGTGTGGGAATAGAGCATGGTGTTGCCGTGTGCACCTTTCCCGATGGCAAGAAAACGGAAAGAGAGATAACGGATGAATACACGGTGGACAGAGCAATAAACGCTTTCATTAATAAATTTGACATAAAAGGCGGATTGTCAGAGTACTGTGGACTTTACGGATATATGTCTTTCAATTCAGTGAGATACTTCGAACACATAGACGTGAAGGATGAGAAGCAGACAAAGAATGATGCTCCCGATATACTGTATATCCTCTATAAGGACGTGATAGTATTTGACCATTTCCGCAACGAGGTCACTCTCATTGAGATGCTCGGCAGCGGAGAGACAAGCAATCTGGAGCAACTGGAAAAGGACATCAACGGCCGTCCGCACCGCACTTACGACTTTCATCCCGTAGGAGAGTATGTCAGTACGCTCACAGATGAGGAACATAAGGCCAACATACGCCGTGGAATACGCCACTGTCAGCGTGGTGACGTGTTTCAGATAGTTCTTTCGAGACGGTTTATACAAAAGTATGAGGGCGATGACTTCAAACTCTACCGTGCCCTACGCAGCATCAATCCGTCGCCATACCTGTTCTATTTCGACTTCGGAGGCTTCCGCATATTCGGTTCTTCGCCCGAAACCCATTGCCGCATAGACGGCAGGAGGGCATACATAGACCCCATAGCCGGCACCACGAAACGTACCGGTGATGCGGCACAGGACAGGAAGAACGCTCTGTATCTGAAGAATGACCCCAAGGAGAATGCCGAACACGTCATGCTCGTGGATCTTGCACGCAATGACCTGTCACGAAACTGTCACGACGTGAAGGTGGACTTCTATAAGGATATGCAGTACTATTCACATGTGATACACCTCGTTTCGCGTGTCAGTGGCGAACTTGACGAGGGCGCAGACCCGATAAAAGCATTTGTCGACACGTTTCCAGCCGGCACACTGTCGGGTGCTCCCAAGGTGCGTGCCATGCAACTCATCTCGGAATATGAACCGCATAACCGCGGCGCGTACGGTGGTTGCATAGGTTTTATCGGAATGAACGGTTCACTTAACCAAGCTATCACAATCCGCACATTTGTAAGCCGTAATGATGAATTGTGGTTTCAGGCTGGCGGTGGAATCGTCGCAAAGAGTGACGAGGAATATGAACTACAGGAGGTAAACAACAAACTTGGCGCACTGCGCAAGGCAATCTTAATGGCGGAGGAAATGTGACATGAAACAATCAATAGTGATAATCGACAACTATGACTCGTTTACTTACAACCTGAGTCATCTCGTCAAGGCGCTCGGAGCGGAAGTAACGGTATTGCGTAACGACCGTTTCGAGTTGGATGAAATTAAAGGCTTCGACAAGATAATCCTTTCTCCTGGTCCTGGCATTCCGTCAGAAGCCGGTCTGCTGTTGGATGTCGTGCGGCGTTATTCAGCAGAAAAGCCGATATTGGGAGTTTGTCTCGGACATCAGGCAATAGGCGAAGTGTTCGGAGGAAGCCTTAAAAACCTTGACCAAGTGTTTCATGGAGTGGCTACTGAAGGCACTCATGCGGACGATCCGTTGTTTGCCGGTGTGCCACAACGGTTTACTATGGGCAGATATCATTCATGGGTTGTTGATGCCGAGAATCTCCCGGACTGTCTCGAGGTCATTGCTGAAAGCGACGAAGGACAGATAATGGCGTTGCGCCATAAGGAATTAAATGTGCGTGGCATACAATTTCATCCAGAGAGCGTACTAACCCCACAGGGTGACATCATGATAAGGAATTTCCTAAATATGTGACAGTAATATGTGACAACGTTGTATAATATCGAGAAACATTTTTTATGAGCAAGATATTGAAAGTGATGCAACTAATGCTGATGTTGGCATTGACCTCTACGGTAGCCAATGCGCGGACAGATTGCATGGAGATTGTGGAAGCAGATAGTCTGATATCTCCGTATATAATGGTGAACGACCGTTTCTACACCAAGGGTGTACCTGTGAATATAAACCAGATTATAGACCAGATTGCGTTCATCACGCCTCTTAAGTATGGAGAAAACGGAAATGTAACGATGTTTACAATGAAACCGGACTTCATAATACCGGAAGATTGGGGCAAATACGAGATTCCCAGAGAGCAAGTGAAGTGTCTTGAGGAGATAGAAGACGAGAAAGAACTAAGAACTAAGATGACAGAAATCACGACATCGGGCAAGGGCAACGATTCATTAGTGGGCAAACCGCTGCCCGGAACATTCGTCTTGCACGACATTGAAGACAATGTTTGGACGGAACAGTCGCTCAAAGGACATAAAGCCGTAGTCAATGCGTGGTTCTCGGGATGTGGTCCTTGCCTGAAAGAAATGCCTATCCTCTCAGAATGGAAGTCGCAGTTTCCTGATGTAATTTTCCTTTCCGTCAACTTCGAAAAAGCGGATAAGGTGAAGAAAATCACTGAGGCGCGTGGTTTCAACTGGATACACATTTATGAAGACAACTACTTTATGAAGTTTGTTGGCATGGGCGGATTCCCTCTGTTCTTGGTTATTGGTGAGGACGGTTTGGTGCGTTATGCAGGAAACGGTACTAATGACGGTATTCGCAAGAAGATTTTGGATGTGATAAAAGGGTTATAGTAGGAGTACAAAGCACACCCTTCCTTCATACTAACACATTGTACTCCCAACTTGACTGTTTAATTGTTTATATAAACTTAATATACAAAGAGATATGAAAACGGATTTTCTACAATTGGCACGAGACCGTTACTCGTGCAAGAAGTACGACAGTGACAGACAGATAAGTGTCGAGCAACTTGAAGCAATACTTGAAGCCGGGCGCCTTGCGCCGACAGCCAAGAACCTGCAGGAGCAACACATATATGTCGTGCAGTCGGCAGATGCCATTGCAAAGGTGGATGCCGCCACACCATGTCGCTATGGTGCGCCTACCGTACTCGTGGTTTGTTTCGACAAGGACAATGTCTATACCTATCCCGATGGCAAACGCCAGTCGGGTGTGGAGGATGCTTCCATCGTTGCTACGCATCTGATGTTGGGGGCAGCCTCTGTGGGCGTGGACAGCTGTTGGTTGAATTGCGTGCATATGGATCAGTTGCATGACAACCTCGGACTGCCCGACAATGAGGACATACTGATGCTCCTTGACCTCGGCTTTGCCGCCGCTGATGCAAAACCGTTGCACAACCACTATAGTCGCAAGCCCCTTAAGGAAACTGTGACTTATCTGTAACAGGTACAGAAACGTTATCAATAAAATATGACATAAAACCACAAAATGATTCTGATGTCAATGCAGAATGTATGGTAGGAGTTCATCACTCAACACGGTTGTGTCAATGGATTTCCCCCCTTGGTATGTATACTTGTCATTATACTGAACATTCCAGCTCAGTATACTATGGTAGAGTCTGTGCTATTTAGCTTTATTACATTGACAAATGCCAAAGGTGTTCCATTATCACCTACTACTCAACCCTTCGTTTCTAGAGCAAAGACACTCATTCCTGCCAAAAGCATTACCACAAGACTAAGAATCTGGCTGATACACATATGATGTGTTTTATCTTTTATCCGGTGTGTTTCGAATTAAAACATTTGCCACTTGTTCTTCTAACCATTGGTTCTGTTCTTCGATGGTCATGTGGCTGTTATCGAGTAGGAGAGCGCCGTCTGCCTTGCGCATCGGACTTGTGGCGCGGTGGGAATCGATGTAATCACGCTCCTGCACGTTCTTAAGTATGTCCGCGAAGTTGGCTTTCTCGCCTTTATTGCACAGTTCTTCGTAGCGGCGTTGTGCCCTTACCTCGGGTGAAGCGGTGACAAATATTTTGAGTTCTGCATCGGGAAATACTGTCGTGCCTATGTCCCGACCATCCATAACGATGCCCTTGCCTTCGCCCATACGGCGTTGTTGCATGACCATAGCCTCGCGGACAAATGGAATGGCGGCAATAGGGCTGACGTGATTAGATACTTCCATTAGACGTATCTCATTCTCCACGTCCTCGCCATTGAGGTATGCATCCGCCTTGCCGCTCGTTTCATTGAATCTGAAACTGATTTCTATCTCCGGCATCCTTGCCGCCAGTTCGTCAGTATTCACGCTTCCGTCCTCATGGAACAGGCCGTTGCGCAGGGCGAAAAGGGTGACAGCACGATACATGGCACCAGTGTCCACATACACATAACCGAGTTTTCGGGCGAGTTGTTTTGCCATCGTACTTTTTCCACACGATGAATGTCCGTCGATTGCTATTATTATTTTCTTCATGTTTTCTTACAGTTTATATGACAGGTTGATGATTATGCTTGAGTTTCCGACATGGTATTTACCCCACGAACAGTTGACTGCAAAACGCTCAAGGTTGAGTCCTGCGCCAAGGGAGAATCCTGCTCCGTGTGAACTTTCATCGTCGCCGGTGCCTATACTCATCTCACTTGCCCGGCGGAAATTGTAACCGCAGCCTACCCAGATGTTGTCTGACAGCAGCAAGTCGGCTCCGATAACGAGATGGTTCTTGAGTTTATAACCCGTATGATTGAGATCTACGAGTGTAGCATGCAATCGTAGCGGAGTGTTGACAAACCGCTTGCTCACGCCAAACTGTAAGTCGAAGGGCATCGGTTCATAGTTCTCGTCGTATGCTTCCAATTGTCCTCCAAGATTCTTGGCAACAAGTGACAGCGAGAGATCTCCGTTGGTGTTGAGATAGTTCACTCCCAAGTCGATGCCGACCGCCAGAGAATTGTAATCACCGATGTAGGAAGTAATCAGTTTGGCGGTTATTCCGGCGGAGAGATTGTCGTTCAAAAGATAGGCAAAATAGCCTGACAGGGAGATATCTTTCGCCTTAAAGTCGCCTGTGATGCTACCGTCAGAGTCGGTCTGTTTCATACTCCCGTAGTCCATATACTGTCCAGAGAAGGCGATGGCGGCTCTGTCAAAAGGTATGAAATTGTAGGTTGCACTCAGCGTGTTCGCCCCTTGCATATAGTTCATATAGTTGAGTCCGAGGGTCTTGTCACTCGTATTGGTCAATAAAGCGGGATTTGCGAATGCCAAAGACGTCTCATCGTCGTAGATGGAAATGTTGTCTCCACCCAGCGCAGCAACATGGGCACTGACCGGAATGCGCAGAAAATTGTATCCCGTACGGCTCTCGTTCTGCGCCGCAATGGTGGTGACGCACATCAGGATGCATATCAGGATGAGATGCTTTTTCATCTTTTACGTTCTAAATAATGGGCAAAGTTACTGCTTTTATGGAAAAACAATGTTACTTTTGCATAGAGTTTCCACTCTGGTGGATAGGCATCTTGAGTGCCTTATACAAGTCTAAAACGTTGCAAGCCGTGAAAAATTGCAATGACAGACAGAAAAATCAATGTCGGAAGAGAAAAAAACAGAAAGAGCCAATATTGATAATCGTAGGACGGAGATATTCCTTGTCGCTGTCGTGCTGATACTCTCCTGTGTGTTCACTGCGCTCGAATGGAACGCCAGTGTCACGCAGTCAGAGAACAATGACGATGTGGAGGACCTGCTGGAAGACATTGATATAAATAGCCTGAAAAAGGAGCATGATATGGTGGCTGCCATTTCCCATACGGACAATCCTGCGGAAATGACCAACATAAAACCAATGGAAATGGTCACAGACAAACCGTCGGTGGCAACGGAAAACAGTAAACTGGTCATAGGTGACGGTCAAGCGGAGATACCTGAAGCGAAAGTAGAGGAGGTGAAACCTGTTGAACTGGAAACAAAAGAAGAAGTGCCCGAAGGAATAAAGGCCGTGGAGGAGTTACCGGAATTTCCAGGTGGAGCAGGCGCATTCATGAAATGGATAACGGCAAACCTGAAGTATCCCAAAACAGCACAGGACAGAAAGATAGAGGGTAGGGTGGTTGTCAGTTTCATTGTCGACAGGGATGGCACCGTGAAAAACCTCCGTTTGGAAAAGTCTACAGACCGTATTCTCGGCACGGAAGTGATAAAGACAATGGGCAGAATGCCGAAATGGAAACCTGGAACACAAGGCAGCAAACCGTGCAAAACGATGATTGCCGTTCCGATAAATTTTGATTTATGATATACACATCAACTGAAATCCAGCACTTGGTAAATGATTTTATCGCTCATATTCCCAATGAGCGCAGTCCGAAATCGCTCTACGAGCCGATTGAATATGTACTGTCAGCAGGAGGGAAGCGCATCAGACCGGTGTTGTTGCTTATGGCATACAATCTCTATAAGGATGATATCGCTCCTGCGATGTGGACAGCGAGCGGTCTTGAAACATATCACAACTACACTCTTTTACACGATGATCTCATGGACAAGGCGGACATGAGACGTGGACGACAGACCGTTCACAACAAGTGGGACGAGAATACGGCAATCCTTTCGGGCGATTCCATGCTGGTTCTGGCATACGAACGTATAGCCAAATGCGACAGTTCCAAATTGCGTGAGGTACTCAATTGTTTTACCGAGACGGCGCTCGAGATAGGCGAAGGGCAGCAGTATGACATGGATTTTGAAAACCGTAATGACGTGACAGAAGAGGAATACATCGAGATGATACGCCTGAAGACGAGTGTATTGCTTGCCTGTGCCATGAAGATTGGTGCTATACTGGCAGGAGCAGACTCTGAAGACCAAGAGAATCTCTACCGTTTTGGGGAGAACATCGGACTGGCATTCCAACTTCAGGACGACTATCTTGATGTGTATGGAGACGAGAATATTTTTGGAAAAGCCATCGGTGGGGACATCTGCAACAACAAAAAAACATATATGCTGATTAATGCCTGCAATAAGGCAACGGGGAATGACAAGGCTGAACTGGAGGCTTGGATTTCTGCAAAATCGTTTGATAAGGCGGAGAAAATAAAGGCCGTAACGGCGATATATGACAAGTTGGGTGTTGGTAATCTTGCGCTGAAAAAGACAGAGACGTATTTCGGCATAGCAAAAGAATATCTCTCACTCGTGAAGGTCGATGCCAAGAGAAAGGAAGAGATTGACAAGTACGCAGTAGAACTGATGCACCGAAACTCATGATAGATACTCATACGCATCTCGACGGAGAGGAGTTCGCTGCAGATCTCGAAGCTGTAATTTACAGGGCAAAGGTTGCCGGAGTGGAGAAAGTGTTCATCCCTGCCATCGACTATAAGAGTTGTCTGAGCACACTGGACGTTTGCCGCCAGTATGAGGGCTATGCCTATCCGATGCTCGGACTGCATCCTGAGGAAGTGAAGGCAGATTATAAAGAGGAACTTGACCGCATACACAGTCTCATACTGTCGGAACTGGAACGCAAGACGCCTGTTCTCGCAATCGGAGAGATTGGTCTCGACTACTATTGGTCTCGCGAATACGAAGCGGAACAGTTGGATGCGTTTCGCATACAGGTAGAGTGGAGCATTGAATTGGGACTCCCTCTCATGATACATTGCCGGAAAGGGCAAAATGAAATGGTAAATCTACTCCGTCAATACGAGGAAAAATTAAGAGGGGGAGTATTCCATTGTTTTACCGGAAACGAGAAAGAGGCTGAGCAACTGCTCCGTTTTGACAATTTTATGCTTGGTATTGGTGGGGTGCTTACGTTCAAGAAAAGCAATCTGCCATCAGTCCTTGCTGCCGCAGTTCCTCTGGACAGGATAGTGCTTGAAACAGATTCGCCATATATGGCACCCGTTCCCATGCGCGGAAAACGAAATGAAAGCGCATTCGTGAAGTATGTCTTGTTGAAACTCACCGAAATTTATGCAGAGTCTGCACACCGAATAGACACCATTACAACACAGAATGCGCTCCGAATAGTTAATATTTAGCAATTCTTTAGCCTTTTCTTGCGTTTTCGACATTAAAGGCTTACCTTTGCAAAAGATTTACAATCGGAAAGGTGCTCGAGTGGCTGAAGAGGCACGCCTGGAAAGCGTGTAGACGTTAAAAGCGTCTCGGGGGTTCGAATCCCCCTCTTTCCGCTTAAAAATCAACAGGTTATAAAATCAACACTAACCGCTACCTAAGACTTGTTTAGCGGAACATTCACACAAAACAGGGGTATTTGAGGGCATTTTTGCGTACTATTTGCGACCAAATTGGGAATACAAGTTTCAACGCCCATGAAATTAATCCGTATATAAAAGAATATTGCTGTCCGCTAAAACTTTTTGAACCCGCAAAAGAAAGGGCTGGATTCCTCGCTTGGAATTCAG